>JANJVQ010000010.1 GCA_024710005.1 Paludibacter sp. | reverse complement strand
TCATTTTCAGGTAAATCGGAACGAATATTACTTCCCAGTGCAATGACCCGGTTATCGAAAAAGAAAAACGATTTGCGGGCACGCAAGGAACCATTGTACTTATCGTGTTCATGCAGTTTCATGGCATAAGCGCCATTTTTGTTACCTATGCTGATGGGGCCGGCAAATGCTTCATCGGATAAAAGTAACTCTTCATATCCGGAATCGGCATCTAAGTTTTTAATATCTGCCCGTAGTTCTTTCATGGGAAGTTCAGTCGCAGTTGTGCCGGGGAAATGATTCCAGTCCCAACCTTCCTGTTTGAATCCTGAACCAAAATTAGAGACTGGATTACCCGTTGCCATGATTTGCAGATTTCCGTGGTTCAGGTATCTGCCATACAGATTCGCCCCCTGATAAGTTTCTGTAGCCCATACATAACGGCTGTGCCCCATAGCGGTAACCATCCAATTTTCACGCCTGTGAACCAACATGGAAGAATAAGGAAAAGCACGGTTTCCTTCCGGTGATTTTTCAGGAGAAACACCCATTTTGCGAAATTCCCGTGCATCCGGGGTTACCGAATCCTGAATAAGCCTGAGATAGGCAGCAGCCATTTCCTTATCAACAACGGCTTTTCCGTCGGGTGTTCCCGACAAGGCCAGGCGGGCGTAATGTCCCGGAATTAGCTGACCTTGTCCATCCGGGTGACGACCCGAAAGTGATAATGGCCAGGTTAGCAAGTTACAATAATAACGCATGGCCAGTAGCGCATTTTTCAGGTTCTCGTGACCGGATTTTTCAATGGCAAAAGTAGTATTATGCAGTATCCAGGTTGCATTCACAGCGCCTTCAAGTCCGCCGACTGCATACGCGGGATAGTTGTGCCGGTGATGAAACATGGTGCCATCAACCTTGAATGTTCCCAGTGTACCGTCAGCATACTGAAGTCCGTTATTCACCCACCGGGTAAATGCTCTCAGGTATCGTATTTTTTCAGGTGAATCTGCTTTCATCAGGATACTTGCCAAACGACCAGTCAGCGATGTATTAAACGCATCTACATCCATCCCCGATATCGTTGGTTTTGTTTTGATTTCACCTGTACCGGCAAACCATTCCATAGCTTGTTGTACCGATTCATCCAATTGACTATGAATCAATACATCACGCATCAGCAAAGCCGATGCATAATACAAACGCATGCTGTAACCCAGGTGATGCAAGGTACCCATGGCGCTGCCGGCTCTGAATCCCTGATCAAGCATGTGGCGCATCAGGTTGATATACATGCCGGCAATGGTTTCTTTGTCTTCTTTATCGGAAGTATTTCGATATGTGACAGCCATGTCGAACATCAGCTTATTCAGCTTACTTAACCCCATTTCATTGTCATAAAGCAAATTATAGCGGATTGCTCCCATACGCTCATAGGTTTCTCCATAGCGCTCAAAAAAAACGGGTAATCCGCTTATACTACTATCCTGATGATAACGAACCTGATACAGCTTATATTTTTTTGTCAGTTGCGCCAATGAAACCGGTTTAGTTCTGTTCATCAGAATGGTAACCAACCTGTTTTCTATTATACGGATATCTGAGATTTGTTGTGCAGTAATTTCATCCGGCAATGGAAGGTCACATTTTTTCTGCCAGGATTCCAGTAATGTCAGCCAGTGATTGGTAGTCCCGGCATTGATGAAAGGCGCCTGGAAATCAGCCGTATGATGACGGACATCCTGAAAAGAAGACAAAATGATGTGATCGAAATACAATGTTCCATTTTTGGCTCCTTCTACCCTAACACGCAGTTCATCCATACCTTCCTGCGGATTTCCCTGCATATCCCGGTCGAAGGCCACCCAGGCACCACTCCATCCCTGAAACCCAAGTTTGTATTCAAACCAGGAACATAGTTCATCTTCTTTATAAAAACTAAAAATCAGTTTTCCATCTGTATAGGTTTGTGGGGCATAAACCCAAAAAACAAAAGTAGCCACCGAATTATCGTTGTGCGGATTAACCGGTGCATAGGGAACCGCTTGTTTTATCCGCCACGAATCACCTGAATTGTTCCATTGCCAGTGCAAACTTTGCTTTCCATGTTTGAAATGCTTACCGGAAACAGATACAACAGAACCGGGCTCTGCCAGAACGGGTTGAATGCCTTTCTCGAATGAAAGGATGAATGGATGAGTAAATTCATTCACCTGAGAAAACAGTCCGTTAACAGACACAAAGCCCAGAACCAGCATTATGATGAGGGTAATACGGTTCATTTTCTTTAATGAATAGTGAATAGCGAATAACTAATAGCTATTTCTCGATTGTTTGTTTGCGGAGCAGCGCTTCTAAGAAATAATAATCGGCGTAATTGAGTGGCACATCTATTTCGTGGCCGTGTGGAATACTACCTACTGAGTGCATCAGCAGGAAATTACCATTTGTACCCAGGATAGCACGGTAAGCCGGTGAAGACAAGGATGCAATAATTTTATCAGCAGTCTCTTTATACTCGGGACGATCAAAGGTACTCAATTCATATAAAGCTGAAGCGATAATGGCAGCTGCCGAAGCATCACGGGGCTCGTTCGGAATATGGGGTGCATCAAAATCCCAGTATGGAACAAGGTCTTCGGGCATGTTTTTATGCGTGAACAGATATTTGTATATATTATCGGTGAGCGTTAAGTAACGTGGATCTTTTGTTTCACGATAACAAACGGCAAATCCATAAATTGCCCATGCCTGTCCCCTTGCCCATGCTGATTCGTGGGCGTATCCCTGCGCAGTGTGTTTATGGCGAACACCACCTTTAATTTTATCATAATCAATCACATGGTAGGAACTATAATCACTTCTGAAATGATTTTCGAGTGTAACATCCGCATGACTGACTGCCATTTGATAAAAGGAAGAATCTCCGGAAATGCGGGTAGCTTCGAATAAAAGTTCCAGATTCATCATATTATCGATAATCACCGGACACATCCAGCCTCGTTTACCCTGCCAGCCCCGGTCTTCATCCCAGGATTGAATAACTCCGGGTATAGGGCGAAAACGGGTTGAGAGTGATTTTGCAGCCTCAACCATCACATCCTTGTATGCATCATTTTTTGTTATACGGTAAGCGTTACCATAACTGGAGTTAATCATAAAACCTACATCGTGATGCCAGGTCAGGTATTTAACCGAATCAAGATCTTCTGTATATTTCACGCCCAGATTCTTCCATTTCTCATCTCCGGTAAGTTCATACATATACCACATGGTGCCCGGAAAGAAACCACTGGTCCAGTCTTCAATCTTTACATATTTAATTTTATCACATTTAATCGTGCGCGGGTTGAGAATTTTCCCGCTATCTTCTTCAATTATACTCACCTGTCGACCAATTTGCTGTGTCGCAAATTTAACATTGTCGCTGATGATGTTGTCCTGATTACATCCTGCATCCTGCTTATGACAAGCACTGAATAGCATTACTCCGAGACCTAAAGTCAATAAACCCTGTTTCATATATTTAATTAATTATTGTTATTCAATTTTATTTGACCCATTTAAATGTTGCTGTTTTGTTTCCCGGCACCTTAACTTTACAGATATACATTCCTTTCCCAAGATCTGACACAGGAATGGCATAAGGTTCTCTGCCTGTATTGATATTACTCTGGTACATGATTTCTCCAACCGAAGAATAAATGGTCACAATGGTATCCGCACCCAAATCTGCTGAAGGAATCAGCCATAAATAATCATTGTTACGTCCAAACCGTATCCAATCGTTTTGGGTAGTGATATCCAAACCTGTATCATCCGGTCGTTTCAGTGCAAAATAAATCGGTTCACCCTCTTTGAAAGTCAGCGTAAGCTGTGTTTCTCCATTCGACGGAGCATGAAATTGCACTCCATCAGACTCCTGCAATGGCAGCCATTCTCCCGAAATAGTCAGTGTAGCCTGAGATGTTGATGACTTCCAACCAAAAATCGCATCATTAACCGGTTTCAGATTGGGATTTGAAGCAGCAAAATACTGACGACCTGTTACTTCATCAGGACGGTGCATCAAAAGATGTTCGCCCGTAGAAGATTTCACCAAACCGAATGTCAGGTTAAAACTTGCACCGAAAAAGGTATATGCTGTTATATTTTGGGGTAAGTAAGTCAGCGCATGCAGATATTGATCCTGTTTGTGAATTTGGTAAACAGATCCACCATTATTAGCCATCTGAGCCGACAGATTCTGCATCGCTGCACCGGTAGTTCCCGGTACGACCACAAAACTGTACTTCTTGCCGGTAGGTTTTACACCATGATTGATATAAGCTTTCGCAGCATTGGCAGATGTTACAGGCGATGCATAGTCGCTTCCGGTTTCGTAAGGCGACTTTTGTGTGTCGTGAATTAATTTGATTTCATCATTTCCCTGCGGAATGAAATAACCGGTTCCCTGTGGCGTAAGCATCCAGTTATCCTGTCCCGATGGCAGGGTAATTGTATTCGGACGAGCAATCTCAGCGCCATTTAGTATCATAGCACCGCTTGCCGATGAAATCAGGTTTTGGAACAAATTGGTCGCAGTTATCATCGATGTACTGTATGTCCCCGACGAAGTGATATCACTTCCTAAGCTGATAATCAAATTATCAAAAGCATACATCGACTTTTTAAACACCAGATTGGTGGGCGTAAAGCGCTGACTTCCCCAGGTATCACCCTGATCGAAATCGGTCGCAAAGATGCCACAATCTCCCCATGACAAAGCACCGGAAAAGTTTTTTGTTTTGGTATATTGATCAAAACGATCGGTGGTGTTTTTATTCGGCATCATTTCCTGCCAGGAAGTGTAATGCACCGTTGTTGTTCCCGGCACTACATTCCAGTCCCAACCCCCACCGGTACCATTACCGGGATATCCGCTGTTTGCCACGGTGCCACTGTAGGTGATTTCTAACGCACCATGTCCCTGGTATCGACCGAAACGGTTTTCTCCGCTGTATATTTCAGCACTCCAGAATTTGGTTGTCGGAGCACGCATGGTAGCCACCCAGTTAGCCTTCCGGTAAATGCCCATCGGGCTGTAGTTAAACTGATGAAAACCTTCAGAACTTCTTTCAGGCACACTGTATTTCGTTGATTTAAAGAAATAGTTGTAAGCGCCAGCCAGTTCCTCATCTATCGTTGTCCCCAAAATGTCACCACCCGTTTCTATCAGGCTTTCAAACAAACTACGGGAAAAGAACACCTGTAAGCCTGATGCAAATGGATTTCTGCCTGCCAGTGTGTTGGCATAATGACGGGTATTATTCAAATCCAGTGTGGCCATCGTATATTTAGCTAATACAGCTTTTTTGAATCTTTCGTAGGCAGCCTGACTAATTCTGAAAGGAGAACCTTTCAGGTAATTGATATATTCCGCCCAGGTTTGATAGGAATACATGTAATTATTGTAATGCGTCGCATGGTGAAAACCGGTTCCGTCAGGCTTCAACACATCTCCTCCACCCGGTACATACTCCGTATTTCTTTCTAAAAATCTTTTGAAAGCTTTTAATTCACGTACCGCCACTGCATCATCCTGCTGAAAAAGTGCAACACCCATCATGTGAGGCAAATATAGATAGACTACATCCGAATTGAGTGATTGAAGATAGGTGCTTTCCGGTTCGTACAACATGCCATAATATGAAATCCAACGGACCAGCTTTAATATTTCCTCCTGTTGTTCAGGCGTGCAGGCAGGAAGCAGGTTTAATAATTTCGAAGGGATATTACGGGAAGCCGTATAATCATTCGAACGAATGGAAAAACTGACACCTTCTGCCAATCCCTGATCCATCAAATGATCGAGTAAATCGCGAAACAAGGTCAGTGTAGGAGTATCTTTCAAACCTTCAGCAGCCAATATTTCAAGCTTAGTTACATAATCTGTTACTACCGACGTAGTAAGTGCAGTAGCCGACATATCCATGATATTACCACGCACGGTTCCATCGGGATTACGTGTGATATTCATACCTGTAGCAAAGCTTTTGGCCAGATTCAGGTTGGTGGTAGTTCCCGGTGCAGGAGTTCGTTTCAGTTCGTTTCTCAGTGCGGTCAGCGCTGTCAACTCCCCTGCATTCGGACTTACCACTGATATATCAACCGGATTAGCGAAGAGATTTAACTGATTGTTATTAGCTGTAAAAAACTGTTTATCGAGCAACCATTGACTACCCATAATACGCATAGCAGCAGTACTTTGATTTAAGTTTATCTGATCAAAATATATTTTCCGGTTTCCTGCTGATGCCGGTTTCAGTGTCATACGTACTGACGTCACTGTAAATGAAATACTGCTTACATATTCGGTATATGCCCTGTTGAATTCACGCCATCCTTTGTAGTTCAGCAGATAATTAGCAGTACGACGCACATTGCTGCTGTTTAAAAATTCAACTATCAACGTATCGTTTGTTATCTGTGGCGTATAAATCTGCAGATAAGCCGAATTACCGGTTGATGCCGTGTAAGTAGGAAAAGTTACCGTCAACATGGCTGCACCGTTGGTCTCCCAGCAAAGACTCTGAACTCCTTCCTTGTAGTGTTCAGTTGTTAAAGATAAGCTCCCACCACTAATAACAGTCCATCCTGAAGGAACGGTTGTTTCTTCAAAATTGAATGTTTGTGCTGTTAATGCTGAAAAAGCCAACAGTGATACAAGCAGGTATATGGTTTTTCTTTTAAACATGAATCGTATTTTTCCTGATTACAAATAAAATTTATGGGTTAACATACTGTTATCGGGCAGGTAAGCCAGCAACATATATAATTTTCCTTCGTTCAAAAAGAATGTTTTTTTTTCTGATAAATTACTTTTAAAAGCCAGTAATTTACCTGTGACATCGAATACAGATACAGCAGCTGTCAGTCCATTGATTTCAATGTGGTTGTCACGGGTGATTATTTTCAAATCACTGTTAAGTATATTTTTTACTGATGTTTCCAGTTTTTTCAATTCAAATTCAACCGGAATTCCAAGTTGGCAAGTCACCGACAGTACGGTCTGATTATTTTGTTGTGACACATTTACTTTTGAATTGGCTTGTTTCAACTGCCAGTTGCCATCCAACAGTATTTCGCGTGTAACAGGAACCCCATTCAATGTAGTATTATCACTGTTATTCGTTTTTACAGGCAACCGAAGCGATGGGTCACAAACACTTAATGTAATATTGTTATCATCCTGATGTTTAAACATCAACAATGTTTCGGCATCAACACTGCGGACTAATCCTGAGCTAAAAGATGTCGTCTCAAAACTGACATAAGCCCTTACGCCACTGATGGTATCGTGTAACACATGCGCCTGATTGTCGGCCTGTAAAACCCGGTACCCCGGATCATTACTCCACCTCCTTTGTTCAGCAGGTGTTGGTTTCAGCATGATCATGTATTCATAAGCCGCATCGGCGGGGTTTTTACCATGATCAATGCGTGCTGTGAGGAAATTTCCCTTAGTTTCGGCACGGGTTTTATTGTGTTTGGAAACCTGCTCTTTTCCTTCCATTATGATCCTGCTTTGAGAAGCTACACGATAATAATTTCCACTCAGGTCGCTTACAACAGTAGTATTAACAGGGGTTTGTGTATCGAAGCTATAACCGGTTGCATCATAAAAAGTGCCGTTTACCGACATCCTGTCAGTAGTCGTATTGATCGTTTGCTGATACAAGGTCGTTTCAGTAGGATAATTCACATTGGAATTACTGATGCCGGTACCTGTGCAGACCAATCTTTTCCCGAAAGCAAAAACTGATTTGCGTGCCCGAAAATCGCGGGTATAATTTGTATTGTTGATGAGGTTCTCCTCCCTGAGTTTCATACCGAACACGCCAAACTCACCCAGCAAGGAAGAAGCCCCGGCGAAATCTTCCTTCGAACGCGCCATCAGGGTGGATGTAACCGGACTTTCCAATAAATTTAATGGTAAGTGAATGGTTGTTGTCCCCGGTAAGCGGTTCCAGTCCCACCCGGCTTCATTAAAACGACTGTTACTTCTGCTGACAGGGGTACCTTCATTGAAAATCTCCACAGCGCCATAACTCTGGTAACGTCCGTAGCGATTATCGTTGGTGTATATTTCAGAACCCCACACATCGCTGTTATATCCTTTGATGGTCACCATACTATTCCCAAAACGATGCACTCCGGCAGCAGCATGATTGTATACATAGAAACCTGAAGGCACAGCTGCTGTAGTAAATGAAGACAATTGTTGTTTAAGCGCCGTATTCTCAGTCTGTAAACGCAGGTATTCACCAGCTAACTTAGAATCAATGCTTTCATTTGTATTATACACACCTCCGAGTAAGGACAACAGACCAAATGACTCAATAACACCGGCAGGCATACCACCATCGTGCGGGTGGCGACCCGACATGCCAATCGACCAATCAGTCAGATGCGTATAACGTGACATGGCAAAAAGAGCCTCAGCCAAATTTTGACGTGCTGAAATCGTAAGATTGAATTCAGATCCGGGCAGGGTGGATGTAAAATCACCCAATCCACTAAAACCGCCAATCCCATAAGCCGGATAATGTCCCGCATGATGAAATATAGTACCATCCGGTTTCAGTCCGCCCAAATTCCCGGGTGTAAACGCCAGAGAAGTATCCACCCAACGCACCAAAGACTGAACTGCCCTGTATTGCTGTGGCAAATCCTGTATCAACATGGCTGAAATCAGCCGGGAAAACAACAAGGTATTCCATGAATCCACCACTCCTTCACGGGTCTGATCAAATACTCTCCTGCTTTCAGGAAGTCCGCTCCAGAAAGAGAGCGTAGCTGCCACATCATTGATTCTTGCTGACGACTTCAAGCTTTCTTTCATCAAATAAGCTGAAAGAAATATCTGTTTGGTTTCATAACCATAGTGATGATTATTACCCATGGCACTTCCATAAGTAAAACCCTGATCATGGGCAAAATCCCATAAGTCAATGTATTGTTGAGCTGAAGTTTGGTTGCCATTATAGACTGCATCAAGCGCCAATCCGTACATCATCGAACCAAGCTCAGCTAAGGCGATATCGGATGATGTTTTATCAGCTTTAACCACGAGCGGTGTTCCTACCCAATAATTTCCTTCTTTACGAATACCGCAATTGGTAAATTGAGCCTTTGCATTAGCAATAACCGATGTATTGGCTGCTTGCGGAAGCCTCTTAACAATTCCCTGTTCAACTGTTTGCAAAGAAGCAAGTTGAGTCCCATTCAAATCTGCCGGTAAAGGTAAATCATAGGTCAGTTCACTTTCCCATTTCCACAAAGAATTCCAGTGATTGATGTAGTTTGCTTCCGTATTATTTGGTTGTTGTGCATCCGGTGCATTCTGATAGTTCACATCAGCAACAAAAGAAAAACGATCGATAAACAAACTGCCCTGACTTACACCGGATGGAGTTAGCAGATGCAATTTTAAATTTGTACTTACCGATTTGTTGCCCGACATATAGCGGCTGCCAATGCGACAGATACGCCATCCTTTGAAGTTCAGCCCGAAGTTGAAAGTATACCTGACATTGTTCGAGGCATCCCTAAACTCACCAATAAGGGGAGTCGTCCGGGGAACTTCATTGTACACCCAGAAAATCACACCGTCTCTGAAATTTTTAAGTGTAACCTGATAATCAATTACGATATCAGTCGGGGCTGTCCAGTTCCACTTCAATGCAGCATTACCATCCTTGTAGGGCACATTTACAATCGACAACTGAGACTTACCCGATTCAGCAGGCTGAAATGGAGCAACTGTTCCCGAGTCGAAGCTGTATTGCTGTGCAAATAAGGATAATGATATTAGCAATAAAAAGAATATAGACAGTTTGAACTTCATGGTAATTGAAATATATTATTCGGTTATAATTAGCCTGATCGTTTTTGTTACTGAATCGTGAAATTTGTAATTATAATTGGAAGCTTTGAAACTAACCACATATTCCCCGATATTATCAAAGATATAGGAATAACTATCCACCAACTTGGTTGTGTTTTTCACTCCTGTTGGATCAAAATTTTCAGTAAGTCCCAGTGGTACTGCAATTGATTTGGAAATCAGCCAGTCTTCATTCAGCGCGTTATTGCGGGCTGTTTGCCTGATTTGCATGGCAGCAGGATTGGCGGTGCTCCAGCTACCCGAAACACTCTCATTTCGATAGGGATTTGCCCTGTTGAGTATATCGAAAGGGGTGAAGCCCATGGTCGCTGCCAGGTAAGTGCTTACGTTAGAATCATCCGTGATTCGTGTATTCTCAATTAATAAATCCGTGATACTCCACAAAGGTTGCCAATCGGGGGCATATTCGGTTTTATACCTGAAAGCGATGACCAGATTTTTTCCTCTGTACTCATTGATGGGGATAACCGCATCCCGCTTTTGATTGGCAGCAATTGGTAAATTGCTTAGTGTAGAAATATTCGTCCAGTTATGTGTCGACACTTTAGTTGAATCACTATTGAAATCAAACTCCGGCACATAAACCGAATCAACTGCATTATAAACCAGTTTGTATGAGAGTCCATCGAAACTATCCGAAATAAACACCTGAAGTGTATTTTCGACATGCGTTCCCCAGGCAGCTTGTGTAGAGAATTTCAGCGTGGCATTGGTTGGCAGAAAACGTTCGTAGGAGAAAGAAATAAAATCCGGTTCTCCTTCGAAATCAAAGGTAATTTTGCTTCCTGCCGGTGCGATAATGGCCGTATCAGTAAACTGCAAATAATCAGCTGATGCCACTTTCACATCAAAATCGACCTTTTGCTCCATCACATCCTCACAGGCAATAAGCCCCAGAAGTGCAATGATTGTAAAAATGAATTTATATGTTTTCATAATTTTCATGACTTTAATCATAAGCTGTTACCAACCCGTATTGTTACTTGTAATAAGCTTGTTTACCGACATTTCAATATCCGGAATCGGGAAATAGTTATATGCTTCAGAAACGTTATAATAGTCGGCAGCATATTTAAAACCGCTACCCCACCCATCCTGATTTACATAGGATTGCATATTTCTCATTTCGGTATAGAAATCACCCCATCGAATTAAATCCCAGCGACGCACGGCCTCAAAACACAATTCCATGGCACGCTCTTTTTTGATGACGTTACGGAACTGTTCTTTAGTAAGACTACTTCCGGCAAGGGTTGCTATACCGGCTCGGGTTCTTACAGCATCTAAACATTCATAAGCCAGATCCGAAGGTACAGCAGTCAGTTCATTGTCAGCTTCCGCAATCATGAGTAACACATCACTGTAGCGTAAAATCGGGAAATTAATTGGTGTATAGTTTTTATTTTTCGGTCCCACCACCTCATGTTCCCTGCGGTATTTGGCAGCACAGCGGGTTTTGTTTCTATCACTGGTTGTTTGCGCTTCTTCAATATAGGTAAATCCTTCAGGTGCAGTAATCCCGGGTCGTTTTTTGCCGTAATAATACCTTCTGCCAGTCACTTTTTTATCACCGGTAGACTCAAAGGTGTATTCATAATTGGCAATGTTCCAGTCACCACGTGCAGTATCGCCTTCCGATTCAAACATCTCGTATAATTTCAGAGATCCGTAGGCAAATTTATAACTGTATCCCGGATTGGTCATCCCCATTTGATTTTTAAATTGAGTGCTGGAAGAATAATCATTCTGACTCCCAAAACCAACTGTATTACCAATGCGACCGGCAGCCTGTTCAACCGTTCCTCTGTTACCTGCTTCTTCTGCTTCCCATATACTTTCCAGCACACCGGTACTATTGTATTTGTCTTCACTTAAATCCATAAACACCCTGCTGTATGGAGTTACCAATCCATGTATCGCGCTTTCTTTCACTTCGAGCGCCCAGCGACGGGCTTCCGAGAAATAAAACTGTCTGTTAGCATCCGGACCTGTTTTATCGCGGAAATGTTCACCGGCGCGGAAAAGATAAATACGCGCCAATATACCTTTTGCTGCAGATTGAGTCACCCTGCCCGTATAAGGTATATCAGTTGATTTATAAAGATATGGAATTGAATTCACGATATCAGTAATTAAAGTATCGTAAATAAGTTGTTTGTCTGTTCTCGGAGCACTCAAACCAACCACAGCTTTGGTAGATTCAAGTCTGAGCGGCACATCTCCCCAACCCTGAACCAGGTTAAAATAGTAGAAAGAACGCAGGAACATAGCCTCAGCACGCACCCTGTCTCTAAAAACCTGTGGAATAGAAGAGTTACGGTCTATATTTTCAAGCAGGATATTAGCCCGGTTGATACCTTCATACAAAATACGCCAGAACGTACTGATATAAGCATTACTGCTACTGGCATTCGCACATATCATACTCGAAGTGGAGTTGGCACGTTGAAAAAAAGTCAAATCATCACCTCCTGCATTGTACAAGGGATAATTATTACCATAGAAATGCTCCTGCATAATAGGACTGTAAACACCTGTCAGGAACGACTCCAAATCCGATTCATTATTAAAGTACGTTTCGGTTGTAGCTGTATGCGGTTCTTTTTCCAGAAAATCAGAACAAGATGAGAACTGAAAAATCAAAACAGTAAGGAACAACACTTTTGCAGTTATACCGACAGATTGCTTCATTATTTTATTTATTGCTTTCATACGTTTCAATTTTTTAGAAGTTAAGATTAAGCCCCATGTTGATAGACATAGCCCTTGGATATGCCGAGAAATCGAGTCCCGGTGTAAGGGCAGAATTACGAATTGAAACCTCCGGATCATACCCGCTGTATTTTGTCAGCGTCAGTATATTCTGGGCTGAGACATAAATTCTGGCCTTTTTCAGCTTGAGTTTATTAATCAGTTTTTTATCAAAAGTATAACCTACAGAAAGCGTTTTTAATCTCAAATAAGAACCATCTTCGATCAAACGGGTTGAGAAAAGATTATTTGAAGACGAAGCGCTTACTCTTGGGATATTACTATCCTGATTATCAAAAGTCCATCTGTCGATAAAAGAAGCATATTGATTCAGGTCTTTTCTTTTGTTGTAACCAGTCTCGAACATCAGTTTGTTGGCATTCAGCAGATCTGAACCGGCTGACCACTGGAAGAAAATACTCAGATCGAAACCTTTGTATTCAAAATTATTGGTGAATCCACCAATATGCACAGGTTCCCCCCTGCCTATGAAAGTTTGGTCGTTCGTGTCAATAATTCCATCCTCATTTAAATCAGCATAACGCGGGAAACCCGGTTGCGTGTTATTTTCTGCTGTATAGTAAGGTACACCGGGCTTTAAATAGTAATTAGTTCCGTCTGTAGTAAAATCATCCAATTTATAGGTTCCTTCATAAATATAGCCATACATCATTCCAATGGGATAACCAATCTTGGCAATATAATTCGATGAAGTAAAATTCTGGTCGAAATAACCATTTGTCTGCATAGACAATTGATTTTCTGTCAGTTCAAGCACTTTATTCTTATTGAAACCGATATTAAAGTTTGTCGACCAACTGAAATCACGTGTTTTGATGTTGGTTGTGTTTATAGTAAATTCAATACCCTGATTTCTTACTTTACCAATGTTCTTCATGGCGCTGCCATATCCCGAGGAAGTAGGCAAAGTTGCCAATAGCAACAAGTCTGAAGTAATTTTATCGTACCAGTCGAAAGTAAAATTAATCCGGTCTTTTAGAAATGAAAAATCAACACCGATATTGGATTGGGTTGTTGTTTCCCACTTCAGATCAGGATTTGCTAAATTAGTCGGCACAGCTCCAATCGAATTAATTGTATTATTAAATGGATATATACCATGAACAACATCACCTATCCCGCTAAAATTACCTCTTGATGCCTGTAACAACTCAAGCAGCGCATAAGTATCATAATCTCCTACCCGGTTATTTCCGGTAGCACCCCAGCTCAAACGCAATTTACCCGAATTCAGGATATAGCTGTATTCTTTCATGAATTCTTCTTCCGTAAAATTCCATGCAATTGATGTGGAAGGGAAGTATCCATAGCGGTTCTTTTTAGAAAATTTGGAAGAACCATCGGCACGGAAGGAAGCAGTAAAATAATACTTCGATTGATAGTTGTAATTAAAACGAGCTAAATACGACAACATGCTCCACTCTGACTTCGACGACAACAACTGATTGGGAGTACCCTGCCACATACCAGCCATACCCAATGTTTCATTAGGAATATTGATGGTTTTCATGCTGTTGAATTCATAAACCGATTCCTGCATAGTAACCCCGGCAAGCGCGTTGATAAAATGCTTCCTGTCAAAGTCAACCTGATATGTAAGGATATTTTCATTCAACCATGTTTTACGTTCTGAAGTAGCAAAAGTAGCGTTCACCTTATCGTTGGAGATTGGAGACCCGTAACGGGTTTTTGAATTATTAAAAGTTTCATTTCTACGATTATCGATCGTATAACCACCCGATACCTTTAATTTGAGTCCTTTAGTAAATTCATATTCAAGAAAACCATTGTACTGATTATAGGCAGTCACGTTTTTACGATGCTCGTTATTAAGCGACATGATGGGATTGAAACGATAGTCATTGGTTGGATCCACTCCATCATCCGTTGCATTGTCTAACAGAGAAGTAATACTTACACCCGGTTGCGTTACGGGACGATATCCCCACACACTGTAAAACAGGTTATTCATACCGCTGTATTGCGACTGTGATGGAGAACTACCCTGTTGTGTTGCTCGGGAATAGTTTGTAGTAAGGTTTATATTCAATTTATTTCGACGAATGGTAGTTCCCAAACGCCCCTGAATTCTGTTGTAGTTAGATGCCAACACAATACCATCCTGATCATAGTAGGAAAAAGAAGCATTATAACGGTTACCGGCAGTTCCTCCGGTCAAAGACAAACTGTGATTCTGCTGAAAAGCATCCCGTAGGATCATGTCCTGCCAGTTGTACTGTTCTACATTCCTATAATCTTCGAGACCGTATGTTTTGCCTTCGTAAGTTTTGAAGTAACCATTATCTCCACTCATCTGGGCAGGCGTCCATATTTCATTCTGCAAACGTACAAATTCATAAGCATCCATCATCGGGATGGTGCGAATCACGCGTTGCACACCAAACGAACCGTCATAACTGATAGAAGGTTCGCCTACAGTTCCCTTTTTGGTTGTAATGATGATTACGCCATTGGCGCCACGTGCTCCGTAAATTGCGGTAGCCGATGCATCTTTCAACACATCAATCGATTCGATGTCGTTGGGATTAACGGAACTACCAGCTGCAGGGTCTTCCACAGGAAAACCATCAATGATAAACAAAGGTGAGTTATCCTGCGTCAGCGAGTTTTTACCGCGAATCACGATATTCATGGTTCCACCCGGCGTACCTTCGCCTGAACTTACATTCACACCGGCAATACGTCCCGAAAGCGCCTGATCGAAACTCGCAACGGGTGCCTTGAGCATATCCTCTATATTGGCTTTTGCAACCGATCCGGTAAGGTCACGTTTTCTCACATCCTGATAACCGATTACCATGACTTCGCTGAGCGACTTGGTTTCTTCCACCATTTTCACTACCATCGGTTTCGTACGGTCTACTTTCATTTCAACCGTTTGATAACCTAAGTATGAAAAAACGAGGATAGCATTGGCATTCGGCACGCTAATCCCAAATTTGCCATCGAAATCAGAAATCGTTCCCTTTTCCTGACCTTTCAGCAAAATATTCACACCCGGAAGGGTCTCACCTGCTTCATCAAAGATGGTACCGGTGATGTTTATCTGACTTTGAGCCGATATCCCGAAGGTTAATATCAGTAAAAGCGCGATAATGTTTGCTTTTGAAAATAAATATTGCATGATTTTTTGTATTTCGTTATGGAAAAACATTTGGTCAATGTAGAGACGCACTATAGTGCGTCTCTACAAGCCGTGCGTCTCTACAAGCCGTGCGTCTCTACAATTTACCACTATTTTACGACCACCTTTTGTACTCCGTCAGCAACACGAACAACATACATTCCCTGTTGTAAAGGAATCATTGTTTGCTCACCAGAGGCATTCAGTTCTTTCACTAACATACCCGTAGTATTGTATACGCGGATGATATCACCGCCTTTAATTCCCTGTATCTGAATTCCGTTTCCTGTACTAAAACATTTGATATCACTTTGATTTAAATTCTTCAGGGCAGTCAGCGATTCCCATACAACCTTCACTTTGAAAGAAGCGTTCACCTGCGTTGTCCAGAATAAGTCCTGATCCAATTCATTCAGGAAATCAACCTCTTCACCTGTAAACGTGAGTCCACCGTCGTTTGACACAACATAATATGCCCTACCTATTTTAAACCCTTCAGCAGGTTCGAAGAACAGCTCCATCGTGCTGCCTTTGGCAAATCCCTGCGTAAAGTTTTCAGCTAACAATTCGCCCATGGCAGAGTAAATATAACCATTGGCAGTTTCAGCTTCACCCGCTACAACCGTATAATAAGGCAATTCATAAGCACCAATATCGAATTTCGCCGTTTCGAGCGGGAAACCCTGTGGTCTGTTAGAACCATAGAAATCAGCAATAACCACTTCTACCGGCGCACCCGCATTCACACATGGGGATAAAGTATTGAATTCCCAATTGGCACTATCCAGGTTGGCTATATTTTCCTCTGTTTGTGGAACACCGATGAAATTTGTTGTTTTGGTAAACTTCGGACCGCTACCTACCGTTCCGGGAGCGGGATCTATAACGTCTCCGTTTGACATATTGGATGAGAACTGAATATTTTCATCAATAATCCAACTTTTATCTGTTGGAACCGGGTTATAAGTAGCATTGTTTTTTACCTGCCAGCTACTGTTTGCAACACCCGTAATACTGGTAGGTGTGGTACCGGTTGCATCTGTGGCGCATCCCCATACAATATTATTGATTGCATTCACTGTATTTCCCGCCAGATATACACCTCCTACGTTTTTAACAATGGTGTTGTTATACAAGTTGCCACCATTGTAATAAATAGCTGTTCCACCGGTATTGTTATAAATCAAGCAATTGGTCACAACATTATTGGCACTGTTCGAATAAATACCGGCTCCGGGTTTGAAGGTTGTACCATCAATCGAGGTGTTATTATAGATTTCATTATTGGCAATATATGTTTTTTCACCACCCTGTACACCTATTCCGGCACCACGAATTGTCGAAGAATTTCCACGAATGACACAAGATTCTATATAAGATGGATATCCGGTTGGAGGGTTAGAAAAAATACCTCCACCACCATTACCACCGGTTGTATGGGTATTGTTTTCAATTAATGTATGACGAATCGCACCTCCGGTCATGATGGCAGCACCACCTGCTCCGGTAGCGGCATTGTTGCGCATAATACAGTTTTGATACACTACATTACCGCGAGCCACAACGGCACCACCAGAAGAACTGAGCGCTGAACCGGTTGCATTACCGTTCTGCATGGTAAAACCATCAATCACGGTTTCCATATCGAGATGACCTGTAGCCTGCATCAACCTGGAACCATTGCCTGTCAATATAGTTGGGTTTACATACTCCCAGGGTTTCGCATTTTCTGGACGGGCACGTTCCGAAATAGCTGATTCAGTTCCGGCAAAGCTACCATACACATTCACACTATCAATAATATTGATAGCAACCGTAATTTCATACTGTCCACCAGCGACCCACACATCTTTTCGCGCTGTCGGTTCCTGTGATCTGGCTAAAGAAATTGCTTCCTGAATATTGCCCAGTGCATCTGTCCACGAAGCACCGGTTCCGGTGCCATTGGGCACCACATAAATTACTCCATGCTGAGGCTCTGCAAAGAGTTGCAAAGAAAAAAGGATAGTAAATAATAAAGTCAGTTTTTTCATGATTTATTTTTTTAGCCCCCTATCCCCCAAAGGGGGGACAAAGGGTAGTTAGTATTATTTTATATTTTCTCGCGTGACTAACGTGGTTTATTTATGTTAATCAACAACAACTTTTTTAACCTGATTGGCAGCTTTAACAATATAGATACCCCTTGCTACAGGAACATTCATTGTATTGCTTACAGCCTTTTGTGCAAATAATGTTGCACCGGTAATGCTATACACATTAATTTCTTCACCTGCTTTCATGCCACGAATTTCAATTGAATTTCCGTTGGCAAAACAAACAAGACCTGAATTTATTTCATTTACTGATGTAGTAGAAGAAAACTCTACTACCAAAGTAGCATTGGCGGCTAATGCCGGAGCTGTATAAACACCCTCAACCAATTCCTCTTTCACTTCAACGTCATTATATTTAACTGAAGCAATTTGCTGTCCACTATTTGGTGTAATCGTAAATGCCAATGGTTTTCCTTTGGGTTCTGATAAGATATCACCTGATGTCAATGCATTAACAGTTCCACCTTCGCTAAAAGTAACCGTGGTGTTGAAATATGACAATTCGTAAGCGCCGATGTCGTAAGCGGATCCCTGAGGACGGGAAATGCCGGATAAGTCTTCTAATATTGAAGAAATTGTTGCCCCGGCATTTAATGATGATGCATTATACTTAAGTTCCCAATTAGCATTAACAATAGCAAGACTATCAATTGAATTTGTACTGGCTCCCTGGAAATTAGTTGGTAAATTATATGTTTCATCAGAAATAATATCTCCAAAACATCCTGAACCAAGGTAAGTCATACCTGATATATCCCCAGAAAATGCTGTATTTATAATTGTAGGATAAATGCTAGTTACATCTTTATAACCAAAAAATGAGCTATTTCCTGATAAGATACAGTTTCTTATATCACCACCAATATCAACAGTTGCAAAAAATGCAACAGAACCTGAATTTTGCGCTATTGTATTGTTATATAGTTTTGTGTTAGAAGATTTTATATATATTGTTGATGTACCGGAATTATTAACAATAAGTGAATTTGAAAGTTCAAAAGCTAATTGTCCGTAAACAGCAGACCCTGCATTTAAAGTTGATGTCCCAGCAATATTATTAACAAATACTGATTTCCCAATAACTAAACTTCCTGTTTGAACCTGCACTGCTCCACCATATGTTGCAGATGTATTTCCATTAAACGTGCATCCATTGATTGATATCGGAGTAGTTGTGTTTGCATGTGCATTTATTCCTCCACCAATAGTTCCCAGTGCTTTATTCTCAGTAAACTCTGTATTATTAACTGTAACTCCTCCGGTTTGTAATGAACTGAAGTAGATATTAATTCCACCGCCAGTCCCAGCAGCTGTATTGTTTTTTAATGTACAATTATTGATAACTGTACCTCCTGATGTTGCGACATAAATACCACCTCCACCTTTTCCTGAACCAGTAACAGTATTATTCTCAATTAGACAATCTTCAATTAAACTTGTTGACTGAGAACCAATTCCTGCACCACCTCCAGTAGCAGTAGTATTATTGTGTATATGACTATTTGAAACAACTCCACCCTTTACTCTTATGCCTCCACCACCATCATTTGTTGTACCTGTTGCTTCAGAATAATTAATTATACAATTATTTATAATAGTTTTTACACCTATTTCTGCCCCAGCTCCCACAGTAGCTTTACATTTTGTAATTGTAAAACCATCAATGTATGTCTCGTTTGCAAGATTAGCTGAACTAAAACCTTTATTTGTATTATTTCCATCAATCGTTGTGACATTTTCAAAGTTCCAAGGATTGTCACCAGAAGTTTTAACTCTTTCTGTCAAGGTATTCTCAGTACCTGAGAAACCACCATATAAACTAACACCATTTTTAATTGTAGTAACACCAGTTGTAACATACGTCCCCTCTATAACCCAAACTTCGTCACCAACTGAAGCTGATAAACCATTATACCACGCATTCAAACTCTGTCCATTTACAGTTAGATCCACCAGCACCTCACCATCTCCGGCAGCTCTCCATGTAGCTGCACCCGGAGCACCGGTTTGTACCAAATAACGAGTTGCGAACATCGACATGCTGCACACTAATACAAGAAGTAAAGTAATTTTTTTCATAATACAATTTTTTTAAAAGTTGATTTTATAATAATCTGTCTTTAATTTAACTTTCTGCTCCACTTAAGCGTACTTGTACGATGCAAAAATAAGGTGGTTTATAGCGCTATATGGCGTAAAATAATGCGAAAATATCCTTTTTTTGTACACGAATAACTTTCACCTAATAATATATTGCACTGATATTCTGACTATTAAAAAATACAACCTTAAAATATTGACTGTGACATTGTTAATATTAGAACAAACAAGTAACAGAAAAGATTGCACTAAAAGATTAATCCTCCGGTAATAATTAATATTCCGGAGGATTAATCTACGATGTGAGTTATTTTTCATAAGGACTTACGAGAATCCATATCCTGAACAACTAATACAAACATCAATATAAACTATTGTTGAAATCCAGTTTCATTAAAATACAAATCAGGAAGTATTAGCGCTACCATATATATGGTAACCTATTTAGGATATATATGGTAGAGCTCCAGGGTATATATGGTAAAATACTTAGGGTATATATGGTAGAAATAGTTTATCATTAAGAATGTATTAGTTTAACCTGTTTTCCGGATTAATAGATCCTGTTTTATCTATTAAAAAATCGGCATCTCTGTTCAACAAGAACAGGTGGTTAATTATCGTATGAAATAATTGCCGGTAAGACTTTCTCCCTGTACCAGGGATCATCTGCTTTTTTCAGCAATTTAGCCATCTCTTTCGTAAGTTGTTTAAAAATATTTTTGTTTTTATCTGCATCTAAAGGTTGCATCTGATAAGGGTCCTTTTTATCATCAAAAAGCAAAATCTCTTTTAATTGTTTTTCTTTATCGATGGTGATTGCCATGGTGTAACGATGGGTTTTTATCCCGCGTGCAATGGGAAAATAACTTTGCACCTTGCCTGCTGCATCTTTTTCTCCGTCCACATTGCGGATGTATAGCACTCCTTTTGGAGCATCGCGTTTACAGCTTGCTGCCTTTAAAAATGGTGTCAGGCTTTGTCCCTGAACCGATGCCGGAATTTCTTTTTCCAGTCCGGCAAGCGACAACAAGGTCGGCATGATGTCGGGTGTTCCCAGTAACACATCATTCACCTGTGGCTTCAGTTTTCCGGGATAACGAATCAGGAATGGTACATTCATCGACTCGGTATAGGGTGAGTTTTTGGGGTCTTCGAGCTGACTGGCCATCGTTTCGCCATGATCGGATGTAAAAACAACTATGGTATTATCATCTAAACCGAGTTCTTTTACCTTGTCCAATATTCTCCCGAATTCACGGTCGACTCCGGTTACAGAAGCAAAATAATAGGGTGCGCTTTTTTGTTTTTTAGCTAAATCGGCACGGACATTCGGCCGGATTAACAACTCGTTCAGCGGAATGTCTTTATACAAGTTGTAATCCTCCTCCATCACATCTTCGAGCGAGTAATACGGACTGTGCGGGGGATTCATACTGACAACCAGGTAAAATGGCTTCTGAGGGTCTCTATCTTTCGTGAGATATTCAATCGCTTTATCTGCTTCGTGTTTGGGCGACCATTCCCTGATTTCATGGCGATTACCATCGGTGTCCCAATAATGGGGTTTCTTGTGTTCATCAAAAGTCCCGTATGAATACCAATAATTGAATCCATGTCTTCTTTCAGGCGGTGTATAGGCATCCCAAACCGGATTTCTCTTTTCTACATAGGTTCCGGGATTTTGCGGGTTGTTTTTAGTCGGATAATCGAGATGTAATTTACCTATATAGGCACAATCGTAGCCGTTTTGCGACAACACATCACTAATCGTAACAGCATCTTCCCGCAAATTACTGATGGGGCGGGTATTGTTGCAATTAAGCGGTACTCCACTGCCATCGGGATACATACCGGTGAGCATCATGCCGCGGTGCGGACTACTCAACGGACAGTTACTGTGCGCCGACGTAAGCACCACCGATTCTTTTGCAAAACGACTCAGCACCGGTGTATGCACCGGGTCGGCTTTAAAATTCACATGTTCACGAAAACCTGCTTCATTCCAAAACTGCATGGCGTGATTCCGGAATTGATCGGGAAATACGTAAATGATATTGGGTCGCTTGGTTTCCTGTGCCTGCAATAGCGTACAAGCTGTCAGGCCTAATGCAATATATGTTTGTTTTTTGTTGATATTCATTGTTAATATTTTTTGGGTTGGTTGGTGGTGGTTGGTGGTGGTAGAGACGCGCTAATAGCGCGTCTGTACGTTTTCCGTTTCCCGTTTCCCGTTTTCCGTTTCCCGTTTTTCGTTATTCGTTTTCCGTTTTCCGTTATTCGTTTTTCGCTATTCGCTAATTATTTTAAACGTATATCCACCCTTCATCACCTTCTTTTTCGCTTTCAGCGTAAGACGGTAAATTTGCTCTCCCCATACGCGTGACAAACGAACATCAGGCAACTGAATGGTTTCGATGTTTGCTTCAAATGTGTTTTTATCAAATAGCAAGGCCACTTTTTTACCATCAACCTGAATAGCTACTTTTCCTTCCTTAATATTAATATCACCCCACAGCATGAAGTGGATTTCGTTGGATTGCAGCGCATTTTTCAACGTAAATTTATCTTTTACAATCAATTCATTGGCTTTTAACTGATAAGAACGAATCCATTGTTTTACGGTAGCTTCTTCAGTATATGCTGAAGCTATATTGAGTGACAGTGTTTTCTTTTTCTCATCTACAAGTATATCATTTGCTTTATACTGCTTTCCAAATTTTTGCTCAACACCGTTTACCGAAGGTAAATTGTGGTAATTGCTGCGCATGGTCCAGATGCTGTAGCGTTCTGGTCCAAAAGTCTGACGGGTATAGGTTCCCACACCGGCATCAATGAATATGGGAGTTTTATCAATCCAGAGAGAAAAAGTCCCGGCATCGTTGTGGTTGTGACTTTCGGCATTATAACCGCCTTTAGTTGCCAGAAAGAAATCGTTGTTGTTTTTGAAATAATAAAACTGTGTTTCAGGATATACGGTAACATCAGGTGTAATGTGGGATGCAGTATAGCCTTTTAATTCCTGATTGTAGGTAAGAGATTCCAACACCCTGAAAAAATCAATCCCGTAATCGATAGTCGAACTTTTCTGTTGTGCAAGATACGAAGCAAATCCCATCATTTCCTTACTTTTAACCGCTTTACCGTAACGATAAATCAGGCTTTCAGGTGCAGAAAACTTCGCGGATGCATCTGCGAAATTAACCACCCAACTGTTACCAACATAACTACGGGAAATATATTCTCCCATATCTTTAATCATCGGATGATCAAACAGCGTTACACCTCCGGCAGTCATATAATGAACCAGCTGCAGATAGTCGTAAAGCTTTCCGGCGGCATGTCCCCAGTAAGATGGTCCCTCTTCGCAGGCGCCATCTTCGTTTACATAATTAATAAACTTATCGACCGACAACATGCTGCGATACAAATCCTTGCTGAGTTGTTCACGATCATCTTCGAGCAAAGCAATGGATTGCAAACAATTGAAGTTAGTCCAGGGATTCCAGTTATTCACCATGCCATCGGAGCGGGGAATAAAGCCCATCCACCAGAAACGGTCGACATTCCGGTAAGGATCGATGATTTTATGTTTGATTTCATCATATAGTCGTTGGGATATAATCGGATTGACTTTATCAAACTCTGCATGAAAGAAATAATATACCCAACTCAGAAATGAGCCAAGCTCCCCGGAACCCAGGTCAATCACCTGTTCGGTATGATCGGGCAAGGTGCGTTTCGACAATTGTGCAGTAAGGTGGGCCGACAATACCCAGGAAGTCCGCTCACAATTATAATATACCCCGTTGATGATTTGATCCAAAAAACGCCCCTTTCCTTCCGCCAACTCGGCCAATACCAAATCCGACAAGGCATTGTTGTTATCAGAATTGGGGTTTTGCATGATATTCCGGTCACCCGAACGTTCATACTCTAAGTAATCAGTTGCTTTGATTACCTGCCACTGATAGGCAAGTTGTTTTTCACCTCTTTTAATTAAAACATCCTTGTTGTCACCAAGTAATTTATCCCAACCCGCACGGTCGTTATAAGCAGGATACGGCACCCATGCGCGATCCATCACCAGCATGCCGGCCAGTTTTGCGGAACTATTGTTTTGTGCCAGCAAATTGCGTTCGGCAGAAGCATGTGCGAAAAGGCTTATGCAGAGAAAAGTGATAACGAATAAGAAGTTTTTCATGCGATATTATTTATACTTAATAATTTTCGAATGTAAAATTAAGGTAAATAATTCAGCTTATGGATAAATTATCATCAGAAAAGGGGGTAAAATTGTACAGAAAACATCCCATACCAACGACACAATTGCCAAATTGGAATTATCGATGGGCAGGGATAAACCCTGCCCCTACTTCAAATCATTCCTCATCCTCCTCCATTTCTTCCTCACTCCCATCGCCTTTCCGGTAGACTGATGGAGAAATCCCAAACTGTTCCTTGAAACATTTGGAGAAATACTTCGGCGAACTGAAACCGAGCATATAGGTAATATCGGAAATATTGTATTCCGGATTGTTGGTAAGCCAGTGTGCCGCCTTCTTGAGTTTCACGTTGATGATAAAGTCATTGGGCGTTTGTCCCGTGATTCCTTTTATTTTCGTGAAAAGTTTCGTGCGACCCAGAGCCATTTCGCGTGAAAAGGCCGGCACATCGAATTCGCTGTCATCAAGGTGAGCTTCTACAACTTGCTGGGCCTTTTCCAAAAATTCCCGGTCGAGTTGATTGGTTGCAACCAGTCGGGGCGACGAATCGACTTGGCGACTAAACTTTTCCTGCAGGATTCGCCGGTTGTTAACCAAGTTATTGCACCTGGTTATCAGGGTCTTTATGTTAAATGGCTTCGTAATATAATCATCAGCTCCCAATCGCAATCCTTCAATATTATATTCAACAGCCGTCTGCGCTGTGAGTAATACCACCGGTATGTGACAAACCAGGAAATTGTTTTTGATTTTGGAACACATCTCGCTTCCCGACATCCTGGGCATCATCAAGTCACTCAGCACAATATCCGGTTGATGTTCCATGGTCATGGTCAGGCCTTCTTCTCCGTCAGCTGCTGTATAAATTTTATAGATTGGTTCAAAAACCTGTTTCAGCATTTCTCTCAACTCATCATTATCCTCCACGATGAGCATGGAATACAAAGGTTCATTATTTCTGACCTGAGTCTCTTTCATTTCGGCCATAAATTCGCTATCAAGTTCTTCCAGACAAACCAGACAGGATTCTTCATTCGCTTTGTCATGACCCATTTGTTCTTCCGAAAAATGCGAATTTCCCTTTTTCAGCGTGACAATAAATTTCGTCCCGACTTCCTTCGTACTGATAACATGAATATCGGCCTTGTGGGCTTCTATGATATTTTTTGTAAGCGCCAGCCCGATACCAGTCCCTGGTGCCATGTTGTTAATCTGCAGGCCATTTTCTGCCTGATAAAATCTGTCGAATATCTTCTCAATGGCTTCCGGCTCTATTCCGATTCCACTGTCGGTAATTTCAATGATTACTTCACCGGCTGTTTCAGTGACACCAATACCTATGCGACCTTCTTTGTGCGTATATTTAAAAGCATTGGAAATCAAATTATAAAATACTTTCTGCATTTGCACGGGATCAAACCACAGATTCAGGCGTAAACCAGCATTTTCAAATTCAAATTTTACATTCCTGTAATTAGCATATTCTGTAAACGACAGGTATATTTCGTACAGAAATTCGACTATATCCCGCTGAACCACTTTCACAGCAAGATGCCCCTGTTCACTTTTCCTGAATTCGAGCAGTTCATTAATCAGGTTCTGCATATTCAGGGTATTCCTTTTAATATTTAAGATGCGGTTGAAAACAGTGGGTTGGATATTACTCATTTGCATCAGCATATCAACCTGACCGGCAATGAGCGTCAGCGGTGTCCTGAATTCATGGGAGATATTGGTGAAAAAACGCAACTTCGACTGATTTACCTCTTCTATATGCTCTTTTTCTTTCTTTTCATATTCAAGCGAAGTTTTTAGCAAGAGTTTGGAACGTGTAAAAACGATGTATCTCCAGACCAGAAAAAGAACCAGTAAAACATAAAACAGATAGGCATACCAGGCCCGGTAGAAAGGAGGAAAAACCTGCATCTGCAAATAGGTATTTGCAACCGGCTCTTTATCAATGGGCGAAAGTGCCTGCACATGCAAACGATAATTGCCCGGGTTCAGGTTCATGAAATTTAGTTTATTGATCCCCATCGGGAGTTCAGTCCAGTTATCCGACAATCCTTCCAAGCGATAACGATATAAGGGTTTGTTGAATGTGATATAATTATTGGAGGCAAATTCAACCGTCAACATGGATTGTTTATGATTCAGCCTGATTGTATTTGTGTATGGTAGAGACATTTTCAGCACGCCACTTTCATCTCCCGGTAAAATAAGGTTGTTGTTAATCCAGAGATTTACCAGATTGAGGTTAAAAGCCCGTTGAGGGGTCGACAGGTTTTCCTCGTAAAATGACACCATCCCGTTCATGCCTGCAACATAAATTTCACCTGAACGCAGGGTACACATGCCGCCATTGTAAAGTGAGTTTAACGGAAAACCATTCTCAGAGGCATAATTGTAGGTTTTGCTATTTTCGACATCCAGCAAGGTTAACCCGTGTGTCGTGGAAATGAAAATGTAACCAAACTTAGATTCCATCAGGTTGCTGATATAATCATTCTTTAAACCGGCATTTCGACTGTTGTAATTTCGGAATGTGTCTGTTTTAGGGTCATACAGATTAATGCCTCCCCCATTGGTTGCAATCCACAATCTCTTTTTGCTGTCGACAAGCAATTTCATCACATTATCATGACTTAACGAAGCCGAATCACCACTTTGTCGGTAATAAGCATGAACCCTACCTGTTTTCAGATTATAACGAAACAATCCCCTGCTGGCAATCCACATATCATCATCCAGTATTTTTAAATCTACACAATAACTGACCTCTTTATGCAACTTATCCGAAAACAGACTGATATTTCGTGTATGTTTATCCAGTACAAACAAACCATTATAGGTAGCAATCAGCAAATTACCCTTATATGGAACTATTGCCCGAACAATATCTGATTGCTCCCAGTCAGGTCTAATACGCTTAATCTGCTCTGTTTGAAAACTTTGAAGATTTACACGCGTTACACCTCCCAGATGCGTCCCCAGCCACACGACATGTTCATCCGCATCATAGTAAGCTGTTTTAATATTATCAGATGACAAACCGCTGCCATTGGCTCCGGATCTGATATTTCTGTACGTTTTAGTTTTAGGATTATAAATGACTAATCCGTCACCTTCCGTACACAGAATCAGTTGACCATTTTTATCCTCAATTACTTCACTTATAATAGGAAAAGTCTTATTAAAAAAAACACCCTGACGTAAATTATGAAAATTGTAAAAGTCAATATCAGGATTGAAGTAATTAACACCACCGAAATAAGTCCCGGCCCAAATGGTACCCTGTGAATCTTTGAAAAGCGACCATACCGATTCATTGGATAATTCAAGTGAAGGAGTCCCTCCTGACTGGTAATGACTAAATATTTCCGAATCGATATTCATTTTATCTAATCCCCTGCGGGTTCCAACCCACAGAAAATGATTGTTATCCTGACAAATTGTACGAACAAAGTTTGACGAGATAGCCGTTTTATTACGTTCATCATGCTTGTAGTTTCGAATATTGCCGTTTCTTTCAATTTTGAACAAACCATCCTGCCACGTTCCCACCCAAATGTTTTTCTTTTCATCTTCAAACAAAGAAGAAACCTGACTGCAATCCGCAATTACCAACCTGTGTTTTTTATTCTGATCGATTATATACACTCCTGAAGATAACGTTCCTATAATAATACGTTGATCCGATGTCTGCATAATTGCCCGGATAGGAGATTTAATTTCATTTATTTCGAGATACAGCGTCTTTTTGCCCTCCTGCCAGGCATATAGTCTGTTTCCCTCTGAAATCCACAGATTTCTGACGCCATAAGCAATGGCATCCACGTTCTCACGCTGGATGATGCTCATTTTTCCGGTACGTATATCGTATTCATTGACACCATTCTGACTGTGAATAAAGACTGAGCCATTTCTGTTTCCACAAATATTCTTGACCAGACTTCCGTTCAACGAGTTGCTGTCATTCAATACCGGCTTAATCAGTTCCATCGAATTCCCGTTGTACCTGCTGATACCTTCACGTGTGCCAAACCACATTATACCCAACTCATCCTGATAGATAGTCATAACAGAAAGCTGTGATAATCCCTGTTCAATTCCGATTTTGGAGAAATATATATCATCAGCCGCAGTCAGCGTATGACTGATGATTAAAACAATAAATCCAAGGAATAATGATTTGCTTCGCATAATGTCAGTTTTTAATACCGTGTTACAGTTTTAAGGTTGACAAATATACATATATTTCATTGTCAATACGCAATCACAAGGTATAAAATTGTTCGTAAATAGTCCCTGTATCGTTCGATTAACATGCTAATAACCAAAAAGCTTCTGACAGTAATATAGAAATATTTACTTTTGTCAGACATCCTGAAAATACAAGTTACACAACTAATTCGAGAAAACTAATGAGAATTCCTGATAAACTGTCGGTATTACCAGCTATTGCATTATTTGCATCATGTGCAAGTTCTGACCGTGAGCCAAACAATCAACCCAATGTTATCATTATCATGGCCGATGACATAGGATACGGAGATTTAAGCTGGCTCGGTGCAAGTACCATTTCTACGCCTAACACTGATAAGCTGGCCAATGAAGGTATTCGCTTTGTCAACTGTTACGCCACTTCGGCAACCAGTACCCCTTCGCGTTACGGCATGCTCACCGGCATGTACCCATGGAGGGAAGAAGGAACCGGCATTGCAGCCGGCGATGCGCCCATGTTAATCAGTCCGGAACAATTTACAATGCCCGATATGTTTAAATCGTCGGGGTATGCGACTGGCGCCATTGGCAAATGGCATTTAGGTCTCGGAGGAGAACGTGGAAAACAGAACTGGAACGGGTTGGTAAGTCCCAACCTGAGCGACATCGGCTTCGATTATTCATACATCATGGCAGCAACCGGCGACCGCGTTCCCTGTGTTTATATTGAAAACGGCAGGGTGGTCAATCTTGATCCCGATGATCCGATCGAAGTCAGCTACACAACCCCTTTTGAAGGAGAACCAACGGCCCTCACGAATCCTGAACTACTGAAATTACACCCATCACAGGGACACGATCAATCAATCATCAATGGTATTTCGCGTATTGGTTATATGAAAGGAGGAAAGTCAGCCCTGTGGAATGATGAAGATATAGCAGATAACATTACCAATAAAGCAAGTGAATTCATAATCAGAAATCAGCAGAAACCCTTCTTTTTGTATTTCGGCACACACGACATTCATGTGCCACGGGTGCCACATCCACGCTTCAAAGGCTTATCGGGTATGGGCGATCGCGGAGATGCCATATTATCGTTTGATTTCAGTGTAGGAAGGATTATGCATGTACTGGATAGCCTTGGAATTGCCGACAACACCATCGTTATAGTCACCAGCGACAACGGACCTGTCGTTGACGACGGATATCATGATAATGCTCAAGAATTGCTGGGAAACCACAAACCGGCAGCTGGTCTGAGGGCCGGCAAGTACAGTATCTACGAAGCCGGCACGAAAGTACCATTGATTGTCCGCTGGCCTAAAGGGATCAAAAATCCGGGGAAAACAAATAACGGACTGATTTCTCAGGTTGATTTCTTTGCCTCTTTTGCTTCAATTACAGGCCTAAGCTTACAGGAAGGAAGCGCATCCGACAGTCGCGATTTAAGCAAGCTACTCAAAAACAGAACAACTAAAGGAGCACCTTTTATTATCCAGCAAAACCTCAACAGCACCCTTTCGATAGTAAAAGATGGATGGAAATATATAGAACCAAGTCAGGATGAACCCATTGAATTTTGGACGAAAACTGAACTGGGGAATGATCTGAACCCGCAACTTTATAACCTGAAAGAAGATCAAGGAGAAAGGAACAATCTGGCAAAAACTCGAAAAGAAAAAACAAACGAACTAAATAAATTATTGGAAATCAATAAATAAAATAATTTAGTCTAATCGTGCTATTTGCAGGTTCATATTCAGCTTTTTCAGTTGAATTTTCACATCCATCGGAATAACTTCGTCTGTTATAACCGTATTCATTTTATCAACAGGGACTATAAAGGTTTGCTACGTACAAATTGTATGTATATTTTTATCATTAGTCCATTTTGTTGTTGGAAATGAAATGTAGGAACGTGCATTTTTATATTTATTAAGACAGTAATGTGTGCCATGAAAAAATTTTGAACTACCTTTGCTGATTCAAAAAATCACCATCTTATTATTCGTAAAACACATTTTCAATGGAAAAAATTCTGACTCAATTCAAGCTCAAAACTAAAATTACCGACATTAAACCACTTAAAATCGGGCACATCAACGACTCTTTCATCCTGACAGGAGAAAATCCCAATGACGAATCCTATTTTCTGCAAAGAATTAACCACAACATTTTTAAAGATGTGGAGGGATTGCAGAACAATATTCGCATTGTGACCGATCACCTGAGAAAAAAATACAGGGAGGTAGGGGCAACTAATATCGAACAGAAGGTGCTTCAACTTATTGAAACAAAAGACAATAAGCTTTTTTACAAAGATGATGAAGGTAATTACTGGAGAATATACGTTAATATTGTAAACACACACAGTTACGAAGCCATCACACCCGAACTGGCTTATGAAGCAGGAAAAGCGTACGGTAATTTTCATTGTATGATCGTCGATATTCCTGCAAATCAGTTAATCGACAGTATTCCTGATTTTCACAATGTAGAATTCAGGGTACAGCAACTGAAAGATGCCGTAAAAGAAAATCCGGCAGGAAGATTGGAGAAAACACAATGGATGGTGGATGAGCTATTGAAAAGAGCCGATGAAATGTGTTTGCCACAGCGACTATACAGGGAGGGAAAACTCCCGGGTCGCATCAACCATTGCGACACGAAAATCAACAACCTGCTTTTCAACGATAAAGATGAACCTTGTTGTATCGTCGATCTCGACACCATGATGATCAGTACCGTTTTATCCGACTTTGGTGATTTCATGCGAACCGCAGCCAATACAGGAGCTGAAGATGACGCAAACCTGGATAATATCGACGTGAATTTGGCAATTTATGAAGCATACACGAAAGGTTATCTTGAAAAAGCAACTTTCCTTACCGACACCGAACTTGAGTACCTGGCACTTGGAGCAAAAATGCTGACTTATATGCAGACAGTACGTTTTTTTGCTGACTATCTGAATGGTGATACCTATTATAAAATCAGTCACCCGGAACACAATTGGCAGCGAACAATTGCCCAGTTCAGGTTGTTAGAGCAACAAGAAAAAAAATTCAATATCATGCAGGAAATTGTAAAAAACTGCTCAAAAGATAAATAATAATCATTATGCAATTCGATTTAAGTTCAAAAATTACATTGGAAAGAATTCCGGAACGCTATTATTGTCCGGAAGATGCCATTGACAAAATCAGGCAAACTCAATTTGAAAAAATTGATACAGAGATTTATGACGATGAGAAACAAGGCTCAAAACAAATAGCAGCCGAGATTGCCTCAATCATCAAAAACAAACAAGCTCAAAATGAAACCTGTGTATTGGGTTTATCCGGCGGTTCTTCTCCCCTGAGTGTGTATGAGGAGTTAGTACGTTTACACAAAGAGGAAGGATTGAGTTTCAGCAATGTGATTGTTTTCAATGTGACTGAATTTTATCCGTTATCACAACTGAATCAGCACAATAACACGGCAATTATTAAAGATAACCTGCTTCAGAAAGTAGATTTTAATCCGGATAATTTTCATACACTCATACCGGACACAAATGAAAAAAACATTCATGTTTTTTGTCATGCTTATGATAAGCTGATTGCTGAAAAAGGTGGTTTGGATTTCGTGCTGGTAAGTGTCGGATTAATCGGCAACCTCGCATACAATGAACCAGGTTCAAATATTGGTTCAAAAACACGCTTAATGTTGCTCGACGATCAGTCAAGAGCAGATTTGAAACCATTCTACAACAACACTTCTGACATCCCATCCTATGCTTTTACAATAGGTCTTTCCACCCTCATGGATGCCCGTCAGCTCACGCTGGGTGCATGGGGAGAACACAAAGCTGCTATTGTTAAAAAAGTGGTAGAAGAAAAAGCTGATGATAATGTACCTGCATCTTTATTACAACTGCACAAAAATGCTAAGGTAGTAATGGATGTTAATGCCGCTCAGATGTTGACACGCATTAGTCACCCCTGGTTGGTTGGCTCGTGCGACTGGACTAACAAACTGACCCGTAGGGCTATTGTTTGGTTATGTGAAAAAACCGGCAAACCCATTTTGAAACTGACCAATAAAGATTACAATCAACACGGATTGGATGAACTGCTGGTAAAATATGGTTCAGCTTACGATGTAAACATTCAGATATTTAACGACCTGCAACACACCATTACCGGATGGCCGGGCGGAAAACCTAACGCAGATGATTCCAATCGTCCCGAACGAGCTTTGCCATACCCTAAAAGAGTATTGGTTTTCAGTCCGCACCCCGATGACGACGTAATTTCCATGGGAGGCACCTTCCAGCGTTTGGTGGATCAAAATCACGAGGTGCATGTAGCTTATCAAACATCCGGCAATATCGCCGTAGGTGATGAGGAAGTTGTTCGTTATGTTTCCCTGATGAAAAGTCTTTCAAGCAAATATAACAAAAGTAAGGTTGAGGCTGACGCGAAATTAGATGAAGCGCTGGATGCTTTGTTAAGTCAGCAGGAGATTAAATCTTCTACTTATAAAGATTTACTTTTCATCAAAGGACAAATCCGCAGGGAAGAAGCCCGTTCTGCCTGTAGATTCGTGGGATTAAAACCTGAACACGTACACTTCCTTGATTTACCTTTTTATGAAACAGGTGCTGTTAAAAAAGGTAATCTGACAGAGAAAGACATCCTGATTGTGATGGATTTAATCAGAAAAGTGAAACCCCATCAGATTTTTGTGGCCGGCGACCTCGCCGACCCGCACGGAACGCACAAGGTATGTTTAAACGCCGCTCTGGCTGCCATTGATGAACTCAAAAAAGAAGGAATCATGGACGAATGCCGTGTTTGGATGTATCGTGGCGCCTGGGCTGAATGGGAAATTGACCACATTGAAATGGCTGTACCTATCAGTCCGGAACAATTGCTCAACAAAAGAAAGTCAATTCTTCGTCACCAATCCCAAATGGAAAGCGCTCCGTTTATGGGGAATGATGAAAGACTATTCTGGCAACGTGCCGAAGATAGAAACAGGGCAACTGCCTCATTATATCAACAACTTGGATTAGCTTCCTACGAAGCGATTGAAGCTTTTGTGGAATATAAATTTTAAACAATTTATATCATAGTTGAAAAACGATTGAGACTGTTTAGTCTTGATCGTTTTTTGTTTATTGACTTGCGATATTCTTAAAAAAACAATCAAAACTGAACATAAAAACAAACTTTCAATACAATAAGTCATAAAAACTATCACAAAAACACTTTACTTTGTCATATAATTTTCAACTTGTAAAATATGCAAATTAAAACCTTCAGTCTGATTTTGTGCATTTGCTTACCAAGTATAATGCTGCTTGCTGAATCAACAAATTCAAAACCTTACTGGCAGGATATTGATGCTTTTGCCATCAACAAAGAACATCCCAGAACTGCCTTAATGACTTACGACAACAGAAATGAGGCGTTGACATACAAGTATGAAAATAGTCCGTTTTATCAGTCACTGAACGGAACCTGGCAATTTTACTATACTGACGATTACAGAGAATTACCTTCTAATATCACAGATTATAATACTTCCGTCATCGATTGGAAAAACATTAAAGTTCCCGGGAACTGGGAAGTGCAGGGTTTCGGAATACCCATATACACCAATCTTGGATACGAATTTCAACCTCGCAATCCTCAACCTCCTACCCTGCCAGAGGCCATTCCGGCAGGAGTTTACCGAAAAGAATTTGAGATTCCTGCCGATTGGAATGGCAGGGAGATTTTTTTACAAATCGGAGGGATTAAATCCGGCGCTTACGTTTATCTGAATAATCAGTTTGTAGGATATAGCGAAGACTCTAAAAATCCGGCAGAATTCCGAATCAACAAATTCGCTAAATCAGGCAAGAACACCTTGATGATCAAGGCATTCAGATGGACTACCGGTTCTTATCTGGAATGCATGGATTTCTGGCGAATCAGTGGTATCGAAAGAGATGTGTTTATTTATTCGCAACCAAAAATATCAGTAAAGGATTTCCGTATTGTATCCACCCTCGATGACAGCTATACCAACGGGATATTTAAATTGGACGTGGATATTGTAAACAAAGGGGTGCAGGCAAAAAACATTACTGTTCTTTACGAATTGATTGATGCAAAAGGTAAAATCGTGGCACATGCGTCTAACAATTTACAAGTCGACTCAGAAAGCATATCCACTGGTTCATTTAACAGGATACTTCCCAAAATAGCAAAATGGTCAGCAGAATCACCTGATTTATACCGGTTATTAATTACGTTGAAAGAAGACAATACTATTACCGAGCTTATTCCATTCAAAGTTGGTTTTCGTCGCATTGAAATTAAAGAAGTTGCAGCACTCAATCCACAAGGCAAACCACATACACTTTTTCTATTTAATGGTCAATCCATTAAGCTGAAAGGAGTTAATATTCACGAACACAACCCCGAGACAGGTCATTATGTAACAGAAGAACTGATGCGCAAAGATTTTGAGTTAATGAAACAACACAACATCAATGCAGTCCGTACTTGTCACTACCCACAAAGTCGCCGGTTTTATGAACTATGTGATGAATATGGATTTTATGTGTATGATGAAGCCAACATCGAAGCACACGGCATGTTTTACAACTTGCGAAAAGGAGGTGGATTGGGTAATAACCCCGACTGGTTGAATCCTATTATGGAACGAACGATCAATATGTTCGAACGCAATAAGAATCATGCTTCAGTCACATTTTGGTCATTGGGAAATGAAGCCGGGAATGGGTACAATTTTTACCAAACTTATCTTTGGCTCAAAAAAGCTGATAAAAACCTGATGGGCCGACCGGTAAACTACGAAAGGGCATTATGGGAATGGAATACTGATATCTTTGTCCCTCAATATCCAAGTGCCGAAACGCTTGACTCACTTGGAAGGGTTGGTACCGACCGACCGGTTATTCCTTCAGAATATGCCCATGCCATGGGCAATTCAACCGGTAATTTATGGGAGCAGTGGCAGGCAATTTACAAATATCCCAATCTGCAGGGTGGTTTTATTTGGGATTGGGTCGATCAGGGTCTTCTTGCTGTTGACGAAAACGGAAGAGAATACTTTAAATATGGAGGAGATTATGGGGTCAATCAACCCAGTGATGGGAACTTTTTGTGCAACGGACTGGTTAACCCTGACAGAAAACCACACCCGGCACTGGCAGAAGTAAAGTACACCCATCAAAATGTTGGATTTGAAGCTGTAGATCTATCCAAAGGCCAAATAAAAATCACCAACCGCTTTTATTTCACCAATCTATCCAAATATATTGTAAGCTATCAGGTGAAGGCAAATGAAAAGTTCCTTTATGCAGGTAATCTTAATTTATCGCTGGAACCGCAACAGCATGAAATTGTCACCATTCCCTTAAAAGATATAATTGCTAAAACCGGTATTGAGTATTTCATTAATTTTGAAGTAAAAACCAACACGGATGAAATACTGATTCCTGCCGGACATGTAATTGCTTATGATCAGTTTCTACTACCATTTACATCAGATAAGTTGGTTGAAACATCCAAAGGGAAGAAACTAACCATGGAAGAAAACAATGAATTTATAAAGGTTTGGTCTCCTGATTTGACAGTGGTGTTTAATAAATTGTCAGCATCGCTTAGTTCATTCAAATTCAAAGGACAAGAATATATTCAGGATGAATTTGGCATACAACCCAATTTTTGGAGAGCGCCTACCGATAATGACTACGGAAACGGAGCTCCGAAGCGGTTACAGGTTTGGAAGCAACAAAGTAAGCACCATTTGCTGTCGGCAATAAAAACAAGCATGCAAGGTAACAATGCAGTAATTTCAGCCGTGTACAATCTATCTACAGGCAACACCTATCGGTTGACCTATACAATCATGCCGGATGGAAAGATGGACGTATCAGCACATTTTACAGCAACTCAACAGAATTCTGTACCAGAGATTCCCCGCATAGGTGTCAGATTTCGCTTACCTGAGTCCATGAACAACATCAGTTATTTTGGTCGTGGTCCTGAAGAAAACTACATCGATCGAAACCACGGATATCTGGTCGGATTATACAAAACAACTGCTGAAGAGATGTATTTTCCCTATGTCAGACCCCAGGAGAATGGTCACAGAACTGATGTTCGTTGGGTAACATTAACTTCAAAAAACGGAAAGGGATTGATGATCAGAAGTCACGATACCTTTGGATTCAATGCCTTAAGAAATTCAATAGAAGATTTCGACGCTGAAGAAGCAAAACACCGTGATTATCAATGGCAAAATTACAGTCAGGAAGAAATAATCAACAAAGATCCTGAAAAAGCAAAAAATGTATTGCGCAGATTACATCACATCAATGACATTACCCCCCGAAATTATGTTGAAGTCTGTCTGGACTATAAACAACAGGGAGTTGGCGGATATAACAGTTGGGGAGCCAGGACACAAAAAGGATTTATACTCCCTGCTAACCAGGACTATAAATGGGGATTTACAATAATTCCAAAGTAAAAGATAATATTATTCATAAATTTTTATTACCTTTGCACCCGCAAAATAAAAACAACCACGCGTTGCGGGTGAAATTCCGAAATCCACTGCATCAACATTTGCAGTATGCTAATCAGAGGGTACACGTTTCAGAACGAATGAAATTATCGCCGGATGACTGCTCAAAACGTGTACTAAAACATCATTATGACATTTAAAGAACTGAACCTGAGGGAAGAAATTCTCTCAGCAATCGGAGAACTCAGTTTTGAGTTCCCCATGCCTGTGCAAGAAAAGGTAATTCCTTTTATGCTTGAACAAAACTCCGACCTGGTCGCTTTGGCGCAAACCGGCACGGGAAAAACGGCAGCTTTTGGTCTGCCCTTGCTGAATATGATTGATGCCAACCGCAAACAGGTGCAAGCGCTTGTCCTCGCTCCTACCCGCGAATTGTGCATCCAGATTTCCAACGATCTGAAGAATTTCTCCAAATACCTGCACACCCGTGTTGTGCCGGTTTATGGAGGCGAAGACATTCGCACACAGCTAAAACAACTCGATCAGACACCGCAAATCATCGTGGCAACTCCCGGAAGGTTAATCGACCTGATTGAACGTGGTAAAATCAAATTGGAAAACATCAACTATCTGGTGCTCGATGAAGCCGATGAAATGTTGAATATGGGTTTCAAGGAAGATATCGAAACCATTCTCAAGGAAACACCGGAAACACGTCGCACAACGTTATTCTCGGCTACTATGCCGGCAGAAATTGCCCGCATTGCGAAAAAATACATGAAAGATCATGAGGAAATTACGGTAGGAAGTAAAAATTCCGGCTCCGACAATGTTTCTCACATCTATTATGTATCTCAGGCCAAACAACGTTATTTGGTATTAAAACGTATTGTCGATTTGAATCCTGATATCTATGGGATTGTATTTTGCCGTACCCGTCAGGAAACCAAGGAGGTAGCCGATCACTTAATGAAAGATGGTTACAATGCTGATGCACTGCATGGTGACTTGTCACAGGCTCAGCGAGATACCGTAATGCAGAAATTCCGCATCAGGAACATCCAGTTGCTGGTTGCTACCGATGTGGCTGCCCGTGGATTGGACGTGAGCGATCTTACCCATGTAATCAATTACAACCTGCCCGACGATGTGGAAATATACACCCACAGAAGCGGTCGTACCGGTCGTGCCAACAAAAAAGGAGTTTCTGTTTCGATTATTCATTCGAAAGAGAAGTTCAAAATCAAGGATATCGAACGGATGCTCAGGAAAAATTTTGAGCAACAGCAAATTCCGAACGGACTGGAAGTCTGCAAAAAGCAATTGTTTCACATGATTGATAAAATGCAGCAGGTGGAGGTGAACGAAGAACAGATCAGTCCGTACATGGACCAAATCATGAAACAACTGGAATATCTCGATAAATCTGAACTGCTAAAAAGATTCGTTTCATTGGAATTCAACCGTTTTCTTGATTATTACAAAGACGCTGAAGATTTGAATTACCATGAACGTGACAGAGGAATGAAACGGGATGACCGTGGTGACAGAGGTGACAGGGGTAACAGAGGCGACAGAGGTTCAAAACGTGGCGATAAAATTCGTTTTAAAATGAATATCGGGAACAAAGACGGTATTAATCCATCCAGATTACTTGGCATTATCAATGATGTTGTTGGTGACAAAACCATCAGTGTAGGAGATATTGAAGTGACCAATAAATTTACATTTTTTGATATTTTCGCAGATCAATCAGATAAAATCATCAATGCCTTTGCCGATCAGAAGGACATCGAACTTGGCGTTGCCAGAGAAAGTAAAGGATATTCTGAATCAAGCGGAAAGCGGAGACCTGAAAGCGGAAAACGAAGAACTGACAGACCATATAACAGTGATGGCGGTTACAGAAGAAAATCTTCAGGAGATGATCGCAAATCATCCGGAGGAAGTTGGAAGCCGGAAGGCAACAACGAACGGAAAAGCGAAAGCAGAAGAAAAACTTCGGGCAGTGATAAACCCTGGAGAAACAGAAGATAAGAATCATGCAGCCCCTGACTAAAAATCAGGGGTTGTTATTTTACACCTAACCTGATCGTAAACAGAAAATTACGTGGCATTCCGGGATAGTAATACCGGGGAGCCCTGCCTTCAAAAGATGGTGCATTGATGAGCACCATTGATGCATAATGCTCATTTAGCAGGTTATTTACATGAACAACACATTGTACCTGTATTTTTTTACCCAGATCGATAGTGTATGCACTCCGTAAATTGATGGTTTGCCAACTTCCTGTCTGAGCCGTATTGGCATCATTCAGGTATTGTTTTCCTGAAAGTGTATATACCGCATTGAACTCCCAGTTTCGGAATAAATTTGTTTGCATATCAACATGTGCATGCATCTCAGGAATGCCGGGTAAATGTTTGCCGGCATAATCAATATCTTCTGAAATAAAAGTTTTAAACCTGTTTTCTGATGCGTTAAATGCCCCGGTAAGCTGAATAAGTTCTGAAGGTTTGTACCGCAACTGAAGTTCCAGTCCTTTTAAAATGGCCGTACCGGCATTTGCTCCGTAAAAGACTGACTCCGAAAGTCGTTTCGTCACCAGCAAATCATGCAGTAAGATGTAGTATGCCGAGAAATCAGCAAATAAAGTATTGGTAATGTTGTTGGCTCTCATTCCAACATCCATTGTCCAACCCTGTTCCGGTTTAAGATATGGATTGAGAAATCCTTCAGAGTCGAGACTTTCCTCAACAGTAGGATTTGAAAATCCGTGACCAATGGAAGTATAAATTGAATACTGGTCGGAGTAACGATAGTTTAAACCCAATTTGGGCGAAAAAATCAACTTATTAAAATAATTTTCCGAATAATCAATTTCATCGGTTTCAAATAAATCCTGAACCGAATAGGTTGTCGCATTTAGATTCCCGGCAAGTGAAAATGTAAGGGAGGGATGAAACCTGCCTTCAAAACCAAAGAAAGCATTATACTGATTTCGTAACTCTGTTGCTTTTTGCAACTCTGACAAGTCATTATTTGCCAAAATACGCCAGAAGTAGTTTTCATGCAACCATTCAATTCCAGTCGAGATTGTCATGTTATTTTTATTAAACACTACATTATCCTGCAAACTAAAAGACATTGCCCGATCGTCGAGATGATTGAAGGGTCGTAGCTCATACTGATCATACCAGCTTCCGGATACCGTCAACAAATTTTTCCACTGCTGATTAATCGGTAAATCCGACCTGATACCGGCAAGTATGCGTTCATACGCTTTATAACCTGCTACCGACAACCAATTGGGTGCTGCATTCGAAGGTGACATTCGAAAAGTTTCCTCATCTATCGAACTTGGTGTTTGAGCATGTACATCACTAAAAGTCAACAAATAATTCAGTTTACCTTTATTGCTGAACAGACCCGACACTATACCTGATTTGCGTTTAAAATTACTATTCTGACGATAGCCATCCCCGGACAAACTTGTCAGTCCGAGATTAGTATAACCAGATGCATTCGGAATGTGTGTATATACCGTGAATTTTCGGAAATCATAAGTTCCTGCACTGAATTGTGATGCAATATTTTGATTATTATCTGGTATTTGCTTTGTCACGAAACGTACTGCTCCTCCCATACCCGAGCCATACCAGGCTGAATGCGGACCTTTGGTTATTTCAATTTTCTCAATATAGCCCAATTCCACATCATCCATTACCGTAGTTCCATCGCCGGTTGTTAGCGGAATATTATCCAGATAAGCACGGGTACGGTTGGTGCTGTACGGACTGCGGGAACCAATCCCCCGGATTGTGAACTTAGTAGTCTGAAAAGTGCCTGACTGCATATTTATTCCCGGGATCTGATTCAGTGTCGCAGACAAATCACCTGCTTCATTTCTTTCAATATTTGAACTACGGATGATTTGTACCGGAGCAGCAAGTTGACGTATATTCGCATGATAACGGTATGTAGATACCAACAACTCATCTAACTGAATACTTTTTAACCTTGTGCTGTCAGTATTAACTACATGCTCAACGGCATTAGCGAATAAAAAAGCGGCACATTGCCATATAACAAAAATCAGTCTCCGATAACCCACAGGCATTTTCAATTTACAGGAACAATTTTGTACACCTTGCCCGGGTTCTCAACAGCAATATAAAGATATCCATCAGGCGCCTGAACTACATTGCGAATACGGCCAATTTTGTGTAACAATTTTTCAGTAGCAATCACCCTGTTATTTTTCATAATGGTTCGTTCCAAATATTCAAAGCTTAAAGAACCACTCAGAAAATCATTTTCCCAACCCGGATAGCGCGAACCGGACACTTTAGCCAACGAACTCGGCCCAATGGATGGAATCCAGTAATATACAGGCGGTTCTACGTCTACTCTGGCCGTATCATTTGTAATAATGGTTCCATCGTAATTAATACCGAAAGTTACTTCCGGCCAACCATAGTTTTTTCCCTTCATTACAATATTAAGCTCATCACCGCCTTTTGGCCCATGTTCATTCGACCAGATCAAATTTGTTTTTCGATCATACACCAGTCCTTGTGGATTTCTGTGCCCATAGCTCCAAATACTTTTCACCGCGTTTGGGACATCAACAAATGGATTATCAGTAGGAATCCTGCCATCGTCGAAGATTCGATGCACTTTACCGCAATGATTCGACAAATCCTGTGCATTTTCTTTTCTACCCCTGTCGCCAATGGTGAAATACAAATAACCATCCTTATCAAAAACAATCCGGCAACCAAAATGTACTCCGGCGTTTGTACCTGGTATACCCCGCATAATGCGTTCAAAATTAACCAGTCTGCCATTTCTCAACTCTCCTCTTCCTATTGACGTGTTCAGTGCATTTGAAGCATCTCCATCAGCATAAGCTATATAAATTAAACTGTTTTTTTCAAATTGAGGATGAACAGCCACCTCCATCAATCCGCCCTGCCCTCTGACAAACAATTCAGGCAAACCATCAACCACCATCATTTTACCTCCAGAAACAAGATATAACACGCCTGATTTTTCAGTAACCAACATATCGCCATTGGGAAGAAAAGCCATTCCCCAGGGTATTTTCATATTTCCGCCCGCAACCTCCTCCAACACAAAATCTAAATCAAGCGAACGAACTGTATCTTTTACATTCAACGAAGAAGGAATAATGGCCGGAACCCTGGCTACATTTTCAATCGTATATTGCGCTAAAGTATTTATTTCGCTATCCGACATGGCTTTCCCGAATTCAGGCATACCAATAGCTGGTCGTCCATATTTCAGCGTAGAGACTACATCCTGAACTGAATTTCCATAAACCCACTGACGTGCGGCAAAACGCTCGAAGTTTTCACCATGGCAACTTGCACAGTACTGAAGATAAAGTGCTCCGGCACTTCTGGGCAGTTCTCCCTGTTGATTGATTTTAACAAACGACAAGCTTACAAAAAGCATCGACAGGGCAAAGAATACCAGCAACGGTAATTTGATTTTTTTCATTTGCTTGAATATTTATTAAATTTGTCGCAGAAATATATAATACAACAATTATCGCATAACTTTGGCAACAAATATATCAAAAAAATCAAAATATTATCCGTATTTTTGAAAAGTAATAAAACTTCTGTTATGTTTCGTAAGCTTTTAACGCTGATTTTACTATTATTCTGTTCGTTTTGGAGTCAGGCTCAGGCTTCTGAACGACCCAAAGTTGCTTTGGTTTTAAGCGGTGGAGGCGCTAAGGGTTTTGCGCACCTCGGTGTGCTGAAAGTGTTGGAAGAAGAAAAAATCCCTATTGACATTGTTGTTGGAACCAGTATCGGGAGTATTGTGGGCGGACTATATGCCATCGGATATACAGCAGATGACATCATTAAGTTAGCCAAAGAAGGCAACTGGCCGGAACTGCTCTCCGATTATGTGCCTCGTCGTGAGTTAGATCAAACATCCAAAACAGAACAGCAACGTTATGTCATCACACTTCCGGTAGCCGAAAATAAGTTTCCGACCTTACCGAGTGGCATGGTTAACGGCCAAAATGTACTGAATTTATTTTGTGGCTTGACGGCAAATCTTCCCGAAAATGCCGATTTCACAAAATTTCCGGTACCATTTTCCTGCGTGGGTACTGATCTGGAAACGGGAAAAGAAATCGTTATGACCGAAGGGTTTCTTCCTACAGCCATTTTCGCCAGCATGGCAATTCCGGGAGTTTTTGTCCCCGGAAAACACAATGGCTATTTATTGGTCGATGGCGGTTTGGTTAATAACTTTCCAACTGATGTGGCAAAAAAAATGGGTGCAGATATCATTATCGGTGTTGACTTGCGTAAAGACCTCTATCAGGCAGATCAAATTGGGTCTTTAGACAAACTAACCAACCAGATTATCAATTTTTATTCCTTGAATAAAGATTCCATTAACAACAGTTTATGTGATGTCATCATTCGACCTGATATTACTGGTTATTATACTTCCAGTTTTAGCAGACAAGCACTGGACACCCTGATGATAAGGGGAACAAACTCGGCACTGGCAGTCGTAGACCAGTTAAGAGAACTGAAAACCAAACACAAACTTCTATATAAAACCGTACCCACTAAACTTGTCGAACAACAAAAATGGAGAATTACCGGCATTAAATTTTCAGGGAACTACTCCATGTCCGACAATCTGTTGACCAACATGATTAACAAAACATTCCCGGGAGAATACAGTTATGACGACATTAAACAGTCGATCAACTCCCTGTACGGTATGGGTGTCTTCAAACGGGTATATTTCAAACTGGATGATGATAAAAACGGTAAAATACTGCATTTTTATATCGAAGAAGGAAAGGCCTGGAACATCAATGTCGGCATGCGGTTGAATACGAGAAGCGGCATTTCTGTTGTATTAAACTCAACCCGAAAAGACTACACCAAAACATTCGGTTTATTGTCATTTACAGCTGATATCTCAGCCAATCCCGGATTCAGCGTGTTGGCAGAACTCGACAGGGAGAAACTGCCTAAAATAGCCATTCAGGCAGATGGAAACTTTAATCAGGCTACCATTTTCACGTCTAAAAATAACCATTTCGATACGAAGCTTTATACCACTTCATTAAAATTATTTACCTATCAACCCTTTTTGAGACATTCCATCGTAGGTGGAGGTGTTAAACAAGAGTTTTATGGGGGTGAAATCTTTAATGTAAATGGTCTGCTACCGGATTATTCGTCAGCCGGAGGCGGTAAGTTTTTCTATCATCTGTATAGCTATTATCATTATGACAGTCTGAATGACTATTACTTTCCAACAAAAGGAAGTGAATTATACACGGAATTTTCTCTTACCGAGGATTTGGTTTTCAATATCATAAATCCAATCTGGATGCTGAAAAACCGAAGTAGCATTGCGTTAACAAGACAATCTACACTGATGTTAAATGCGTATGGTCGTACTATATTCAGTGATGTACCTCTTCAGCTGGGTAACTTCATCGCAGCAAAGGATTATGAAGTCAGATTCAACCACCACCTACCTTTCTACGGTTTACCTTCATTTTGGTCAACCGGAAAAAACACCTTTATCGGTTGCGTTGAGTACAGAGCCAACATCTACAAAAAACATCACCTTACACTCGCGGCAAATTTACTGCTGCACAGTGATGAATTCAACCGTTTCAACACATATAAGTCAATCATAGGTGGCGGTATAACTTACTCCTATAAATCGCCATTTGGTCCGGTTGAGTTTACGCTGGGCTACTCAGACGTGTATAATAAATTGACCACTTCAGTAAACATTGGGTTCTGGTTTTGATAAATATTCAAAACTTATTAACAATTACCCCATTTTAGCACCCATATTTTTTGTTAAATTATACCGTTTTCTTACTTTTGTGTGATTTTCATAAATATCAACATTTATTAATTATTTAAATTCAACATTCATGAGAAAACTGATTTTAGCTTGCTTGCTGTTTGCAGGTGCAGGTCTGGTTGCACAGACTAATCTTCAGCTACATTACGATTTCGGGCAAGGGAGAAATTATCTCACCAGCACGATCGAACGTTTCAAACCGGATGCAAACGGTAGTTTGTTCTACTTTGTGGACATGAACTACAATGCCGGCGGTCCGACCGAAGCTTACTTCGAAATTGCACGGGAACTGAAATTCTGGGATGGACCCTTATCGGCTCACGTTGAGTACAATGGTGGGTTACATGCCGAAAACGGTGGAGCAAGTTTCCAAATCAACAATGCTTACCTGTTAGGTGGAACCTACAGTCTGAACAGTCAGGATTTCTCAAAAGGAATCTCTCTTTCAGCCATGTATAAACTGATTCAGGGAAATGTTGATCCTCACAACTTCCAGTTGACAGCAGTTTGGTATATGAATATGCTACAGGGAAAACTTTCCTTTACCGGTTTTGCTGATTTCTGGCGCGAAAAAACATTCTTCGGTTCATCTTATATTTTCTTATCCGAACCACAGCTCTGGTACAACTTCAACAAGAAAATTTCTGCCGGAGGCGAAATTGAATTGGGATACAACTTCGCAGGCGTAGCCGGATTCAAAGCTTGTCCAACTCTTGCTGTTAAATACAATTTATAGTAATAAACCACATGTAAGCGAATAGTGAATAGTGAACACTATCCATTATTTTCGCCTTTTGTGGTTAAAATTTAATAATCATGTTAGAAAAATTCTTCAAACTAAAGGAAAACGGTACCACTCCACGTACGGAGATTATAGCCGGCATAACCACCTTCCTGACCATGGCTTATATTCTGGCCGTGAACCCGAATATCTTGTCGGCCGCAGGAATGGATCCCAATGCGCTCTTTACCACGACAGCTATTGCAGCTATCATTGGTACCTTAGTGATGGCCTTGTGGGCTAAACTGCCTTTCGCTCTCGCCCCCGGTATGGGATTAAATGCTTTCTTTGCTTTTTCAGTTGTATTGGGTATGGGGCATACCTGGCAATTCGCGTTGACAGCTGTATTAATCGAAGGGGTAATATTTATCTTGTTAACTGCGTTCAATGTTCGCGAAGCTATTGCCAACGCCATTCCAAAATCTGTAAAAACCGCTATCAGTGCAGGTATCGGGTTATTCATCGCTTTTATTGGCTTGCAGAATGCCGGTATCATCGTGAATCACGATGCAACCTTAGTTTCATTGGGAAACATTACTTCGGGAACAGCTTTGCTTGGTCTGATTGGATTAATCATCACATCCGTTCTTGTTGTAAAAAAGGTAAAAGGCGACTTATTGATCGGTATCATCCTGACAGCGTTGATAGGTATTCCACTGGGTATCACACAAATTAACGGATTTATCAGTGCTCCCCCATCCATTGAGCCGATATTCTTCCAATTCGAATTCAGCGAAATCTTCACTTTTGATATGCTGATTGTTGTGTTTACGTTCTTATTCGTTGACATTTTCGACACATTGGGAACTTTGGTCGGTGTTTCCACTAAAGCTGGGATGCTTGACAAAGACGGAAAAATACCCAACGCCAAAAAAGCATTTATGGCTGATGCCATTGGAACAACAGCAGGCGCCATGTTAGGTACCAGTACCGTTACAACTTATGTTGAGAGTGCTGCCGGTGTTTCAGAAGGTGGAAGAACCGGAATGACTGCCCTGATTACAGCTTTGTGTTTTGCTGTGGCGCTTTTCTTCTCTCCAATCTTCTTAGCCATCCCGGGTGCTGCAACAGCTCCGGCTCTTATTCTGGTAGGACTTTATATGCTGGGACCAATCAAGGAGTTGGAATTTACAGATTTCTCGGAAACCATTCCGGCATTCATCTGTATTATTGCCATGCCACTGGCATACAGCATCGCTGAAGGAATTACGCTGGGTGTATTAAGTTATGTCGTTATCAACCTGATTGCAGGGAATTTCAAAAAGCTTAGCATCGGAATGTACGTTCTGGCAGTATTATTTATACTGAAATACATATTTATCTGATAAAATAGAAAGAGCGTCTAACAAAAGACGCTCTTTTTTGTTGTCTATACAATGGCAAACTAAATATGCTGGTAAATGACAAAAACAAATCCTATCCTGCTGATCAGTTTATTGTTTATGCTCATAATGCTTTGTCCGGCATCAGCTTACGAAAGCATGCCTGATAAATCGTTGAGAGTAGGTGTTTATCAAAATAAACCTAAAATATTCATCAACGATGAAGAACAACCCGATGGAATTTTTATTGATATTCTAAAAGACATCGCGAATAAAGAAAACTTAATTCTTGAATATGTTCACGATGATTGGTCGGCCCTTCTCAACAAGCTTTCGTTGGGAGAAATTGATATCTTACCTGATATGGCTTATACAACCAAACGTGACTCTTTATTCAATTTCAACCACCTTTCGGTAATAAGCACCTGGCTTGAGATTTTTGCAAAACAATCTAACAGCATACAATCAATTAACGAACTACAAGGTAAAAGAATCGGTTTGTTAAAAGACTCGTATCAGGAAGAACTATTGTCAATAAAAATAAAAAAGAAATTCGATTTAGATTATGAGGTTATCACGTTCAAAGATTATGAATCAACCAAAGACGCATTGATTCAGGATGAAGTTGATTTAATTGTAGCTGACCGCTTTTTCTATTTCTCTGATGAATTTGATCCGGGTATAGTCCCTACCGGCATCGTATTCCAACCCAATGAATTATACTTCGGATTTAACAAACATATTCCACAGGATATATTAGGAGTTTTTGACCAAAACATTGCACGGTTAAAAAATGATCCGGAATCTGCTTATTTTATTTCATTGCACAACTGGCTTGACATTCACCAACATGAACATGGTATTCCTTTACCTATCAAATGGTTGTTGGCTGTTATGTCGATTGTCGCGTTACTCGCCCTTGCCTTTATTTATTCTCTCAGACAATCTGTTAAGATTAAAACAAAAGAACTCCTGACGGCCAAAATAAGAGCGGAAGAAAGCGATCACCTGAAAACAGTCTTCCTGCAAAACATTTCCCATGAAATTCGTACTCCCATGAACGGTATCCTGGGATTTATTGATTTGTTGGACAATCATGATCTGATGGAGACAGATCGAAAGAAATACTTAGACATCGTTAAGAAAAGTGGTAACCGCTTGCTAAACACCATCAATGACGTGATAGAAATTTCAAAGATTGAAAGCAATCAGATTATCCTCCATAAGTCTGAAGTGTACCTTGAACAGTTTATGACGGGATTATTGCATTTCTTTTGTAATCAGGCTACCGAAAAGAACTTAACACTCACGCTGGATAATCAATTAACCGATAACTCATTGCTCATTGAAACAGACAAATCGTTACTGGAAAAAGTATGTATCAATTTAATAAAAAACGCTATAAAATTTACGACAACCGGGAGTATAAATTTTGGTTATAAAATTAAAGAAGACATGTTGGAATTTTACGTAAAAGACACCGGATGTGGCATCCCGGCAAACAGGCAAAACGCGATATACGACCGTTTTGTACAGTCCGATCTCGACATTACCCGTTCGCACGAAGGTTCTGGAATCGGATTAGCTATTTCAAAAGCTTATGTTGAAATGTTGGGTGGAAAGATATGGGTTGAATCGGAAGTTGACAAAGGGAGTACATTTTACTTCACAACTCCTTTCAAACCAATCGGGCAAGTCGAAAAAACCACGGAGCATAATCAGCTTACTTTCGACTCCCTCACAAGACCACTGAATATCCTTGTTGCAGAAGATGACGAGATCAGTTTTCTTTACCTTGAAAATCTGTTGTTACATAAAAATATTCACATAACGAGAGCCAATGATGGCTTGGAAGCCTTAGAAAAACTAAATTCAATCCCAGACATTGACCTACTACTGTTAGACATCAGAATGCCCGGCATATCAGGTATCGAAGCTGCTCAGAGAATACGGAAATCAAATCGCACCATACCACTTATTGCCCAGACGGCTTATGCTTTTACCGAAGAAAGAGTTAAAATACAAAAAGCAGGGTTTAATGATATACTCTCAAAACCCATCAATCGAAATGAGTTAATCAAAACAATATTAAAATATGTAAATAGCTGATCAACGCCATTAATTCACGTGTTAATGCTTTGTATTAAGCACTTTTTTTGTTAGTTTTGCATTTCTTACCCAGGAAGATGAAACCTGTGTCGTTTCAGAAAATCAAATTCATGCAAAACAACGATTTATTGTCATTAAATAAATACTTCATTATCGCATTCCTTCTGTTCAATCTTTTTGCAGATGACACATTTGCTGAGATTAAATCAGATATCAAATCTATCACCGGTAAGATTATCTCACTTGAAAACAATTTACCAACCCCTCTTCCATACGCATCAGTACAATTATTATTGAAAAACGACAGTTCATTTATCAAAGGTACCACCAGTAACGATGACGGCATATTTCAACTTAATGACCTGAAAGTTAATGAGTATTTGATTTTGATTACCAGCATTGGATATCAAAACACCTATCAGGAGGTAAAGATTACCTCAAAAAAAAACAGCTATGATCTGGGAGAAATACTAATACCGGAGAACACGATTGTATTGGCCGAAGCATCGGTTGTTGCCCAACGGCGTGAAATGGTTGTTAAAAATGACACCATGGAATACGATGCCACTGCATACCGGTTACGAGAAAATGCTGTCGTGGAGGATTTACTGAAGAGATTACCCGGAATTACCATTGACGAAGAAGGAAGAATTTTCGTAAACGGGAAAGAAGTTAAGAAAGTCATGGTCGATGGACAAGATTTCTTTCGCAGTAATCCCAACCTTTCCATCAAGAATATTCCTGCACACATCATGGAAAAGTTACAGGTTATTGAAGATAAGTCTGAACTGTCGAAACTAACAGGTATTGATGACGGCGAAGAAAATATCGTGATTAACATCGGAATTCAAAAAGAGAAAAAACGGGGCTGGTTATCAAGCAATAACCTGGGCATCGGACAAGAGCCCGATGGTAGTGAAGAAAATCTGTTGCGTTATTCGGTCAACTCCTTTGCTGCAAGGCTATACGAAGACACGCAACTCGGAATTGTCGTCAATGGCAATAATATCAACGGCATGACAATCGGGGGAAGCGGCAGCACAACCGGTAGCGGTAAGCCCGGCTTAAATTCGTCCTTCTCAACCGGCATCAATTTTTCATCCGGAAAAGAAAGAAAATCTCCCTGGGTAATCAACGGAGACATTTCTTATGGACAAAATCAAAGTATTGTAAACCGTAATTCCAAGCGACAATATTATTTACAAGACAGCACATCTTATCAAACCGATACCATCACGCAAATTGTAAACTCGCAGGAAATTCGCTTCAGCGGGAAAATCGAAACACGCGCAATCGACAAGTGGGTATTTTCATTTAGTCCTTCTGCTTCCTATAATATCACAAGCCGGAATACCGACGGAATGTCTTTATTGCAAGCAGGAAACGAAGCAAGAGATTCAGTTAACACCAATGATTACTCGTTTAGTTCTACTTCACCAGGGCTAAATCTCCGTGGTCTATTTACAGCTTCCCATCAGTTCGAGAAAAAAGGACGCAGGTTGTCTTTTAATATTGATTCACGATATAATTCATCTACCGGTTCGGGAGAAACCAATGCCCGATACTTTTATTACAGAAGAAAAAACAACCGGGAAGTCATACGGGATCAACATTGGCAAACTAACACATCCGGATTCAACAATCGTCTGTATATCTCGTATATTGAACCATTGGCTGACAAACACTCCTTACAGTTCGTGTATTGGTTCAGGGCTGACAGCCGTGAAAACATGAAAAACACTTTCAAGCCTGATCCTGAAACCGGTGAGTACACGATATTGGATTTGCCGTACAGTAAAAGTCTCGAAAACCTTACCCTGACACAACAACTGGGAATCAGCTACAGAGGCGTATTAAGTAAAGTCAGTTATGTCTTCGGTCTCGACTTTAATCCTTCGAAAATCGAAAGTCGTTCATTTATACAGCATGGTTCAGCATTAGGCACAGATTCAACCATCACCTTTTTCCCCGGATTACAGACGTATAATTTCGCACCGGTCGGATACTTAGTTTACAACATGGGAAACGGGAAAAACCTCCGATTCGATTATCGGGGCAGATCTACCTCTCCTACTGTTGCGCAGCTTGATCCTTCGAGAGATGAAAGCAGTCCGACAAATATCCGGGTTGGGAATCCCGACTTACTGCCCCAATTCACCCATTGGTCAAGATTACGCTACAACGACAACAACCGGACAAATCAACAATCTGTCTTGGTCAACATCGAGGGAAATTATATCCTGAATGACATCATCAATTTTACCGATTATGATGGAGAAACCGGCATTAAAACCACCAGTCCGGTCAATCAGTCCGGCTCATGGAATGTAACCGGTATGTTCATGTATAACCGTCCGTTGTCTGCAAATTTTCAACTAAGCAACTACACCAGATCCGGAGTACGTAATAACATCGGTTTTTCAACTGTCAATAGCAGCACAGGAAGTCAAAAAACAATTGCCACCACCACAACTTTAAATCAGGATTTGGGATTGACATTCAAATGGAACTGGCTCTACATGATGGGTAAAGTTAAGTATGAACTCAGTAATACGACCTATTCGAATGAAAACATGCTGGATAAGCACATTTCATCTTTAGGAGGGTTTCTGAGTACTCAAATTAACCTGCCCAAATCCTGGTCGGTTTCAAGTGAAATGAACTACAGGTCAATGACCGGTTTTTCCGACGAATATAATCAGCAGGAACTATTATGGAATGCGGAAATCAGCAAAAACTTTCTGGAAAATAATTCCGGAACCATTACCTTGTTGTTCAACGATATTCTCAGGCAACAACTGAGTGTTTCCCAAATTATAACCAGCAACTATGTAGAAGACCGGCAATTCAACACGCTGAAAAGTTTTGTGATGCTGGCGTTTTCGTATAAGTTTAATACGATGGGGAAATAATATTCAATATTTCTTAACAAGCATTAAACTTTTTACCGAAGAATTAGTCTACTTTACAATTAGTAAAAAAAAGACCTTATTATAATGCTTTATTGAATGAATATCACAAACTTCCAGATTAACTGTTATAAAGCCTGCCATAGAAATTTTGATAAAACAATTCTCTTGCTCGCTTCACAATTTGAAACGAACAGGGAAATAATCCGAATCACCTGCTTTGGTTCTGCTACAGAGAAAAGCTATGTTGATAAAATCAGCACCATCCGACAGACATTGTCATCATTATACACAGAAGAGAATTTACCTTTATTCAGTTACATTGTTCAACCAACAGCGCACGCAGATGAAGTGTATGCAGAAGTTATCTACTTAAACGATATTGAACGTAATTTAATACTGAGAAGAAAAAAACTCCAGGAAATACCCTATTTAATTGTTGAGAATGAATTCAGTAGCTTTCTTTTTATAGAAGGTAACTTACATGCTGATTTTGATGCGACATCCAGGGAATTTGACCCTGATCTTTTCCAGCTAATCGAATCAATATTTGAAACAGAAGGATTCAACATACACGACATCGTTCGCCAGTGGAATTACATCGGTCACATCACATCATCGACAAATGAGATTCAACATTATCAGGCTTTTAACGAGATGCGTGCCCGGTTCTATGATAAAACCAACTGGATACAACAGGGCTATCCTGCTGCCACGGGAATTGGCATGTGCATGAATGGACTACTTATCAGTTTGATTGCATTCACTTCTAAATCAGACAACATCCGAATCATACCCATAGATAATCCTTTGCAGGTTGCAGCCCATCATTATTCGCAATCGAAACTCATTGGAAAATCAATTCACAATTTACATGCAACCCCAAAATTTGAAAGGGCAAAAATCATCCTGGATAAATCTTGCGGAATTTGTTTTGTTTCGGGCACAGCTGCCATCAGAGGTGAAGAAAGCATGCATTGCATGAAGGCGGATTCACAGACCAGACAAACCATGGAGAACATCTATTTTCTCCTTTCAGAAACCAATCTCAAACAGTACGGCATTACTGATTTCAGCACAACGCTAATCAGCATCAGGGTTTACATCAAACACATGCATGATTTTAACCTGATTAAATCTGAAGTTGATAAGCATTGGCCTGAGATACCTGCCATTTTTGTTCAGGCCGACATCTGTCGGAATGAATTATTAGTTGAAATTGAAGGTGTTGTAAAATTATCACACGTACCCATTAATACCCATGATACATGAAAAAAATCATATGCATGCTGCTGATTGTATTATCAGTTAATACCTTATCAGCAAACGAAATTGACAAAATTTTCCGCAACACATCGCATCAGCATTTTCTGCCCTGTGGTGATGAGGTATTTCTCAGAAGAACCTTTCTGGTGTTAACCGGTCGTTTACCTAAGTCGGACAAAGCTGTTCAATTCCTGCAATCTGTTCATCCTGAAAAAAGGACCTTGCTGATTGATTCTCTCCTTGACTCAGATGAATATGTTCGTTATATGGTGATGCGATGGGGAGATATCCTGCGAATCAAGTCCGAATTTCCGAGCAATCTCTGGCCAAACGGTGTACAAGCCTATAACCGCTGGTTGTACGAACAAATCAGTACCAATGTGCCTTATGATACTTTTGTCAGGAACCTGCTGCTTTCACAGGGCAGCAATTTCCGTTCACCAGCCGTAAATTTTTATCGGGCTTTTATCAAAAAAACACCCGAAAACATCTATCAAAATATTCAGCTATTATTTTTAGGAGAAAGAACCACCCCGTTTGAAGGTGCGGCTTGCTTTGATCAAATCAGTTATAAACCAACCAAAGAATGGAAAGAAGAAATCATTTATCTTGACTACTCCAAAAAACCGCGAAAAAAAACGGTAAAACTCTCAAACAACAAGAGCATTCAACTTCAGCCGGGTGAAGACTGGAGAAAGCAGTACACTGAGTGGTTGACTGACAAACAAAACCGGCGCTTTGCAGCTGTGATGGCAAACAGGTTGTGGTATTGGGTTTTCGGGAAAGGCATTGTAGATGAACCTGATGACTGGGGAGTGCATAACCCTCCATCCAACAAGGCCTTGCTGGAATATCTGACAGATCAGTTTATCGCCTCGGGCTACGACACCAAAGCATTGTTGAAATTAATTTTAAACTCCGGAATATACCAAAGCAGTCATGCACCAGCGGGATTTTATATTGCCCAACGTTTACCGGCAGAGGTACTTATTGATGCATTAGCCGACCTGACAGGTATTGCAGATGAATACCGCAGTCGCGTTCCGGAGCCATTTACTTTTTACCCCAAAGGTACCCGCGCGATTGATGTAGGTGATGCAACGGTCTCGAGTTCGGCTCTTGAACTTTTTGGCAGGGTATCGAGGGATGTTTCATTAGAAAGTCAACGAAACAACACACTGTCGGCAAGGCAGTTACTATATCTTATGAATGCCCGCGAATTAGAGGAGAGAATCAGAAAAAGCAATGTACTTACGGAACTCTGCAAACAGGAAAAAGACATTCCGGGGGTATGCAGGGCCATTACGTTAATGACCTTGTCACGTTTTCCAACTGACGAAGAAATGTTATTATACAGACAATATGCACAAAAAAATAAAGTCTCCTTACGCCAATTGGCTTCTGATATATTGTGGATGCAAATCAACAGCATTGAATTTTTATACAATCATTGACATTCAAATTCACTTTTTATACAATAAACAAGATGAATATACACCCATTTTTTAAAACAACCGTATTGCTGATTAGCATGCTGATGATTTTTATCGCTGAAGACGCATCAGCCCGGCAAGCTAAGTCTGTTATCTTGGTTTATTTGGATGGCGGTCCGTCGCAAACCGACACATTCGACCCTAAACCAGATGCCGGCAGGGATATCTATGGCAATTTCAAAGAGGTTAGCGTAACCAATGTACCGGGAATCATCATCGGTTCAAAATTGCCCCTGTTGGCACAAATGGCCGACAAGTACAGCCTCATCCGCAGCATGACGCATGGTGTAAATGGGCATGAAACAGGACATTATGCCATGATAACGGGTGATCTAAGCGGTGGAGATGTAGTATATCCATCGTACGGAGCCGTTGTCTCCTATTTCAAAAAAGACAGCTACAAAGGCATCCTGCCACCGTACATTTCAATAACCGCAGCCAATAATCGTTTCAACGAAGGTGGATTTTTGGGTAATCGTTTTAAATCCTTTGATACCGGAGGAGCACCTGAAAAAACAACTTTTGAGGTTGAAGGCATTGTAAATCCATTTATATCGGCTGAAAAATTCAACCAACGATTACAGTTACTGAATGCGTTTGAAAATATTAATCCCTATTTTAAAACATCAGCCTATAAACATGCCATTGATTCCATGCGTCAGCATAACATCAGCTTTATTTTCGGTGAGGCAGGCGCATCATTCGATTTATCAAAAGAAAGCAAGGAAGTACGTGAACGGTATGGTATGCATCGAACCGGACAAGCTTGTTTAACAGCCCGGAGGCTGGTAGAAGCCGGGGTGCCATTCATCAATGTCCGCTCCACTGGCTGGGACACACATAAAAAAGGTTTTCAGCGCCTGAGTGACATGCTGCCGGAACTCGACCAGGCCTTATCTGCCCTGATAGCTGATTTAGATGAAAGAGGATTGCTGGAAAGCACCATCATTCTCTGTGGTGGAGAGTTTGGTCGAACACCCCGTGTACAATGGGAAGCACCCTGGAATGGCGGGAGAGCTCACTTTGGAAAAGCATTCAGCTATTTGGTGGCAGGAGGAGGATTTATCCCGGGAAAAGTCATCGGTAAAACAGATAAAACAGGAGAAGAAATTGTAGAACGGAAAGTTTACCCGGCTGATCTGATTGGCACAGTCTACCTGCTCATGGGAATTGACCCCAACGGAACCTTACCACACATCACAGCCGGATCATTGCCTGTGTTACCTTCGCTGGGAAAAGAAGGTCAAAGCAATGGTTTATTATACGAATTAATCAAACCTTAAGTAAAACTAATCATCAAATCGACATGAAAAAAGCTCCAATATTATCCATCATTTTCTTAGTCATTGGCACAACCTATCTTTCAGCCCAGAAAATGACGATGGGATTTATCTATCCTGCAGGAGGTGAAAGAGGAACTACTGTAAACATTGAAATAGGGGGTCTCAACATTAAAAATGCCACGGAAGTGTTAATCAGTGGAGATGGAATAATCAGTGCGAGTATATACACCCCTGATGAATCTGCCGATAAACGCAAAAGGCCAATAAGAAGAAAGCTCAACGATCAAAGTAGTCCGCAACTCGAAGAACGCATTTTCGTTAAAGTGACAATCGACAAAAAAGCAAGTCCCGGATTGCGCGATTTGCGCTTGAAATCGGCAGGAGGTATATCCAATAAACTCCCCTTCGAAATCGGGCAGTATCCGAATCAGCTGGAGGAGAAAGAATCTACTGCCACGAATCCAAATCAGGTCAGACAATTACCCGTAACTTTGTGTGGACAAATTATGCCCGGTGAAATAGATTATTATTCCTTTCAATCGACCAAAGGGATGCAATTGGTTGCAGCAGCAAAAGGCAGGGCACTTGTACCGTACATCGCTGATGCCGTTCCGGGTTGGTTTCAGCCAGTGATGCGCATCACAAACAGCAAAGGAAAAGAAATTGCGTTTTGCGATGATTACCGGAACAGTGTTGACCCGGTAATCATCACCACCATACCAGAAACAGACACCTATACCTTGTCCATACACGATGCAATCTTCCGTGGAAGAGAAGATTTCAACTACCGGATAGAGTTGGGTGAAATCCCATTTCTGGTGTCCGCATCTCCCGTTGCAGGTAAAGTTGGCAAAAAAACAAAAGTTGATTTAATAGGTGTAAACCTGAAACAAAACAACCTTACATATATACCCTTGCGGGAAGAAAGAAATATGTTAAACGCACCGGGAAAGAACAATTACCTGTCTAATCCAATCATTTTTTGGGGTGTAAGTAAAACAGACAACTTTCAAATTACACCTAAAATGCATCCCGTTTTGGAAGTCGGAGATGTTATTTTCGATGCTTTGGATGGACCTAACCAAGTTAAAAGCTACGAACTATATGCACGTAAAAATGAGAATTTTGCCATTGATGTTTTAGCCCGCCGAATTGGTTCGATGATGGATCCATTCATCATCATTAAAGATGCCAGTGGAAAAACCATCCAAACTACAGATGACATTGAAGATGCCAAGCAGGGTCTGATGACACACCATGCCGACGCACAACTTCAGTTCAGGGTAAAGAACGAAGGGACTTACACCCTCGAAATACAGGATTTAATCGGGAATTATGGTCAGGATCATTTTTACTTATTAAAAAGAAAAGAAAACATTCCCGCGTTTGAGGTGTTTGTTTCACCTGCAAATCTGAGCATTCCCAAAGGAGGAACCGGTATTTTTCGTGTTGATATTTTCGGTAAAGAAAAATTTACGCCAGCCCTTGAATTTTCAATAAAAGGACTTCCAAAAGGCTTTAAGTTAAGCAATTTAAAAACCAGACCGGGCACCAAAACCTGGGAAATATCCATTACCGCACCTGATGATGCGGAAGAAAAGCAACTCCATTTGGAAGTTTCGGCAACTGCCACTATAAAAGGCAAGGAAGGTGAAACAGTAACACAAAAAGCAATCGCAGCCGATAATATGATGCAGGCTTTTTATTACACCCATCACATACCCGCTGCCGGTTTTGTTGCAGACATTACGGAAGCTGCACCTTTTTCATTGCAGTTAGGGACATCATCAAATCGTTCATCACAACATGTCTTTATGATAAACCCGGGCGACAGCGTCATCCCCATCCCAATCAGGATAAACAGAAAAGCAGGATTCACGGAGCCGGTTGAACTGGCGTTGCATAAAAAACCAAAACAACTCCTCCTTGATCCGGTAAGTTTTGCACCAGGAGAAACTGAGAAAACCATACTCCTCCGGATAAACCCGGATTTCAAAAAATCCACACGCAGATACAGAGGCACATTTAGTATCGTGGGGACAGTAAACGGGGAGATTGACAAAAAGGGAAAGAGAACCTTCCAGAATGCTCTATTCAGGGAATATTCAGAAATTTTCGTGTTGGAGTTAACTCAGGAGTAGAATATATAACATATGAAAATCCGCTAAAGAGTATGATTCAGGTTTAATATAACAACTCTTATATTCTTTTTTATTTCGTTTTACTATCTTTGCGTCAACACAACAAACAAATTTATGGAAGAACCTATATTAAACGAAGCCAAAAAAGATTACTACCGTCCGATGCATATAGAGCAATTCAACATACTCTAAATAATTAAACTTTTAACTATACTTTAAAAGCATTGAATAACAACAACTTAAACTCTTGCAAACCTCATCCCCTTCCCTGTTCAAAACTTTAACAACCATCTTGCCTGAATAATAATTTGTTTATTTATTTTTGTGGGTATGTACGCCCTTGTCGATTGTAATAATTTTTATGCTTCTTGCGAAAGGGTATTTAACCCATCGCTGAACACCAAACCCATTGTTGTACTGAGTAACAATGATGGATGCGTGATTGCACGATCTAACGAAGCCAAAGCACTTGGCATCCCGATGGGTGCCCCTGCATTCGAACATAAGGAATTGTTTGAGAAAAATCAAGTACATGTATTTTCTGCAAATTTTCCCCTTTACGGAGATATGAGTAATAGGGTAATGAACATCCTTTCGAATTATACACCAAATCAGGAAATTTATAGCATTGATGAATGTTTTCTTGATATGTCCGGAATGATGGTTGACTTGCAATCTTATGGCATCATGATGAGAACACAGGTGTTGCAATGGACAGGAATCCCGGTTTCAGTGGGTGTTGCACCAACAAAATCATTGGCAAAGGTTGCAAATAAGATTGCCAAGAAATTCTCTGAACGTACAGGTGGGTGTTATGTAATTGATACAGAAGAAAAACGTATCAAAGCATTGAAATGGTTGCCCGTGGACGACATTTGGGGAGTTGGAAGACAATATGCAAAAAAACTTCGTGCTATGGGGGTAAACACAGCCTATGACTTTTGTAATCTTGATAATAATTGGGTGAAGAAACACATGACCGTTGTTGGCGCAAGATTACAAGATGATTTGAACGGAAAAGCTGTGATTGAAATGGAAGTGTTAGAAAAGAAGCAAAGCATTGCCACTACACGGACTTTTGAATTTGATTACAAAAGTTATGATCAACTCAGAGAAAGAATCAGCACTTTTGCTTCTACATGTGCTGAAAAGCTAAGGAAACAACAATCAATGTGTAATGCCATTGAAGTTTTCATTGCATCGAACCGGTTTAAAGCGCAAAATGAGCAATATGGCAGGAGTATACACTTAAAATTACCCTTTCCAACTAATTCATCCATAGAGATAATAAAATTTGCCACAGCAGGCTTAAAATCGATTTACAAAGAAAATATAGGGTATAAAAGAGCCGGTGTAATCCTGATGGATTTTGTACCAGAAGATGAATATCAACAATCACTATTTTTCAACAGCAACCCAAAACATAAAGCTCTGATGGAAACTATGGATAAACTTAATGACCGATTTGGTGATAAGGTCCGTATATCTACATTGGATCAGAAAACTCATAAGATGAGACAGGAAAGATTGTCGAATAAGTTCACGACCAATATCAATGACATTATAAAGGTTAAGCCATGAAGAAACAAACGTCAATTCATCCGACTGAACAAAATTCAAATATAAAGATACAGTTTGTTGGTGCAGTAAAAGCTGGATTTCCTTCACCTGCAAGTGATTTTTTACGGGAAACTATCGACCTCAATAAATATGTAACAGCCCACCCGGATGCGACCTACTATGCCAAAGTAGATGGCTCATCAATGTCATCTGAATTCGAGAATGGAGATTTGCTTGTCATCGACAGGAGCATTCCTTACGTCGACGGTAGAATTGTGGTATGTTACGTAGATGGAGAATTTACGGTTAAGCGGTTGAAAATCGAAAAGGATAAATGTCTATTAATCCCAACCAATGCCAGCTTTCCTGTGTTAGAAATTGTGGAAGGGCAGGAACTGCAAATCTGGGGTGTTGTTTCACATGTGGTGAAGAAAGTGTGAAATTTTATAATTTATGAAATTTATGAAAATTCTACTTCAAATAAGTTTCCTCTTATTATTCTCATTGATTGCTCATACACAGAATAACGAGTTGTGGGTTAGGGATTTAAAAAAGCAGAAAGAGTATATAATTCCTAAGAAAAACTTTGAAACCTATTTCCGTCTACCATTAGAGAAACTCCCCTCAATTAAACCAGAAACATCTATTTTATTAAACTCAAACAGATTCAAATTTGAGGACGGTTATATTGGTGGGTTATTATCATTTGATACAATAAAAGAAGACAGTTTGTGTTTGATGTTCAAATCATATTTCAGTCTTGCACCTGAATATAATCAAACCTTTAATTATTTTGTTAACTACAATGACATCATTGAAATACAACTACAAAGAACACATAATAAACTATTAGAAAATATTTGGGTTTATGGAGGATTGGTAGGTGGGTCTTGCCTGTTAGTGTCACCATTAATCTATTTTTTTGAAAATAAAAATGCAGGCATTGCATTATTTTCAACCGGAATTGCAGCAACAACAGCTTCAATTATATCATATAAGTTATACTTTGGTTTTGATAAATACGACAAACTAAAATTTGAGTTCTTTGTTAAATGATAAAGAAACATTAAACTTTAAATATGTGCTTCACAGTAAGTGTAAAAGAAGAAAAGATAGAAAAAATCGGGAAAATTTACGGTGAGATTTTCAAATCAGAACTTGAAATCAATTTTCAGGAAAATGAAGTTTATACTCCCTATTATTTTGTCAGTGGTTTTTCCTTCCCACAGCTTCCCATCATCAAAAGTGATGGCATAGACTTATATCAATGGGGATTAATTCCGGATTGGATTCATGATCCAGAAAAAGCCAGGCAACATCAGTCGAACACTCTGAATGCAGTTAGCGAAACCATTTACGAAAAAGCCTTTTTCAAAGATTCGATCATTGGGAATAGATGTATTGTTCCTGTAAATGGTTTTTTCGAATGGAAGACTGTTGGGAAAGAAAAGATTCCCTATTTCATTAAGCCGGCTGACAGTGAATTTTTCTCGTTGGCTGGTATATATAATATTTGGCACAACTCACAAACCAACCATAAAATTAAGACGTTCTCGATCCTGACAACTCCTGCAAATCCATTGATGGCCGAAATCCACAATACAAAGAAAAGAATGCCCCTAATCATTCCTCATGGAAAAGTACCACACTGGCTGGCTGCAAACGCTTCAATCAATTCTATTCAATCACAGATGAAACCCTTCGATGAAAAATTAATGGAAGCTTATACTATCTCGAAAATGGCAAATAATGCCAGAAACAATCGGAATGTGCCTGAGATATTGGAGCCTGTAAGTTTTGAATCAGAAAATCAATTGAGCTTGTTTTAAATTCGACTCCTAATCACTCTCCTCCACCCATCCAAACCACTCCTTCTGATCCACAAAAGGAATATTCATTTGACTAAAAACAGTCATTGTATGCCCGGTACCACCTTTCCCTGGATCACCCAAATCATCATAAAAAATCCCAAACGTAGCAGGTTTAATATTATCAGCACCCAGAACTTTAATTGTATCTCGAATAATATAAGCTGCCTTAATGGTGTATCTATTATTTTCACCTAAAAGATATCTGTCAATTAAATTTTCAGTTTTCTTATTATTCTTTGAATGATAAACAACTTGGGGATTACTGAGTAAATCAACCTGATCCAATGAAATGGTTGAATATGATTTATTGGTTTTTTGACGGTGTCCAGTGTAGGGTGTTATAACCTGTAATCTTTTATAATCAATTTCTGCAACACCCTCTGAGAAATACTGATCAGCTCCCTCAGCATTTCCGCTTCTGAAAGTCATTTTGGATGTTTTTAATGCTAATAATTTTCCTAATAAAAATAGCTTTTCTTTGTCAGAATCCAACACATTCCGTTTTCCTTCCAGGAGAATAACTGAATTTTCGTTGTCGTATTTTGAAATGAAATCTTGTAGGGTCATATACAGTTGGTTTTAACTTTATTATTGTCCCAGTTATTTGTGCGATAGAAGAAATAAGTGAGTTTGTTTCAACGCTTTTTTACTAATTCAACCTCATCAGAATTCTTTCTGGTTCTATATTTATCACCTTCGAAAATATAATTAATATATAATTTATCACCACTTATTTTATATATTACACCATCGGGAATTTTAAATTCAGCATTAACACCACTAGAATCACTTATATGTTGAGAAAATGATACAATGTCACCAACTTCAAAGGAAGCAACTGTTTTAACAACAGATTTAATTGCAATATTTTCAATAGATGTTGAATTATTAGATTCAATTGAGCCTGTAATTTCAGTTTCTGATGATTTCAACTCAGAACTTTCAATAAACACTTCACCATCTACTTTAATTCTGGCACCCATCACATTTGCCTTAATCTTTGCTTCTTGTGACCATAATCCATTATTTTTATAAACTTCATATTTGGGATTCAAAAACACATCCACATCTGGATTCTGGACTAACAGCTTACTGTTTAAGTTGAATGCAGCCGTTTGATATGCAGAATTTGACCAAATTGCATTGTTTATTGCCCCTGTGATAGGGAGTGTAATTGCTGTTGATAACAACAAGGTAGCATATTCTTCGTAATAAAACCAACCTGGATTAATTATGCCTGCAATAGTTAAACTTCCAAATGTACTCATGCCAATCAAACTAAGCGTAGGCCAAAATCCGTTGGCCTGATCAAGATTAATTCCGTTAAATCTAAAAATCATACCTTGTTTTTTGTTTTTATTATTTTTCGGGATTCCCCAGAAAGCCTTTCCAGTTTCTTTGACTTCTGCTAAACGTTTTACAGTATATCCATCGGGATCTCTGGTTAAACTGATGTCACTGTATGCACCATTGGCAGTTTGCAGGTATGAACTGCAACCAGTAAATGAAAATAAAACACTGATAAGTAGTGTGATACTGATGATTTTTCTCATAAGGCATTAAAATTATTAGTTAGTATTGTATTTAAAGATTATTCTGTTCAATCACCTCCCAAAACTCCTTGGGTAAAGATACATTTTCAATTTTCTCTGTTTTTACCCGTTCAAACATCGGTGCAATCTGTTTTTCTTTAAACCCTGCAATTCCACATCCAATCCGTGTTACAAAAAATTTCAACTGGGGATTCCTGATTGCATAGCTTATAAAGTCATCAACAAATGGCTCAATTTTACTTTCATGAGCAAACATCGTTGGGATGGCATAGGTTTGACCTTGCAGCCCGTTTCCCTGCCCCCAGACGGCACCAAATTGCATTGCCTGTCTTGCTGCACCTCCGGCATGATTCCCCTCGGAATTCGAGCCGAAAACGAATATTTCATCAGGATTGAGTTGTGTGATATAATCAGGAGTGATATTTTTCATAGTGTTTATTAAAAAGTGAGTTAAGAGTGAACCCCCTTTTGATTAGATTTTTTTAAGTCTACAAATCTATATAATATTTAACAATAAAGCAAATGAATATTTGAACTAAGGTGAGATAACATTACATTTAATATCAACAATTTATTTTTACAAATTCAATTTACTTATTTTCACAAATAATATGTAACTTTGGCATCTAACTCCTTAAATTTTATTTTCTATGAGAAAAACTATAATTCTTTTACTGTTTATTATTTCCTTACAACTTTGTTACTGTCAAGTAAATGACACAATATTCTTAAAAAACGGTCAAATTTTTCCTGTATATAAAATTTTAGGAGAAATTGATGATTTATTTTGGTATTATTTAACAGAGACATCTAAGAGAAATGGTATTGACCCCCTTTTAGTTGATAGATATTCAACCCAAGAAGGTGTAATAACTCTTAGTAAGAATAGGGAAATTAAACCTGTTTACAATGACACAATATTTTTTAAAACAGGCGAGAAATATCCTGTTTATAAGATTAGAAGAATTAACGACAAAATCATTACTTTCAATGTCGACCCTATTTTAATGTCAAGTATTGATATTAAATTAGTAGATGGATATTATTCTAACTCATTAATTGATAAAAACAAACATGATTTGGAGTATTATAAAGCAAATCAAAATTTGCCAGAAATTGATTATGAAATCGGTAGGGTTAAACACAATCTCGAAAGGTTCTACAAACAAAAAAGAGCAAGTCATATTTGTATGGGTGCAGGTATCATATCCGGAGTAGTTTTCGGTCTAAACCCATTAGAAAATACTATATTTGGATATATTGCCGGGGGTTTAAGTCTGGCTTCATTTGTAATTGACATTGATTCTTACAAGTGGATTAAAAGGGCATCATTAGAAACCAATGCAAATAGTGTAACCTTGAAAGTTAATTTTTAAAATATATTTCAGAAGTAAAAAATCGGATGTGTTCACTGAAATACTCAAACCTGTAAATGAAAAAACATATAACAAATTCAATTATTCCATTCCAAGTTTATAACTCATAAATTACAAATGTCCTAAAATTGGGGAAGCTTACAGAAGAACCTACCTGAACGCAAAGCCCGAAAACGCTAACTGCAAGCATAAAAAACGACATCAATGGAACAAATAGACATAAAAAATAAAATTTGGAGTAACCTTGACCGACTTCGGACAGACCAAAATTTTTCAGGACTTCGTGACACCAGATTATTAGAACTTATCGGAACAACTTTGGGTTTAGAAAGACTTGAAAGTATATTTCAAGATAGTGAATTACTTTCTAAGCTCACAAACACTCATTCAAATACCGCACCGACTTATGTTTTCAAATTCATTGAAGAACTTATAAAAACCGAAAATAAAAAATATCTCCTTGACCCCTGGGTGACTTTATCTTCTCCAAGCTTTTATATTCAAGCTGTTGACATTTTTGGAACTTGCATAAACCAAACAGAGTTTGAAACCATTAAATCCTTATTTAAGGAAAAAAGTCAAAATATAAAACTTGGTAACACGCTAAATGAACTTTCAAAATCAACACAAAAGTTTGATATAGTTCTTTCCTTTCCTCCTTTCGGAATGCGAACTCAATACATAAGCGGAGAGAAAAGTCCTTTTGATTTTGCAACAACATTACTTTTAAAATGCGGTGGACATTTAGCACAAGATGGAAAATTAATCTTTCTTGTTTCTAATTCATTTTTGATGGACAACCAAGGAAAAGAAGCATTGAACAAGCAAGGTCTTTTTGTTGATGCCGTTTTTTCTATTCCTTCTGGTGCTTTTGCACCAATGACCAATATCACGTCAAATCTTATTCTTATCTCTAAACAGATTAAAGAGAAAACATTTGTTGCTGAAATTTCACAAGACGATACAACGAATAAAACAATACTCCAAAACTTCAAAAACCAAAAAGAAGGTAAAGCTATTCAACTTGGCTGTTTTGTTGAATATATGGAGTTCAAATCTTTCAACGCACTTAAATCTGAAAAAGAAATGCAGGATCTCGTTAAGAGAATTAGCTACCCGCCAATTTTCTTAACTGACATTTCTAAATCTATAAATACACTTAAAGCCAAGAATGCTGATGAAGTTGAGCATTTAGCAAATTCCATTTATTTGCCCAGAGTTGGAAACAGTCCTGTTGTTGCAAGTTTATCAGAACTGAAAATCAAGCCAAAAAATTACTACCAAATTCAACTTGACGAAACAAAAGCCAATGCGATTTATGTAGCGAATTATTTCAATACGCCAGTTGGTAAAAAATTAAGAGAGAGCTTAGAAGTTGGTGCAGTTATACCTCAAATTTCAAAATCTCAACTTTCAAGGTGTGTTTTCTTCTTACCTGACTTATCTACCCAAGCAGAGATAATTGAAGTTGATAGTAAAATTCAACAATTCACATTTAGACTTGATGAACTTAAACGTAATTTATGGAAACAACCGAAAAGCTATAAGTCAATCACTAAGGAATTAATCGGAGCAAGAACCCCGTTCAATGAAGTAACAATAAAAAGCCTAATTCTTCTCGACAGAAAAAAGTTATATTTGTGCAATTCAGAGCAGACTAAACCTTTGGAATTATTGCCATTTATAAAATTCGTGGAAGTGTCTGACGCAATTTACTTTTATACAAGCATTGAAAGTAAAGACGTTCGTTGGATTTCATATCATTTCGACAAGGAAGCAGAACTAAAACAACCAGCCGACAACGAACTATTTAAAGCCTTTGAATTCCTTAAACCGTAACGGGCAGACAGAATTTCGAGCATGTATTAGCAAAAAAACAAACACAAGCGAAATAGAAGTTATACCCTGACCCATTTAACGTCAGGGTTTTTTTAATAAAAGTGAATATTCCCGATGTTTTTTCCTATTTTTGTGATTATTAAATCTATGTAAAATTAACTTAATATGTCTTCTGACGAACTTCAAAAGCAAACTACCATAAACATTCAGGAAAAAGCAAACCTTATCTGGGCAATAGCCGATAAAATTGTTGGTGTTTATAAGCCACACGAATACGGCAACGTGGTATTACCTATGTGCGTGATTAAACGCTTCAACGATGTGCTTGCCCCAACAAAAGAAAAAGTATTATCTATAAATAAAACTTTGGATGAAAGAGGGTTAGTAGTAAAAAAAGGATTTCTTAATTCTGCTTCTGGCTATGATTTTTATAATACATCCCCTTTTGACCTTGAAAAACTGCTTGCCGACCCTGATAATATTGCTGACAACTTCCGTTCGTACTTATCAAAGTTTAGTGATAATGTGATTGACATCCTGTTGAAGTTTGAATTTGATAAGGAAATTACCAAGCTGGATAATCACGGCATCCTGTTTAACATCATACAGGAATTCTGTACCAAGAAGGCATATATGGGCGTTGATGCTGTTTCTGCTGTGGATATGGGATACATCTTTGAAGAATTGGTTAGGAAATTTTCTGAAAGTTATGATGAGCAGGCAGGGGCACACTTTACGGCAAGGGACATAATCTACCTGATGACCGAAGTATTGGTAGCCAACGAAAAGGATAAATTGAAAGAAGAAGGCATTACCAAAACCATGTATGATATGGCGATGGGGACTTCACAAATGCTTGACTGCCTGACAGAGCGCCTACTAACCATAGACCCAGATGCCGACATAACTTGCTTCGGGCAGGAACTGAACGAACAAACTTTTGCTATTGCCAAAGCGGATATGCTAATTAAAGGGCAGAATGCCGACAATATGAAGCATGGCAATACACTTTCGGACGATAAGTTCAGCGGATATCAGTTTGACTATATTATATCCAATCCACCCTTTGGTATTGAATGGAAAAATGAAAAAACTGCCGTTGAAAAAGAACACAAGCAAGGCGATACAGGGCGATTTGGTTGCGGATTGCCTGCAATTGGCGATAGTCAGCAATTGTTTGTATTGAATGGTGTTGCAAAACTGAAAGATACCGGACGGATGGCAATTATTCAGAATGGTTCGCCTTTATTTAAGGGCGATGCTGGAAGTGGCGAGAGCAACATTCGTGGTTATCTGTTGGAAAACGATTGGTTGGAAGCCATAATTCAATTACCCAACGATTTGTTTTATAACACCGGAATTGCCACATATATATGGGTGATAACCAAAGACAAAGCCGTTGAACGAACAGGAAAAGTTCAGCTGATAGATGCCAGCAAATGTTCGGTAAAACGCCGTAAAGCACTTGGCAACAAACGTAATGAATTGGACGACGAAAGTATCCGACTGATAACCGAAGCATATACTAATTATACCGACAACACCTATACAAGTGGTGATAAGGTGGTGGAAAGCAAAATAAAGGACAACGAAGATTTCAAATATACCAAGGTGGTGGTGGAACGTCCTTTGTTGGATGAAAAAGGTAATCCAATACTGAAAAAAGGCAAGCCCGAACCCGACAGCGCCTTGCGTGATACCGAAAGCATTCCTTTCAAAGAAGACATTCAGGAATATATGAAAGCCAATGTTTTGCCATTTGCGCCGGATGCCTGGATTGACGAAAAGAAAACAAAGATTGGTTATGAAATCCCTTTCACAAGGGAGTTTTACAAATATGTTGCCCCACGCAAGAGCGACGAAATATATACTACGCTTAAATATTTGGAAAATCAGGAATTGGATTTAATGGCTAAACTATTGGGGTGAAATGAAAGTGGAAATGAAAGATAGTGGGATTGAGTGGATAGGGAAAATACCACATGATTGGCAAGTCGTTAGGATTAAAAACACTTCGCTTCTGAAAGGAAGAATTGGTTGGCAAGGACTTAAATCTTCGGAATATTTAGACGAAGGGGCATATTTAATTACAGGTACTGATTTTCAGAATGGGTTTATTTCATGGGAAAAATGTGTTCGTATTAGCAAAGAAAGATTCGATGAAGCACCTGAAATCCATATTAAAGAAAATGACTTGTTGATTACAAAAGATGGCACAATAGGTAAAGTTGCTGTTGCTATAAATTGTCCAAATGAAGTTTCATTAAATAGTGGTGTCCTTTTAATAAGAAATACAAAACAAATAAAATACTATTCAAAATATATATTTTATGTTTTGATGTCAGATGTGTTTTGGAATTGGTATTATTCAAATCAAACAGGTGGAAGTACCATACAGCATTTGTATCAGGAACAATTTTATAATTTTACACACATTTTACCCCCATTTCAATTACAACAGCAAATCGCCAATTTCCTTGACGAAAAATGTGCCGACATAGACCAACTGATTACCTTACAGCAGCATATGATTGACGAACTGAAAGCCTACAAGCAATCGGTTATCACCGAAGCCGTGTGTAAAGGGCTTGACAAATCTGTGCCGATGAAAGATAGTGGGATTGAATGGATTGGGGAAGTGCCGGAAGGATGGGAAATAAAGAAAATGAACAATATTTGTTCAATTATAACAGATTTTGTTGCAAGTGGTAGCTTTGAAAACTTACGCAATAATGTTAAATATTTAGATGAACCAGATTATGCTATGCTTGTACGAACAACAGATTTGTCAAACAAAGACAGAAATATTTCTCGTGTATATATAAGTGAACACGCTTATAACTTTTTAAGCAATTCAAATCTAAATGGTGGTGAAATAATATTACCAAATATTGGAGGTGTGGGTGAGGTTTATATTGTATCAAAATTATATGACAAAATGAGCCTTGCGCCAAACTCTATTATGTTTAAAACAACTTTAAACGACAAGTATTATTATTATTACTTTTTATCTGATGCAGGTAGTGTTTCCATAAAAAGCATGAGTCAAAGTACAGCCCAACCTAAATTTAACAAAACACAATTAAGAGGATTAAGAGTTTTAGTGCCACCAATTGAGGTTCAAAATATTATTGCTTTTTACTTGGATAACAAATGCGCAAAAATTGAAACACTTATTTCAATCAAACAACAGAAGATAGACGAATTGAAGGAATACAAGAAGTCAATGATTTACGAATATATAACAGGCAAGAAGCAAGTTGAATTATGAAAGAAGTTTTGGTTTTTAGTGAAACATTTAACATGGCTGAGATAAGGAATTGGCTGCTTCTTACTATTGCTATTATTGGTGCTTTTATAACAATTAGAACTTATATCAACGCTACAAAACAAAGACAAATAGACAATACATACAAAACCTTGGATTTTATACGAAGACATATTACAGAAAATCAAATCGAAACATTTATTGAATTATTTCACGCTAACAACGAATTAAGTGGGGTTAAATATAATGAGTTTAGATTTCCAGATGGTAGAATTGATACAATTGAAACTATGTTTTCAGAAGGTGGATGTGGAAATGGTGATATTCACAACATGATTGAATTGTTTAATTTAATTAGTCCTACCTTAATTAAACTTGAAGAAAAAATCATTTGGTATGAATATGGTCAAATCATGGAGGTTATCTACAAATGGACAAGTTATTTGGAGGAAGAATTAAAGAAAACACAAGATTATCAAGTTGATTTCTATTTAGATTTCAATAATTACATGAAAAAGAAGACAGCTAAAATGTTGTCTGTGCCAACTAAATATTACACCTATTGTGAGTAAATAGCACTTTGAACCTAATAAGGTGAATAAAATTATCAAATCATGGAAACAAAAGAAAAGAACTTTGAAGATAGTATAGAAGATTTCTTCTTATCCCAAGCAGGAGGATACGTCAAAGGCAATCAGGCAACTTATGATAAAAGCCGTGCGATTGATATGGCTGTGTTGATGACGTTTATCCTGAATACCCAGCCCAAAGTTTGGCAGCGCTTTGTGAATAACTATGGGGATGGGGCAGAAAAGCAACTTTACAAAGTTTTTCAAGCTGATGTTTCCCGCTATGGCTTAATACATGTATTAAGAAATGGCATTAAAGACCGGGGCGTACCTATTCGTTTCTGCTACTTTGCGCCATCGTCCAGCCTTAATCCCGATTTGGTGGAGCGCTATAATGCCAATATACTAAGCTGTACCCGTCAGTTTGCTTATTCGGCTGATAATCATAACACCATTGATATTGTACTGTCGCTGAATGGTATTCCTGTGGTTGCCCTTGAACTGAAAAATCAGATAACCAGTCAATCGGTAGAAAATGCCAAAAAGCAATTCATGTACGACCGCAACCCCAAGGAATTGATTTTCAATTTCAACAGCCGTATCCTGGCTTATTTTGCCGTGGATTTGTATGAAGTAGCAATGACCACCGAGCTGCGGGGCGATAAAACATTCTTCCTGCCTTTCAATCAGGGTTCCAACGGAGCAGGCAATATTGGCGATGGCGGTAATCCAGAAAATCCGAATGGCTATGCTACTTCTTACCTGTGGGAATATGTGCTACAAGCGGATATGTTGCTGTCTATCCTTCAACGCTACATTTCCAAGCAAACCACGGAGCAACTGATGTTGGTAGGTGGCAAGAAGACCACTAAAACCGACACAAAGATTATTTTTCCACGCTATCACCAATTAGACGTAGTAGAAAAATTAGTTGCCGAAACCAGGAAAAATGGTTCAGGGCATAATTACCTGCTTCAACATTCGGCAGGAAGTGGAAAATCCAATTCCATTGCGTGGATTAGCTATCGGTTGGCTTCCCTACATGATGAAAAAGACAAGGACATTTTCCAAACCGTATTTGTTATTACCGACAGACGTGTGCTGAACCGCCAATTACAGGAAACCATACTATCCTTTGAACACATAGAAGGGCAAATTGAAACAATTACCGACAAGGATAATTCTACCAAACTGAAAGATGCCATTAACGATGGCAAAAAAATCATTATCACCACGCTTCACCGCTTCCCGATTATCTATAAAGAATTGGATGCCAAATCGGGCAAAAACTTCGCTATTATTGTGGATGAAGCCCATTCGTCGCAAAGTGGTAAAAGTTCAGATAAATTAAAAGCAGCGTTAGCCGATACCGATGAGGCGTTGAAAGAATTTGCCGAAATAGAAGAAAAGGCAGAAGAAGCCGTAAAAGACGAAATGGATTTGATGACCGAAACCCTGCTGACACAGGGTCAGCATAAAAATCTGTCATTTTACGCCTTTACCGCCACCCCCAAACCAAAGACCCTTCAAACATTTGGAGTGCCCAAAGGCGAAGGATATGATGCTTTTCACCATTATTCCATGCGCCAGGCTATTGACGAAGATTTTATCATAGACGTATTAAAGTTCTATACCACTTTTGAAAATAGCTATCTGATAGCCCGTAAGGTATCTGACAATCCAGAATTGGAAGAACCGCCAGCAACAAGAGCTATACGTAATTTCCACGATAGTCATGTGGCGGTAATGGAAAAGAAAGTTGAAATTATGGTGGAACGATTTCGTGAAATTACCCTGACGAAGATTGACGGCAAAGCCAAAGCAATGGTAGTTTCACCTTCCCGCCTTCATGCCGTGAAATACTTCATGCTGATAAAGGATTATTGTAAGAAGCATGGGTATGAAGAAATAAAACCAATGGTGGCATTTTCGGGCACTATCAACTTTCAAAATGTAGAATATACTGAATCAAAACTAAATAGCACCGACGACCAGAAGATTTCAGAAAGTCAGTTGCCGGTGTATTTCAATTCGGATTTATTTAATGTGCTGGTGGTGGCTGAAAAATATCAGACTGGGTTTGACGAGCCACTATTACATACGATGTTTGTGGATAAAAAATTGAAAGGCGTAAAAGCCGTTCAAACATTATCCCGCTTGAACCGAAGCGCCAAAGGGAAAACGGATACTTATGTATTTGATTTTGTAAATACTGCCGAAGATATAAAAAAATCATTTTCCACTTTCTACGAAGACACCCTGTTGGATAGCCCTGTGGATGTGAATTATGTCTATACATTCAAAAACGATTTGGACGTATTCCACCTTTGGAACACAGATGACGAAGAAAAAGTATATCAAATTTACGCAAAGAAAGAACAGGAAATGAAGGACTTGGGTAAGTTGTCAAGTGCGTTGAAACCTGCCATGAATGCTTATTCAACTTTGACAGAAGAAAACCAGTTCAAGGTTCGTTTCCTGTTGAAAAACTTCAATCGCTTTTATGCCTACATGGCACAAATTGTCAGAACTTTTGATAAAGAATTATACAAAACTTATGTATTTACCGAGCATCTATATAAGTTCTTGCCAAAGAACCCACACGAAAAAGTCAATCTGGACGATAAAATAGCGTTGAAATACAATCAATTGAAAGAAACGTTCAGCGGAACAATTGAACTAAATCCATCAACCAGGGATAAAACCATCAAGGGCGAAAAGCCAAAAGAAGGTCAGAAGCCCGAAACCAGAAAAGATTTGCTTGAAAATATCATAGACAAAATAAATCTGATGTTCCAGGGGCAATTCACCGAAGCTGACCGGGTAATCGTTGAAACTATCTATGACAAATTGAAAGAACAGGGCAAACAATTGAAAAGGCAAGCCAAGAATAATGACGAACAAATGTTTGAAAACAATATATTCCCGCAAATCTTTGATAAAGTAGCCCAATCCTGCTACATGGAACAGATGGATGCCTTCGCCAAGTTATTTGAAAACGACCAATTCTATAAGCATGTGATGAGTGAAATCGGCAAAGCCATGTATTTCAATATGCGAAATGAAGGGAAAAAGGTAAATTCTTATAAAATTGAGCCAAAAGAATTACTTTCTGCTTCTGAGCCTGAAAATTAAAAAGCACAATTTTAATAATGGGAAATTACTACAAAGAGAATGATGGTCATAATGTGAAGTATCAACATCAAAAATTGACACATGAAGAAATCAGACAATTTAAGAAATTTGCTGAAATGTCAGAAAAAGAAATTGAAGATATATCAAACATGATTTTTGAATTGGCACAGGTCGCCATAAAAGTTATAAAATAAAAATCTTCATATGAAACCTTTCTTATATATAACAAAACAAATCCCTTTTAAACCTGAGACTATATCTTATGAATGGTCAGGTTTTTAGGGGGACTCAATAGGTATTGAAAAGATATACATCTCTATTCCTGACAATTACACTTTCAAATTAAATGTGGCAAAAGAATTTAATGTAAAATAATAAATCTTCTGATTTGGAATAATGCCTCACTTCTCTATTGTTGAAGCTGGATCATATTTCTTCTGATCTTTAAAATCAATATTAAATTTTATTTTTTTTTGTCGAGAATCAATCACTTCTCCTCTTAACTTACTGTATTTTTTGTTTTCAATTTGAAAAGTCAGATAACCACATAGAGGGTACCCATACTTAATAATATTTTCATCAAATACATCTATATTCTTAACTTTATTAATTCCAAAATGGACATTCATTTCTTTGGAAAAATCTGTTGAAATTTTTTCTGTTAATAATTTCAACATGCTTACTTTTTTCCATTCCTGTAAATCATCATAGTACAACTCAGCTTTGAGTGTTTCAATGAAAAGAAAAGTTGGTGTTTGTGATAAATTTGAAAATCGAAAGAAAATCGAAAGAATATTCTTCCCTGTAACAGCATCAATTGCAGTGAATTGATATGGGGCAAATACAATAATTCTCGGGATTCTATTTTTATATCTATCAAACAATGCCCAAAGCCCAGCTATAATACCAATTATGCCACCAATAGATCCAATAATTCCTGCCCAACTTACAGTTAGGCAATTTATATTCATGAAGATTGTCATAATAATAAGATTTAAAAAATTCGTTAATTTATATCATTTAATTACTCAATCCCGTTTGATGATACAATTTTAGTACTGATACTGTAAATATCATAAACTACTTTTGCTTTGTACCGAAGTCGTTTGTCGTCAGAAATTAGGTAGTCGCAATACGATGCAAAGTGAATATGATTGGAGTCCCAAAGTCTTGCATAATTTGATGTTTCGGTTACTTTGTCCTTCCAATATCCGAGCATGTCCAATAGCTCCATAACTCCCGCAATATTATTGTGTTGACCAAAATCTTTTTTGTTTGGATGAAATGAAATTGCTTTGTCAAGGAGTTGCAGAAAATTATCCTGTGTACCCCAATTTGTTAATTTAGTGTTGAGATGTTGAATTACTTGTTTCGGGCTGTAATTGTTTAGTTCTTTTGTGTTGATCCCAAGTGTCTGTCTCAGATGTTCTTTCTGTTCATTTGAAATAAAATTCATAAATATTTTCATTGATGTTTTTGCAAATGGAACATGTCGAATTGTTTCCAAAACAATTGTCGGCTCTTCTGTAAGCCAATAAATTTTGTTGGAAGGAATTTCCTGAAAAATGTATGAACAATTTGTTATCTGCTTAATAGTGTTGAGTCGCTTAGCAATAAAACTGTCTCGCAGTTCGTCTGTATCGGCAAAAATGTTGTCTACTTCTTGAATGTGAGCAGCCGAAAAAGGGAAATTATTTATATGTTTATCAACCTTATCAAAAATTTTATTTATCGTAAAGTCTCCATCCTCAATAGCTGTAAAAATATTGTAATCAAGATAAGCTGTCATTGTCATTTTACCGTTAAACGTTGATATTGCACTGTCTCCACATATGGTTGCCGCCAACGGTTGTTGTATGTGGCGTGGAGGTCTTTTTCCCGACATGAGCACATACACTTTATTAGCTCTCGTTTTCTATTTTTAAATGATTTGGCAATCTGTTATACCATTTTATTGTACTGTAACAAGCATGTTTGAGAAAGTTGTTTAGTTCAGGTAAGTCATCAATTACACATTCATTTTTATCTGTTTCATAATTTGATTTTGCATGGACTATTGAATTCCTTGTACTATAAACAATACTCCCAAGCATATTTGCTGCAATAGTCATTTGTTCTTCACTCAACTCATATGAAACATCTTTCTCTTTTAACTGTCCTCTAATTCTCTTCTTCAAAGATTCAGGAAGATATTCAAACAAATCTATTATGTCAAAGCATTCTCTAAATACCGCTTTCACTAAATCCTTATCTTTCAAATCTGCATCAAATTTCCTTGTCAAATTGTAAATGGATTGCAAAAAATCTGCATCAGGTTTAATTGCCTTAGGAGAATCTAATTTAATTCTTAATTTTTCGTTTGATTTTATCTTGACAACAACTGGTGCAAAGTATTCAAGTATCTTGTAGAAGTATAATAATCGAATGTCTTCATCAAGAGGCTGAATTGCTTTTAAATACATCTCCATTCCCACGTTATACTCTTCAATTCCATTTAATTTGGGAATTTCTAACTCTGCCTCCTCGTCTTCATCAAATACATAAAAACCACTTTCGCTAACTTGGGAAAAATGTATGCTTGTATGAAGTTTATTTGCTAATTCGAAAAAATAAGATTGTAACAATTTGTTTTCTTTTTCATCACTTAACCTTTTGTCTTTCCGTGTATATTCAACTTCAACTGCTATATAAAAAGAACACGGAGGTGCGAACTTGTCATATTCACCTGATACCATTGCTGCAATTCCAATTAGAATGGGAGAAGAAATCAATCTTATTTTTATTCCTTCATTTGTCGTTACTTCAAAACTTGAATCACTTAATAGATATTCTATAATTCCTAAATCACTTGTAATTACTCTTTGTGTGAACCTATTTGTTACCGTTTTATTTCTGTCTTTAATCTCAATTGAATCGAATTCTTCTATTAGGCGGTAGAATTCTTCTATTTTATGAATTGATTCAGAATCTCTCGGAAATGGGATATGGATTTCTGTATCTCCAATTTTGACCTCGTAACTACTTGGTTCTTCTTCAAAGTATTCTCCAATTAACTCATATCTTTTAGCTAATTTACCAAGAGCATCATTGATTTTTTTGATATTTGATTTATTTACTTTCAATTGATTTTTTATTTTTTTTATGAGAGCTAACGAGAGTCTGCGCAACAACTCCCAAATTTTTCCAAAAGTAGTAAAATATTCATTTCACAGCATTATACAAGGCTGAATATTTAACTTTCTGTTATTGTGAAAGAAAACTGGTATTGAGATTTCTATGTCACAGTATGGCTTAAAATAAGCCTTCTGAGCCATAAAAACACGACAAAAGGCGTCTATATAGCTATTTATAAGCTGTTTAAACCTCTCAAATCCATTTGCGATATTGGCACAACGGGTCAGGTTATAGCCGATGAAAACCAAACTTACTTCGCCCAACACATTTGTCTTGCCACGCGTAAGCACGTGGTCGAAGCCACGCTGTCGCTTTATCGTTCCCCACGGATGTTCGGCTAATTGCTGGCGTTGTTTGTAGTAGTCTTTATTTTGGTTTATACGGTCGGCATTTTGCTCCATCAGCGAGGCATATTCGCTTCGGTCGATGTTGCGGCCGTTTTTCTTACTGGTGGTACAATTACTTTGCATCGGGCAGATTTTGCAGGCAGCTACGTTGTTGTAGCGCTCAAACCGGTATGCCGACTTATATCCTTTGCTGCTGTGCGTGTACAAGGTGCCATTGGTTCTGAGTGTTTCTCCTGCCGGGCAGGTATAAGTGTTGTTCCCCGGATTGTAAATGAACTGTGACACCGGAAATATATCCGGATTATTCGATGCCGGTTCTTTGGGCGATACATAAGTCGTGATCCCGTTCTGTTCGCATTGATGTATTTGTTCACCGGTATGATAACCTTTATCGGCCAATACATCCATTTTTTCTACCTGAAGGATTTCTTTGGTTTCAATGGCTACTGATGCCAGTGCATTGGTATCGTTTACACTACCCGTGTCGAAGTGCGTTATCAGCTTGTTTTTAGCATCTACCGACGCCTGCACATTGTAGCCCACCTGGGTGATGTGACGGTGCAGAACTACTGATTGAGCATCTTTATCGGTGGTGCTGATTTGTTCTTTGCCCGTTTCTTTAAGCTGTGTTTCAAGTGCTTCGTATTTGCTTTTGCGCACTTTTTGTGTCTTGATCTTCTCTGACAATTCCGCTTTTTCTTCTTCACTGTCCGACTGATCTAAAGCGTTCTCATATTCCCGTATGCGGTTATCAATATAATCCAGGTGACGATAGATCTTGCCCTGATTGTAGTTGTTCTTCAGCGAGTTTTGCGCCCTCACCTTAAAGGAATCAATGGCAATGGTTTTCCCTTCAATCAAATCCAACTCTTTAAGCAAAAATACAAACTTGCGAAAGATTGCCCTGAACTGTTCGGCATTGTCTTTACGGAAATTTGCAATGGTTTTATTCGAGGGTACTATTTCCCCCAACAGCCAACGGGCTTCGATATTGAGTTTGGCTTCCCGCTCTAATTTACGCGATGAACGCACACCATAACGATAACCATAAATATACAATTTAAGCAATTGGGCCGGATGAATCGGTGGACGACCTTCACTCTTGAGTGTAACATGCCTAAATCCGAAGCTTTTTAAATCAATACTATCCACAAAAAAATCGATAATGCGCACAAAACTGTCGGGCTCCACCAGTTGATCCAAACAGTAAAATTGAATTTGATTCCGGGGTTCGCTTTTTACGTGATGCATGGGGATGTGATTTTTTAACTGAATAAAGATAAGCATTTTAGCGCATTCATCCAAGTAAAAAAAAAGTTTTTCTTAGCTTAGGTTGAAAAATAATGTTTCAGAAATGAAGGTGGTTTTTGCGCAGTCTGACGGATGGCGGTATGAAATCGTTGGGGATTGCGGGCGACTTTCCAGTCAAGTTACATCGAACTTGATGCGGGGCAGAAAGCTTGCATAACCTACTAAACCCCAATGTTTTATACCGCTTGTTATCGGCTGGCGTTCTGTCTGTCGTTATGTCCATAGTTTGAATACTGCTAATGCACTTAAAATTAAAGTCAGTCCGCCAATAAGCCAAACAGAAATCTTAATTGTCTTTTGGTTGTTAGCAAGTAACTGTGTCTGCTTGTTGGTTTCTATTTCAATTACCTGTCTTAATTCTTTTGTGTTTTTGGCAAACTCAATTTCAAAAATCTGTTTGGTTTGGTTTCTCTCACTCTCAATTAGGTTTTTGATTTCCGATTTGTTGTCGTCAAGTTTTATTTTGATTGTGCTTTCAAGGTCTTTGTAAAAGTCCTTGTTTTCTTTTCGTATTTGGTCGGTTTTTTCTTCAACAAGTTTTGCAAGCTCGGTTTTGCTCTGCTTGTTGGCGTTTTCAATTTCCGCTAAACTTTTGGCAACTTTTTCCTGTTGGGCTTTTTGTAGCTCATTTATTTTGTCAAGTGTTTTACTGTTTTCTTCAAACTGCTTGATTATTGCATTGTAAGTTTCGATAAGTTGCTGTAACTTTTTTAAAGCACCCGAAACATCTTTAAGTTGTTCAACTTCTTGGTTGAAATCTTCAAGCGTTTGATTAAATTTCTGCAAGTTGCTCATATAATTTCCTGTTAAGTTTTTTCAATTCTTTTAGTTTTTCTGCGTAAACATCATTCAGCAAATATGCTAAATCGTAGTATTCCGCAAGTTCTTCCAATATTTCAGGATAATATCTTGAAATGGATTGGCTCAATTCCATTTTTTGTTCTTCGGTCAAATGCTTGCCCAAAACTTTTAAGCGGTTCAAAAAATCGTGTTGCTGTTCTTTGGTAAAAGTTCCTTTTACGCTTGATAAAGCACTTTCAAAACGCTCTTTTCCGTCACTATCTTCATATTCGTTCAAAGCCAAACGCACAAAACCACTAACAAAGTTTAGCCCGATACTATTACGATAACTTTCCAAAAATCGGCTAATGCTGTCTTTCAGTTTTTCAAATTCCGTTCTGTTTGGAAATTGATTGTTTGTTGTCAATACTTCAAACCATTGTTCGTAATCTTTTGGATTTTCCGCAATGTGTTGAAGAACAAAAGTTGTTTCCGAAAAAATGAAATAGCTGTCAATGCGTTGCTTAAAACTTTCACTATCTTCAAACTCTAAACACCAATCGGAAAGCGTTTTTAATGATTGTTTTCGGCTGTATGCAATGTTTTCAAAAGTCCAATTCAGCAAATACCAAACGGCTTTTTCTAAAACCGTATTTTGCTGAACTTTTTGCAATTCCTTTTTCACATCTGCGTTTGGCTCATACTTCGTAATATAATCCGAAATACTTTTAATGATATTTTTTTCGTCAAGTGAATTAAATTGAACTTCAAAATGATTTATAAAATTGGTTGTCCAATCGGACACAACTCCTAATAGACTTAAACGATAAATGGCTTTCTGCAAAGTATCGCTTTTTATGCCCAAAGTAGTAAAGGCATTATTCCAAAATATTTTGACTTTTGAATTTTCTTTGAAATAGTGATTGATTAAACCTAAAATGATTTTAAAATCATCTTTTATATCATTTTGTCCTTGAACAAAAAGAAAAACTTGCTTAAAAATATCTCTGCCACCAAAACCGACTTCATCGCTGATTTGCTTCATTTCGGAAAAAGTTGTGTCTTTGTGGAAAAGCCGTTCAACTCTTTCTTGGTCGTGTGTTTCGGGCGAATGTAAAACGTAGCATTTGCCGATTTTACTTTTGTTTTCTTCTTTTTTCTTGTCCCAACGTCCTGCTCTTCCTGCTTCTTGATAAAGTGCTTCTACCGAACTTGGTAAACCATAATGAAATGTGTAAAAAATGTTTTGCTTGTCAATACCCATTCCAAAGGCTTTCGTAGCAACTAAAAGTTGGTATCCATTATTTTTAAATTCACTTTGAACTTTATCTCTGTGTTTAGAAAAACCTTTTGAGCTTAAAATCGGTATTTCTTTAATTCTAACAAGTGTCGTGTTAGGACCATTACCATTTCTTTTTTCGGTAAATCTATTTTGAAACAATATCTCGTTTAGTTCCTTTTCTTCAAATTTTAAGTTTAGTGCTATAATTTGATTTTTAATTTCTTCTTTAAGTAAGTCTTGATTTTGTGCTGTATCATTACTTACTTCAAACCATATTTTTCTTGTAGGGACACTTCCAGAATACCAATTAACTTTATTTTGATAAAGTGTATTGAGAGAATTAGATAATGAAAAACACCCAAAATCCCCGTTCACATTTGGCGTAAAAACTAAACCTGCTCTTTCGTTATTTTCTGTAAAATTATCAGTGTCTTTGAGTTTTTGAAGAAGTTCTTTTAATTGTTGCTTTTTGTTTCCGTTGTCGTTTATAACTTCAAACTGCAATTCTTTACGACTGTAATCCAAAAGTGATTTTATGTTTTCATCTTCCAAACGCTGTTTCTGTCTTGAAAACTCAATTTTAATATCTTTCAAAACATTGACGGAAGCGGTTGCAGTTAATCCGATAAATTTGATTTTGCCTTCTTTGTTTTCGTCTTTTGGGCTTAACTTGTCTATTGTTTTTGCCAAATTCAAATACGAAGTTCTGAAATCGTGTCCCCATTCTGAAAGGCAATGCACTTCGTCCACAACTGCATATGCAATAGAAAAGTTAGCGGCAATAGCACTTATTTTTTCTCTGAAACTTGGTATTTGAAATTTCTCTGGCGAAATCCAAACAAACAAATATCGTCCTTGCTCAAAGTTTATTTCTATTTCTCGTTTTTCGTCTGCTTCCAAATCGCTTGTGATGAAACTTACATTTGTTACAAGTGTTTTTACCAAATTATCGTTTTGGTCATACATCAACGATTTGATTGGACAAACCACAAAATTTATGCTTGGCTGTAACAAGCAGGGAAGTTGATAGCACAAAGATTTTCCGCCACCTGTCGGCAAAAGTCCGATTGTATCTTTTCGGTTTAGTGCGTTTGAAATGATTGGAAATTGACCTTCACGAAAACTTGGCTTGTCAAAAATGTTGTCAAGAAAAAACTCTAAAATTGATTTGTCTTCGTCTGTTACATTGTAATTAATTGGCTCGGTTGTGCTAACTCTGAAATAGTTTTTGTCTTTTACAATGTCAAAATAATCTGTGCGGACAAAAATCACATCTTCGCTGATTTTATTTTCATCTGTGTAGCGTTTGAATAACGAAAGGTCAATGTTTATGGCTTTTGTTGTTGGCTGAAATTTCGTTTTATCGTTCGTTATTGCAATGTTGAAGTTCGGCTTTTTGAGTTCTTGTTTATTTTTGAGTTGCCAAAGTTTATCAATCCAAATGAGCAAATCGTTTATTGCCAATTCTGCAAAATCGGGTAAATTTTCGTGGGATAAAATATTGAAATTCCAATCTTCGTCAAATGTCAAATATTTGTGAGTAAGCAACTCAATGAGCAAGACTTGAAAACGAATTATTGCCGTTGGCAATAATTTCGTTTTTATTTCTTCTTCGCTCATCTGATTTTCTTCTATTTTTTCACAAGCGGTTTTATAGAAATTCAGAAGTTTTTCGTAGCGTTCAAGATGTTTTAAAATTGTTTCAACTTTTGCCGTATAAGTGCCGTTTTGCAGTTCTCTTGTTGTAATTCTTACGGTTGTAATTCCTTTGCCCAATAAGTAATTATCTCTTGTGCTGTCGGAAACTCTTGTTACTTCGTCAAGTTTGTGTTGTTGTCCATCAATTTCAATCACAAGTTTGGCTTGTGGCAAATAAAAATCAACTTGTTGGTTGATGAAGTTTCTATCATCTTCGCCTGTTATTTCGTTGATTTCAATTTCGGGAATAAGCAACGATTGAATAAATGAAAATTCGCCAAACTCGTTTGGTATGATTTGTTCAAAAAAGTCTTTTGCAGGAAAGTAGTTGCGTTCTCTGTCGCCTTTTATAGTGTTGCTCCAAATAGGTGTCTGGTTTGTAGCAAATAAAAAACGTTCTTCAAAGTTGTCAAGTTTGTGAACTTCACCTAATTGAGATTGCAGATATTTTGAAAGAGTTGTCGGGAAACCACGTTGCAAAATGTTTTTCGCTACATACAAAATAGGCAACAAGTCAGCGTTCGTCTGATTTGTTACAAGGTTCTGAATTACAAAATTCGGATTTGTATATGTGTAATTTGCTGTGTATTTTTTCATTCAACCGTTAGATTTTTTTCTTTTTTAGTTGATTTTTAACCACTAAAAATATCAAATAAAGCATAGTGATTATTACTATTGCTGAAATGAAATATGCTAACAATGTACCCCATTTGATAAGATAGAATAACCCAATGCAAATACCAATAAACACAAGTACAAGAAAATTTATTCCAACAAATGCAACTGCTTTATCTTCTTTTGTCCTATTTTTTCCTTTGTTTGCTATTAAAAATATTACACCACTTATAATTAGTAGTAATGGGATAACAATAATTACTGAAAATAAATATGTTAGTGATGTGTTTTGTTGAAGTAAATTATAAACTCCCACACATATTCCAATTAATGCTAATGAAAGTGATACCGCAACAATGGCTGTGGTAATTTTATCCTTTTTTTTCTTTTTAGCGTCTTTTTCAATTTGTTCTATTTTCTCCTTTTCTCGCTTTTCTATTCTATTTTGATATTCTTCTTCGTTATCAACTATGTATTCGTTTGTCAATAGTCCATTTTCAAATACAAGAATTAAATCCCTTTCGTAAAGAGAAGCATATCCCATATGAACGTAGTCAAGCATTTCACCTTGTGGTATTCTTATCTTTCCACTAAACCAATTTGCAAATGCTATATTTTGTCCTGGAAATAAGTAATCTAAACCAACTTCTCTATATCCTTCTAAATACGCTTTAAGTTCAATTAAGTACAATTTTCTGTCTTTAATCTCCCATTGACCGTAGTATCCACGCCAACAAGCAGTAGAAGGTGAAACAAATTTTATATCGTTTCTATTTTGTAAATATTGGTTTAATGGTTCTGCTGCCATCCAAGTTTCTTCACCTTTGTATAATAGTCTTTCTCCTGCTTGTGCTGTCATATTGCTTTGTTGTTATTTGTTTGTGGTCGTTTTTACGCTTGCCGATAACGACTAAGGCTATGGGCATCCTGCGGTTTGCGGGCGAATTCACTGTCGCCCAGCGACAAGGTGAATGCGGGCGCAAAACCTGCTAAATGCACGTCAGCCAGCAGGTGACAATAGGCGCGTGTTAGTGGCATTAGCTTGTTAAATTTAGTTTGTCTTTTCGTCAGCTAAACGCTGAAATTTTGTCGGTTTGCGCAAAAGTTTGTTTCTTTTCTTAACTTGTCGTGATATGGTAAGTTGTCGTAAAGCGTAAAACAAAGTCAAACAGCCCAAAAAGTCGAGATAAACGTTAAAATTGCACCAAGTTGTCATACCGCACAAAACCGACACAAATTATCAAATAGTTTCTTAAATTCTGTGTCTAATTTTTAAATATTTTCAGGTCTAAGAGTCGAAAAATGCAAATTTCTTTTCTTGTCGCTGTCACACCGCAAAAATTGTCAAAATACGAGCAAAAAAGGCCAAAAATTTCCACTTTAAGATTTATTCGTGATAACCTTTCTGTTTGAGTCGTTTAGATATCCACCAATAATTGCCACTTGGGTCGATTATTCCCGATTGTCTGTCATCGTAAGGCATATTTTCGGGCTCAAATTCACTTTTAGCTCCATTTTCAATTGCTCTTTTGTGCATTTCATCAACATTGTCTACAAATAAATACAAGGCTGTTCTCATATTTAAAAATGGTTTTCGTGCTTGACTAATCATAAAACAAGAATCACCAATTTCTAAAATACAATTTGCAATATCATTATTTGTAGGATTAACGGAACGATTGATTTCTATTGCAAAAAAAGCATTTTTCAAAAAATCAATCAACTCTTGTGGGTTGTCAACAAAGAAGTAAGTTGTCAATGTGTGAAATCCTTTTGGTTTGTATGTATCAAATATTTTTTCCATTACAAATATTTTTTATTCAATGTTATTTTCTTTTTTTTTTAAGTCAAACCGTAAAAACGCTATTTTACAGTTGTTAGTCGTTGGTGTCAGAAGTCGTAATGTTAAATACATATTCTGTCTTCCTTAGAAAATCTGCGTGGAATTGTCCGCCGAGAAAAAGATGAAAAGCGAGCGAAGTCAGTCGTTACAGATTCGTTCCAAAGAGTCAAACAGCGGACAGTTCGTCAAAGATTTTTCAACCAAAACAAAGTCGTGTTTTTTTTACTGCTACTGCCCCATAACGGTCGGCGGTATGAAACGTTGGGGATTTCGGAGCTGCGAAACTATCAACCGATAAGAACCTTGCCAGCGAGCGATGCACTTGGCATACCACTTAAACCCCAATGTTTTATGACCGCGTGTTAGGCAACGTTAATTTTTTCTTTTTTCTTGTCTAAAACTGTAAATATTATCATTAGTATAGTAGCAATTAATGCCATTATAGAACCAAAATAAAATGGCGCATTTGAATTAACCTTATCATACAATAATCCTGCAATTAAACTCGCAGGTAATAAAGTAATTCCAAGTACAGCATGATAAATTCCAAATCCCGTCCCTTTTAAGTCTTTACTAACAATATCAGAAATCATTGCTTTCTGGCTACCATCAGTCAATGCACTGTAAAATCCATACAGCATAAACAAGAAAATAAAAACATTTATACTATTAAACCTACCGAAAAAATAATAAACAATTGCATATACTATAAAACCCAGAATAATCAATTTTTCACGACCAATTCTATCCGATAATTTTCCAATCGGTATGGCCAGCAAAACAGATACTGTATTAAATATCATATATACAAAAGGAATGTATGATTTATCTATACCTGTTTCGCTTGTTTTTACAAGCAATAATGCATCTGCTGAATTACCAAGAGTAAACACGAAAATTATAATAAGAAAGAAATAAAACTTTTTGGGTAAAAGTTTTAATGAAATCTTATTGGTGGTTTCTTTTTTTTCTGCCTTTGCTTCTTTTATGAAAATAATAATCGTTAATACACCAAGAATTGCTGGAATGGTTGCTAATAAAAATATGTAAGAATAATTTAATGGAAAAATAGATAACAATAAGAAAGCAATCAAAGGACCAACAATAGCCCCACTATTATCCATTGCTTTCTGAAACCCAAAAGTTTTACCAGCTTCATTTTTTTTAATAGAGCCACTTATAAGGCTATCTCGTGGTGCCGCTCTTAAACCTTTTCCTATGCGTTCAAAAAACCGAAAAAATAAAATCTGAATTGGTATTCTTGCTAATGCATATAAAGGTGTTATAATGGCTGTAATACCATATCCGATAATCATGAATGGCTTGTTTTTACCAATCTTATCACTCCAGTACCCCGAAATTGCTTTTAATAATGATGCCGTACTTTCTGCAATCCCTTCAATTAAGGAGATAGTTGTTTTTGATGCTCCTATCGACAATAGGAATAGTGGCATCACACTATATACCATTTTGGTAGATGTGTCTGTGAAAAAACTTGTTAATCCGGTGAAAAAAGCATTTTTCTCTAATCCAAATATTTTTTTCTTTTCATTCATTTTATTAGTCATTCCGCAGTGTCTTTTTAATGTTGCCTAACGTTGGCGGTATGGTTAGTTGCCGATTTCGATGCACTTTCCTGTCAAGTTACAACTACTTTTGATACGGGCTGTGCCGCTCGAATACGCACTGCGCCGGCAATTAACTATACCGCGTGTTGTGCGTTCGGCTTTTATTTATTTCATCTTCTTATTGTAAATTGAAGCAAAGTTACTAATTTTGCGGTCAATTATTTAGATTTTTTCATTATGTATTACAGCAGACCTTGGACGACTATCTAAGTGATAGACAGCCCCAAATAAAATTCCCATAATCTTTTTGGCAAGACAAACAGTCTATGCTTTAGTGTGTCGTCATTTTTAATGAAGGCATTTCTTTGTCATAGTTGCTCTGTCAGGTAATACTGTCTTTCACATCGCTACGATTTGAATTCAAGTATTCACCTGTAAGAAGTCATAATGCAATAGTCCGTTAGAAAAATATAATAATTAAGCGGCTTTTGTGCCGAAATACAGTAGTTCTTTGACATGGTGGTGACTTTTTAGGGCTTTTGGTTTTATACCGAAAGCCTCAATAAATCGATTTAACAGGAATGCATTGTG
>JANJVQ010000006.1 GCA_024710005.1 Paludibacter sp. | reverse complement strand
ATGCTAAAATGTATATTTTTGTAGTGTTTAAATCCTTTTATCATATACAATTCTCAGGGGAAACTAACACATATTTTATGAGTGAACCAACAGTCCGTGATTTTTCAACAGACCAATTTCTTGAAACTGATCAACAACTTTCACGCTTAATTTCTAACCTTCCCGGTTTTGTGTACCGCTGCGCCCGTGATGAGAACTGGACGATGTTTTATGTCAGCGACGTATGCGAAAGAGTAACAGGTTACAAAGCTGAAGACTTTATAAATAACAATAAAATAGCATTTAATGATATTATTCATCCTGATTTTCAGGAAGAGTTACGCGATGATTGGGATGATGTACTGAGGAAAGATAAATCATTTGAACATGAGTACAAAATCATCACAGCCTCAGGTGATGAGAGATGGGTTTGGGAGCAGGGAGTAGGTGTGTATGATCAGGATGGTAAGCTGATGTTTTTAGAAGGCTTTATCCGTGATATTACTGAAAGAAAAACGGCACAGGAAGCCCTTGTTGTCAGTGAAAAAAAATTCAGGGCTTTGTTTAATGAAATGGCTGATCAGACCGTATTATGCCGCATTAACAGAAATGAAAAGGGTGAAATCATTAATACAAGCATCATTGATTTAAACGAATCGTTTGTAAGGGTATTGGGAATAAGAAATCCAATGGATGTTATTGGTAAATCTCCTTATGATGTCCTGAGGTTAGACAGTATTCCTAATTATAATGAAGTGATGGAAGCCGTTTCTGAAGGAAGAAATTTAAGCTTTGTTGCTGATTTTGAACCCCTCGAAAAGAGATTCAAGGTCTCGGCTATTGCAATACAGCAAGATGTTTTTGCCATTATTGCAACCGATATTACTGAACTGATGCATTATAATGATGTGTTGCTTGAGAAAAATAAAGAACTTGAAAACTATGTGTACGTCACCTCTCATGATTTACGTTCTCCGTTGGTAAACATACAAGGGTTCAGTACAAGACTCAAGAAGCATACTGATAAAATAGGGGAATTAATATCGGCATCTGAAATAGATCAGATAACAAAAGAGAATCTTGATGAGTTAATCAAACAGAAAATTCCCCACACACTTGATTATATTTTTAACAGCGTGGGTAAAATGGAGAGGATGCTGAACAGTCTGCTGCAAATTTCCCGAACCGGAAGGGTGGCTATGAATATACAACAAATAAAAATGTATAGTCTGATATCGAAGGTAATTCATGCTGTTGAATACCAGCTACAGGAAATAAATGCCCGGGTAGATATAGAGGATTTGCCTGATTGTTATGGTGATGAAGCCATGTTGAATCAGTTGTTTTCCAATATCATAACCAACGCCATCAAATACAGGGATGATCAAAGGCAGTTGAAGATAAGTATCAGTGGTGTAAGTAGGTATAAGAAGGTGTTGTACCGAATTATGGACAACGGAATAGGTATTCCGAAAGAACATCTGGAAAAAATCTGGTATGTATTTTACCGCGTGGATAACAGGCATGTGCCGGGCGACGGAATCGGGTTGAGTGTAGTGAAACGTATTGTTGAAAAACATCATGGAAAAATCTGGGTGGAATCAACAGAACGATATGGAACGACATTCTTTATTGAGCTTCCGGTAGATGTTTTTACAGAAAATTAATAAATAATAATGTATATGAGTTACAACAACGAAATTATTATTCTGATTGCAGAAGATGATGATGGGCATGCTGAGTTAATTGTGGAAGGACTCAGGGAAACCGGATTGAAAAATCAAATCATCAGATTTGACAATGGTAAAGATATATGGGATTATCTGGTTGGTGTACATAATGAGGGTAGTGCTCAGAATAATACCGAATATCTGGTGATGCTGGATATCAATATGCCATTGGTTGATGGTACAGAAGTGCTTAGGAGAATAAAGAATCATGAAAACATGAAGAATATTCCGGTTATTATGCTTACAACCACCGATGACCCACGTGAAATTGAGAAATGTTATCAACTTGGTTGCAATGTTTATATCACAAAACCGGTAGAATTTATTAAATTTGCAGAAACATTGCAGAAATTGGGTTTTTTCTTACAGATAATTAAGGTGTGAAATGAAAATTCTGATCATTGAGGATGATGCGGGTATAGCCGAACTGATTCGGTTTGAGCTGGAAGATACCGGATACGAAACTGTTTGGGCAAGTACTTTTGCTGATGCCGAGCGTATTCTGGGTGAGGAGGATGTTAAACTGATGTTGGTCGACTATAAATTAGCCGGTGAAGAAAATGCCGGAGACTGGTTGCAACGGAGAATTAAAGCTAAACTCCCGGTGCCTGCTTTCATCATGTCAACTGGTCAGGGGGATGAGCGTGTAGCGGTGGAGATGATGAAGCTGGGAGCACGCGATTATCTTGTTAAGGATTCCATGTTGATGACACGCCTTCCGGAGGTGATTAAAAGGGTCTCCAACGATGTGGAGAATGAAATGAAACTCAAGCAAGCTGATGAATTAATTCAAAAGCAGTTGAAATTTACACAACTGTTGATGAACATCTCAACCTCGTTTATCAATCTGCCCTTATCGGAAGTTGAAAATGCCGTGCATGACTCGTTGGCAGACATTTCATCATTTGTAAATGCCGATCAGAGCTATATTGTTAATTATGATTTCAAAAATCAGATTGCTACCCTCGATTATGAGTGGTGCAAAGATGGTTTCGCTCCGCGTAAAGAAATCTATCAGACTATCCCGATGGAAAAAATGGATAACTGGATACCCAAACATTTAAAGGGTGAGGTTGTTTATGTGTACGATGTAAGTAAGTATGATCAGCAAAACGTTCGTGACGCTGTCTTAAAATATGATATAAAAACTGTTATAGCCATCCCGATGATGGATAATGGTAAATGTTTGGGGTACGTAAGTTTTGATTCAATATGTGAGAATCACGTGTATTCCGAAAGCGAACAACAACTTTTTAAGGTCTTTACTCAGTTGCTCGTTAATATATACAAACGTCGCCAGTATGTTGAAGAGTTACGTCAGAGTGGAGAGAAGTACCGCCTGTTGTTTGAACACAATCCTGAACCCATGGCTATTTTTGATTATGACACCTTGAGGTTTCTGGAGGTCAATGACGCTGCAATTGCCCATTACGGATATTCCAGAGAAGAGTTTCTTTCGATGTCGGTTAAGGATATGCGACCTTCGGAAGATGAAACTCAGCTCCAAAACAATATTGGTAAATTGTTAAAATCGAACCAGCTCAAGCTTACCGCGCGACATCTTAAAAAGAACGGTGAAATAATTCAGGTAGAACTAACAAGTTCGCAAATTAACTGGAATGGTAAGAAAGCTATTCACATTCTCGTAAATGATGTAACAGAAAAAAATATCGCTCAGGATAAACTGCAGGAAAAAAGAGATATCCTGAAAAAAGTGCTCGATGAAAGTACCAGCTTTATTCAATTACAGTCGGGTGATATCAACTATGATAAGATTACGGATATGATGGTTGAAATATCCGGCGCCCGTATTGTAACTTTTAATCAGTATGTAAATAACGGAACCGAATACATGACCAAAAGTGTCAGCGGAATCGGAGACTTTGTGCGTAATTCTATTAATATACTGGGATTCAATCTGATTGAGAAGAAATGGAAAGCTGATCCTTTCGTTAATACATTCAAGGAAAGAACTTCAATACAAGTGTTTTCCGGTATTCAGGAGGTTGTAGGAAAGGTTTTTCCGAAATCTGTTACCCAGATTATTGAAAATACATTTAATTCAGGACAGGTTGTTGTGGTTTCAACCTGCTATAACAATCAGGTCCTTGGGGATTTCGTGTTGATATACAACAAGGGCAGGGAGCTCAAGAACAGCGAAATTGTCAATCTTTTTTCCAACCAGGTTGGATTATTCCTTGTTCGTCTGGAAACGGAAAAAGCCATGCGGGAAAGTGAAGAAAAATACCGTTACTTATTCGAGAATAACCCTCAGCCGATGTGGATTTATGATGTGGATTCCCTTTCTTTCCTGGAAGTGAATAACGCAGCGATCAAACATTATGGCTTTTCGAGAAAAGAGTTTTTGTCCATGACGCTTTTCGACATTTGCCCTCCCGATGATATTCCTGAATTTGTAAAATCAATTGCCAATATTAAGGATAAAAAAGATCACCTAACACGAAGAAGGCATCTGACTAAAAATGAAGATATTATTTATGTTGAACTAAACTCAACACCCATTTTGTATGACAACCGGAATGCCCGTCACGTGTTGGTGAACGACATTACCAAACGCAAAAAAATGGAAGACGAGCTCAACCGTAAAATGAGTGAGCTTTTAGATAATTAAGTCAAAGAGATTAATTTGCTTAATACGCGTTATTAAAAGTCGGAAACTGATCTTCCGATTTTGTTTCATCTTCCTCAATTACCGAAACGGCTTTTTGAAGCAGGAGTGCATTGGGGAATATGTGAATTCCCCCATCACGTGTCTTAAGATGCGTGTAAAATGTATAAATGTCCTCTACCCGGGCTTCGATAGGCATATCTTTATCGAGTATGCGAATATAATCGCCAATCTTAAAAGGAGCCGAGAAATATATAATGATACCCGCCGTAATATTACTCAGGATAGACCATTGGGCAAAAAGGGCAACTCCGATAACCGCAAAGATAGATGAGAGCGCCACGAACAGATTTTTGGTATCTACTCCCCAAATAACAATCAGGGTTATAAAACCAGCCAGGTTGAAGAAAATATTGAATATCCGGATAACCTGACTGATACGGGCTTCAAATCTATGGGTGATGTATTTGTATTTCTCAACAATCCTTTTGGTAATAATTTTTAATACCGTGATGATTGCTATTGTAATCAGCGTTCCTATAATTTGCGGGAGATAAGTCAGTAACATTGATGATATTTTTTTTGTTTAATGCAAAGTTAGCTTTATTTTTAGAATAGGGCAAATTGCCAGTAAGTAAAAAAAAGAAAACCCCTGTTTACAGGTTAAGGTAAACAGGGGGGAGAGCAGAATTAAACAACACTTTCTTCGCCTTATTCAACTACAACGCTTCTGCGATGCACCGTATGGGCGCTGAAATAACCGAGATTTGCTCCTGAAATATTGCTTATGGGGTTGGTCGTATTGGTTCCCTGCACAAGGTCGTTCATTGTACTGAATGCATAAAAGTAATCATAAACCGCTTTGGAAATCGACTGCATTTCTACTGTCAGGGTGTCACCTTTCGACAGTTTCCTGTCTACGCAGGTTAAGAAGCTTTTGTTGTCTTTCCCATTGTTGAATTTATCATTTTCAACATAGGATATAGTTACTTTTCCGTTTACATACTCAACAAAACGGTAATAATTGACTTCATCCTCCGGATCGGTGTATTCTACTATCACTTCCCAATCCGGCATCTTTACTCCTTCCACTTCCGGGATGATGGATTCTCTCACTCTTAATCTGTTGATGAATACCGGTTTTGGCATCCTGTCTTCCGACTTGACAAAACTCACGTTACCTTCGGTTTGTACCGAGAGTGAGTAACTTGAACCCGGAACACCTTTAATTTTGTTCGAACGATAGCGACCGGGCGATACTTCCTGCAGTGTTTCCGAAGTTCCGAATCCGTCTTGTAATACAACCAATGCATTACTTACCAGGTTTTTATTGTTGTCGTTGATGTTTACTGTTTTCGACAGAATCACTTCTGCATATTGTGATTCCGGAACAAAGGCCTCAACTACAAGTTGCGACGCTGCTGTATCGAATTCAAATTCGATTGTTTCTGTACAGGATGTTAAAATGGCTGCTAACATCATGAATGGAATGAATAATCCATTTACACTGTTTGATTTTGTTGATGTTTTCATAACCTTATATTTTTTAAAATTTAAAATTATACGTTATTGATGGAATTGCTGAAAATAAATAAGTCATAACAGCAATCGTTTTATCCGGATTGGTTGCATCCTGTTCGAAATCAATCGAGAATGCATTTTTTCTTGCGTATGCGTTATAAACTGAGAAATTCAGATTGCCGCGGTATTTTCCCTTGCTTTTAAGGTTCCAGGTTAGTCCCAGATCAAGTCTGTGATAATCCGGCATTCTGTATCCGTTTCTTTCATTGAAATAATATTTTGTTTCACCATTTATTTCATATTTCCCGCTTGGAAAGGTGACTGCGTTACCTGTTTGATATACCCAGGTTGCCGACATGGTGAGGTTTTTTGATAACTCATACATACCCACTATTGAAAGATCGTTGGTTATATCCTGACGTGCAGGGTACCAGTTGCCGTTGTTTATTCCGGGAATGCTCAGTTCGGTTCTGGACAAAGTGTATCCAATCCAACCGTTTAGCTTACCGTATTTCTTTTTTAGCATCAGTTCGAGCCCGTATGACCTGCCTTTACCGAACAGCAATTCTCCTTCAATGTGTTGATTGGCCATTACATCAGCTCCGTTTTTCACATCTATCTGATCATGCATCAATTTGTAATAAGCTTCGGCAGCAAACTGATACATGTCATTTTGCTTGTTACGGAAATAACCGAACGAGAACAGGTCGCTCGTTTGAGGTTTTACATTGTTGCCCGACATCATCCAGATATCTACCGGTAATGAAAGATTCTCAGTCGCGGTGATTTTATGAATGTGTTGTGTATGGGTAGAATAAGACATTTTAACCGACTGCACAGGATTGATGATGTGCGTAATATTCAACCTTCTTTCCGGCGAAAAATATGACTTTACAATTTCTTTTTTTGTATATGTGATGGTCTCAGAAAGCATTCCGTTTTCATACTTGTAAAAATCACCGGGACCATATAGTCTGAATGTGTTGAGTCTTATCCCTGCATTGAAAATCCAGTTTGGTGCAGGTCTGAATTCATTGCTGACATATATTGTCTGTTCTCTTCCGTTTCTTTCCTGTATTTTCATCGGATGTACAATGGCATTTTCATCGGCAATTAACTGTCCCGGAGTAATGTTGTGAGACAACATGTCGTAACCCAGCATGAAACGGCTGTTTTCACTTATGAAATAATTGAATTCATGTCTGAAATTGACATTCTTAATACCGGATAATACACTGAATGCCGACGGTTCAAAGGCGAGGTCCACTTCGTAATCAAAATCACTGTAAATAATTGATGTGTTGCTGAATAACTTATCCTGCCAGATGTGGTTCCATCTGAAAGAAGCTGTACGGTTTCCCCATGCCAGTCCGAAACGCCCCGGAACTGCGAAAGCATCACGACCGGAATAGGCAGAAATGAAAACCTGATTCTTCGGGTTGATTTTGAAGTTCATTTTGGCATTCAGATCATAAAAGTTTAGCGTGTTGTTGCTCAGACTGGGATCATTGGTGAGTTTCAGCAGCATATCAACATAAGTTCTCCGGCCGGCAACGATAAATGAACCGCGATCTTTTACGATTGGGCCTTCAACAGCCAAACGGGAAGATATCAAACCAATTCCGCCGTTTACTTCCAGCGACTGATTATTACCGTCTTTCATCCGGATATCCATTACCGAAGAAATTCTGCCGCCGTAAGATGCAGGAGCGGTACCCTTATAAAGTGTCATTTCCTTGATAGCATCGCTGTTGAATGTAGAGAAGAAACCGAGCAGATGGTTGGGGTGATAAACGATTGCTTCATCCAGCAGGATGAGATTTTGATCATTACCACCACCTCTTACATAAATACCATTGTTACCGTCTCTTACCGAAGTGGCTCCCGGCGTAAGCGAAATGGTTTTCATGATGTCCTGTTCTCCGAAAAATACCGGAATGTTTTTTATTTCGCTCACCAGTAATTTTTCAGAACCGATGTTATTCAATAATATATTGTCGTTACGTTTGAATGGATAAACATCAACTTCTCTTAAGTCGGTGGCCAATACTTCCATCCTGATGTCACGGCGGATGTTTTGATTGAGGTTGATTTCCAGTTCTACAGTTTCATAACCCAGGTAGTTGACTCTTATTGTGTACTTTCCCTCAGGAAGGCTAAGTGCATAATAGCCGTAGGTGTTGGAGGATATTCCTGTTCCGGGTAACTCATTCACAGTAACAGCTGCACCGGCCAATGTTTCACCGTTTACTTTATCGGTGATTGTGCCGCTGATCGCGTATTTGTTTTGCGCTCCGAGAACCGAAACAAAAATCAGTAAAAATAATATGTCTATAAAAAACTTCATAAATGAGATTAATAACCTTTGTCTGTCAAAAAATAAAATTCCGGAATAATTTTAAATTATTATGTTTTGAATCGTACACCGGATAATAGCAATCTTTAATTTTTTGAATCTTACCTTCATCCAGTAAACTTTTCGTTACAAAGCCCAATTTCATCCTTTTTTCACCCAGGGGCGCTTCCATGTCGGAAATCTTAACTCCCTGCTCGTTCTGATTGATGAACTCTAATACTCTTGATTTAAGATTCATGACGCTTACTTTTAATGTTTATCAATATGCACTCGTGTATTGTCATCTTCACATATGCTCCGTACATTTGCATACGGCGTGCCGAAAATTCCGGATGCCGTGCCAGGAAATGATGTTGATGTATTTAAGTTGTTGTTGTACAGTAAAATAGAAAGGGTATTCCCGGTTGGGAACACCCTTTCTTTGAGGTCGAAAATAAGTCTGGTAATTTAAAAGTGTATTAAAAAATCGCACAGTTGTGCGGAAACGCGCACAATTTTTTTAGTTTTCTTTGCCTTTAAATGCCGAAATATTATACTTCTTCATTTTTCTGATCAGCGCGTCTCTCGAAATGCCGAGCAAGTCGGAAGCAGCAGTTTGATTATAGTTGCACGAATGCAAGGCCTCCAAAATCATTTTGATTTCATTGGATTTTAAATTAATTTTATCTGCTGAAGTCGCATGTTCTTTCTTCTTTGTATGTTTTACTGGGAAATCGCCGATGTTTAAGGTATTACCCTGGCAAAGGATAACAGCTCTTTCGGCCATGTTTTTTAATTCCCGCACATTACCCGGAAAATCGTAGGTCTGCAGGGTATCATATACTTCATCCGAAATGCTGATGCCCGGCTTATTGAACCTGGTGGCATATAAACCCACATAATATTCGAGCAAGGGCTTGATGTCGGCTGTTCTTTCCCGCAGCGGCGGGATGTGAATATGCAGCGTGTTGAGCCTGTGCAACAGGTCGAGTCTGAATTTCTTTTCTTCAACCTGTTTTTCTATGTCGTGGTTTGTTGCCGATACGATGCGAAAATCGGTTTTGATGGGAACGGTGTCGCCTACGCGTGTAATCACTTTTTCTTCCGTGGCGCGCAGTATTTTTGCCTGCAGGTTGAAAGGCATATCGGCTATTTCGTCGAGGAAAAGGGTGCCGTTGTTGCAGACTTCAAAAAATCCCATTTTGTCGGTGATGGCGCCGGTAAAGGATCCTTTCTTATGACCGAAGAATTCGCTTTCGAGCAGGGTTTCGGTAATGGCGCTACTGTTCACGGCACAAAACATGTTGTCTTTCCGCTGACTGGAATAATGGATGATGCGGGCAATGTTTTCCTTTCCCGTTCCGCTCTCGCCGGTTATCAGCACATTGGCATCGGGATACTGCGCGGCTGTTTTGGCTTGTTGAAACACCTTGAGTATTTGCGGACTGACACCGATAAACTGACGCTCGATTTTTTCTTCGAGCGTTTTAGAGATGAGCGAGTTTTTTTCCTCCATCTGTTTCAACTTGCGTTGCATTTGCAGGTATTTCTGCGTTCTCTCGATGGCAATCTGAATGTCGATAAACCTGAAAGGTTTGCGCAAATAATCGAATGCACCCAACCGCATGGCTTTTATAACGGTGTCCATATCACCATGAGCCGAAATTACAATGACTTCTATGGCAGGTTTTTGCTCTTTCACTTCTTTGAGGATGTCGAGCCCGCTGATACCGGGCAACCTGACATCCAGAATCAGTAAATCGATATCTTTCTCATGCAGAATTCTTCTTCCATCACCTACGTTATTGGCTTCATATACTTCGTAGTCATCTTCGAAAAAACTGCTCAACTCTTCTGTGAATTGTTTCTCGTCATCCAGAATCAGGATTTTTATTTTATCTTTATTTTCCATTTTGAGTTTCATTAATGTTAAAGGTAAGCCTGATATCGGTTTTAGTCATTTTAGTACTTTCAACTTCTATTTTTCCTCCCATATCCCTGATTATCTCGTAAGATATGGAAAGTCCGAGTCCCGTGCCTTTTCCTTCTTCTTTAGTAGAATAAAAAGGTAACATGATTTTATTGATGTGTTCCTCGTCAATCCCGGTTCCATTATCGGTAACCTGCACAACCAGCGATTTATTATTTGCAAATGAACTGATGTTGATTTCAGGTATATAGGTGTAATCCGATAAACCTTTTCTATCCATGACGGCATCTTTCGCGTTGGTGAGCAGGTTGATGATGACCTGTTCGAACTGATGGGTGTTGCCGGTAATGTCCGGTATGTCTTCTTTCAGATTCACGTGTACGTTGATACCCAGGTGACGGAACTGTTCCGAAAACATGGAAATGGCGCTTTGAATACTTTTGTTGATGCTGAAAGCAATCGGGATATATTCGAACTGATTGCGCGAAAACACCCTGATGTGGTCGATGATATTCCGGATCCGGGTCAGGTTTTCGAAAATCTTGTTCGATTTATTTTTCAGGAATGCAACATCGAGTGAGATGCTTTTGTCGGCTTCATACAGTATTTTATCCATCACCATAGAGATGATGTTCAGGGGTTGATTGATTTCATGCGCCATGCCGGCAGCCATTTGTCCCAGGTTGGCCATGCGGTCGGCGTGAATTTGAATAGCCTGTATCCTTTTTCGCTGCGAGATATCGCGTACTACGATGATGAAGGAGAGGGGAGAACCGTCGATGTTCTGAATCAGGGTCGTGCTGATTTCTCCCAGGAAAGCGCTGCCGTTCAACTTTACAATGCTAACCTCATTTTCCTGTGTTAATCCATCGTTGATGGTATTTTGGGCGATTTCTTTGATACGACTAAAGGTTTGCTGTGATACAAACCGGAGAATATTTTTACCAGTCAACTCTTCCTTGCTGTTAGCGCCCAACAGCTCAGTGCCTATTTCCGAAACTTCCATAATTCTGCCTTTCAGGTCAATGAGCAACACACCGTCTGGCAGGGAGTTCACCATTGTTCTGAATTTTTGTTCACTTTTGTGTAACTCGGTATTTGCCTGCCTTAGCTGTTCCGTGGTGTTTTTTAGTAAAATCGTATCCCTTATAATAGTCTGTTTCTGATTATATAAATCCAGGAAAATGCTTACCTTGCTTTTCAGAATCTGGCTGGAGAAAGGTTTGTAAATGTAATCCACTGCTCCGGCATCATATCCTTTCAACTCTTCTATTTCACTGAAGATATTGGCCGTAATGAAAATAATAGGGACTTTATTGTCCGTTCGCTCTTTGTTCAGGTTTACAGCCAGTTCATACCCGTTCATGCCGGGCATCCAGACATCGATGATTGCCATGGCTAATGTGATGCCGCGGGTTTTCTCCAACGCCTCGTAACCAGACATGGCGCTGATGATGTTGATATTGAAGTTCTTGATTACACTTTCCATGTAAATCAGATTTTCTTCTATGTCATCCACGATTAGCACATTCGCTGTTGAGTCCTGATAGATTGTATTATTCATCGCTTGCCTGATTTATTAAACTGTAAATTTAGTTGTTTTTACCGGATAACTGCGTCTTATCTGCCTGTGGATGCGGGTTCGCGTGATTATAAGGCAGGGAAAAACAGAAACACGATCCTGCACCTTCCTCACTTTCCACCCATATTTTTCCGCCGAGCATTTCCACATAAGATTTTGTAATCGATAAGCCCAGTCCGGCACCCTCATAATGTCTGTTTTTGCCTTCACTCACTTGCCTGAAGCGGTCGAAGATGATGCCGGTTTTATCCTTATGAATACCGATGCCGGTATCTTTTACATAAAATATCAACGAGCCGGCCTGCTCATCCTGCTCCGGGTAATAACCGAACTCTATGTGTCCGCGATAAGAGTATTTGATAGCATTCTTGACTAAATTGGTAAATATCGCGTACAGTTTCTCCTGATCGGTTTTGATCATGGCTTTATGGTCGGTATAGTATTTCCGGTAAAATAACTGCATGCCTTTGGCTTCGACTTCGGGTTTGAAAAAATTGTAGATGTAATCGAGTTGTTCATTCACATCCGAATCAATAAGAGTTACCTCCATTAAACCGGCTTCAATTTTGGAGATGTCCACGATGTTGTTGATGATGTTGAGCATGCGCGCTCCGCTTTTTTCAATGATGTGGATGTATTTTTGCTGAATTTCGCTCGACAAATCCTGTTCCTTCAATAACTCGGCAAAACCCAGAATGCCGTTCATCGGGGTACGTATTTCATGGCTCATGTTCGCTAAGAAAGCAGTTTTCAATTTGTCGCTTTCCTCCGCTTTTTCTTTGGCGGTAATCAGGTCTTCAAGTAGTTGCTTCTTTTGCGTGATGTCTTCCGATACTACAATAAAGTTGGTTATTTCGCCGGAAGTGCTGACAATGGGAGAAATCACCGCGTTTACCCAGTACAATTCACCATTCTTTTTGATGTTTTTTATTTCTCCAATCCAGTCTTTGCCCGATAAAATGGTTTTCCAGCGTTTCCGGTTGAAGGTTTCCGGTTGAAAGTCTGCATCCAGAAAGGTAGAAAGCTGTCCGATTACCTCATCCTCCGTGTAGCCGGATATTTTGAGGTAAAACGGATTGGTATAAATTATTTTACCATCAATATCGGTGATGATGATGCCGACAGAACTTGAATCGACAGCACGTTTGAAAAGTCTTGTCTTTTCCTCGCTTTCTTTGAGTGCAGCCTCGCTTTTTTTCCGTTTCTCATTTTCGGCCTGAAAGTATTTCAGCAGGTTGAGTGTTTCCGCGTGTGTTTTCTGCAACTCCCGGGTACGTTCATCAATTAAATTTTCAAGTCGCTCCTTTTCTCCTCTTTTCAGGATAGTAGCTTCCCTGATTTTGAGCATAGCCCTGATTTGTGCTGTTAATTCGCTGATATCGACCGGTTTCGAAAGGAACCCTTCACCGCCGGCTTCCAGCGCTTTGATGCGGCTTTGTTTGTCATCTTTTATAGCGGTGATAAACACCACCGGTATGTCGGCCGTTACCGGGTGTGCTTTCAGTTTTTTGCAAACTTCATATCCATCCATGCCGGGCATGATAATGTCGAGCAGGATGATGTCCGGCTCTTTCTCAAAAGCCATATCCAGTCCCCTGAATCCATCTGTGGCCATTAGGGTTTGTGCTTCGGGGAAAGCTTCATTTATCAACGCTCTGATGATGATCAGGTTGTCCCTGTTATCGTCAACAGCAAGTATTTTTATATTTTCAATAGGCATACGAAAAACCGTTAGAGTGATGAGGATGATGGGTCTTGTTTAACCATTTCGGAGACCGTTTTTAATAAGTCATCCCGTTTGACATCTCCTTTTTGTATCAGTTGGTGAATGTGATTTTGTTTCAAAAAGCTGAGTTCCTCTTTCGTGATGTGTTTGGCTGTGAGTATCAATACCGGTATGTCGACACTTCGTTCATCATTCCGCATCGTTTCGAGTACATGAAACCCGTCCATACCCGGCATCATCAGATCTAAAATGATGGCGTCAGGTAAGATGTGATTCAGGACGTCGAGACCTTCCTTTCCGTCGCGGGCTGCTATCACCATATAACCGCTTTCCTCCAGGATGTCTTTCATTTGAATCACTGCCGGAATGTTGTCTTCAATCAAAAGGACGGTTCTGGAATCTTTCGGGGAACGTAAAGCCCGGTCAGCATTACCGTTTTGGTTGGCATGGTAATATACGTCAACTTCGGGTATGTCTTCGAAATACTCCCCGGTATAATATAAGGGCAGTGTAAGCGTGAACGACGATCCTACCCCGGGTTCACTTTCCACTGAAATAGTTCCCCCTAGCAGGTTGGCATATTTTTTAGCGATGGAAAGTCCCAGGCCAGTGCCACCAAACCTGCGCGAGGTACTTTCGTCGGCTTGCCTGAACTCATCGAAAATGTGGGAGATTTGTTCTGCCCTGATGCCAATGCCGGTATCTGAAACCGTTACAGATACTTCATCAATCGATTTCTTCAGGCTGATGTTTATTTCTCCCTGTTCGGTAAATTTCACGGCATTGCCCAGCAGGTTTTGCAGGATATGCTTCAATTTGTTCTCATCGCTGGTGATGCGTGTTTCGCAATCGCCGCCGGCTTTGTTGATTTGTATGTTTTTTTCAGCTGCCTGCGGATGTAACAAGGTGATAATTTCCGTTACACTGTCACACAGATTGAATTCGGTCAGTTCAATTTCTTCCCTGCCCGATTCAATACGGGCAATGTCGAGTATGTTGTTAATCAGCGCCAGCAGGTTTCTGCCGTTGCGCTCAATTACTTCTAAATAGCTGTATTCTTCCTGTGGAATCTTATCGGCCAGCTTCCGGTTTAGTACGCCCGACAACGCGATTACCGAGTTGAGCGGTGTCCTGAGTTCGTGGCTCATGTTGGAAAGGATGCTGGTTTTGAGGTTATTTGCCTCATGCAGCATCTTTTTCTGTATTTCCAGTTCCCTGTTTTGTTCCGTCAGTTCTGCCGATTGTTTTGATAATTCCCGTTTCTGTTCTTCCAGTTCCCTGTTCTGTGCCGAAAGAGATTCGGAGAATGACTTGATTTTCTCGTAAGTAAGAATCTTATCGACCCTGGCGCAATAGGTGAGGTGTATTTTGTTAATCAGTTGTATGGCCGGTTCAGAATAGGGATGGATATTGGCCAGCGAGATAATGGCAATAACTTCATTGCCCGACAGAATCGGGATGGTGATGATTTCCTTGGGAACTACGTTTCCGCCGGTGGTTTTAAAGATGTAGCGGGTGTCTTCAGGTATATTTTTGATGTGTTGAATGCGTTTCGTGGTTAACACGCTTCCGAATTCTCCTTCGTGATATATTGCTGAAAAAGATTTCCGGGCTCTCTCGGCTAATCCGATTGAGATTAAATGAAAATAATTTTGTTTATCTTCACTGAGCAGATATACGGCGGCCATTTCGGATTCTGTGTCTTCCATCAGGATTTGCAGGGTGATCCTGAAGAATTCCTTTACATCGTCTTCAATCAGCATCATATCGGCGAGTAGGGCTGTTTTTACATTCAGGTCATTGGTGACCTGGAGGTTCTCGGCCAGCGTGTTGAAAGATTTCGACAATTCGCCTATTTCATTTTTTGATGTGAAATGGCATCTGGCCGACATGTCGCCATGATCGAAACGACGGGTGATTTTGGTCAGCATGACTAAGGGTTTCCTGATGTTGCGCAATAGGCTGACATACACAATGAGTGTCACAATAATAATTATCACGATTAAACCAATTAGTTCAGTAAAAACCAGATTTTTGTGCTTCTCTGATTCCGTGAAGATTGTTGTGGCTTTGTTTTGCGCATAATTATCAATTACCTGTATTTTTTCAAGCATTTCTTCCCGCAGTTTTCCGACATAACCTGTTTTCGTGATGCTCTCTTTCACGGTGTTAATATCTTTGTCAATAGCCAGTGTGGTGTTTACATCCCGGGCAGTTTTCCATGCGATAAATGCTTTTTGTGCTTCTTCTACATCTTTTTTGGGTCCTAAATACAGCCGGTTGATGATTTCAAACTGTCGCGAAGCATCAGCCGCGTTTTCTTCGATTAATTGTAAAGCTTCTCTTTCTTCCTTCATGTTGGCTGCTAACATCAAATCTCTTGTTCCAAGCCGCATTAGATGTATGTTGGTTGTCAATGCGCCAATGGCTCTGCGAACTTGTAAAGGATGATTATATAGCAAACGGCTTTGTTCGTGAATCAAATTGTTTTGCAGATAGCTGACTATTCCTGAACTGATGAACAGAAAAAGGATAATGGAAAAACCAATCAATAGTTGTGAGCCGATTCTGAGGTCTTTTATTTTCATGATTTCATTTATTTAAATCAGCATTTGCGAAATATAGCTGAGTGTGGATAAATCTCTCTGAAATGTAATTTTTTAAGGATATCTCTTTCTGTTTCTCCGGTTACCAGATAACCGTTATCACTCATGGCTCCTGTAATTTTATCCAGAATTGTTCTCCGGTGATTTTCCTTGTAGTAAAAGAGTAGGTTAGCGCAAAAAATAAGGTCGAAATGACCGAAAATACTGGATGGAGGACTACTGTAGTTTTTGTCGAATAAATCAAAAACTGAAAAATTAATATTCACTTTCAGTTCTGGTTTAATAAAATAGGTGTTGCCGTATTTGATAAACCATTTGTCAAGTTGCTTCAGTTTTACATTTTCGAGCGAATGATAGGCATATTGACCCCTGCGGGCAGTTTCAATTTGCTCCTCGTCTCTGTCGGTTGCAAATATCAGGCAATTGCATTTTCCTTTCTCGCTGCATGCCATTTCTTCCTCAATCAACATGGCGATGCTATACGCTTCCTGTCCGGCAGCACAGGCGGCCGACCAGATTCTTAAATCCTTGGTATTGTTTTTCCTGACATTGGAAACCAGTTCAGGAAGTATGATTTTTTCTAAGGTGTCGAAGGTGAGGGCATTGCGGAAAAAGGTGCTGTAGCCGATTTGCAGGTTGTCGAAATAGGTCATGCGTTCCAGTTCGCTGTTCTCCAATAACTCCAGGTAATCTTCAATGGACGCGCAATTTGTTTCTGAAAACCTTCTGTTGGCTGAGTTAAGCAGGAAGGCTTCATCATATTGAGTGATATCCATTCCCTCCAGACTGAGGTAAATGTCATGGATATGATACGCGTGACTTTTCATGTATAATTATTAGAATAAAGTCACAAATATATACTAAAACAATGAAATTACGTGGGTTTTAAGAAAAATTCTTTTAATGTGACAGGTAAAAAGACTTTAGCAGGCAAGGTTGTCATCAGGTTGAATTCATCTGAAAACTTACTTTCGTTACCTAAAAACGCGAGCACATTGCCGCCTGAGTTGTATTTGAAAATGCGCGACATGAGTGCATCGCCCTGCATTTTTCCTGAAATCAGCACTTCCAGGAAAGTGTTGTCGTACAGGTTGAATTTCTTGTCCCTGAAGCGGCATTTCACGATTGGTTTCCGGTTGTGTTTCAGGTTCATCACGATATTGTCTGTTTGTCGCTGTATAAACTGAAAGGCATATCCGCTACTGGCTTTTACACATCCACCCGCGGTTCCGATGTGGATAATTCTTTGCTTGTGGTGCACCGGGAACTTCTTTTTGGTCATGGGTATGATGCCCGATTCTTCACGGATGATTTCTACCTGATTCAGCTGCAGGGTTTCGTTGAGGTAGGTTTGCAACGCTTCGTCGTATTCTTCAGGTTTCAGTACTTCCCCGTTGATAACCGTGTATTCTATCAGGGCTTCGTGTTTATCGGCAGGCAGCATATACATAAACGCGGCGCCCCCCTGCTGGTGTACGTTGAAATCCATCAACGTACCTTTTTCCGGATTGAAAACCGGAGCTTCGGTATGAATGGTGAGTCCCTTGAAATGCATGTAAAGCGAGTGTTCACCGGCTCTGGTATCGGGTTGAAATAAGCGTGTGGAATTGAATGCATAGGCAGCTTTGTATGTTCCGCCGGGTGTTTTCACTTCCACTTGATTGCTTGTTACCTGCATAGCGGTTATTTTACTTTTCATAAAATGAACGTTGGGATAAGCGGTGGCAAATTGATATACGAATTTGTAGAAATCCAGTCCCCGGATCATTTTATAGGTATAAGGTCTGATGTCGAGTTCGTCGCTGAAATATTTTGATTTGAAATCGAGCACATGCCATTGGTGATACACGACAGGCTCAAAGATATCCGGCGATTTCTCCCAGAAACACCAGGTTCTGTCGTCTTTCGATTTTGTTTCCCGGTCGATAATCAGGATTTCTTTATTGCAGAGTTCCGGCTCGAGTAGCATCCGGTAAAGCAGGCTCAATCCGGCACAGCCGGAACCTGCGATGATGTAATCATAAGTCTTTGTTGATAATATTGTGGTCATGCGAACTGTATTTCGACCGACAAAATTATCCGATGCAGTTTAATGATTAAAACAAATTTCGATAAAAGGGGGTATTTTTTCGATGAAAGGATGTTTCTGTAAGTTGTACGACAATTCGGTTACGTGTTTTATTCCTGCTGTTCATAATAATCGGCAATGGTGTTTTCAATCTCTCTCGAGATTTCCTGGATGTTGAACGGTTTCCGGAAGTAGCGGCGGATGATACCCTGATTCAGGGCTTCCTGTATGTCGTCGGTGATTTCAAACCCGGTTAAAATGTAGTAAGCAATTTCCGATGATAACAGTCTTGCTTTGAGGATAAATTCAATCCCGTTCATCACCGGCATTTTCATGTCGCTGACTACCACCTTGATGTCCTTGTTCTCGGCTATGTGTTGCAGGCCGGTGAATGGATTCTCAGCAATGAGTATATCGTATTTTTTCTCAAGATTGGCCTGAAAAAGCATGAGATTGATGGCTTCGTCGTCAACGTATAATATTTTTACTTTTCCCATATCAATTGAATTTAGCGGGTAAAACAACTGTAACTGTAGTGCCTTTTTTAACGGCAGATTTAAATTCGAGGGTACCTTTGTGATCCTGTATGATGTTATACGTGATCGATAAACCCAGTCCGGTACCATGTCCCGGCTCTTTGGTGGTGTAAAACGGATCAGTAATCTTGGATAATTTATCCTTGCTGATGCCGCATCCGGTATCGGCAATCGTTACGATGGCCTTGTCTTTTTGTGTTTCCGTCGTGATAGTTACCGTGCCTTTATCCCCGATGGATTGAAAGGCATTGACAATTAAATTGATGAATACCTGATGCAGCTTGCCCACATTGCCCGGTATCAGGATAGGATATGCAGCGAACTGACGGATGACTTCGATGTTGCTTTTCCACTGACCTTTGGAAATTGCGAGCGAATTTTCTATGATGGCATGCAGGTCACATTTTTCGTTCAAATCATCGTTGTTGCGGCTCAACTGGTTGAGCCCGTTCATAATCGAAGTGGCTCTTTCGATGCCGGTTTTTATACTCTTCAGGTAAAGTTCCACTTTTTCATCCTCAATCTTCGACTCCCGGATGTAATTTTGCAATCCGGTCAGTCCGCCCATGATAAAATTGAGTGGATTGTTGATTTCATGTGATATCCCGGCGGTCAGGATGCCCAGCGATGCCATTTTTTCAATCTGAATGAGCTGAAACTGCATTTCTTTCAGGGCCTTCAGCGTACTTTTGAGTTCAGTATTCTGCTTGTTGATGATTTTGTTTTTCTCGTTTAGCTTCTGGTTGGTTTTGCTCAGGGCTTCAATGGCATCGTCTAAGTTTTTGGTTTTCTCATGCACCAGTTGCGTCAGGTTTTGCTTGTGATTCTCCAGTTCTTTCTCTGTATTCCGGAGTTTGATGAGGTGTTTGGTAATGAAAAAATAGAAAAAAACCGCGGTGGTAACCACGTAAAATACACCTTTAAAGGTTTGAAACCTGCTCAACGAAGCAATATCCGAAAACAGATATCCCAGCAACTTATCCGAAAACAGTATCCATAACGCACCCAGTATCAGGTACAAGGCGGTGATTCTATGTTCAAATTTAAGGCGCTTCATGGTACTGTTGTGTTCTGATTTTATACTAAACAAAACGCACAAATATACAAAAATGTTTTAGAAATGCTTCAGTCCTGATATAATTTCAGAACCCGGGTGTTTGTCTTCCTCAAATCAAAAATAAGAGATTCCGGCTGTATGACTTTTATATTATTTCACATTAATGTCTTAACTCTAATGTTTCAGTAGTGAAAATAACCCTGTTCAGGTTGAACAAAATATATATTTAAAATGTTCTTAATGGCAGATTAACAGTAAATTAAATGGAAAATAAAACATCAATCGCTACCATAATAGGAGCAACCGGATTAATAGGTTCTCATATATTGAAACAATTATGTGCTGACAGCACATTTTCAGAGATTCGTGTGGTTGTTCGCCGTCCTTTTGAATATCCTGATGCGAGAGTAAAGATTGTGGTGCTGAAATTCACAGATGCAGATGCACTCCGGGATGCTATTTCCGGTAGTGATGTGGTCTTTTGCGCCATAGGAACAACCCGTAGTCAAACTCCGGATTTACAGGAATACCGAAAAGTTGATCTCGATATTCCAGTCAATACAGCGCTGATTTCTGAAACAACCGGAGTTCGAAGCTTTCAATTGGTTTCTTCCATTGGAGCAAATTCTAAAAGTCGTAATTTTTATTTACAGATCAAAGGGGAAGTCGAATTAGCTATTTCTCAACTGACCATTCCTTCCATTAATATTTTCAGACCATCTTTGTTGTTGGGTGAAAGAACTAAACCCCGTATGGCTGAGCGAATCGCATCTTTTTTAATAAAGCCATTTTATTTTCTGATTCCTGATAAACAAAAACCGATAGAAGCAACATGTGTTGCCCGTGCGATGATACAGGCTGCAAAACTTCAAAAGCCTGGGGTTAATGTTTATCATTACAGTGAAATGATGCAATTTTTGTAATTCATTTGTATTTTTTCTTAATTACTCACAAAAAAGTGTGATATTCAGAACATTTCAGGCAAAAAAATGTTCTAAAAATAGTCTGAAATGGGGATTTCTTCATTCCGGGAGGACAACTATATTTGTATCATAATAATATTAAAAAACACACATCATGAGCGAACTCATTAATAATTCGTACGAAAGAAAGAAAACTTTAAAAGAACTAATCCTGAAATTGCATGCCGGTGAATCGGAAGATGACGTTCGCCGGCAATTGCTGCAAAGTCTGAGCAGTATTCCTTACGGCGAAGTGGTTGAAGTGGAACAGGAACTTATCAGTGAGGGACTTCCGGAGGAGGAAGTGTTGGAGCTTTGCGATGCCCATTCGGCAGTACTCGAAGGCAGGGTTGATTTGTCAGGACAAATGGAAATCCCCGAAGGACATCCGGTAGATGTGATGTTGCAGGAAAACAAGGAACTGGGCAAGGTGGCCGGACAAATCTTTCAGGTGCTGGCAGATGTTGAACAGTATGAACAACTTAATATCAATGAAGTGGTGCTGAAGCTCAGGGGGCTGTATAACAGTTTGTTTGATGTGGATAAACTCTATCAACGGAAAGAGTATTTGTTGTTCCCTTTTCTTGAAAAAGAAGGCATTACCGGTCCGCCCAAGGTGATGTGGGGTAAACACGATGAAATACGCGAACTGATTAAAGGCAGCATTGAATTGTTGCAGGTGCCGGATATCAGTCGCGAGGATTTGCTCGTTTCTGCAGAAATTATCCTGAAGCCGGCAGCCCGTCAGGTTGTGGAAATGGGACAAAAAGAATCGGAAATCCTGTTCCCGATGGCGATGGACAAACTGACTGAAGCCGACTGGTACGAAATTAAAAAGCAGTCACTCGAAATAGGCTATTGTCTGTACGACCCTCCAACAGAATGGAGACCCGCTTGGGCAAAAGAAAGTGTGCTGGCTGAAATGAATAAATCAGGGGAACACGTGCAACTGCCTTCCGGAGGATTTTCAGTGGAAGAACTTATGGCCATTCTCAATACGGTGCCTTTCGACATGACTTTTGTGGATAAAGATGATAAAGTAAAGTATTTCACCCAGGGCACTGAAAGAATTTTCCAACGTAACCGTGCCATTCTCAACAGGGACGTGCGTCATTGTCACCCGCCTGCAAGCGCTCATATCGTGGATAAGATTATTGATGACTTTAAAACAGGAAAAGCATCCCGGGCACCTTTTTGGATTAATATGCGTGGTAAAATGATTCACATTGAATACTTTGCCCTTCGCAACGAAAAAGGAGAATACCTTGGTACGCTTGAAGTCTCGCAGGATGTAACCGTTTATCGCGAACTGGAAGGTGAACAAAGGATTTTATCGTATTCAAAATAAAAACCTAAAATGTATATAAACCGTTAATGAGAGACGCAATGCATTGCGTCTCTACCAACCCAAAAATAATATGGAAACAAAATTAATCATAACCCCCAAAACCAAGGTGCTTCAATTGATAGAAACCTATCCGCAGCTGGAGGACTTGTTAATCAACATGGTACCGGCATTCGAGAAGTTAAAAAACCCGGTATTGAGAAAAACGGTAGCAAAAATTGCCACTTTGCAACAAGCAGCGGCAATCGGGCATCTAAGGACTGAGGAGCTTATCAATACCCTCAGGAAGGCAGTCGGGCAGGAATTGACAGACACTGCCGGTGATTCACAGTTTGTGACGAATCAGCCTGATTGGTTTAATGGAACAAGGATTGTACAGGAATTCGATATCAGGGAGATGTTGCTTGCTGGTGAGCACCCTGTTAATCAGGTGATATCTGACTTAAACAAGTTGAATCCCGGTGAAATATATAAACTGATTGCACCTTTTCTTCCTGCTCCCCTGATAGAAAAGGCCGGTAGTCTGAATTTCAGTCACTGGGTTAAACAAGAAGGAGACGAATTGTTTGTCATATATTTTTCACGTTAAATATTTACGATTATGTTAAAAATTTTTCAGGACACCCATTATCAGTTCAGAGAAGAAATCCGTAAACTCTATATGGATACTTTTTCTCAGGGAGATGCAGCACAGCACATTGATCCTGAAGAACTGGACAACGAAATCAGACTGACTTACGAAGAAGGTATGATGATGGTGGCGGTAGACGATGAAGAGGAGTCGAAACTGACCGGCGCTTTGTTTGTGTATCCGCTTCAGTACGATGCCGGCTTTAATCCTGAACTGTCTGATGTGTGCGATAAGGTGCATACGCCTTACATTGCTGAAATGATGGTACATGAAAAGTACCGTGGTCGGGGATTGGGACGCAAAATGCTGAAGAAAACGCTGAGTTACCTGAAGGAAAACCGTTTCAGGGAAGTATTTATCAGGGTGTGGAAGAAGAACCTGACTGCATTCAGGTTGTATCGTGATGCCGGATTCGAGGTCGTAGGCAAAATTTTCCAGAAAAAATGGTTTACCGATCGCAAAACACGTTTTTTGATGGAGAAATTATATTTAAAACGGGGGCTTTGAATAGCGAATAATGAATAGTGAATAGCGGAAAACGGAAAACGGAGAGCGGAAAGCGTAGGGGCGCAAGCATTGCGCCCTGACCGGTGACTGTAGACAATAAAAAGAATCATGAATTTAAATCAACTAATAACCAAAACAATTCAATTAGATAAAGGAAATCCCGATGCCAAAAGGGCTGAAATCAGGGAGTATTTCCTCAAAACATGGGAAATCGACGAATTACTTTATACACAACTAAAATCGGATGAGGTGTTTTATCACCGGGGAGACCCTTTGCGGCACATCCTGTTATTCTATCTCGGTCACACGGCCGTTTTTTTTATAAATAAGATGATGCTGGCGGATATGATCAAAAGGCGTATCAATCCTGATTTTGAATCTATCTTCGCCATCGGTGTGGATGAAATGAGTTGGGATGATCTGGATGAGAAGCACTATAACTGGCCACCGGTGCAGCAGGTGCGTGCATACCGTGATATGGCGAAGCAAGTGATTTTAGATGTGATTGATACGGCTTCTCTGTCTCTGCCAATCAGCTGGAACGATCCTTTTTGGATTATCATGATGGGAATCGAACACGAACGGATTCACCTCGAAACGTCTTCGGTGCTGATTCGTCAGTTGCCATTAGATGAAGTGGTTTCGTGCCGGTTCGGAAACGTCTGTCAGGAAAGGGGAGAAGCGCCTGTTAATAATATGCTACAGGTTCCGGGAGACAAAGTGGAATTAGGTAAGCCGGTCAATCATCCTTTGTATGGATGGGATAATGAATACGGAACTTATACTGAAAATGTAAAAGATTTTGAAGCTTCGCAGATGCTGATTTCGAATGGTGAGTTTCTGCAATTTATACAGGATGGCGGTTATCAGCAGTCGGCATATTGGACGGAAGAAGGCTGGAACTGGTGTCAGTTTAAACAGGCTGAGATGCCTTTGTTCTGGCGGAAAAACGGAGATGATTTCTGGTTGCGGCTGGTTGCCGAAGAAATTCCAATGCCGTGGAACTGGCCGGTGGAAGTCAATTACTTAGAGGCTAAGGCTTTCTGCAATTGGAAATCAGCCAAGATGGGTCAGATTTACCGATTACCTACTGAAGCAGAATGGTACCGACTGGCAGCGCATTGCAAAATACCGGATCAGCCTCAATGGGAAAAGGCTCCCGGCAATATCAATCTGGAATATTATGCCTCCCCTTGTCCGGTTAATACCTTTAAATCGGGTGATTTTTACGATGTGCTGGGTAATGTATGGCAGTGGACAGAAACGCCGATCACCGGATTTCCCGGGTTTAAGGTGCATCCGATGTACGATGATTTTTCAACGCCAACTTTCGACGGTAAACATAATTTAATCAAAGGTGGCTCCTGGATTTCTACCGGAAATGAAGCTACCTTGCACTCCAGGTATGCCTTCCGCAGACATTTTTATCAGCATGCGGGATTCAGGTTGGTGCAGTCGGATGAGCCGCTGGTGATTCAGGATGAGCCCTATGAGACGGACATGGAAGTTGCCAATTCTTGTGAAAACATGTGGGGACAGTCAGCACAATCCAATTTTCATCAGCAGTTGGCTAATGCCATTCGCAAGGAGATAAAAGGATTGAATCAAATGAAAGTGTTGGATGTGAATGCTGATACCGGTCGACTTGCTTTTGAACTGGCTCCTGATGTGAAGGAGCTGATGGCGCTCGATTTTTCAGCGCGCTTCATCCGTATGCCGATTCGTTTACAGGAAAGGGGATTTATGCGTTACATTGTGCGGGATGAGAACGACCTGGTTTTCTATCGCGAAGTGGTGCTGGCAGATACCGGTCTCGACAAAGATACGGAGAGAATTAAGTTCATGCAGGACAATGCCAACAACCTGAAACCGATATATACCGGTTATGATTTAATCATTGCTCCCTGCCTCCTCGAAGAGTTAAGTTGTCCGAAGCAATTTCTTGCGGACATACACCAACGGATCAACGAAGGGGGGTATCTTGTTATTGCTTCCGACTACAATTGGGAACACAATCATATCAAACCCGAATGTCGACCGGGTGGTTTCAAAAAAGACGGAGAACCGGTGACTTCACTCGATGGTATCTCAGCAATATTGTCAGCTCACTTCACCCCCGAAAGCAATCCGTTTAACCTTTTTAAATACGAATGGCTGAACTCCAGACAGCAACTTCAACGGATTTGTGAAGTCACGATCTGGAGAAAGAAATAAATCGAAAGAATTACAAATATAATGCGGCCAGTTCTGTTATTTTTGCAATGGAACTGGCTGTGCTAAACTCTCCGGTAACTTCTGCTTCAACTTCATCAAACTGAATCAGTAAGGATGATTGTTCGTCATCCGACAATACCTGATCGGCCATGCGGAAAAGTACGCCGTTTTCCTTGGCGATGTGATTCTGAAGCAGTTCAGCATAACCATCCATGTTATCATAAATGACTTCCAGTCCTTCAGAATCATCTTGTCTGAGCATCTCTATACCATCAATCATGCCCTGCACATAATTTCTCCCCTGAACATGTTCGCTTAACATAACGGCTACCGGTCCCTGTACCGGAGAAAAGCCTTTTTCTCCCATTTTGGGGAAAAGCAGGTCTTCTTCCTTGGCATGGTGAATGCCGTCGGCAAATTTGCGAATGAGGTTGACTACCAATTCGAAATATTCGATGTTGTTTACTCCTTTTTCGACCATCGCCTGCATGATTTCTGTCAGTTGCAGGATGTAAACATGGTCATGTTCTAAATTTTGCGTTGCTGTTTTCATATTAATTTATTTATTTTTTTTTACCACAAAAGGCACAAAAGAAAGACTAAGGAAACACAAAAGGGAGAATTAAAAATTTAGAATTAATAGAGGGTGTCCTTCATCACTTTCGTTATTCACTATTCGCTATTAGTTTTTGTGTGTTTCCTTAGTCTTTCTTTTGTGCCTTTTGTGGTTTAAAAATATTATTTTTCTTCGTACGATATCTTTTATACCATATAATGAAACCTGAGATGTTGAGATAAAGCGTGAATAACCCGGTTAAAGGCACCACCAAAATATAAAAATCACCCATAAAGAACTGATAGATGCGCCCGGTATGGATTTCCTGCGCCACATTCCACAGCGGCATGGGATTTTTATCGATGACTTCTTTTGGCATAGCCGGAAATCTCTCTTTGTTGAAAGTGCTGTTTGTCCCTTTGTCGTAATCGAAAATCAGGGGATGGTTACCAACGTGAGCAGCATATCCGGAGATTTTATGCGCCCCTACCGGATGCCCCTTCTTCGTCGGACGAATCCAGCGCTTGTTATCTATCAAATCAATAATTTCATCGGTTTTGTAATTCCAACTGAACAAACCTTCGAAAGAACCTACCCATAAAGTATGATCACCTTTTTCTTCCAGTACGGTGACTCCCATCACACTTGCCGGGGGTTGTTTTTCAAAACGTACCATGCTATTGAAATGATCATCGGTATAATAAAACGCTTCTACAGTTGAAATGATGTAACGATCTTCTTTTTCAATATAAATAATACGTCTTAACTGATCGTGCCAGGGGTTGGGTGTATCCAACTCCGTGTAGGGTATCTTCCCGACTTTGGCTTCAGCAATCGGGATGAGCAGGGGAGGTCGAAGAAAAATACCCGTTGCCGTAGTGATAATCAATAAAACAATGGTCAAATATCCGATTCTGTTGTGCCATTTCAGGTTCCATTGATATTGACGTTTCAGTATTTTTCTTTTGTGTTCCCTGTGTTCTTTATCTTTCAGTTTTTTCTTGTTTACAAACATGATGAAGCCTCCGATACTCAAAAACACGATGACTAATGCCACGAAATCAACCACCAGTTTGCCTGCCAGTCCGTAAATGGCGCCACTGTGTATAACCCACAATGTTTTGAACAGGCCGACTTTATTGTCGTAACCGGCAGGAGCGGGGAGATCAATACGTTTGAAAGTCTGATAATTCGTTGAAGCGAACAAGTTGGAGCGTGTCAGCACCAACAGTGTGTCGTTTCGCAACAACAAATCAACTACATTTTCTTCATTCTCCGGAAGAGTAATTTTTTCCCAATGCTTTACTGTTGTGTCATAGATGTGTAGCCCGAACAACGAACCGGCAACCAGCAAACTGTCATTTAGTTTCAGTACCTTCGAAATCTTGTGGTTGTCAACTCCCTTCGGAAAACCTGTGTTGAAATCAGTAAACCGACTGAACAGGCTGTCGGTTAACCAAACACCGATATTGCCATAAACCAAAATGCTGTCGTTGGTGAACTTTTCGGTTGAGCGGACTGCTGCAAAATTCCAGTCGTGATAGGAATAGTTGCGGGGCAGGTATTTTCGGTCGATGCCAATGCCAGAAACCAACTTCCGGTGGTTCATGATGATACCGGAAAAACTGAATAAAATGAGCACAATCAGCAGGATGACACCCAACCAGCGATGGTGTTTCCGAAGAAGTTTAATCATGTTGTTTTTTTAACTATTTAACCATATAAGTCATATAAGTTACATATAAGCTTATCTTGAACATTGTATAAATAATTCTTTGGATAACAAGTTTTGGTTTCTACTTATATGTAGCTTATATGACTTATATGGTTAAACACTAATTATTTGTTTTTTTTTGCAAAAAACGTTTTCTGAGCCAAATCAAAGAAAATAATCAAACCACCGAGAATCATCAAACCATCGGGAACCGTACGTGCCCACATCCAGCCTTGCATCACGTCAACGGTTTCGCGGAGACGAGCAGTAAAATAACCGGCTTCCATGGCAACTTCCGACTGATAAATACCGATGATGTATGTAGGGATGGTAAAGAGCAATGCTCCGGCTGTCAGTGTCCAGAACCCGATTTTGCTTAATTTATCGTTCCATACATAATTATTGGCCAATGCATTGGCACGGGAAGTCAGGTACAGGAACGCGATGGAAATGTAACCGAAAGCGCCGAGCAATGCCACGTGACCGTGGGGCATAATGAGGTAAGTACCGTGAGAATAGTAATTGATAGTCGGCGTGTTGATAACCATGCCGAAGAAGCCGGCACCAATCCAGTTCATCACAGCCGAACCGGCAATCCACATAAATGGGGTACTGTAATGGAAATCTTCTCCGGAAAAAAGTTTCTCCCGTTGGTTTTTCCAGGCTTCAATAATCATCAGCGCCAGTGGAAGAGGCTCTAAAGCTGAGAATATACCGCCAATGGCAATCCAGTACTCGTCCAATCCCTGCCACCAGTAGTGGTGACCAACACCCAGCGTGCCACTCAGCGAGATGAGGAAGAGTTCGAATAACATCACCCTTACGGCTGTTTTGTGACTAATCAGTCCGAGCGATACCGTGAAGAAGGCAATCACCCCGGCAGCAAACAATTCGAAAGTTAGCTCCACCCACAGGTGGATTACCCACCAACGATAGTAATCGTCCACCGTATAGTTCGGCATAATCTTGTGTACCGGCATCATACCCGCGATGTACAAAGTCGCGATGGCGAAAGCCGACCAGATAATCGTACTTACAATCGGGTTATTGGTTGCCGCTTTGCGAATCAGCGAAATGATGAGGATAAACCAAAATACCAGTCCGACCACCAACCCGATGTCCCAGGCACGACCCAGATTAATCAGCTCACGGCCTTCGTTGCCCAACCAGAACCAGGTCTCCCGCATTTGTCCGGTTGCACCCATGTACAAACCGATAATGCTGCCGACAGCCACCACTACCAGCGAAATCCAGAGCACATCAATCAGCCAGGGGAATTTGTGATCGCGGTTGGCTACCCAGGGTGCAATCAGCAATCCGCCGACCAACCAGCCCACAGCAACCCATAGAATGGCAATTTGCGTGTGCATGGAACGCAATACGTTGAAAGGCAGAATTTCCTGAGATACGATGAAGTCATTGGTAGGATCGGTGTAAAGGTGAGCCAGGTAACCTCCTATAAACAGCTGAACCACAAACAAACCCATCACAATCGGGATGTATTTGAGTAATTTCTTTTGGGAGCGGAAAAGCGATGTCACCTTTAACGGTTCTTCCAGCTTTTCGTTTTCATCCTTTTTCAGCAGATATTCGTAAGAAAGGAAAATTACGAGGATGGTCAGCGACCACAATATCAAAAATTCCCAAAGCGAAACCTCGTGGGAGAAAAAGGTCAGATCCTGATCAATCATAGGCTCAGGCGGCCAGTTGTTCGACCAGGTGCGCTCGGTACCCGGACGGAGCGAAGAAGCAACCAATTGCGCCCAATCAATAAAAGCCGCAATTTTAACCGCTTCATCAGGACGAATGATTCCTCCTCTGAAAGCCCTTTCTGGGTCGCCGTTTACCAATAAATCGACTAAATAGGTTACGTTCGCGTGGTAAGCAGCCGCTGAAGCATCTGTATAGACGGTGGTTTCTTCGAGTAATTCAGTTTGTTTTCTGAAATCTTCAATAACCCTTACTTTCACAGCGCCCCGTTCGATGTCAGTCAGTTCGTCATTCGGTTTCCCGTACAACTCTTTACCGTAATAATCATAAAGATATAGCGCCCGGTAATGCAAAAAATCAGTCGAGAAATCAGGACCCATGTAGGCCCCCATACCCAGTAATGAACCCCAGTCTGTGAGGTCGAATTGTTGGAAATAGCCTTTTCCCGCAACGACATCGTCATAGGTATAAAGCACCTCTCCACTGACCGATTTTACTTCTTTCGGGATGGGTGGAACTTCCTTTTGCAGGTTGGCTGTGTAGCGGATGAGCATGGTTACCATGATCAGCGCGATGATCCAGAAGGCTGTGTATAAGCCTTTTCTGCTCATAAATTTGTCAAGCAATGATTCTTTCATGTTACAAAATTTTAATCATTAAATAATCGAATTAAATAATACGGTAAAGTAGTATATTAAATTAAAAAATTAATATTTAGTTACAGTCATAATATCCAAATCTCTGATAGTCTTAGTTGTAAATGCTTTTAAAAATTCCTCCCTTACCGGCACCCAGGTCGAATGCATCACGCAGGGATTTGTATCACTACATTCACAAAAACCGAGTGCACACCCCGTATATTTATCCATTCCTTCCACAGCGTTTATTACGTCAGCCAGGTATATTTCGCCGGAACTTTTCAGAAATTTATATCCTCCGTCCCGTCCCTGTATGCTGGTGATAAAGCCTGCTTTTGTAAGATCGGTCATCAAGCGGCGCAGGTATTTGTCTGAAATCTTCAACTCATCTATCAGGTATTTAGCTGAGTACAAGCGATTTTCATCCTTTGTCATAAAGCAGAGGATGCGCAGGGCGTATTCCGATGTGTTGGAAAGTTTCATTAAATGCTACTTTGAAGTAATATTTTATGCAAATGTAAATATTATCTTTGAAGTAACAAATATTAACGATAAAAAATATAAAAGAATAAGCATGATAATTCATTAAATATCGATACTTTTGCAAGGCAAAAAAATTGTAATTCAATTCGATACCCATATTTAAATGAATAATAAAAAAATATTGATTTTGCTCTCAGCAATCCTGTTGCTGATGACTTCCTGTTCGCTTTTTCAACTCATCGAATGGGGGTTTGAAGACAAGAATGACAATTCGATTTATCCTTCGGCAGTATTAGCACTTGCAGGTTATGATGAAAACAATGAAGTGGATGTGCAGAACAGCAAACGCAATCAATCCATCCGGGTTCTGAAAGAGTATGTTTCAATTTATTTAGTTCCGAAAGATAACAATACCAAAATAGAAGTGGAGGTTAAAGAATCGGAATACTGGTATGCTTCGAAAGCTGTATTTAGCTGCGATAAGGCTGATGACCGTTATATCTACAAGCCGGTAATCAACTGGAAATACGATGTATTGAGAAAACTGAGTCAGCCGACGCCTGTGAATATGGTCGTGCAACTGACTGTAAACGGCGAAGATGCGGGCGAACGTTCGAAAACGCTGAATTTACGCAGCATCAACGAGTGCGTGTTTGCCATGCGCGATGGTGAACGACTGATTGACTTCAACATGCTTTTTGCCGCTTATGTAAATGAAGATCATCCGTTGATTCAGCAAATACTGAAAGAAGGGCTGGAAACCGGCATCATCAAATCATACAAGGGATATCAGGGTGGCAAAGAAATGAATGTGTACGCGCAGGTTTTGTCTATCTGGAACGCTTTGGAAACCAGGGGGATTCATTATAGTAACCTGATTGAGTCGAGCCAGTCGTCGCCGGTTTACTTTTCCCAGCGTGTCAGGACAATCGAGGAAGCGTTGACCTACTCACAGGCCAACTGTGTGGATGGCACCGTCCTGTTTGCTTCCCTACTGAAAGCCATCGGCATTGATCCCGTGTTGGTCCGTGTTCCCGGGCACATGTTTCTGGGATTCTATGTGAATAGAAAACATACCAAAATGGAATTCTTGGAAACAACTTTATTGGGTACCGAAGAAACCGGACTAACAAAAAAGCTAACCGAGTTTCTTGGCGTTGAATCCTACGATTCCTTTATCAAAGCCATCGACAAAGGCAAGGAGCGTTACGAGCAATACAAGGATTCTGCTACCCTTACAATGATTGATGTTAAGGAAATCAGAAAGTATATCAAGCCGATAGGGATGTAGGTCTATGAATTGGTGATAGCAGCATAATTAATGACATTGTGCTGAAAAAGAAAGCAGGCCATTCGTAAGATTCTTATCGAAAAGCCTGCTTTGTTTTAAGGATCATTCAAGTGTCTTATTCCTGCTTAATCAGTTTTCTGGTTGTAATTGCCTGACCGTCTTGATTGGTAATTTGCAAATAATAAACGCCACTATTCATATTTAAAGGTATAGTGATTATTGAACCTTGATTTAGGTTGAAAAGTTGATCTTCATATATTAATTGTCCTGTTGTATTGATGATTTTTAATCCGGATACAGGTAAATTTTCATTCAATTCAATATTTACAATGTCTTTTGCCGGATTTGGATAAACTTTCAAACTCTGTGCTGATAATTCATGTAGGCCAGTGTTATTAGTTTTAATGAATTGAGCTCTTGAACCGGCACCTGAGAATAACACAGGCAGTCCCTGTGTTGAAACGATTTCATAAGTTCTGACCGTAATGGTGTCGAAAGGAACATCTTCAGCCATAGTTAATATGACTCTTTTTTTATCAAGGTCATCTAAAAGTGCAGTAGCAACCGGTATGGTGTCGATTTCAATTCCGGTTTCATAATGCAGTAATCGTGTAACCAGGAAATTAGAAGCAACAGAACCGGATTCAATATCAATATCATCACTGAAATACACATTAATTTTATTGTTTTCAGGAGAATCAGCCGAAGTTACCGTTGGATTTGTGTCGGTGTAATTGTCGGCATAATAAATACTACCCCAACCACCAATCATTACCCTGTTGTTTGGAAGAATTTGTAATCCTCCAAGTGAAATGTTGATAAAAGATGGATGTCGCGTCCAGGTCGCACCATTATCATCAGAATATGCCAGTCCGTATTGACTGGTTGAAAAATAGATGTTTCGCGACGCATCATACTTAATTTGCCGTAAGAACCAGTATTCACCACCGGTTTGTTGAATCCAGTCAGCGCCACCATTCACAGTCGTGTAGACAAATTTCTCACCTGCTGATGAATTAGAAAAAACAACCATACCCTCGTTATCATTTTTAAAATCAAAGCTCATGTAATTATTGGATGTTGCCGGTGTATTGATGGCTGTCCAGTTTTTACCTTTGTCAGCAGATTTAAAAATCCGTCCACCGCTGGTAGTGAAATAGATGGTTTCATTTACTACCCTGAGGTGTGCCCCGGAGTTAAGTCCCCATTCAGCATTACCATTGGCCTGATTGCTATCCTGCACCTTATCCCAGGTCTGTCCGGCATTCGAAGTAGTATAAATTTCAAAATACTGATTAGGATAAGCATCTCCGATAGCCACCCCTTCATTAATATTCCAGAAATAAACAAAATTAGGAAAGGATGTTGCTGAAAAGGCACCCGGAAGGTGAGTCCAGTTTTTTCCACCATTATTGGTTTTGAAAACTCCGTTATTGGCAGCACCCTCGGCATTTAGTCCAGCTGCAATAATATAGGCAACCGAATCATTCACGGCAGAAAATGTCCCCAGGGTTTTTTCGCCAACAAAAGACCCTGCCTGAAAGTCATTTTTAATCCAGGATTGTCCACCATCAGTTGAAATAGAAACTGCCTGATCAGTTTGATCGGCCACCCAAATGACATTGCTGTTGACAACTGATAGATTATCGATGTAACTTGTTTGAAAAGAATTACGCATTTGCCATTGGGCAGATACAAAAGTTACTAAACTGACAACAAAGAGTGATAAGTAGATTTTCTTCATAAATGAAATTTATTTAATGTTATTATTAAACTTTTGAAAGATTAAACAATAAATTAGTAATAATAGTTTACAGGGTAATTTTTAAATTAGGAAGAAAACTGTATTTTATCAGATATTCCCCTGTAAGCTCCCCCAAAGATAGTCAAATTTAAAAGTAGACACAAGAATTAGTGATCCCCCCCCCCAAAAAAAAAATATTTTTTGTATTTTGAATCAGTTCTCTTGCCCTTTCAAAAAAATCACTATATTTGCCCTTGATTGAATTATTCATCAAACAATAAACTGAAAAAATCACCATTCCCCTTTTTTCATTTCTTACAAATAAAAACTGTACAAATGAAGGAAAAGAAAAAATTCATACCCAAGCGATTTATCCTGCCAATTATTATTTTTGGTGGATTGATTGCCGGTCTCGGGTCTTATACGGTGTATATGTCGAAAGCACACATGTACCTGTTCGACGACCCGGCCGCCTGCGTGAATTGCCACATCATGACTCCTTACTATCAGACCTGGTTCCACAATTCGCATGCGAAGTGGACCAATTGCAACGACTGTCACGTACCCCAGGATAACATATTCAAAAAGTATTATTTCAAAGCGATGGATGGATTGCTCCATTCGGCTGTATTTACCATGCGTGCTGAACCTATCGCGATTCGCGCACGCAGGGCCAGTTCGAATGTGGTCATGGAAAACTGCATCCGTTGTCATGATCAGCTGAATAATGAATTCGTGGGTACGGGCATGATGTCGTTTGATGAAGCGCGCGAAGGGAAAGGCAAAGCTTGCTGGGATTGCCATACCTCCGTTGCCCACGGCAAAGAAAGCAGCATTGCTTCCACGCCCAATGCCATTGTAACACCATTGCCCGAATCACCGATTCCGGGGTGGTTGAAGAAGGCGATGAAATAATAAATGTCAACTGTCTACAGTCAACAGTCATCAGTCGGAAACCGTAGACTGTAGACTGTAGACCCAAAAATATAATATTATGCTACACCGATTATCCGATTTTATCAGCCGCAAGCCCGTCTGGGGATGGGTATTGTTTTTCTCGATTATGCTGGTGGTATTCCTGATTGGATTGCTGGCGGCTTCCATCACGGAACGCAGGGCCGAAATTGCCAGTGTGTTCAACAACCGCAGGGTGGAAATCAAGGAGTTTGAAGGCCGGAGTGATGTCTGGGGAATCAACTATCCGCGTGAGTATGAAACCTGGAAGCAGACTGCCAATATGGATTTCAAAAGTAAACACATGGGCAATATGCCGGAAGATGTACTGGAGTCGCGCCCGGAAATGGTGGTGCTGTGGGCAGGTTATGCTTTCGCGATGGACTATATGGCGCCACGTGGTCACATGCACGCTGTGGAGGATGTGCGGAATACCTTGCGTACTGGTTCTCCTGACCCACACACCCACGAAGGGAATTTGCAGCCGGGAACTTGTTGGTCGTGTAAGAGTCCCGATGTGCCCCGCATGATGCACGAAAAGGGCATCACGGAGTTTTATTCCGGCAAATGGTCGGAACTGGGACATGAAATCGTCAATCCAATCGGATGTGCCGATTGTCACGACCACCAAACCATGCAACTCAGTATTTCCCGCCCCGGTTTGATAGAGGGATATCAACGGTTGGGGAAAGATGTGACCAAAGCGACCGCTCAGGAAATGCGTTCGTTGGCTTGTGCACAATGTCACGTGGAGTATTACTTCAAAGGAGAAGAAAAATACCTGACTTTCCCCTGGCATGAAGGACTGACGGTGGAAGCCATGGAAAAATATTACGACGAGGTGGGACATGTCGACTGGGTACACAAGTTGAGTAAGGCGCCCATGCTGAAAGCGCAGCACCCTGACTTCGAATTGTTCCAGATGGGTCCGCATGCACAACGGGGTTTGTCCTGTGCCGATTGTCACATGCCTTACAAAGTGGATGGCGGCATCAAGTACAGCGACCACCGGATTATGAGTCCGCTGAAAAATATTTCGAGTACCTGCCAGACCTGTCACCGTGATAGTGAAGAGAATCTCCGAAATTATGTGTACGAATATCAGGATAAAGCATTAGAAATAAGAGATAGGGTAGAAGCTGAATTAGCCAAAGCGCACGTTACCGCCCAATTTGCCTGGGAAAACGGAGCTACCGAACCGCAAATGAAAGAAGCATTACAACTGATTCGTCAGGCACAATGGCGCTGGGATTTCGTGGTGGCCAGTCATGGCGCTACCTTCCACGCTCCTGTTGAATCGCAACGCATTCTGGCGCATAGTCTGGATCGAACCCTGCAAGCACAACTTGCCCTGCAAAAGGTGCTTTTTGCTTTGAATGTGAAAGGTGATGTGAAAATGCCGGACATTTCGACAAAAGCAAAAGCGCAGGAATACATCGGTCTGGATATGAAAAAATTGATTGAAAAGAAAAATACTTTCAAGAAAGAAGTTATTCCAGCCTGGATTAAAAATGCAGAAGAGAGAGGTAAGTTAACATCACAAAAACTATAATTCAGCCTGATACTGACGATGCAGAAAGAAAAACCGGGTACAGGTACTGAACAGAAAAACTGGTGGCAAACGCCCTGGGGCTACAAAGAAAGCCTGGTGGTTGTCGCCGGTTTTATATTGGTAGGGTGGTTGTTGCAACTTACCATCGGCGATTTCGACTACGAGATCATTCGCTTTCCGGTTAACATCATCCTGTTGGCAGTCATTTTTATTGTTGTATTTCTTTTAAGTCTGAAACACAAAACTCATTTTTTCAATTGGTTATCAGGCATTCCGCTGAGTGTATCAGTCATTGGAGCCATGTTATTGCTCGGCATCATCATGGGATTGGTTATGCAAGCTCCGCCATCGGTACACAGTCATCACATATTCGGTTTCGATGCCATGACCCGCTCCTGGGCATTTGTGCTGGTGTATTTTCTCACAATCATCAACCTGAGTAGTGTTGTCATTCGTCGTTTGTTGCATTTCACCCGGAGAGACTATGCCTTTTACCTGAATCACATCGGCTTGTTGTTATTGATGATGTCGGCAGGCATGGGAGCTGCCGATTTACGTCGTTATGTGATGTATGTGGAAGAAGGCAATACTGAATGGCGGGTGTATAATGAAGAAAAAGAAGTCCTGGAACTTCCCGTAGCCATCAAACTGAATGATTTCTACATGGAAGAATATATACCGAAATTAGCCATCCTGGATAAAAGCACGGGTGATGCCATACCGAAAACTAAACCGCAAATGATACAAATTGATACTTTGCAACCAGTTTTCGAAATTGCCGGATGGAAAATTGAAGTAAAAGAATACCTGCACGATGCCATCCGCAACAGCGACAGTACCTATCGTTACATGCCTATGCCGGGTGCTTGTCCGGCTGCACTGGTTACCGTGACCAACCCAAAAGAAAACATAGAAAAGACAGGCTGGGTTTGTTGCGGTAATTTTGCGCAATTATACATGACACTTGAATTAAACGAGCAACTCAGTCTGGTCATGACTCGTCCCGAAGCAAAGCTGTTTCGATCTGATATCGTGGTTTATACCGAAAGCGAAAAAGCTATCGCGCATCAGTTGGAAGTCAACAAGCCCCTCAGCATAGACAGCTGGATGATTTATCAGTATGGTTACGATACAGACCGGGGCAAATCATCGGGTTGGAGTAGCTTCGAACTGGTATACGACCCCTGGCTGTTGTGGGTATATATCGGATTGTGGATGTTTATTGCCGGCTCGGTGTTGTTGATGTGGGAGGGGAAGAAGAAAAAGCATAAAAACGAATTGGAATCATGATTACCTGGACACATTTTATTTCTTTTGCGCTGCCGGTAATGATTTGCTGGCTGTTGGCTATTTTGACTGTGCACCTCATTAAACAGAAAGCATGGGCAATCACATTTTCGATAACAGGTATTTTTATTTTTGCGGCTTTTATCGTGCTGATGTGGATAGGCATGGAACGCCCGCCTATGCGTACCATGGGTGAAACCCGGCTGTGGTACACCTTTTTCCTTTCTGCGATTGGTTCGGTAATGTATGCAAAGTGGAAATACAGCTGGATATTGTCTTTTAGTTTGGTTGTTGCCTCGGTATTTATCCTGATAAACCTGTTGAAGCCCGAGATCCATTCCAAAAACCTGATGCCGGCCCTGCAAAGTATCTGGTTCGTGCCGCATGTAACGGTGTACATTTTGTCGTACTCTTTTCTGAGTGCCGCAACCATAGCCGCCATCATCCTGTTGTATCAGTTCCGGAAGCAGGAGCCAAACCTCCGATTGGTTGCATTCACCGACAATCTGGTTTATGTAGGTTTTGGTTTGCTGATGATTGGTTTGCTCATCGGCGCTGTATGGGCCAAAGAAGCCTGGGGACATTACTGGAGTTGGGACCCGAAAGAAACCTGGGCATTCATTACGGCTGCATCTTATCTGATATACATGCACATCCGCTTTCGGGAATCAAAACCCGGGAGATTTACCCTGTGGTTGGTAATCATTTCATTTGTTTTTCTGATGGTAACCTGGAAAGGCGTAAATTACCTGCCATCAGCACAAAATAGTGTGCATGTTTACAGTAACTAAATCAACCCGCTGCCCAACGCGATAGAAATCAAAACCAGAAAAACAGCAACAATCAGCTGAATGCTTTTCAGTGTTGTCTTTTTCAGTAATTTCTTGCCAATAAATGCTCCTGCGAAGGCTGAAAGACTGGCTGCCAATAACAAGGGCACGTTTTCGTGCAATCCCGCATCCGCGAATCGACTGGCATAGACCGTGATACGGGTGAAGTCGACCAGACTGGCAATCATCACGCCGGTAGCAATATAGGCTTCTTTCGAAAGTCCGCTTTTGATGAGGAAAGCACTGCGGATGGCACCCTGTATACCTGCCAATCCTCCGAAAAATCCACTGAGTAATCCTCCGGCAATCAGTTTCTTCTTATCAAACTGAAGTTTTTGAAAAGCAGGTGCAATTTCCAACAGAGAAAAGATAATCAGCAAAATAGCGATAATCAGTTTAACAGGGGTAATATCAAAGCTTTTCCCCCATAATTCGTATGTGTAGAGCACCGGTAGATTGGTAATGCGTATCAGTGTCCACGCCCCGGCAAAAGAAGCGATGATGGCCGGAATACCAAAACGAAGCAGCACCGTTTTGTCCGTATTTTTCCCTACTAATGCCATTTTAAAGACATTATTGGAGAAATGTACCACGCCTGTAAGCGCGATGGCTACATCAATCGGAAAGAAAATGGCAAATACGGGCGCTAAGATGGTTCCGAGTCCGAAACCTGAGAAGAATGTCAAAATGGCGGTCAGAAAAGCCGCGAAACTAATGATTACAATTTCCATGAGCAATTCTTTGTTTATAAATAACAACAAGATAAAAGCTCAATTGTTGATTTGTAACATGAACTTCATAACCATCCTTTCACTATCTATCCTCTTTAGTTTATCAAGCATTTTCCCGGCGTCTGTGTAGTCTGGCGACTGGCGTCCGGTGTCTGGCGACTTTACTCCCGATACCTGTACGCCGCCTTCCTTAACTTATCCATAATCGCGATGCCGATGCCGGTTTCCGGAACAGTTTCTGCCAGAATATATTCCACATCCGATTCTTCCAACCTGTGAATGGCTGCAAACAGGTTGACGGCACAGGTTTTCAGTTCCTTATCTGGAGCCAGTAATTCCACAATTTGATAATTTGCGGTGTTTTCGCCGGAGAAGGAGAGGAGACCGGCTTTAGTAATGTCAATACCGGCAGGCAGGTTCTCGTCGATCAGATAAATCGGTTTCTCCGGACTGTAATGCGACTTGAGCATACCCGGACTTACAATATTGGTTTTGTCCCGCTCAGGCACCTCGTAAAAAGGAATGATAGCCTCAATTTCTTCCCGGGTGATAACGCCATGCCGCAGGATTTCAAAGCCTTTCTCGTTCAGTGAAATGATGGTTGATTCAATCCCGACCTGCGCTTCGCCTCCATCAAGCAGAAAGTCAACATTGGGCAGTTGTTTGCTGACGTGTTTTGCCTGTGTCGGACTCAACTGACCGAATTTATTAGCGCTTGGAGCCGCGATCGGGCAGCCGGACAGCCGTATCAGTTCCAGTGCAACAGGATGATTTGGCATGCGAATACCCACGGTTGCGAGACCGGAAGTCACGATATCAGGAACCAACTCACTTTTGGGCAGGATGATGGTCAGCGGTCCCGGCCAGAAACGTGCCGCCAATTTATTCACCCGTTCATCTTCCGTAGCAGTTAATTTACTTATATCTTCCAGTGAAGCGATGTGCACAATCAACGGGTCAAAAGCAGGTCTTTCCTTTAACTCGAAGATGCGCGCAACAGCATGCGGGTTCAGGGCATTGGCACCCAGACCGTATACTGTTTCTGTGGGAAAGGCCACTAACTTTCCTTCTTTGATATGTCGGGCTGCGATGGATATTTCTGATGGAGTTGTCATGACTATAATCGGAATGAAATTCGGCTGCAAAGTTAAAATAAAATTGATGATTTTGGCACTAACAATTTTTTTAGTGTGTGTATAACTGTCTTAGCCTACTAATTTTCTGAACTAATTTGATAAATCAATTTAGAACATTAATTTTGGGGTCTGATATACTCATTGTAAAATAATGCTTATGTAGCAATATTTTTATATGCGTAGAGTTTGTTATTCCTATAGTATAAATAAAATTTAAACGTATGAAATCAGTTAAGCGACTTTTAATTATCATTCCTGTTGTGTTTTGTTTTTATCTGACAGCTTCAGGAAAAGATAAAAAGCATTCAAACTATTATAATGACCAGGTTCGTCCGCATAACCAGCGGAGTGTACTCCAATTAAAGGTTGACCCGATACCTGTTGTTCGCGTAGGGTTTATTGGTCTTGGGATGCGGGGTACTCCGGCAGTCAATCGTTACACTTTTATTGAAGGTGTTGAAATTAAGGCTCTCTGCGATTTAAATCAGCAATACATAGATCGTGCGCAGCAGAAAATCACGGATAAGAATCTTCCTAAGGCCGACGAATATGTTGGTGAGGAGGCGTGGAAAAGACTTTGTGAAAGGCCGGACATTGACCTGATATACATCTGTACAGATTGGCAAATGCATGTACCCATGGCGGTATATGCCATGGAGCAGGGAAAACATGTGGCGGTTGAAGTGCCGGCTGCATTGACAGTAAAAGAATGTTGGGATTTGGTGAACACCGCAGAAAGGACTCAGCGCCACTGCATGATGCTTGAAAACTGCTGTTATGATTTCTTTGAACTGACAACGCTCAATATGGCTCAACAAGGCGTGTTTGGCGAGGTTGTGCATGTGGAGGGTGCTTATATACACGATTTACGTGAACTGAACTTCAATGAGTTTGGCGATCGCGGCTATTATAATCAGTGGCGGTTGAAGTATAATGAGAAACATACCGGCAATCCCTATCCGACACATGGCTTAGGACCTGTATGCCAGGTGCTGAATATCCACCGGGGAGATAAAATGAATTTCCTGGTTTCTGTCTCGAGCGGTCAGTTTGGTATGACTGAATATGCCAAACAAAGATTTGGAGCGAATTCGCCTGAAGCTCAGAAAAAATATGCCAGGGGTGATATGAACACAACAATCATTCGTACAGAGAAAGGGAAAACAATCATGATTCAGCATGATGTGACCAGTCCACGTCCCTACAGCAGACTGCATGCCATTAGCGGGACCAAAGGTTTTGCTCAGAAATATCCGGTAAAACAGATTGCATTGGAACCTGATGCGCATAAATTTCTTAATCAGGTGAAAATGGATTCAATAATGAAAAAGTACGAACATCCGTTTATTCAGGAAATCGGAGATAAGGCCAGAAAGGTTGGCGGACATGGCGGTATGGATTTCATCATGGACTATCGGCTTATTTATTGTTTGAGAAACGGTTTGCCTTTGGATCAGGATGTTTATGATGCAGCCGAATGGTCATGCATTGTCGAATTGTCGGAACAATCCGTGCTGAAGGGAGGGGTTCCTGTTAAGATTCCTGATTTCACCCGTGGTGACTGGAATAAATTACCCGGATTGAAATTTGCAAAATAGTAAGCATACAAAATTGACGACAAACAGCATGGATGTTTGTCGTCAATTTTTTTATGATATTATCCACTATTCCTTTACAATTTCAATGTGTTTTACCTGATCTCCCGAAATTATCTTTAAGACATATACTCCGGAAAACAATCCCGAAACATCCAGCTCATTCCCGGTATTGTACAGATTGACTGATAATACGAATCTTCCTGTGAGGTCATATATGACGGCCAGGTTGTTTGTCCCGTGCAAATCAGCAGAGCGAATGTGCAGTTTATCTTTTACCGGGTTAGGATAACAGCTTAGATCCTGTAAGAAATTTGCTTCAAGGCCGGTATCATCTTCTTTCCTTACCGAAAATTCCAGTTTCTCTCCTTCGCCGCAAGCGTTGATGCCATACACGGTGACTACTCCACTTTTAAAACCGGTGTCGACCATTACCTGGATCATGTTGTTGTCGCTGTTCCCGTTTAATCCTTCAGGCAATAGCCAAACATATTTGTCGGTTTCGGGAAAGAACGGAATTGAAAACATAGCCATTGGCATATGTGCCGGAATCACGGTATCACCCCATACCGTAAAGGGGATTGGTGGTTTGTCTTTGTAAAAGATATTTCCGAAAGCTTCGGGATTAACCACTGGGTTACCTTCATTCATCCGGATGTTTTGTAAATGAACGATGGAGATATTGGGGGATGCCTCAGGCTGTTTCAATTGAAAATCAAGATACAACATGGTGCCCGGTTGCGTTATGGCATTGGCGCCTGATGAGGCATACAATATCCTGTTTTGTTGCACATTGGTGGTATGCATCCAACCCTGACACACCGTGTTTTCGTTTGATAAACCGATAAATTGCAGTCGTGCCGTATCAAATTCAACCGCCATTTCCATTGATAAAACAGGGTCTGCATCCGGGACTTTCAGGATATTTACCGGATACCGGATTAGCATTTCTCCCACGCAGAAATTTGTATCGGCAATCTGAACCCGAGTATCTAAAAGGTTAAACCAGGAAGTTCCGGAAGATCCTGATGAATCGGTTACAAGTACCTGTATCTTTCCACCTTTTTTTGCTTTAAGCATACCTGTTTCAGAAATGGATGCAAGGACTGTGTTGTTAACTGACCAGTTAAGCGGGTCGGTATATCCATAACCAACCTGTAATTGAATAGAGTCGCCGGCCAATAGTTCAACCTGATCAGGATAAATATAAAGCCGGTCAAATTGCTGAACAGAGAAATACCCGTTTTCTACTGATGGTATGATATTTTCGTTGAATAAAACATCCGTAAATTCCACGGAAGTATTGTGCCACTCCGTGTTTTTTACCATAAACTTCAGTATGAGCAGTAAACCGGCTCCCGTAATTGTCTCAGCGCTTGCAAATGAAACATTCAGACCATTCTGATAGCTGTTGACCGCCACGCTTTTATTCGCGAGCATGGTTTCTTCTGAATTGTATTCAACCCACTCTAACACATCAGAATTGAAATACAGACTGAAGCTTCCGGAACTGATGTTGCTTTCCGTCAGGTCGGTGACATGAACCGGTATTTCTAAGTATTTGCCTGCCCATTGTTTCAATTGCCCGGGTATCATCAGCTTAAAAGGTCTGATGATGAAATTACTCACCGAGTCTTTAATTCCCCGTGCGTCCTCCACTTTTAGAGTGACCTTGCCGGTTGCTTTTGCGTGTAACATACCGTTTGCCGAAATGGACGCTATGTTGGTATCTGAAACCGACCAGCTATAGGGTTCTTCTCCTCCCCAAACCCACAGCTGCAAACTGTCACCCTTTGCTATGCTGTTGTATTCAGCATGCAAAGTTATGGAGGGTGCTGCTGTTACGCTAACCCAGGCGTAATGAAACGTTAAGGAGGGCGAACCTTCATTCAGATAGTTATTTGCTTTCCCGGTGAAGTTCAGATAACATCCACCGGTTTGCAGCATCCTGAGCCTGATGATGATGAATACTCCTTTCCCGGATAAATAGCTTGTCCCGGCAGCCCCGATGGTGACTTTACCCGGAGGGGTAATGTTCATCAGGGCTTCGCCGAGTGGCTGACTAACCGTGCCATTGGTGACGACACCAAGTACTTCCATCAGTTGCGCATCGAATTCCAGTTGTAGCCGATAGGCTGATACCTGATAGGTGTCCAGCTCTTCGTCGATATAAACCGGTAAATCGACTATCGCTCCTTTCACGAAAGTGGTGTCGTGAACCGACAGAGAAAGGGTTTGTGATGCTATCCGGAAACATGAGAAAATCATCAGGATTATGCCTGTTATGAGGTGATTCTTCATGGTTGTATATTATTTACGTATCTGTACTTTTTGTGTATAACTGTTATCGTCAGTTCTCATTTTCAGGATGTAAGTGCCATTTTCGAGATTATCACTCCTGATTTGCAGGTTGTGGTTGCCAGCCGGCAGTGTTGTGCTGAGCAGACTTTTTACCTTTTGCCCCATCAGGTTGTACAAATTGAGTTCAACATAAGATTCTTTCTCTGTTGTATAGATTAACAAGCTGGTGTTGATTACCGGATTTGGATATAAGCTGCGAATACCGGGTGCCTGTATATCTACATCGTTTGTGCCGGAATTGATGCGTGTAATGGTGATAATACCACTTTGCGCCATAGCGAGATAATCTTGTTCGTCAAGCTTAAACTTTGAAAAGCTAACCTGACTGACCGTTGATGTTTCCGGGATGATGTCGAAATGTAGTGATACAGGTGTCAGGCTTCCTTCAAATCCTGTTGCAGAGGCAATTCCGATGGTTGCTTTACCAAGCAAATTGTCAAAATTGCTTTCAATTGATACATTGCTGATTTTTTTACCGATGTTATTCAACCTTATATGAGCCGGATTGAAACGTATTTCAATATCGGAGCTGAGTTTTTTTGCCGGGACATACAGGTGTACCGGTATTTCAATCTCATTTTCATTTTCCGGGATATTCATACTTTCAGCAACTATCGAAGGCTGACTGCCGGTTTCAACGTTTGCTCTTTTTACTTTATGAACAGGAAAAGTGCTTTCGAGTCCTACTACATGTTGCAATACCAATGAAGCATCCAATGCCGAAATTTCTCCATTGTAACTTACATCTGCTACCTGTTGTTGTGATTCATTCAGACTGATGAGTTCCACTGTATGTTTCAGGATGAGCGAAGCATCATAAGCCTGTATCAAACCATTCAGACTGACATCTCCCATAGCCGGATTGATGGCACCCAGATTCTTCCAGGGGATGTAATTCACGCCGGAAGTAATTAATTCCTGTTCGTTTTCATTTTGTTCTTCATCGTCGGTCACGATTGGCCCGTTGTTATTGCCCCACCAGCATTCTGTCGCGTTTACATTAAATGACTTGTCTTCATTTTTAATGCCATAATACACATTACTGCTGAAATCGGTGTTGTTAATCAGCGGATTGGAAGCGCCTTGCAGGAATATACCGTAATTGTTGTTGTTGAAATTGCTGTTGCGGATTGTGGGAGAACTGCTGTATGTTGAAATACCTTTATCAGCAAAACGGATATAGCAGTTTTTTAATTCACAAAGCGGGTCCAGCGATAAATCGGCAAAACGGATTCCTCCCCATCGAATTTGTCCTCCATGGCCATCGGCATTGGAGTCGCCTCCGTAGAAATCATCGGTTATACTGGTGAAAACAATGATGGAGTCGGGAGTGCTTCCACCGATGGCCTTCAGACCACGGTTTACATATAACCCGTTTTCCTGCCACCAGTACTGTTCACCGAACTTACAAATTACACCCGGATTTATTTCCAATGAGGCGCTGGTTCCGATTTCATACTTTTCAAAATAATAAGGAATGTTGTTTTTGCCTCCAAAGTTTCTTTTGGGAAGCGTTATGTCCTGTGTCAGTATCTCATCCCTTACTTTTATGACTTTGTAGGTTGTACCGGAGATAATATTATCTTTGGTGGAAGCAGGATACGCAACCAGCGAGATTTGTATCGGGAAGTGCCTCAAATTATGGAAAATACAACTGTCGATTGCCGGCATGGAAACGCCCGACATATCCACGCCAAACTTTAGTTTTTCAAACGAACTGTTTCTGATAACGGGGGATGCACTTAAATTGCTGATTCCTTTTTCGCCGTAATGGAATTTAGCATGATTAATCAAACTAAGGTCATCACTTACATCGCTGAAATGAACCCAGGTTCCGCTCCAGACATCAGGATTTTCTTCCGGCATGCTGGCTGAACCATTCAACTCGGTGTCAAACGGATTTCCGAATCGGTCATCGGTCAGGTGTGTGAACACAACCGGTTTCTCTGCACTTCCCTGAATATTCAACCTGCCGTTTACTGTGAAAGCGTTTGCCATCATATAGGATGGACTGTAGTAATATCCTCCGGAAGTAATATTCTCTCTTGATTTGAATACAACACCTTCGGGAATCGTAATGGTTGTGCCGGTGTTGATAGTCGACGGACCTTCGGTCAGATAAGTAATGTTGTCGTATCCGCCGAAACTCCGGATGGGAATGGTATCCGAAAGTGAATAAGTTTCAGGTATAACAGCCAGTGCCATGAATCCGACGTTGAGTGCCGAGCAGTTGTTAAATTCAGGCTCGGAGAACATGCTCAGTTCTACCGGACTGTAATTCAGGTTGTAGAACTGACAGCTGTTGAATACCGGATTAGAATTGCCAATGACAGTCGTTCCAAAGTAACTGCACAACTGAACGGTTGTATTGTTGATAGTCGCGTGGGCGTTTTCTACCCGGATACCGGTATCGCAATACCTGATTTCGCAGTGGTCAAGCACGTTGACCGTGTCGCTAACCTGGGTGTTATTCCTGAAATATATACCGGAAGGAGGGAATATCCAATATCCATACCAGTGCATTTGTCCGCCTCCCCAATTGCCCTTTTCAGGCGCATCGGCATTCCCGTTGTTGTTGGAATCACCACCTTTCGAATCATCTTTGAATGATGTGAGATAAATTTTCTGTTCAGGCGTTCCTTTTGCAATCAGGTTGCCCTCAGAAAGTATATAGGAATTCGAAGTCCTGAATTTAATGACTACACCGGGATTGATGGTTAACTTTCCACTGCTGTTTATTTTCAGATTATCAATGATATAGGCAATGTTTTGAATCCCCGCGATATTTCTTGAAGCAAGAACTGCATTGCCATTTAACTCCCGGTCGATGATTTTCAGTGCATTACTGAAATTTGAAATAAATTGCATGTTCGTGAATGAGGGGTTGGCAGTAAGCGACAAGGCTATCGGGTCGGAATTTGAATTTTGTATGGTGACGCCATCGAATACCGGATTTGCATTCCCATTGCATAACACGCCATAGCTTTTTGAGTTAATTAAAATGGAATTGTTTACTTTTCCACCGGAATTTTCGAAATGTAACATCCCCTGTTCTTCCTCACCTCCGAATTTCAGCTGGGTATAATTAAGCGTGTTGAATGCATCATCGGCTTCGGATAAATACTTGATGTAACTCCAGTTTCCGGGTTGTGGACTGCTCCCATTTCCATCGCCATTGGTATCGAGTGGATTTCCCACGTTGTCATCTTTCACCGATGTGATGATGACATTGTTATCTGCTGCTCCGTTGGCTTTCAGACCACCTTTCACAAATATATGCTGACCATACATGCCGTAACTGAAATTTCCGTAATAATTATCACTTCCGGCTAATTTAATCACGACACCGGGGTCAATATTAATATAGGAGCCTTCGTTGATGACCATGTCATTCAGCAAGATATAACTGATGTTATTAAATCCTGCCATATTCCGCTGTTGAATGGTACCGTTCAGACAAACATTTCCGCCGATCAGTCCGATTGCCCGCCAACCCACATTGGTAAACTGTATGTTACTCATGGTAGGAGTCGATGTCCCCGAGATGTTGACGGGTGTGTAGGTGATGTTAATCATCTGACAATTATCAATCTGAGGATTGGCCGCACGATAACAGGAGATGGCATGGTGCAGGTCTTTGAATTCACAATTGGTAATCACCGGACCGGCATCGATAATCGCGATGGCCGAATAGTTGGCATTATCGTGCTGATTGCAGTTAGGATAGGAGAAGTTATTGATTTCAGCATATTTAAAGCGGCAATAGTTCAATAAACCACTACTGCCCGGTTGAAAAATAATACCACCCCAGTCGTTGATAACAGGAGAAGTCATGGTGCCGTCTTTGTTACAATCGGCAGGATATCCATAGTTATCGTCACGGGCAGAAGTAAAGTTAATCATTTCTCCTGCAGTGGCATCTGCAATCAGGTTTCCGTACACGATGATGCGTTTATCCCAACCACCATCATGCCTGAATGATTTGAGTGTAATTCCCTTGTTGATGGTTAATGTAACGTTTTCAGGAACAATAATTTCATTCAGCAAATAGTAAGTGATGTTCGGAACATCGGTAAATGAACGTACTTTAAGAGTTCCGTTGGCCGACATGTGTCCGCCGATGATACCAATCGCGTCGTAAGCATTGTCGGAAAACGAGAGGACGTTATTGGTCAGTACCGGGTCGGCCTCAAACGACATGGCAAGTGGTGTCATGCTACTCGAACCGATGGTGGTATTAGAAATAACCGGTTTGGATACGCCGGAAAGGTAAATGCCATAATAATTGTTGGCAAACGAACAGGAATCAATGGTTGGTGAAGCATGGTAAGTGTTGACTCCACCCCTGTAATCACGTCCTCCGTAACGGATAATACAGTTTTGTAATAAATTTTCTGTATCCACACTTTCATTTTCGAAGTTAATCCCATACCAGCTCCCGGTTTCAGGAGCAGTTATAGTCCCATCCCCGTTGGTGTCACCCTTTGCATTGTCATCACGAAGCGAAGTAAAGATGATGTTTTCTGATTCATTTCCATCAGCAATAAGGATTCCTTTAATGCTCATGGAAACATAATCGTCGAATTTGAGTACGTTGCCGGGATCGACAATTAGTTTACCGGTTTCTTTGATGTTAAAATGTCCCATAAAGAGATAAGGATATTGAATCAGCGGCAGGGTAAGGGTGTCATTCAACTCACTGAAACCTATATAAACAGCTTTATAGGTGTTAAACTCCAGGTTGCTGTTACCGGTCAGTGCGAAATTAACATTGCTTTTGAATTCAACAGGATAGTAGGTGTCTCTGATGTCGATGTCAGTCAGACTGATATTCGTATGATCACCGGTAATACCATTTCTGAAATGCCGGATAGCTGAGCCGGATACGGTTACTGATTCCGAAGTATCAGCATAAATTCCGGAATGGTAAGAAAAAGAATATTCAGATGAAGTTTGAATAATGCCCCCCGTTAGTTGCAGTAATCCTGCTTGTGTTACAACAATACCGTGAGAGTTACTTTCAGAAAAACTGGTGTTGGTAGCGTTCAACTGACCTCTGACCACCACACATTCATGATAGAATTTCACTTCGCAGTCGGTCAAATTTACTGTTCCGGCATGCGAATCGTTACCAGTAATGATTCCGTTCCAGCTTCCCGGTTCCGGGGTAGCAGCGTTAGAAGTAAAAACAGCGCCTTGTGCCTGCAAAGTGCCAAGCACCTGTAGTCTGGCATAATTTCCGAATTTCAGCTCCACGCCTTGTTCTACAGTCAGTGTTACTCCCGGGTTTACAACTAATCCGTAAGGAACCAGATAGGGACTACCTGCTAAGTTAAGTGTGGAATCAGAGTTGATTTCCCCGGAAATTTCAGTTTGAGCGGACAATGAGAAAGAAAAAGCTAAGATGCTTAAAAAGAACAGACAAGTTCTTTTAGGAAAAAAGAAAGTACTTGTTTCCATGTGATTTTTTAAATTTTAAGGTTGGAAGTTTACGTTTAAACCACTCAGATAAAATAACAATTCAGGATGGAAAAAGTTATCGTAAATCAAAAAAATAATGTACTTTTGCAGCTCAAATCTTAAAGCATTTTATATGAAACCAACTTTATTTGTGTTAGCGGCGGGAATGGGTAGTCGTTATGGCGGTCTTAAACAATTAGACGGACTGGGTCCGAACGGTGAAACCATCATGGATTATTCCATTTATGATGCTATTAAAGCCGGCTTCGGAAAACTGGTATTTGTTATTCGCGAGAGTTTTGAAAAGGATTTTAAGGATATCGTGGTAAACAAGTTCAAAAATCTGATTGATGTTGAAATCGTATTTCAGGATATCAGCAATGTGCCGGAAGGCTTTGTTTATAATCCGGAACGAGAAAAGCCATGGGGAACCAATCACGCTGTGCTGATGGGTAAAGAGGTGATAAAAGAACCATTTGCCGTTATCAATGCCGATGATTTTTACGGTCAGGAATCCTTTCAGGTATTAGCTGACTTTCTGCGTAGCGTAAATGGCAAGCAAAATGAATATTGTATGATTGGTTACCGTGTAGGTAATACCTTGTCTGAAAGTGGTTCGGTAAGTCGCGGAGTTTGCGTGGTGGATGAAAACGGTAATCTGAAAAATGTGGTTGAACGTACCCATATCGAAGAGAAATCGGGTGCTATCATTTATGTGGATGAAAAAGGAGAAGAAGTCTCTATTCCTGCCAGTACACCGGTATCAATGAATATGTGGGGTTTCACGCCGGATTATTTTGATTATTCATGGGAGTATTTCAAACATTTCTTAGCAGAAAAAGGACAGGAACTGAAATCAGAATTTTATATTCCTTTGGCGGTTAATGAGTTGATTGTAACCGGAAAAGCAAGTTGTAAAGTGTTGGACACTCCTTCGAAATGGTTTGGGGTTACGTATGCAGAGGATCGGCCGCAGGTTGTGTTGAAAATTAATGAATTGGTGCGTAAGGGTGTTTACCCGGCACAATTGTTTAAATAATAAAGTGTCATGTCAAAAGTATTAGTTACAGGCGGAACCGGTTACATTGGTTCCCATACCGTTGTTGAGTTGATCAATGAAGGTTTTGAAGTAGTTATCGTTGATAACCTGTCGAATTCCAATGTTGAAGTCCTCAACGGTATTGAAAAGATAACCGGTGTGCGTCCGGCTTTTGAAAATATCGATTGTGTTGATTATGTGGCCATGGACAACATGATGGATAAATATGGAAAAATAGATGCGATTATTCACTTTGCAGCCAGTAAGGCGGTGGGTGAATCAGTTGAAAAGCCATTGCTTTATTATCGTAACAACCTGGTTTCGCTGATCAATCTATTACAATTGATGCCGGTACACAAAATTAAAAACTTTGTTTTCTCATCTTCCTGTACTGTTTATGGTCAGCCCGATATACTGCCTGTAACTGAAGGAGCCCCCATCAAACCGGCGCTTTCTCCTTATGGCAATACCAAGCAAATTGGAGAGGAAATCATCCGGGATACAATATATGCCAATCCGACCAGCTATCAAAGCATCGTGTTGAGATACTTCAACCCAATCGGGGCGCATGCTTCTGCTGAAATCGGGGAGTTGCCTAATGGAGTTCCCAATAACTTGTTGCCATTTGTTACACAGACGGCAATGGGTCTTCGCAAGCAATTACAGGTTTTCGGTAATGATTATGATACACCTGATGGTTCCTGCATCCGTGACTACATCCACGTAGTCGATCTGGCCAAAGCGCATGTGATTGCAGTAAAGCGCATGCTGGATGGAAAATCCGGGGACAGTCTGGAGACTTTTAACTTAGGTACCGGTCGCGGACTCTCTGTGCTGGAAATCATCAAAACATTTGAAGAAGTTAATCAGGTTAAAGTTCCCTATAAAATTGTTAGCAGAAGGGAAGGCGATATTGAAAAGGTATGGGCCGATCCGACTTATGCAAACGAAGTGCTGGGCTGGAAAGCAATGGAAACAGTCGAAGAAACCCTTCGCAGTGCCTGGGCTTGGGAATTAAATCTGGCAAATCGTAAAAACTAAATCATTTAACAGGATGAGTACATTATATCCGTTAAAATTCACTCCGATTTTAAAAGATAAAATCTGGGGTGGATCAAAACTCAACAAGCTGTTTAATAAACCTTCCGATACAGGTAAGTTGGGTGAAAGTTGGGAGTTGTCAGGCTATAACGGTGATGTTTCTGTTGTTAATAACGGAAATCTGGCCGGAAAAAGTTTGAAAGAACTCATTGAGAAGCATAAAGGTGATTTGGTGGGAAATCAGGTTTACGAGCGTTTTGGTGATGTTTTCCCCTTGTTATTCAAGCTGATTGATGCCAATGATAACCTGTCGATACAGGTACATCCCGGTGATGAGGTAGCCATGGAACGTCACAATTCATTTGGTAAAACTGAAATGTGGTATATCATGGACGCTGAACCAGATGGAGAATTAATTATCGGGTTCAAAAAAGACTGTACCAAAGAAGCCTATTTGAAAGCGTTGGAAGGGGGAGACCTGGAAGGACTGCTTCAAAGCATTAAGGTAACAAAAGGCGATGTTTTGTTTATACCGGCCGGATTGGTTCATGCAATCGGAAAAGGGGTTGTGTTGGCTGAGATTCAACAGACAAGCGACCTGACCTACCGTATTTATGATTACAAACGCTTGGATGATAAGGGAAAAGAACGTGACCTGCATACGCAGGAAGCCCTGGATGTCATCGACTTCTCTGCATCCAGTGATCCCAAAACGGTTTACACCCGGAATATCAACGAGCTTGCTACCCTGGTAAGTTGTGAGTATTTTACGACCAATATCATTCGTTTCAACGAACAATTCAATCGTTGTTACGGAAAAGTTGACTCCTTTGTGGTGTATATGTGTATGGAAGGTAGTTTTGATATCATTAGCAATGGCTCAAAGACATCTGTTACCAAAGGAGAAACGGTGCTGATTCCAGCCAATGTACACGAGGTGGAACTGAAACCGCAGGAAGAAGTGACTTTGCTGGAAGTTTTTGTGAGTTGATAGTATACTGAATTTGCAGCTTACGGTTGTTATCTTTTCAGATAATCATCGATAAACTGTTGGAAAACAATAATATCTTCAAATCCGGAGCCGGTTTTGATCCAGTTTTTCAAAACGGTTTCGGAGAAGTTTTCCTTTTTAAACATATTGGTGCTGGCTACGTTATTTACTGCAATGTGACAGTACAGTTGGTTGATTTTCAGATAACCAAACACATATTCTTCTATAAGCTGTAATGCTGCCGTAGCAAATCCCTTTCCCTGAAACTCAGGCGCAACAAATAGCCCCAATGCAATCCGGCTGTGGTGGATGTCGAAATCAAACAAATCAACGGTGCCTACTGTCTTTCCGGTTGATTTGTCGACCATCATCAAGCGAAGCTGCCCTGATTCATACAGGTTGGTGTTGGTCTGACTGATATATTCCTTCAATGCAAACTTAGAATAGGGCTGTCTGGTATTGCCGGTTTCCCAGAACACGGGCAAGTTTTCCCATATGTAAAGCACTTCCAGATCTTCAGGTTCCGGCGCACGTAACTTCAATAGTTTGTTTTCTAATAACATATCATCCAAAAATAGATTTCAGAAACCCTTTTTTCTTTCCGCTTCCTCTATTCGTAAACTCGTTGTTGTTATAGGGAGAAAAGAAGGATTCAATGTTGAAATGCTGTCCCGATGCAATCATGTTGTAAATTACTCCCCAATCGGGTAAGCCACCCAGGTTTCTGTCGTCGATAAACAAATCGGCTTTCAGCTTACGCGGTTCCCGGTTTTCAGGCTTTTCTTCCGGATAATTGCTGTTGACAGCGTAAAATTCCAGTCCTTTATTGCGACAGTATTCAACTGCCTCTTCTAATTCTTTCCCCTCACGCACAGTCCAGAGAATCAGCTGAAGCTGAAAATCCTCCTGTAATTTTTTCAGTGTTGCAATCGCGAAAGGTATTTCCTTTCCAATCCTGGGATACTCGTGGGTCACGATGGTCCCGTCAAAATCTACGGCTATTATCATATTTTTTATTTGTCTACGGTCTACTGTCAGGGCGCAAGCATTGCGCCCCTACGCTTTCCGCTCTTCGTTTTCCGCTCTTCGCTCTTCGCGATTCATTATTCACTATCCGCTTCTTCTAACTGCAATTCAGAAATAATCTTCACCTCCGCCGGTTTGCAGAAGAACAGACCAACAGCAGCTATACCGGCACAAAAAATCATCGATTGTGAATTCATCAGAAAGAAGAATAAAATTCCCAATAAAAAGCCTGTACCGATGATGATTAATCGAATAATTGATGCTTTACTATACTGAGTTAGTTTTTTAGAAACATCTTCATCAGTTGCCCATTTCTTGGTTTTTTTGTTGAAAACAGCCAGTGTGATGGGTATTGATCCGATAATCAGGATGATTAAAGCAGATGAAATGATGATGCCGGCCTGACTCTGGCTGTCGATAAACACCCCCGAACGGTGAAGTTGAAAGCCCAGCAATGCTACCAATACAGCGGCAATGTATATAAGGTAATAAACCAATGTCAGTTTCTTGAGTACTTGCTTCATGTTAATATCTATTTTAATGCATTTGAAAAATCTATCCGGTTCAGAATCGACCTGCCTAAGGTTACTTCGTCGGCATATTCGAGTTCATCGCCCACGGCAACACCTCTTGCGATGGTGGTAATGCGAACATGATGAGGCGATAATTTCCGGTATATATAAAAGTTAGTGGTATCACCTTCCATCGTGGCTCCCAAAGCCAGAATTACCTCATTAATCTCTTCTTTTTCAACCCGTTCAATCAGACTGTTTATTTCAATATCGCCGGGTCCGACACCATCCATTGGTGAAATAATGCCACCCAGTACATGGTATAATCCCTTGAATTGCTGCGTGTTTTCAATCGACATCACATCCCGGATGTTTTCCACCACGCAAATTGTTTTGCTGTCACGGGCCGGATTGGCACAAATCTGACAAATGTCGGTGTCAGAGATATTATGACACATCCGGCAGTATTTGATTTCTTTCCGTAACTGGATCATCGCGTTCCCGAATTTCTCCGTTTCGATTTCACTCTGCCGGAGCAGGTGCAGACTCAGCCGCAGGGCTGTTTTTCGGCCTATACCCGGTAATTTGGAGAATTCGTTGACTGCATTTTCGAGCAGGGATGATGGATATTGCTGATGACTCATGGGTGTTTAAAAAATCAATCGCAAATTTACGAAAAAAACCATCAAATGTGTGAATTTATGCTTATTTATCCGTTTTTTGTGGTTTTTTTGCTAATTTTGAAACCATTTTAATAATAAGGATGAGTAGTTCAGGTATTTTGCTGATTATCATAGCCTATTTTGCTTTATTGTTGCTGATATCATTTATTACAGGAAGGAAATCAACCGACAATGAAGCTTTTTTTACGGGTAACCACAAGTCGCCCTGGTGGATTGTGTCTATCGGTATGGTGGGCGCCTCTGTTTCAGGTGTGAGTTTTGTCTCGGTGCCCGGCATGGTGGGTAATATGCAATTTACCTATATGCAGACGGTTATCGGTTTTTTCTTTGGGTATTTATTGATTGCCCATGTGTTACTGCCGCTGTATTACAGACTAAAACTGACCAGTATTTATACTTATCTCGGGGAACGTTTTGGCAGGATAAGTTATAAAACCGGAGCTTCATTTTTTTTGATTTCCAAGACCATCGGTGCAGCTGCCCGGTTATATGTGGTGGCGCTGATTCTCCAGAAACTGGTTGCTGACGCCTGGAATATCCCTTTTTATCTGACTGTGAGCAGTATTCTGCTCATGATTTGGATATATACTTTCAGAAGTGGAATCAAGAGTATCGTGTGGACAGATACACTACAAACCATCGTGATGCTGGTGGCATTGGTCATGATGATTGTGGAGATGTTGCAGCTTACGGGAATGGATGTGCGCAGTCTCACAGATAGCCTGATACAACATGATATCTCGAAGGTTTTCGTATTCGACGATTGGGTCAGCCGGCAGCACTTTATCAAGCAATTCTTCAGCGGGATTTTTATAGCCGTGGTGATGACCGGTCTGGATCAGGATATGATGCAGAAAAACCTGTCGTGTAAGTCTTTACCTGAAGCACAGAAAAATATGCATTGGTATGGATTTGCTTTTATCCCTTTCAATTTGCTTTTTCTGATCCTGGGTTTTCTGATTTACCTGTTCGCGATGGAAAACGGGATTCAATTGCCTGTCAAAGGTGATGAAATGCTACCATTCTTCGCTGTAAATTATTTCGGCAAAACCGTATTGTTGCTTTTTGTGTTGGGTATTATAGCGGCAGCCTTCTCCAGTGCCGATTCTGCGTTAACAGCCCTGACCACATCGTTTACAGTGGATATACTGGGTATCAGCGGGGAAAAGTATGCAAAAGATAAAAAATGGAACGCGAAACGCATCAGAATGAGTGTGCATGCTGGCATTACAGTGCTCTTTATCTTTATTATACTCATTTTTGAAAAACTGAATAATACCAGTGTAATCGATGCTATTTACATCATTGTCTCATACACCTACGGACCATTATTAGGCATGTATGCATTCGGATTATTTACAAAACTAAAGCCGATCGATAAAGCAGTGCCCTACATTGCTGTGTTTTCGCCTTTGTTTAGTTACGGATTAAATATCTTTACCACCCAAACCTTCGGATATACCTTCGGGTATGAACTTTTGTTACTGAACGGAGGTTTAACATTTACAGGATTATTAATAACTACAGGATATGGAAATAAAATCAGCCGAATTCGTCATCAGTAATACCGATGTAAAAAAATGTCCGGATAACGGATTACCCGAATATGCCTTTATCGGTCGTTCGAACGTGGGGAAGTCCTCCCTGATTAACATGCTGACCAACCGGAAAGGACTGGCCATGACCTCCTCCAAACCTGGTAAAACCCTTCTTATCAATCATTTTATCATCAATGACAACTGGTATCTGGTCGATTTACCCGGTTATGGTTATGCCACGGCAGGGAAATCCATGCGTGAAAAGCTGAAAAGCATCATCGAAAGTTATATCCTGTATCGCGAGGAACTGACCTGTCTGTTTGTGCTGATTGACTGTCGCCACGATCCCCAGCCAATTGACATCGAATTCATGGAATGGTTGGGCGAGAATGGCATCCCATTCTCAATTATCTTCACTAAGATTGATAAATTATCCAAGTCAAAGCTCAGTGAAAACCTGAAAGCATACCGCGATAAGCTCTTCGAAACATGGGAAGAACTGCCGCCGATTTTCATTACTTCCTCTGAAAAAGGGCAGGGGAGAGAAGAATTGTTAGGTTATATAGACGAAATAAACAAGGGTTTGTAAGATTTTGTGTTTTTGCTTTGTTTATTATACGTATTGCGTGGTTTAAATTTTGCCATGTCAAATATTGATTTTACTTTCGCAGCCTGTTAATGTAAAACAAGCATTTTAGCTTGCAGGTTCCATACTATTTATCCTTTGTTTACCATGTATTCTCAAACTGAAAAGATTGTCAAGGTTCAAATCATTGATACGACCCTCAAAACCGTAAAAGGCAATTCGCTGGTTATGCCCGAGTCGAAAGGCAAATATGACCTTGAAAAGATTATAGAACTGTTGAAGCCCAAAGTTCCTTTTGTGGATCCTGCCATATTTGCCATACTGATACAAACCTATCATGAAAAAGTGATAGACCTGGCATCACAAGGTTATCACATCGATACGGGACTGGTTCACATTCATCCGGTTGTCACGGGAACTGTACCATCCGACCGCACCACGCTAAAAGGAAACAAGTTGAAGATTGTCACGATACCCGGCAAAGCCCTGCGTAACTGTGTGTCCAAAACAAAATTACGCGTATCAAGAAAGTATTACCGCAACCGCTACATAACCGATGTCCGCGGTGCCAATGAAGATAACGAGTTAGTTATGGAAAGAGATTATATTGAGCTGACCGGTCGTAATCTGAAGATTATGGGAGATTTCCCCGAATGTGGCGTTTGGTTCGCCAATACGCAGACCCGCCAAAAATACCAGGTCAGCCGCATCCCAAAAAGTTTCAATTACCCCAAATCCCTGATATTTCAGCTTCCCGACGAACTACCGGCCGGCAATTACGAGATTACCGTTGTCACCTGTTATTGCGGTACCAAGCGATTACTTACGAAACCTATGACGCTCCCGGGCAGTGTCCGCCTGGATGTACTTCCTTCCCCAAAGAGCAACATCGCTCAGCAATAAAGAGCAACGTTGCTCTACGCCTTCGAACGCACTTGCTCTACAATAAAGAACGCACTTGCTCGATAACAAAGAACGCACTTGCATGACGACCGTTATGTAGGCCATAAACTTCAATTATGTAGGGCGTAAACTTCAATTACTAAGGCTTTCAACATCAATTTCCAAGGCTTATACCGTCAAAATCCAGGGCTTGTTTTATCAAACACAGCAGCTGGATTTTTTTATGATGTCAGGTTGAATGTTTTGTTTTATTAATCGTGCAAAAGGTAAAAAATGCAGGATTAGAGAGCTTTAGTTCGGGAGGAAGTGAGGCTTTTTTATGTTCTATAATGCAAAATGTTTTTTATTCTTCAACTGTTTTTTATGACTTAAAATCAGTATATTTGTACGGCAAAAAACGTTAACTAATCTTTCAGATAGTCCAGAATAATTTCACAATCCATGCAAACCAAAAACATCCTCCTCTTCAACCCCGTCGGTAAAAACGCGAAAGTAAGCGTGTATTTTCAGGATGGCACGTTTTGGCTTACTCAAAAGGCAATGGCAGAACTGTTTGGTGTCAATGTGCCAGCTGTGAGTAAGCATTTGAAGAATATCTTTGAAACGGGCGAGCTCGACATGTCTTCAACTGTTTCCATTTTGGAAACAGTTCAAAAGGAGGGCAGCCGGGAAGTAACACGGTCAATGGAGTTCTACCGCCTTGAAGCTATTCTTGCTGTAGGTTACCGTGTAAACTCTTCGCAGGCAACTGAATTTAGAAAATGGGCTACTCAAACACTCAACGAATTTATCATTAAAGGATTTGTGATGGACGATGAGCGTCTTAAACAAGGTAAAAGTTTTGGTCAGGATTATTTTGATGAATTGCTGGAACGCATCCGTGAGATACGGGCCAGCGAACGACGCTTCTATCAAAAAATCACTTGCCACCAAACTGTACATGGGATTGAAAACATGGAAAGCGGCTCCGGATGGCAAAATCTTGAAAAGCGATGTGTCGATTGCGAAAAATTATTTATCACACCAACACGTTGCGGAACTGAATCGCATTGTTTCAGCATACCTGGATTTGGCCGAAAACAATGCACAGCGGGGAATTGCCTTCAACATGCAACAATGGGTGAAATTTATCGATGGTTTTCTCGAACTCTCACATTACCCAATATTGAATGAAAAAGGGAAAGTAAGTATGTTGGAAGCGAGACTGAAAGCCGAACAGGAATATGATAAGTTTCGGTTGATTCAGGATAAAAACTACGAAAGCGATTTTGATAAAGAAATTAAGAAATTGCAAAAGTAGCAATAAGATTTATGTGATTATTTCCCGAAATTCCAATACCGCAACCCACCGATAAACCGGGGGATTATTAATCCCCCCGAAATCGTTTGCACTCCCTCTTTACTTCCTTTTTTCCTTCAAAATTCGCATATCATCCGTTTTTTGTATAAAATTGCATGCAATTTTGGTTTTACCTTCATCGGAACGGCTAAAATCATTCAAACCTCAAAAATAAATCATCATGCTGAACATCCAGAAAAAACTATCTAATCCTTTTTTAGCTTTACTGGCTTTGCCGGCAACGGCAGTAGGCTTCGCGCTTTCGACTCAGATTGCCGCGCTGAGTTGGATTTTGTCTAAAAAATACGGACTCGATATTCACGAGGTGGCTTTCGTGTGGCTCGCGGGACCGATTGCCGGGATATTCGGGCAGGTCATCGTGGGTATGATCAGCGATAATGTATGGTTCATGGGTGGTCGTCGCCGACCGTTTATCATGATTGGGGGTATTATTAGCGCGATTGCTTTTCTTTGTCTGCCGTTTATACAGGAAATATCGAATATCACGGGTATTGCTGATATTGTCATCATCGCTTCGCTGATTGCCCTTTTTCTGGATTTATCGGTTAACGTGACTTTCAATCCGGCTCGTTCTATCATCGCGGATTTAACGCCGGAAGGGAAGGTGCGGACATCGGGTTATGTCTGGATGCAGATTGTTTCCGGTTTTTTCGGGGTGTTTGCTTATTTCCTGTCGATGTTGTTCGGCAATGAAATATTGTTGTATATCGCGGCTTTCATCGTGTTGGCTATGGCTGTTTTCCCCATTCTGCTGATTGAAGAGAAGAAGGATATGATCGTGGAGAAAGCTGATGGTGAGGAGGAAAAGTTTGGCGTTTGGCAAATTATCAAAGAAATTTATCCACTGTACGGATTCCTGGTGTTCGGTATCTTTAGTTTATTTCACCATTTCTTTCACGACACATTAGCGGCATTACACAATCCGGTACTAATATCTGCATTGATATATTCGGTGATAATAGGGATTGTAAATATCGTTGACGGGATTAAGAACCCTTCCAATAAAAAGGAATTCCATAAAATCATGCTGGCTCACTCTTTTTCGTGGGTGGCTTTCCAGAGTATGTTTATCTTGTCGGGTTTCTTCATTGAAAACAGAATTTTACCGAATATCGATCTTGCAAAAATTACAGCCAACTGGTTCGCCGAAAGTCTGACGGGGGTGCAGCAAACGGCTGATTCTTCGATTGGGAACATGGTTTCACTCGGATTCTTTATCCTGAATCTGGTGGGTGCTATCTTCCCGCTGGTGTTGCAGGCGGTAGCTAAAATCATCGGTCGGGTGCGTACCTATATTTTGGCACTCTCGGTTGCTGCATTGGGGTATTTCTACATCGCTTTTGTCGGGTCGGTTGAGTGGGATTTCTATTTAGGCATGTTGTTGGTCGGCATCGGCTGGTCGGCCATAATTTCCATTGTATTTGCCATTATGAGTGAACGCGTGAACCCGGCCAAGATGGGTTTGTTCATGGGAGTATTTAACCTGGCCGTGGTATTGCCTCAGATGATGAGTAATGGTGTCGCCAATGTAATCAGGCAAACGGGTAATTATCAGTTGCTTTATATTCTGTGCGGCGTGTTTGTGTCGGTGTCAGTGCTTTTCTGGATCTTTGTCAGGGAGCCGGAATCTACCAAAGCGGCAACGAATGTCAGGGGAGGCGGTCATTAAGATTGAAAATATTTCGTAACTTTGGGCTTTTGTTTTTTACATGAAAATGAAAGCCCTTTTTTTTGTCATTGTGCTGGTGCTGACTGCTGCCTGTAACCGGGTGGACCGTCAGGCTGATGCTACACTTGCCGGTTCGGGAGACACCCTGAGTCTGCTCTATGCCGAAGGTTTTGATATCGTCTATCACCCCGGATACAAGGAAGTAATCGTCAACGACCCCTGGCAACCGGGGAAAGTTTTTGCCCGTTATTATGTGGTTGCTGAGGATAGTGTCGTAACGCCTGCTGATGGAAGTGTGATTCGTCAGCCGGTTGCTAATCTGGCCGTGACTTCTTCCACGCATTTCGAATTTCTGGCTTTGCTTGATGTGATTGAACGGGTGTCGGGAGTTTGTTCCCCCGATTTAATCTACAATGCATATATTCAGTATCAGGTGAAAAACGGTGAGATTGAAGATTTGGGTGATGCTTTCAATATCAATGTAGAAAAAACACTGCGTTTGCAACCGGCTATGCTGATGATGAGTGGTTACAAACAGGACGATCCCTATGCTAAAAGAGTGATGCAGGCGGGTATCCCCGTGGTGTATAACAACGAATGGATGGAAAGTTCCCTGTTGGCAAGGGCGGAGTGGATAAAGTTTGTGGCTGTGTTTTTCGACAAGGAAAAGGAAGCCGACAGTATCTTCAATTTTGTGAACGAATCCTATCAGTCTGTTAAAGAACGGGCGCAGACTGTTGAGAAGAAGCCAACTGTTGTCTCCGGTTCCAACTTCAGAGGCACCTGGTACATGCCGGGAGGTAACAGTTTTATGGCCCGTTTATTTGCTGATGCGGGCGGTGATTATTATTATGCCGGCGACGATTCAAAAGGTAGTCTGCCCTTGAATGTCGAGTCTGTTTTGAAAAACTTCTCGCACGCAGATGTGTGGTTAAATTGCAATTTTGCATCGATAGATGAACTGGTACAGGCAGATAAAAAACATGCGCTTTTTAAACCTGTAACCACGAAAAGAGTCTATAACTTCAATAAACGGATGTTACCCTCCAGCGCCAATGATTTTTGGGAAAGCGCGGTTGCCCGTCCCGATTGGCTGCTGCTGGATGTTATCTCGGTTTTACATCCGGATTTATACCCGGATCATCAGCTGATATACACATCACAATTAAAATGATACCATGGAATTAGTTGTTTCAGAAAAAAGCGATCCGGCCATTAACCTGGCGTTGGAAGAGTTTCTTTTTAACAAAACAGACATGGAATATGCCTTGTTTTATGTGAATGCCCCTTCAGTTATCATCGGATGTAATCAGGTATGGGAAAATGAAGTTAACGCGGATTTCTGCCGACAGCATGCCATTCCCGTTTACAGGCGTATATCGGGTGGGGGAGCGGTTTACCACGATTATGGTAATCTCAATTACTGCTTCATCAGCAATAAAAAAGGCGACAAGACCGATTTGAATGCTGAATTTCTGAAGCCCATCATCGTATCTCTGACTACCTTCGGCTGTCAGCCTGTGGTGGGTAAGCGTAAAGACCTTTGGTTGCCCGATGGGTTTAAGTTTTCAGGTACCGCGTCGCATGTGACAGCCAACCGGGTATTACATCATGGTACCCTGCTTTATGATACCGATATTGACAAACTGACGGGTGCATTAGCGGCTAAGAAAGTAAATTCAGCCGTAAAAGGCATCGCATCGGTTCCCAGTCCGGTAAAGAATATTCGTACTTTTTGCCTGGAAAATAACCTGCCTGTACGAACGCCATCAGCCTTTTTTAATAAGATGATTGACGAGGTTAAATTCGTGACCGGTATTACCCAAACCATCACGCCTGATGAAGCAATGATGAAAGCGGTGGAATTATTAGCCAATGAAAAATACCGGGACGAAAGCTGGAATAAAAAGAAATAAGGGTTATGGCGATGTTTATCAACGTGTTTTAAATGCAACCCGGTTACTGGTATAACTACCCAATATGCCAATTCCTTTGCTGATGTTGTTGTAGATTTGAACCGGTTCGGTGAAGAACCCATCCATTATTCCATCAGACATTTCTTTTGATTTCAGATAAAGATACATGTCCTTAGAAATACCTTGCAAGTTTACAATATATTCTTCCGAAACCACATTGTCACTACCGTAAAAAAAACGATCCTCATAGCCGGGTTTCACCATTCTTCTTGATGAAAGCGCCGTGAATTTCAATACAAATTCTTTCCCGTTAAAAAGCTCATCTGTTATTAGTTGTTGGTTTTTTGAGTCAACTATTATACCTCCGAAAATATCAAATAAACCGCCCCCTGTATTCGTGTTTTGAAATCCCTCCAGGATGAATGGCATATAATCAACCTCTTCGTATGTGAAGCCTCCTCCGGCATTAATAACAGTCTGTCTTTTTAGTGTCAGTCTGTAATAATCCGGCTGATTTGCCTCATCTTTAAGCTTAATGCTGAAAGCTAATTCGCCAGCCTGATAATATCCTATCGTATCTTCACCTTCCAGTTGAAAATCAGTAAAGGAAATTTTAAAGGTAGTGTCAGCTGAAAGAATGACAGGTTGATCGGGAATAACAGAAACGCTTTCGACATCATCCAATCCGTTGGCTGTAATAACAAAACGAATGGTATCGCCGGTATTTGGTTTCAAATTACTTAAATACAGACCGTCAGATATGAATGTGAGTTTTTCTTTGAAGATGTTGTTGATATACAAAGATACATCTGCATTGTTGATATAATCGAATCCGGTTTTGTTACTTAAGAAGAATTTGCTTTTTGAGATTTGAGCATAGATTAATGAGTCTGGCGTAACGAAACTATTCACCACGATCATGGGTGCAGTTTCTTCACCGTTAAATTCAATTACTTTCTCGCAGGAATTGAAAATCAATATTGAAAGCGTTACAATCAGAAAATTATGGAGTGTTTTCATTTTAATGACGATTTGAAATTACCATTTATAACTATAGCTTATAGAAGGAATGATGGGGAAAATGGAATACTGAACCAATGATTTTTTCGTTACCCATTGGTTGGTTATCGGATTGTAATAATCATCTTCTTTAGGGAAAACCAGGAATGGGTTGTTATTGTTGTAAGTGTTGTAAATGCTGATATTCCAGGTTCTTGTGCCATGTTTTTTCTTTTTATGGAAATTCATGCCGATGTCCATGCGGTGATAAGGATTGAAACGAAAATTGTTCCTTCCGCTTATGTAGTTTTGTTCGCCGGTAATATTGGGTTGTGAAAAATAATTATATGTGTCAGGAATTGTTCCTGCTGCATACTGCTGTAAAGCCAATGTTCCGGTATTACCCGTACTGAAAACCCAGGTACCCGATAAATCAAACCGGTCGCTGAATTTATGAGATACAACAAGACTGACATCATGCCGGCGGTCGTATTTAGCCGGAAATACCTTGCCGTAGTTGAGTTCCTGTCCCGGACGGTTGAATAACCTTTCCGATTTTGCCCAGGTATATCCAATCCATCCTGTTGTTTTGCCGATAGATTTCTGAGCCAGAAACTCGACCCCATACGCCCATCCATCGCCCATCACCACCTTGTCTTCCCATCCCGTACTTGAACCCAGAAAAGTTGCTCCGTCTTTATATTCTATCAGGTTGTGCATAGATTTATAGTAGCCTTCTACTGATAAATCCACAATATCATTCAGATTATAGAAAGCGCCCACTGAATACTGATGCGAGCGCATGGGTTTGATGCGTTTGGTGACCGGAACCCACAGGTCGGTAGGCAGACTAACATACGAATTGGATAACAGGTGTACGTTCTGACTCATGGCTGCATAACCAGCTTTGAATGATAAATTGTCGTTTGCCAATAATCGCAAACCTAATCGGGGTTGCAGGGAGTGATAAGTCTCCTTTTGCACGTTGAAAAAAGAATAATGTAAACCCAGATTGGCTTTCAGTGCATAACCGATTGAAATATTGTCTTCAGCATAAAACATGGTCTCATGTGAATAAACATTTTTATCTCCTATCATGGTGTCGACTGCAAGGGTTTGGCCGCTCTCTTTTATATCAATCCTTGCCACTGAAACTCCGGGTCTGAATGTATGATAGGTATAATTAAGCCCGAATTTCACATCGTGATTGGGATGCGGGGCATAGTCATAATCAGCTTTAAAAGTATAATCTTCAATGCCGGATTGATAGCCCATGAATACTTCTGATGATTCTTTTTTAATTGAATCGGTGTAGGTTGTCGTGCTTTTCATCTTCGTTCCAACGCCCATATCAAAACGATAACGGGTATATGCAGCTGTGGCATTCATGAACAACTTATTGTTAATCATGTGATTCCAGCGGACTGAAGTAACAATGTTTCCCCAGTTCCATTTTAAATTCATTCGGTTTGAAAATTCATATCTGATTTGATCTTCGTAGTCGTAAACATTGGAGTATTTATTCCTGAAATCAGTATATATTATGTCATCGCCCATATACAAACTGAAATACAGCCTGTCGTTGTTAGAAAATTTGTGGTTAATTTTAGCATTCAAATCGTAAAAATAATATCCGGCAGACATGCTTCCATCGTCATTCTCATCAAAAGCTTCATCTGCAGCAAACATTAAAATGGGTTGCAGGAGTAAATCGGAATAAGTCCGGCGGGCTGAAATATTGAAAGTTGTTTTTTCTTTGATAATTGGTCCCTCAATGTTGATTTTGGAAGAAATGATGCCTACGCTCACGTTACCGTGAATTTCCTTGTCATTTCCGTCATTCATCCTGACATCGATTACGGAAGATAACCTGCCCCCGAATCGTGCCGGGAAACTTCCTTTATATAAGGTTACATTTTTAACGGCATCTGGATTAAAGACTGAAAAGAAACCTGCCATGTGGTTCACGTTGTATACAGGAATACCGTCTAACAAAAATAGGTTTTCGTCCGGACCGCCACCTCTAACGTACATGCCGGTAGAACCTTCGGAGCCGGATTGTACGCCGGGCAACAATTGCAGGGCTTTTACCAAATCGGCCTCTCCAAAAAGGGTAGGTACCGTTTTAATCTGGCTGATAGGAACTTCCACTGCGCTCATTTGGGCCGATTGCACGCCAGTAATGCGCTGGCGACCGATGACTGTGATTTCCTGCAGGTCGATGGAGGACTTGAAACGGATGTTAATGACAGTATCTTTTTGCAGGTCGAGTTTTCGTACTTGTGTAGCATAACCGACATAGGAATATTGCAGTTCGATCTGGCCTTTGGGAAGTGTCAGTGAATAAAAACCATACACGTTAGCAACGGTTCCTTTTCTGGAGTTGATGTCGTATATAGAAGCGTTGATCAGTGTTTCCCCGCTTTTTTCATCGGTAATGTATCCGCTGATGGTATAATACTGCGCGCTGATTTGCAATATTGATAAGGTGCAAATCAGCAAGATAAGGATTTTTTTCATTCAGAATTAATGGGTTTACAGGTGTTTCTTTAGCTTGTTACCTGAATACTATTTCATCTATAACATGACTTCCTACATGCTTGTTTAACGACTCAACAATATTTTCGCGCGAGATAAACAGATCATGTCTTAATACCGAGGATGTGATGGTAACATATAGCTTCCTGTTTTTAACAGCTAAATTACTGGTATAATTCATGATGTTCTTTCCCAATACTTCGGGCCATGCGTCCACAATTTTCTTTTCAAACAAAGGCTTGTCTAATTTCTTTTGTTTGAGAAATTGCTCAATAACATCGCGTATGGTCTCTGTATTTCTTCGTCTCATGATGCCTGTATCAACGTAATTTTAAGATTTGTCCGATATAAGCACCCTGTTCGAACGATAAATCATTGAGTTTGTAAAGACTGATAAGCTGGATTCCATATAGTTGCGAAATACCGTAGAGCGTTTCTCCAGGTTGCACCACATGGATGCGATTGGAGCAGGCTGCCCGTTTTTTCTTTTTCGACAAATACACGATGCTACCCGCGCGTGGTTCTGTATCTGTTCCAACTTCGTTGTATTTTCTCAATCTGCGCTCAGATATTTTCAGTTCTTTTGCTAAAGATGCATAAGTGTCGTTGGCTGTTGCAACTACAATCCTGATATAATTTGATTTGTATATGGCACGTTCGGGCTGATGTGCTGAAACAGCTTCAGTGGTTTTATTGTCATCGTTTGATGCAAACAATCCCCTGTGGGCTTTGTCATATTCATGTAAGCTGTATCTGTCGATCAGGCTGATAAGTTTCTGCGCGTAAGCCGGGTCGGTTGCGTAACCGGCAGCTTTCAGCCCGTGTGCCCAGGCTACATAGTCGGTCGGATTCAGTTGAAACAGATTTCTGTATCTGGAACGATTGACCAGAAACAGGGAATGATCTTCGTAGGAATCTGAAGCGTGACGGTATTTACGGAAACATTCGTTTTTCTCATCATCGTCATGGTATACCCGGTCACCCGTCCAGTCGTGGCACTTAATCCCAAAGTGATTGTTGGCTTCAACGGCTAATCGACCTCTTCCTGCTCCCGATTCGAGGAGTCCCTGTGCCAATATTATACTGGCCGGTATGCCATGCAATTTTTGCTGCCTGATGGCAATCGAGTGGTATTTTTCTATGTAAGCTAAATAATTCGCATCTAATGACTGACCAAAAGATGCGACACATATTGACAGAATAAAAAAAATGCTAAAAAGATGCTTCACGGATGAATTGGTTTAATTACTCCCGCAAAGTTAATCTTTTTAGCAGAATTTGAAGTATGCAAAATGTGAAAATATGGTGAGAATCTACTCAAACATATTCCTGAATCTTGAGAAGAAATCTCTCGAAGCAGATGCATTTGGTTTCACATTTTCCGATTTAGCCAGTTTTTCCATCACGGTCTTTTCTTCCTTGTTCAGATTTTCCGGGATGTACACGCCGATGTTGACAAGTAAATCTCCTGTTCCGTAACGGTTCACGCTTGGTAAACCTTTTCCTCTTAAACGCAGCACCTTGCCCGGCTGTGTACCCGGTGTGATGTTAACCTTTACTTTTCCATCGACAGTAGGCACTTCAACCGAACCGCCCAGTATGGCTGTCGGAACAGTTATCAGCAGGTTGTAAATCAAATCATTCTCATCACGGATGAGATCGGGGTGTTTCTCTTCTTCTACCAGAATCAGCAAGTCGCCATTCACGCCACCGCGACGGGCAGCATTACCTTTGCCACTCATCGAGAGTTGCATGCCTTCCATCACGCCTGCAGGGATGTTGATGTTGATTACTTCGTCTTCCCTGACGATACCTTCACCGTTACAATGCGAACATTTGTCCTTGATGATCTTGCCTTCTCCCTGACAGGTCGGACATTCCGACTGGGTTTGCATTTGCCCTAAAATCGTGTTTTGCACCCGGGTAACTCTTCCGCTACCGTGACAAGTCGAACAAGTGACGGAATCTGAACCATGTGCCGCACCGGTAGCATTACAATGCTGACAAGGAACGAATTTTTTTACTTTGATTTTCTTTTCAACACCATTGGCAATTTCTGCGAGTGTCAATCTGACTTTCACCCTTAAATCAGAACCCCTTCTGACCCGGGTACCACCGCGACCGCCGCCACCAAAACCGCTAAAACCACCACCGCCAAATCCGAAATGTCCACCGAAAATATCACCGAAATGAGAGAATATATCATCCATACTCATGCCACCACCTCCAAAACCACCTCCGGCAGCGCCGTTCACGCCGGCATGACCGAACTGGTCGTAACGCTGGCGCTTTTGCTGATCACTCAATACCTCATAAGCTTCGGCTGCTTCTTTGAATTTTTCCTCGGCAGCTTTGTCACCCGGATTTTTATCAGGGTGATATTCGATGGCTTTCTTGCGGTATGCTTTCTTAATTTCATCGGCGGAAGCATTCTTGCTAACACCCAGTATTTCGTAATAATCTCTTTTAGACACTTTCGTTTGAATTATGAATTTCTTATTTCAACCTGTATTGTTTTATTCTCCGACAACCACTTTGGCAAAACGAATCACTTTTTCGTTCAGGGTATACCCTTTGGATACACAGTCGATAATTTTCCCTTTCATCTCTTCTGATGGCGCCGGGAAAGTAGTTACGGCTTCGTGCAGGTCGGTGTTAAACACCTCATTCTGAGTTGGAATAACGTTTACTCCGTTTTCAGTTAAAAATGAAATAAATTTGGCGTAAATTAAATCAACACCCTCTTTCACTGCTTTAACATCCTCAGCAGAATCCATTGCCTGTAGTCCACGCTCAAAATCATCAATCAATGGAAGAATTTTCTTCAGTACATCCTCTCCGGCAAATTTGATTAAATCAGCTCTTTCTTTGATGCTTCTCTTGCGGAAATTATCAAATTCGGCCATCAGGCGCAGGTTTTTGTCTTTCAGTTCCGATACTTCCTGATTCAGGTTTTCGATATCTGCCGAAATCTGATCAGCCGTTTCATCCGCTGTCATTTCTTTTTCTTCCGTAACCTGATTTTCTACCTGCTTTTCATTTTGCTCCGGTGTTTCTTCAACTTTTTGCTTTTTCATTGCGATATATATGTTTTTACTATTTTACTATTCGCTATTCGCTCTCAGTTCTCCGCTTTCCGCTATTAGTTATTCGCTATTTAGACGCAATAAATTGCGTCTCTACTGACATCCTGTCCGTACACAAGAATACTGCCAAAACAATTTAACCCTTGTTTTGGCAGTATCAGGCTGAAATTTTGTCAGATAATCAGTTATTCTCTTTCGAGCCAGCGGATGAAATTGTCCGGATTTTCATCGAAAGTGAACGGACTGCTCAACGGAATTCCGTTGTTGTCGAGCATCACGTAATAAGGTTGTGCATTAGCACCAAATTTTACCCGTTGCAGATAACTCCATTTATCGCCGACTGTTCGTATATTTCTTGTTTTACCATTTTCTTCGATCGTATATGGATTATCCAATGGCGTTTTATCATCAACAAATAAGGTAATCAATACATAATCGTTCTCCAGCAGCTCTTTTACGCGGGGGTGCGTCCAAACCGAAGCCTCCATCTTGCGACAGTTGACACAACCATATCCGGAGAAGTCAACCACGACCGGCTTGCCCTTTTCAGCTGCATATTTCATGCCGGCTTCATAATCCGAAAACTCAGCATGTACTTCATAATCATACAGATTGAAGTCCTGCGTAGTTAACGGCGGTGCAAAAGCACTGATGGCCTTCAGGGGCGCTCCCCACAAACCGGGAACCATGTACAATGCGAAAGAAAGAGAAATGATGGCTAAGAAAGTCCCCAAAACAGAAGTGTGTTTGCTTTCGCTGTCGTGTGGAAACCTGATTTTTCCCAGCAGGTAAAAGCCCAGCAAGGCAAAAATGATGATCCACAGTGAAATAAACACCTCCCGGTCAAGTATCCTCCAGCCATAAGCCAAATCGGCGACCGATAAGAATTTGAGAGCAAGTGCTAATTCTAAGAAGGCCAGTACAACTTTAACCTTGTTCAACCAGCCACCCGACTTCGGCATCGATTTCAGCAGGGAAGGGAAGAAGGCAAAAAAGGTAAACGGAATGGCTAATGCTACCGCGAAACCAAGCATGCCGATTGCAGGCGCGAGGATGGTACCCGAGCTTGCCACTTCAACCAACAAGGTGCCGATGATTGGTCCGGTGCAGGAGAAAGAAACCAGTACCAGTGTAAAAGCCATGAATAAGATGCTGAGAATACCGGCAGTAGAATCGGCTTTCGCGTCTAATTTAGTCGACCAGGAAGCCGGCAGTGTAATTTCAAAAGCGCCAAAGAAAGAAATGGCGAATACTACCAGTAGAGCAAAGAACAGCAGATTAAACACTGCATTGGTCGACATGCTGTTTAATGCACTTGCACCGAATATCACGGTTATCAGTACCCCGAGGGTTACGTATATCAGAATGATGGATAAGCCATATAAGATAGCATCCCGTCTTCCTTTGGCTTTTTTCTCCGATCTTTTGAGGAAAAAGCTTACCGTCATGGGGATGATAGGCCAGACACAAGGAGTGAATAGCGCCAGAAAGCCACCCGCTAATCCGGCCAGAAAAATCAGCCAAAGAGAGATATCCCCCGAACTACCCAACTGATTACCAAAAGCACGCAATTCATCAATTACCGGCTTCCAATAGTCCGTTGTTGCAGCATTTAGTTCTTTTTCCGGGATGTCAACAGGTGTTATCGCGGCATTTTCCTCACTTACTTGCTTGTCCTCCACAGCAGTTTTAAGTTCAACCGGTTTTGTAACAACAGGCTCCTTTGCTACATTTGCTACCTGCGCAGCTTTAGCGTTTCCGAGTGAGAACTCATCCTGAACCGGTGGGAGACAGCGTTCATCGTCACAAGCCATAAACTCAACATAACCCTCAATTTTCACCTGAGCGGCATCTTTGAATTTAATTTTCTGTACAAAAACTGCCTCGTTGGCATACCACGACAGGTTCATATTGAAGCTCTTGTCGAAAACTTCCAGTAATTTTGATTTGGCAACGATGTCTCCATCTTTCTCCGCATTCGTTATTGTTTCATACACAATGCGTGTGGGGCGGGGACCGTTTTTGGGAATATTCATCCCGTACAAGTGCCATTTGTCCTCGATGGTTGCTTTGTGAATCACTTCGCCGGTAGTTTTACCGGTAATTTTCAGCTCGTGTGACCAGGTAACAGGCTCAAAGATTTGTCCGGAAACAGCAAAAGTAACCAGGGCAAATAATATCAGTAAATGAATTTTTTTAACCATAATCTTCAAATTTTCGGCAAATCTAATCAATTAAATGAATATATGAATAAGTGTTCATTTGTATTTTTATTTTCTTAACAAGAAAAAGTAAAATTCTAACAAAAATTGAAAAGTTTAGATGATATGCAAAAATAACGCTTTAAATAGATTAGGTGTCATTTTATTGAATTTTATTTTGATAGAGATTGAAAAAGGGAAATGATATTGTCCGGTAAACCTTTTAATTATGTGTAAATGTTAGTTCGCTTGATGTGCTTGGGATGACAATCGCCCATATTTAATTAAATAATCGTATATTAATTAACATTTGCGGATTGTATATGTTGTTTTTTTTGTAGCTTTGGGGTTTGAAAAATTGAAATTAAAGACATAGTAAAAGAAGTTGATACTGAAAAAAGGAATGCGCTGAAGGCTGTCGGTTATAAGGTATTGAGTTGGCATTATCTGGATTCACTGGATGAGTTTGTAGCCAAAAGACCGGATGTTTTTAAGAAAGTAAGATAAAGATTGTACCTGAATATTGAAATTAACTCTATGATTACTGTTGAAGATATAATACTGTTAGTTGCTTCCGGTGAAGGCTACAATGCTGAGTTCAAAGTATCGGTTCCCGCTAAAGTAAAGGAACTGAGCGAAGAAGTATGTGCCTTTGCCAATGCTGCGGGAGGTGTGTTGCTGATTGGCGTCAACGATCAGAATTAAATTACAGGCGTTAATATTGATAATGCCAAACGGTCGGCGATTCAAAATTCCATAGGCGAAATTACACCTGCAATGCATTGTACGATTAGTATGGTGGAAGTAGATGGCAAACAAATTGGAGTTATCGAAGTAGCTTCGGGGGCAAATAAGCCTTATGTGCTTTCGGGTGCTATTTATGTGCGTATCGGCCCAAACTCACAAAAACTTACCACAGCCGAACAAATGAGGGATTTCTTTCAGCAATCGGGTAAAATATATTTCGATGAAGTTTCATGTCCTGAGTTTGATTCAGAGAACATGGTGGATGCTGATTTTCTGGAGCATTTCAAAACTGAAGCACGATTAGGTAGTTCAGTATCCGATAAACAGCTTTTCAGCAACCTGAAACTACAGAACGATAACGGACAATATAAAAACGGGGCAGTATTGTTTTTTGGGAAAAATCCAGAGCTGATAATCGATACTGCCATTATTCGTTGTGTGGCCTACAGAGGTACTGATAAACATTTTATTATCGACGACAAACCCTATGGTGGAAATCTGTATGCGCAGTTTCGTCAGTCAATGGAGTGGTTACGCTCTAAACTAAATTAATGATGATTACCTCATACTATATACCTCATTGTCAGAATATAATGAAGAAGATAAAGTTCTTGATATACTTAACAACCCAATTGGAGAACATCATGTGAAGTTAACTGAAAAGTTAAAAGAGTATTATAGGTATGAAGGGTTTTATAAATTCGAAAGTTCATTGCCATTTTAATAAATAGTCATGTTTAGATTAATCTCATTGAATATTGATGATCAAAATTATTTAGGTCACATCAAAGAAGATAATTTGGTTTTTATTCCTAAGTCAGAGAGAGTCCCAATTAAACTTCCATATACATCTGTTTTAATTGGTCCTAATGGCACTGGAAAAAGTACTTTGTTGAAATACATTTCTGAAATATTTGAAGATATCGAATTCTTTAAAAACAATTCGAAAAGAAGACCCGGCGCTATAACGTTTACCTATTCGGTTAAATATATGATTGATGGTGATACTTTTCAAATAACTCAAAAGAATCCGAAATTTGAAATCAATAAATATAATTTAGAGAGAAGAGAAGAAGTTCCGACTAAACTTTTTCGCTGGGAATATATCGTTTCAAAAAACGATAGTTTATGTACCAATTGGAATGATGTTGGTATTCCATTAAGAATTATTGCTCTTAGCTATTTAGCGATGGATCGATTTCGCCAGAAGAAGAATAATATTGACGATTATTACCATTATTTGGGGCTAAGACAGAGATCAAATGCAGCAAGCCCTTCAACCTTTATGAATAATACTCTTCCATTATTGTTCAGTTTTGTCAAAGAAAAGGACTCTATTAATTTTTTAGTCAACACCCTGGAATTCATGAAGATGGACTCAGCCTATTTAGGAATTCAATATAAATATCGATACAAGGAGTACTTTTTCAAAGCTGACCTTAGTGTTGAAAAGTTTAAAGATTTATTTGAAAATTATGAAAAGTTTTCTAAACGTAAGGATGTGCCATACAGTGTTCAATATTATAAACGCCATATAGCGAATAATTTAAAGCTTATAGGAGATATTGTTATATTTCTAACTACCAGATCATTCAATAGCCATTTATTATACGGGAAAAAGAGCACTATTAGTTTTAATTTATTTGATGAACAACATGGCCAATTGGAGTTGGGATTATTATATCACCTGCAAAAATTGGATTTAATTTCTTCACTTACATTGTCATTCAAAAAAGGGGCAGCAGGGAATGAAATTCCAGCAGAAAAATTAAGTTCAGGTGAATTTCATTTTTTAACTACCATGATAGCTATTCATGCATCAATAAAACAAAATGCACTGGTGTTAATCGATGAACCCGATACAAGCTTGCATCCTAATTGGCAAATGAAATATGCCAATCACTTAAAAGAAATTTTTATAAATTGGAATTCCTCACACTTTATTCTTGCAACACACTCACATTTTATAGTAAGTGATTTAGAGGGGGAAAGTTCAGCGGTAATTGGAATAACCGGGCAAACACCATATATCGATACTTGCTTGTTTGATTATAATACATATGGTTGGTCGGCAGAAGAAGTATTATATAGGGTATTTAATCTTCGTTCTACTCGAAATTTCTATTTTGAGATAAGAATTCGGGAATTACTTCATTTAATTTCTCACAAATCAGAAAACAAAGATCATATAAACTGTTTAATAGAAGAATTAAACAAAAGTGTGTTAGACAAGCATGATCCATTAACCCAGATATTAAAAGAAGCCAATGAATATGTTCGAAATATGTAAATTGCAGAGAAAACAATTTAGAATTGCATACACCGATGAACAAAAAGCATTTATAGCCAGCATGCCTAAGTTAATTGGAAAGGAATGGGATAGTAATAGAAAATTATCAAAACCTCTCTGGATAAGGGGAGATGGAACAAAAATTGAGCAATTAAAATCACATATTTCTACAGATTTAAATACAAAACAAGAACCATTTTGTGCATACTGTGGAATGAAATTAAATCTAACATCAAATGATCAAATTGAACATATTGCACCCAAAGGATCTGGTCGTTATCCTCAATTTATGTTTGAAGAAAGCAACCTCATTTTGGCCTGCAGTCTATGTAATGGATTTGAAAAAAAAGAAAAAAAGGAACACATGAATACAATATCTAAACTCGACACTGTTTATGAGAATTGTAAGTTTAATATTGTGCATCCATATTTTGATAATCCTGAAGAGCATTTGGATCTAGGTGTTCCCGATAACAAACGTATAACAATTTCTTCAAAATCATTAAAAGGTCAAAAATCGATAACTGTTTTCAAATTGGATGAGGAGCCTCAAACAAATGGAAGATGGCATCATTACCTTGAATATGAGTATGATATGAATCCATATCTTAGAGCTCTTTTTAATGAAGTAATTAACTATTAATATGAGTATTATCAAACAATCCCCAAACAGCAAGGGTAGTCTTTATGACATACAAACTTTGATCAATAACTGCCCGATTCTTTTGAATAACAAGATTACTCAAAAGCAGAAATCATTGGCAAATGAGCGAATCGAATGGCTTTCTCCGTTGGAGAAACATAGTTTTGCAGAATACCGGGATCATGACTTTATCAAATTATTAGGATTAACACCAAAGTCTCCTTTAAATAACTTTTGGCCTAAGCCTGGACCACAATGGGATGCGTTGGGAAAATCAAAATCAGGTATAGTGTTTTTAGTAGAAGCCAAAGCTAATATCCCTGAAATTGTTACTAATCCATCTGGTGCTATTGATTCAAAATCAATAAATCTAATTTTGAGGTCATTATCAAAAACAAAAGAATACCTTAATATCAAAAACGATGTCGATTGGAGCGGCAAATTCTATCAATATACCAATCGGTTAGCCCATTTATATTATCTCAGAGAACTCAACGGCATTGATGCTTATTTGGTCAATATCTATTTTCTGAATGAGAAAACAGTAAGTGGACCAAAATCAGTAGAAGAATGGCAAGCTGCTATCCTGGTTATGAAAACCTATCTTGGTATCCGCAGACACAAACTATCAAAATATGTGGTTGATGTATTTATTGATGTAAAAGAAATGAAACCTTAAAAATCGAAAAAATGAAAAGTATTATTATAATAAGTTGTATCGTTATTATATTGTTCACTGTTGCATTCACTGCTATTATCAGAAAAAAAGTTATTAAGAAAAAGTTAACTAAATTGGCTAGCCCTATCGAGTATGAAAACCCGTTTACAGATTACTTAGTAACAACTGAGAAGTCAGAATCTATCACTCAACCAACTCCTGAAAAAGATGCAACACTTAATGTTAGTAAGCCTATAGTTGAAATACTTGGCTATATCAAAACAATCGGAAAAGATGAATTTTATAAGGAAAAATTATCAAAACAAAATTGGAAAGAAAAGGTGCAGGAAATAAAGAGAAGAGATGGTTACCAATGTAAGCATTGTTATGGCATGACATTACTGGATACTATTGAAGACATAAGAAAATATGTGGATTTTCCTGAAGTTGGAGAGATTGTGATTGATGTGTTTAAAAATAAGGAGTCGTATTGTCAACCATCTTCTCACGAATATAAAATTATTTCGTGTATTAAAAAAGGGGAATTCTATTTCATTAAATTATTGAATACTAATTATTATGTAAATTCCGGGAAAGTTGATTTAATTACGATGTCCCCGTTGAATAATGTAAACACTTGTGGTCATTATAGTTGGATAGAGACAGATGTGATGTTTAGTTATAATGTGAAAGACCCTACAAAAAAAACAAACTCTATCGGAACATACTACTTTGTTGAAGGCAATACAAATGATCAACTAATTTTGCGAAATATTGAGTGGTACAAGGCTGATTTACCTTATGCTAAACAAGGTGTTTTAACATTTAATGGGCTGTCCATTATATTTCCACTTCTCAAAATAAGAACTGAGTATCTTGATGTCCATCATTTGGCTTACTATGAAAATCTTGAGCCCTGGGAATGTCCTGACAATGAATTAATCACACTTTGTCATAGTTGTCATATTAAAGCTCATGGAAAAGAAATACCCATAAAAAGAATGATAAACTAATTCTGCAATGAAAAACAAAATACAATTATTCGAAGAAAAGAAAGTACGTAGCGTTTGGGACGACGAGCAGGAGGAATGGTATTTTCTATTGTGGATGTGGTAGATGTATTAACGGATAGCCCCAATCCACGTAAGTATTGGAGTGTTTTGAAAACCCGTTTAAAAAAAGAGGGAAGTGAGTTGACTACATATTGTAGTCAACTGAAAATGGTTGCTTCAGACGGTAAAAAATACCTAACCGATGTTGCTACCACCGATCAGCTTTTCCGTCTTATTCAGTCCATTCCGTCGCCCAAAGCAGAACCGTTTAAACTCTGGATTGCCCAGGTTGCCAAAGAACGCTTAGACCAGATGCAGGATCCGGAATTGTCGATATAACAAGCCATGATGGATTACAAACGGCTGGGATGTTCTGACAACTGGATAAATCAACGGTTGAAGAGTATTGAAATTCGCAAAGACCTGACGGATGAATGGAAGTCACTGGGGTTGGAGGAAGGTCTTCATTTTGCATCGCTAACTGATATTATTTACAAAACATGGGCGGATAAAACAGCCAATGAGTATAAGCAATACAAAGGATTGAAAAAGGAAAACCTACATGACAACATGACGAACTGGTATTGAACATGCTGGCAGAGCTTTCCACCAAACAAATATCTGAAGCAGGTAATCCGGAAACAATGGATGAACATGCACAAATTGCCAAACAGGGTGGCGAAATTGCGCGCAATGCCCGCAAGGAACTGGAGGCTAAAACCGGGCAGAAGGTTGTATCTCCTTTGAATGCAAAAAAGAGTATTTTGAAAAGCGGTAAAAAGGAAATAGAGTAAAATCTGTTAGTAAAAGTATAAATGCTCAATTGAAAAGGCTACTAATAAAATTATTCCAAGAGAAAATCAGATAACAGATGAGGCAGTCTATGATGACTCTTTTCAAGAAGATGTGGAGATAAATGTCGAGCCAACACTGTTTTAATGTTAATTAATATGATTAAAGAAAGGCATATTTCTACAGTTTTGCAAAGGAAGCAATAATTCTTGATTTTGATGAAGTAGAAATAAAGAAGAATGCAACACAAAGAAAGGGTGAGGTTCTAAAAGAACTGTTGTGCAAAACACCTTTAAATGTTGGATAGTCAATGTTGTGACCCCGGTGGGGTTCGAACCCACGACCCACAGATTAAGAGTCTGTTGCTCTACCAGCTGAGCTACGGAGTCGGTAAAAATTAGAGGATTTATAGTTAAATGCGCTTATATATTGTTATTTAAGTGCATTTTGTGTTTAATGAAAATGCGTATAAAAGCACATAAAACAATAAAAAATTACTATATTTATATTTGATTTGTTTCACGGAATTAATACGCTTGTTTTCATGAAACATTTGCAATTGACATTTGAATGTAATATACAAATATAGTCATTATGGAATATAAACTTGTTCACAACTTCAATGAGCCGCGCCAGGCAGATAACATTAAAATGGAGGTCAAAATAAGATGTTATCACAAGCGAAGGTACAAATATGTAGATACCGGGGTTTTCGTCGAATCTAAATACTGGGAAGTGGACAAGGTTAGTAATAAACACCCCCAGGCGGCAGCTGCCAATCTCGCAATAAAAAATAAGTTAAACGAAATCGAAAATGCGTGCTATGATTATGAACGTTCCGGAAAACAAGTTTTTGACTTCAACGCTTTGAAGCGATTCCTTACGAGGGGCAAAGATAGTATAAATTTTTGTTTGTACATAGAGAAATATATAAACAATGAAAAAAATAGCTACAAAGCACTTGTCAAATACAAATCTAATCTCAATACGCTAAGAGAGTTGCTGCCGGATAAAAATATAGATAAAATTGATAATAAGGATATTGAGTGGCTCGATTATCAGTTTCAAAAGAATACGTGCAAAGTACCATCGTTCGTTTCCATGTTTACATACAGAAGTCTATAAAAAAAGCAATCAATGATGAAATCATCTTACGAAATCCGTACAGCAAATTAGAGTTGGATAAAAGCCCGGGAAAACCCAAAGATATATTGCTTACTTTCATAGAAATAAAGAAAATTGAAGATTTGATTAATTTAACAGAGCTGCACGTGCTGGTCCGGGATCGCTTTCTGTACTCCTGTTATACCGGGCTTAGAATATCCGATAATATCGCGCTCAGAAAAGATATGATAACCGATGGTAAAGATGGGCTTATTGTCCGGATACATGATATAAAGGGTGAGGGGCATACTCTTCGATGAATTATATACTAACAGCGAAGAAAGTACAAAAAGACAGTTGCAGGTTTTAGAGGGGAAGTGGAAAATATAAAAAGGCTCCAAAAAGGAACCTTTAAAATAAATCAGAATGAGTGCCGGTGGCCAAAAATAAAAGAGTTAGTTTGTCGTCGTTCTGTTCCCAGACCATTAACCAATCAGGCTTTATATGGCATTCGTGCATACCGGCATATTTTCCTGATAATGAGTGTGGTTTGTATTGCGCGGGAAGCTTGCCGGTATTTTGAAGCAGATCGATCGCTTTTTCAATCAGGGCAAGATCATATCCGCGCTTTATAGCACGCTTGATGTCCTTTTTAAATCTATTCGTGTATTCGACGCTGTACATAGATAGCTTAACGGGTGCACTGGTTGATTAAATCCCGTGCATTCCTGGCTTTATACACCCGGCCGGCATTTTTATCCTCTATTGCTTCATCCAGTTCGGTCCTTTTCTCAAAAACACCTAACGAAAGGATGTAGTCAATAGTTTTTTTTGCTATCGTATTACGCGCATCATAGCGCAGTGTGATTGTTGCCATAAGCTTTTGTTTTAATATTCAAACGCAAATATACAAAAATTGTTCCGGATTGAAGTATTAAATTTTACGTAAACTGTTTGTGCCAACCTCAAACATGTATTTATCAATTTGAATAATAGCCCTTTTATTAGACAATACATGCTTAATGACGCATTCTGAAACCTCTGATGTTTTAAGGTTGATATAAAGTACCTTGTCTCCGATTGCAAAAGAGTCCATTTTTATTTTCTGTTTTGTAGATTTGCTCTACCAGCTGAGCTACGGAGTCGGTAAAAAAATGTCAATGAAGCGTGCAAATTTGGTTTTGCGGTGCAAAGTTAAAAAAATATTTGAACATTAATCCTGATTTATCTGTATTTTTGCAGGAAATTCTGTAAAGATGTCGGAGAAAACTTTTCCATATACAAGATTATGTTCTGAAGAAATTAAATGCCAGATGAATGTACTGGGTGCCGGTGCTGTTCCCTTTTTGTTCATTGTAAATTATGCGGGAGATGCGGGTTATGTCATCAGCAAAGAGGAGCTGGATGACCGGTACATCAGGTGGCAGTTTCACGCTAAATCCCATAATATAACGAAGGATAAAGACTTTCACTGGCAAGCATTCCCGGTTTCGAAGGAGATGTATGCTGAAAAATTTAATTTCGTCAAAGAACAGATTCAGTTGGGTAATTCCTTTCTGACGAATCTGACCCAGCCTACCCGGATATCGACCAGTTTTTCTTTAGCAGGTATTTATGATATGGCATCCGCGCCCTATAAACTGTGGTTGAAGGACAGGTTTCTGGTGCTTTCACCGGAGACTTTCATTCAAATTAAAGCGGGTGAAATCAAAACATTTCCCATGAAAGGGACTATTGATGCCACGCTTCCTGATGCGGAAAGGAAAATACTGCAGGATGAAAAGGAAATGGCCGAGCATGCCACCATCGTGGATTTGTTGCGCAATGACCTGGGCATGGTGGCCACTGATGTGCGTGTGAGCCGTTACCGCTACGTGGAAAGAATCAACACCATGCAACAGGACTTGTTGCAGGTGAGTTCGGAGATCATAGGAAGGTTGCCCGACAAGTACCGCGAACGGCTGGGGGATATCTTGTTTTCTCTGTTGCCTGCCGGTTCAATCTGCGGGGCTCCTAAAGCCAAAACACTGGAGATTATTAATCAGGCGGAAGGTTACGACCGGGGATTCTATACCGGCGTTTGTGGTTATTTCGATGGCGAAAACCTCGATTCGGCAGTCATGATACGTTTCATGGAACAAACGGATGAAGGTTTGGTTTACAAGAGCGGTGGCGGCATTACTTTTCAGAGTGAGTTGGATAAAGAATATGAAGAATTAATACAGAAAGTGTATGTGCCGGTTTCTTGAATCAATAAAGCTGAAAGATGGTGTGTTTTTCCGCCTGGAATACCACCAGCAAAGGGTTAATCATTGTTTTCGGCAATTTTTCCCGGACAATGAAATCCCTGATTTAACTGCATTTATGCATCAGCAGGAGTTGCCGGCAACGGGTTTGTTTAAATGCCGGGTGTTGTATGATGAACAGGGTTTTCGCCAGCCGGAGTTTATTCCGTATCAAATGCGAAGGATTAAAACGCTGAAAATGGTGGAAACAACTCTGGAAGCCATGCAGTATAAGTCTGCCGACCGGACTGCATATGAACAACTTGTAGCCCAACGCGGCGATTCTGATGATGTGCTGTTGGTGAGAAATGGCTTGCTTACGGATACTTCTTATGCCAATATCGCATTATTTGATGGGAAACAATGGGTGACACCCCGTTTGCCGGTGCTGTACGGTAGCAACCGGGCGTTTTTGCTGGATAAAGGCATTATCGTGGAGCAGGATATCAAAGCAGAAGAGTTGCATTTGTATCAGAAAATAAGGGTGTTTAATGCCATGATTGAATTCGGGGAAATGGAAATAATTATTTAACCATATAAGTCATATAAGTCAAAATATTGATTAGATTACCATTAGTGGACACTAATAATATATTGCTTTAAATTAAGTTATATTGATTTGAAAAAAAAGTAAATAAATACTTAAATGCACTTATATGACTTATATGGTGAAAAAATAAATTTTTCAGTTTTTTTTACTTCCTTTGCAAAACAATATTAATCAAATTGTATGGAAAAGAAATTACGCCGTTCGAAAGACCAGATGATAGCCGGAGTATGCGCCGGTATCGCGGAATACCTGGGATTGGATGTGACTTTAGTCAGGGTAGGATATGTGCTGCTCTCCATCCTGTCAGCAGGATTCCCAGGAACCTTATTGTACATCATCCTGTGGCTCGTTATGCCCAAAAATTATTGACTGGTTAACACGGTATTATAGGGGTTAACGCCGTGACTAAAAAAAAGGTTAACGCCGTTAACCCCTACATTATTCATTATTCACTATTCGCTATTCGCTATTCGCTATTCGCTATTCGCTATCAACATGTCTTTCAACCTCACATCAAACTATCGTCCCACCGGTGACCAGCCGGAGGCCATCAGGCAATTGGTGGAGGGATTGCAGGGTGGCATTCCGTTTCAGACTTTGCTGGGGGTGACGGGTTCGGGAAAAACCTTTACCATTGCCAACGTGGTGAACGAGGTGAACCGTCCGACCTTAGTGCTGAGTCACAACAAAACCTTAGCCGCCCAGTTGTACAGCGAATTCAAGGCTTTCTTTCCGGATAACGCCGTGGAATATTTCGTGTCCTATTATGACTATTATCAACCGGAAGCGTATTTGCCGGTGACGGATACCTACATCGAAAAAGATTTATCCATCAATGCGGAGATTGAAAAGTTGCGGTTGTCGGCAACTTCGGCCTTGTTGTCGGGTAGGAGGGATGTCATCGTGGTTTCGTCGGTTTCGTGTTTGTATGGCATCGGTAATCCTGAAGATTTTACTTCCAACGTGATTGAAGTCCGCAAAGGTCAAAAAATAGTGCGCAATGCTTTTCTGCGCAACTTAGTCGAGAGCCTGTATTCCCGGAATGATATTGAACTCAACCGCGGAAATTTTCGTGTAAAAGGAGATACGGTGGATATTTTTCTGGCTTATGCCGACGATATCCTGCGGATTGTGTTCTGGGGAGATGAAATAGATGAAATACTGACCTTAGACCCCGTTAACCTGCATGTGCAGGAGCGATTCGATGCCTACCGTATTTTTCCGGCAAGTATATTTGTCACTACCAAAGAGAGAATCAACCAGGCGTTACACCTGATTGAGCGGGATCGTGACCTGCAGGCGGAATATTTTCGTTCCGTCGGAAAAGATTATGAAGCCAAACGCATTTATGAGCGGGTGAGCTACGATCTGGAAATGATCAAAGAGTTGGGTTATTGTTCCGGGATTGAGAACTACTCCCGCTATTTCGATGGACGGGCGCCGGGTAGTCGTCCGTATTGCCTGCTCGATTATTTTCCGGATGATTATCTGATGGTAATCGATGAAAGCCATGTGACGATACCGCAAATCCGGGCGATGTTCGGCGGCGATGCTTCCCGCAAACAAAACCTGGTGGAATATGGTTTCCGCTTGCCGGCGGCACGGGATAACCGTCCGCTGACTTTCGACGAGTTTGAACAGCTTACACCGCAGACCATCTATGTTTCGGCCACCCCGGCTGATTACGAACTCGTAAACTCGCAGGGCATCGTGGTCGATCAGTTGATTCGTCCGACCGGACTCTTAGATCCGGTTATTGAAGTTAGGCCGAGTCTCAACCAGATTGATGATTTGCTCGAAGAGATTACCATTTGTACAGAACGGGATGAAAGGGTACTGGTTACTACCCTTACCAAGCGCATGGCCGAAGAGCTGACAGATTATTTAACCAAAATGGGGGTACGTTGTAATTATATCCATTCGGATGTGGATACGCTCGACAGGGTACAGATTATGGAAGATTTGCGTCGCGGTATCTATGATGTGCTGGTGGGCGTAAACTTGCTGCGCGAAGGACTTGATTTGCCGGAAGTATCGTTGGTAGCCATTCTCGACGCGGATAAGGAAGGATTCCTGCGTTCGCACCGTTCGCTGACACAAACGGCGGGACGTGCAGCCCGAAATCTCAACGGGAAGGTAATCATGTATGCCGATAAGATGACGGACAGCATGGAGAAAACCATTACCGAGACCAACCGCCGGAGAGAAAAACAGTTGGCTTATAATGCTGAACACAATATTACGCCAACTGCTATTATTAAAGGAGTCGGTTCAGCCCTGAGTAAAGCTGAGCCAAATGCTTACGTTGAACCTGAATCCGGCATGAGCATTGCAGCCGATCCAGTCGTTCAATATATGTCGAAACCCGCGCTCGAAAAAGCCATTCAGAGAACCAAAAAAGCCATGCAGGAAGCCGCGAAGAACATGGAATTCTTAGAGGCCGCGAGACTGCGGGACGAGATGTTCAGGCTCGAAGAGCTGTTGAAGTCAAAGAAATAATATTAAACTATATAAACCATATAAGTCATATAAGTAACATATAAGTAACATATAAGTTTTCATTTAATTTAAAAAAGAAAATTTTCAGAAAAACACAGCTTATATGTTACTTATATGACTTATATGGTTCATAATTAGAAAGTTTTACAGTCCAAACGCACCCTTGATCTCATTTACCATATCGGTTTTTTCCCAGGTAAACAATTCTACTTCGCAGGTAATTTCTTTTCTGTTACTGTCTTTGAACGTTTTGGTTACAATCTGAGGTGTTCTGCCCATGTGACCGTAAGCCGCTGTTTCTTTGTAAATAGGGTTACGCAGTTTCAGCCTGTTTTCAATGGCTTTGGGGCGCATGTCGAAAAGCGAACTGATTTTCTCCGCGATTTGACCATCAGAAAGATTAACCTTAGCTGTTCCGTAGGTGTTCACATACAGGTTCATCGGTTTGGCAACCCCGATGGCATAAGCCACCTGAACCAATACTTCTTCCGCTAAACCGGCAGCCACCATGTTTTTTGCAATGTGACGGGCAGCATATGCCGCTGAACGGTCTACCTTGGATGGGTCTTTTCCTGAGAACGCTCCACCTCCGTGTGCTCCTTTACCACCGTAGGTATCCACGATGATTTTTCTGCCGGTCAGGCCGGTATCGCCATGCGGACCGCCAATCACGAATTTACCGGTCGGATTCACGTGCAGGATAAAATCATCCTGAATTAATGAGTCGAATTGAGGATCCAATGCTTTTACCCTGGGGATCAGGATGATTTTAACATCTTCACGAATTTTTGAAAGCATGGTGATATCAGCCTGTTCCTGCGTGATGTTGCCATTGGCTTTGATAAAGTCATCATGCTGGGTGGATACAACAATGGTGTGTACCTTAACCGGTTTGTTGTTGTCGTCGTACTCGATGGTAACCTGCGATTTGGAGTCGGGACGAAGGTATGTCATTTCTTTGCCTTCCTTCCTGATGGCCGCCAGTTCTTGTACCAATGCATGCGATAAGTCGAGCGCTACAGGCATCAGGTTTTTGGTTTCGTTGGTCGCGTAACCAAACATCATCCCCTGATCACCTGCTCCCTGATCTTCAGGGTTCTCACGCTCCACACCCCGGTTAATGTCTCCCGATTGTTCGTGAATAGCTGAAAGAATACCGCAGGCATCCCCGTCGAATTTATACTCGCTTTTGGTGTAACCTATTTCGTTGATTACTTCGCGCACTACGGTTTGAAAATCAACGTAGGCTTCCGTTTTTACTTCTCCGGCAATCACCACCTGTCCTGTTGTAACAAGTGTTTCACATGCTACTTTAGAATTAATTTCCTGTGCCAGGATGTTGTCTAAGATGGCATCCGAAATTTGATCGGCTAATTTGTCCGGATGTCCTTCAGAAACTGATTCTGATGAAAATAAATATCCCATTTATAAAATGTTTAATGATTTAATAAAATAATATTTTTACATTTGTCCTCTGTTTGTTTAACAGAAATCAATGCAAAAACCATAGGGGCAGAAAAGAACCTGAGAATCAAGGAAAAAAGGCAGGAAAATACTATTTAGCATTTTTTACTGTGGTTGCAAGCGGTTCAAATCTTTCCACAAATAGTTTCGGATGCAAAGATAATACTTTTTGTAAACAAACACATCCCTGAAATTGTTTAAATTTTAAAATAATTTACCATAATCTAAAAAATCTGTTTTTATGAAAAGAATGAACTACCTCCTTCTGTTCCTGTTACTGAGTTTAATCTTACCGTTAACCGGACAATCCTCGAATGTGAACGATCCTGCAAACAAAGCATCCTTATCCCAGCTGAAAAAAGTCAGGGAAATGATTATGCGCAGCGATAACCCGCAATTTAAAACGAAAGCGCTGAAACAGATGAATGAACAAATGGACGAACTGTTGTTTAACCGGCAATCTGTCTCAGGAAAGAAATTTACATTGACGAATAAAAAAACAAGCAGTCAAAAAAACAGTCGAAATTTTCTTTACGATTATCGATTTTTACAAAGCAGCCTGAAATCAAACGGCTTAACTGCTGAGAAAAGGAGCATGAAGGTTCCGGCAGCAGGTGTTATGAAGTACAAATTAGACAGCCTGATATTTTACGGAAAAGAGGGTTCGGAGTGGGTTCCGGATGACAAACAGGAATTCACCTATAATTACGACGCCATGGTTACTGCCAGTAATATGTATTTATACGATACAACCCTGATGGTGTGGCAGGACGATGAAAAAACCACGATAACCTACAACGAAGCCGGTGATTTAACACTCTATTATTATCAGTGGTGGAATGAGGAACTTGATCGATGGATTGATGAACACAAATATACCATTGAGTATAATGCAAATGGTGATATAGTGAGAGAAGAAGTGGTCAGAGAAGATTTTGATCCGGATTCATTAAAGTATATCAAACGTGGTGATTTTAAACATGAATACTTCTTTGACAGCAACAACAACGAGATTGGTAATATTTATTATGTATGGAATGATGAAACGGCTGACTGGATGCCCGACAGTAAAAATGAATATTGGTTCGAAGATGGTTTTGAACTGATGTTCGCGGCTTATATGTGGGATAATGAAGCGCAAAAATGGGTTGGGCACTGGAAATTTGAACATCAGTTGGTTCCCGGTTTCGAATTGTTGGGCTCAATTTTTTACAGTTGGAATTATGAACTGGGTGACTGGGCTATCAATAGCAAGACCACTTATGAAGTATCTACAGAAAATGGAGTGACAGTTACTGAAACTCACTGGAGTGTTGATTATGAGAGTGGAAATCTGGTTTTGGAAACGAGATCGGTATATACCAATCAACAAGTAAGCTCACATGATCTGTACGGCAGCTTTAGAAATATTGTAAATTACAATTGGAATCCTGTAAATGAATCGTGGGAATTTGACTCCAAAAGAGAAAATACCTTTGATTCATTTGGCAATAATATACTCATAGTCGATTCTGTTTACCGCTATGCAGGCGATGAAGGTTCAAAATGGTTTATCAAGATGATGATTGAAAGCAATGTGAATCCAGCCGGGCTCGTTACTGATTATACGGTTACTGACTGGTATTTTAACGGTATATCAAATACGCTAAGTGAAAAGAGTCGTACCCAATATACCTTTAATGCAAACAATGATATTATTGTGAATCTCTTACAAAGATGGGATTTTTCGGGTGAAGTCTGGAAAAACGCGAGTAAAACGGAATATGAGTATAATGCTTCAGGCAAGTTAATTACTGAGATTTTTTACAATGTATATAATCCGGATACCCAGCAATGGTCGGTGAACAGAAGGGTGGAGTTTGATTATAATGCAGATGGATCCCAGGCGCTGAATGCCTATTATGAGTTGAATCCGGAAACACAAAACCTGTATCTTACCTATAAAACGGAGAACAGGATTGATGCTTACGGCGAAACCATATTGGAGCAAAATATCCAGTGGAACTCGTACCTGAAACAGGAAGTAATCAATTATAAAAGAGAAAAAATTTATGATGAGCAAAGGAATTTGTTGTCAGATACCTATATCAGTACGGATTTATTCTGGGATGGAAGCCAGTATCACATGCAAATTGAAGGTGAAAAAACTGAAAACACCTATAGTGCAAGCAATCAGTTGTTAACGACCACAGAGTACTATTACACCAACGGGCAGTTTGTTGGAGATGATAAATTTGAATACACCTATAATACAACTTATCCGAAAGCCGTTGATACTGAATATGCTTATACCTGGAATGAATCAACTTCGACCTGGAATAAAGAAAGTAAAGGGGTACTGACCAGTAATTTCGAAGTTACACGTGATGACATGATATTGCCTTTTGGCGATGAAGGAGAATCAAGGGAAGTGAAAATGTATTTTAGTTACATGGCAACCGAACTGTTATTATATGGATGGTCTGGTACAGCCAATGATTGGGTGGAGGATTCCAAAGTAAAAGTTTATTTCAGCCAGTCTGAATTTTCATCGGTTGATGATGTAAGTGTCTCAAAAGCTTCTATTTATCCAAATCCCGTATCCGATTTCATTTCTGTTCGTTTGAATGGAAATTCAATTGCAAACATCAGGTTATTCGATTTACAGGGTAGAAAACTGTATGAAGCCCCGGTAAATAATCAGTCGAAAATTGATTTGACAGGTTTGGCAAACGGTGTGTATTTCTATCAGATTACGATGGATAAAGAAACTGTTAGTGGTAAATTGTTGAAAAAATAACACGGAATTTATCGAATTATGAAAATTGTAGAGACGCAATGCATTGCGTCTCTACATTTTGTTTTAACCAATCACTACAATCAATACCTGGCCGATACCACGTTCCAGTCAACCAAATCCCACAACGCAGCCACATAATCCGGACGGCGATTTTGATAGTCGATGTAATAGGCATGTTCCCATACATCGAAGGTGAGCAGCGGTGTTAATCCCCGTGTCATGGGATTACCGGCATTGCTTTCTTTTACAATCGACAGTTTGCCTTCCGCATCTTTCACCAACCATGCCCATCCTGAACCGAAAATGCTTACCGCGGCTTTGCCAAATTCAGCCTTGAAATTATCAAATGACCCAAAAGCTTCATTGATAGCTTTAGTAAGAGCTGCATTTGGAGCAGAACCTTTTTTCGGAGTAAGTGAAAGGAAATAAAAGTTGTGATTCCAGATTTGAGCGGCATTGTTGAAAATAGCTCCTTCAGATTTTTTGACGATGGTCTCCAAATCTGCCTGTTCAAAATCAGTTCCGGGAGTCAGGTTATTCAGGTTGTTAACATAAGCCTGATGGTGTCTCCCGTAGTGAAAACTGATGGTTTCAGCACTGATAACTGGTGCAAGCGCATCTTGCGCATAAGGTAATTCCGGCAATGAAAATTTCATGATTTTTTAATTTTAAGTTTGTAATACAGCTTTATTGAATACAAAAATACACTTTCCAGCTTAGTTTAATCTCCCAAAGTTCAAATTTATTAAGAATTTTCGCTTCAAATTTACATTTAAAAAACTAAAAAAACAAAGTTTGATATTGTCCATGCTTTTTTTTATTCTCATCTTTGCATAAATTTTAAAATCAATACATGTTTTTATTATGAACAAAACTTTGCATTTATTCTTTTTTGTGGCTGTAATCAGTCTGACAATGGTTTCATGTAAATCGAAACAAATAGTTACTGAAATAAAAAGTGCAACTGAGCCCGCAACTACTGTTGCTCCTGTTCAGGAAGCCCCAAAACCGGTTGCTCAGGTGTCAACACAGCCTGAAGTTACCCGTTCTGAATCATTTAAACTGGCAGCTGGTGAAACCAACAGTGCTGCCATGAGTAAGAGATATCATGTGCAGGTGGGTGCATTCAGTAATCATACAAATGCTGTAAACTTACGTGCTAAGTTGGTTGCTGAAGGGAATAACGCGCTCGTTGTTGAGAATGAAAGCGGTATGTTGCGGGTAATCATTGCTTCTTTTGATGAATACAAGGATGCACGGGCAAAGATTGATCAGATAAGAGCTACTTATCCTGATGCCTGGGTATTAGTACAGAGAAAGTAATGACGCAACTTTTATATACTGTATTAGCACTGCTGGCAGCAAGTGTTGGTAGTGTCGCTTTAAGCGGAAGTTTGCTGATGCTAAATAACAAATGGCTGGGAAAGATTTCCAGCTATTTGCTGTATTTAGCCGGCGGAACATTATTGGGTGCAGCATTACTCGGATTGATTCCGCAATCTGCTGAAAGTCTTCATTTGGAGGATGTGCTGATTTGGGTACTTATCGGGATTCTTTTCTTTTTTCTGCTGGAGAAATTCATTTTGTGGCGTATGTGTCATGATGAGAACTGCGAACGTCAGATACATGCTGCCGGTCCGATGATTATTATCGGTGATGCCGTACACAATGCCATTGACGGGGTTGTTATTGCCGCATCTTTTCTGACTTCAACCGAACTGGGTATCTTTGTGACTATTTCTGTGGTATTGCACGAAATACCACAGGAGTTGGGAGATTTTGGTATTCTGCTTAAAAGTGGCTATTCGAGGAAGAAAGCCTTGTTTTATAACCTGTTATCGGGCAGTAGTTCGCTGGTTGCCGGTGTAGCCGCTTATTTCCTGCTGGATTTGGTTCAGGGTTTTATTCCCTATGCGCTGGCCATTGCTGCAGCCAGTTTTCTGTATGTATCCATGGCTGATTTAATCCCGGAAATGCACAAAGAAACCAAACCCAAAGAATCCATCATTCAGTTTTTGCTTGTACTGCTTGGTATTGCCATCATTTTCATTTCTGTAGCCGGTCATTCACACGGACATGCTCATTGAGTTGTGAACTTTTTCCCTGTTGACCTTGTTTTTATGAATGAACATATAAAAACATAAAGATATGGCAGAGAAACATACGATTCTTACGAAATGGAAAGGCGGTTTGGCCTTTGAAACAAATTTAGACGGACATGTTATCCGGGTGGATGCTCCAGTTGAAAAAGGAGGCCAAAACTCAGCTCCTGGACCTAAAAGACTGATGATGGTTGCGTTAAGTGGCTGTACAGGAATGGATGTGGTGTCACTTCTCAACAAAATGAGGGTTGATTTCGATAAAGTTGAAATTGAAGTGCAGGGGGATGTTACAGAGGAACATCCAATGCATTATTTTAAAATGCATGTGATTTATTACGTTTACGGAAAAAATATACCGCTGGAAAAAGTGCAGAAAGCTGTTCAAAAATCTGAGGACCTCTACTGTGGAGTCCGGGCGGCATATGCCAAAGGCATGGAAATGTCGTCCGAAATCCGCATAGTTGAAAGTTAAACGAAGATTAAATCATATCTTCGATATTCCATACAAAAGCCCTCAGTCCCATCAACTCAGATGTTTGGTCGAGGGCTTTTAAATCATTTAATACCTGCTTAACCTTTTCGTCCTCTACTATTGTTATGAGGGCTGAATTCAATGAGGGCCAGGCATGTGTTCCTAAATGCGGGTCACCTGTTTTGGTACCGCGTCCCTGAACCTCAGCCCAGCTGGTGAATCCTCTGACATTGTTCCCACGTAGAATCGACAATATCTGTTCATAATATGCCTGATCGAATGTGATGAATATTGATTTCATTTGTTATCGTTTTTTTTTGTTGTTATCGTTTTTGTTATCGTTTTTGTTATCGTAGAGACGCCCTATTAGGGCGTCTCTACATTGTTTTGCCGTGCGTCTCTACATTGTTTTTCCGTGCGTTTCTACGTTGTTTTACGCATCACGTCAAAAATTTTATTCATTTAATTTTTTTCTCCATTTCTTTCTGAATTTCTTCACGCCTCTGCCAGCGAACGATGCGTAAACAGTTGGTACGATAACCAGGGTGAAGAGGGTGGATATGGTCAAACCTCCAATTACAGTGATGGCCATGGGTCTCCACATTTCGGAACCTTCTGAGGATGATATCGCCAAAGGCAACATACCCAGCACAGTTGTAAGGGTCGTCATGAGAACCGGGCGCAAACGGGATTTACCACCCTTTACTACCGACTGAATAACGCTCATACCTCTTCCGCGGTTCAGGTTGATGTAGTCAACCAACACGATACCATTCTTTACGACGATACCAACCAGCATGATAATGCCGACAAACGACATCATATTCAGGGTGCTTCCGGTGACAAGGAATGCTAATATTACCCCGGAAACTGCGAATGGAACCGAGAACATGATGATAAACGGATAAGTCAACGATTCGAACTGGGATGCCATCACGATAAATACCAGCAAAATAATCAGTAAAAGCAGGGTACCCAAATCGGCAAATGATTCCTGTTGATCTACATAAGTACCGGCAATCTGGGTATAGATGTTTGATGGGATATTCATCTCACTTAATTCCTTGTTGATGGCAGATACAGCTTTGTCGATGGTTGTTCCGGATACAGTGGATGATACCGTTACCAGACGCTGACGATTCTTACGTTCGATAGTCGGAGGTGAGAACTCTTCCACCACTTTACCTACATCTTTCAACCGGATGGATTGTCCCTGACTGTTATATATCAGGATGTTTTCCATTGATTCGATTGATTGCCGGAATTCGGGAGCATAAGCTACCCTGATGTTATACTCTTCGCCATCTTCCCTGAACAAAGAGGCTGTCATTCCATCAATCCTGTTACGCAGATAGTTGGATGCAGTAGCCATGTTCAATCCGTTCATGGCCAGTTTCTCGCGATCAAACTGTACGCGGAACTCAGGAATATAATCGCCCCGACTGATGCTGACATTAACAAGCCCCGGAATTTTTGACATTCTGTCCCTGATTTCAGCTGCGATTTCATCGGTTTCCTGAAAATCATAACCATAGACTTCAAGGTCCAATGTAGATTGTCCGCCCATCATTCTCATACCCCCACCGGCCAGGATGGATGATTTTTTAATTTCCGGAAGATTTTCCAGATCAATGCGCATGCTGTCGCAAATCTCGAACATACTTCGTTCGCGATCGTTCAAATCAATCATTCTGATGTTGAAGGAGATGATGTTTGAACCGTTGTTCTGTAACGATCCCCACACATTGGAACTGCTTGCCTGCCCGATTGTGTAGTTAATCATATCCAGTTCGGGATATTTCTCTTTCCACAATTCGTAAATTTTCGATGCAGTTTCTTTGGTTATTTCTACCCTCGTTCCTATAGGTAGTTCAACGGTTGCAGCAATTCTGCTGTTATCTTGAGCAGGAATAAACTCGGAACCGATAAAACCGGCAGGAATCAAACTGATAATGAAGAAAGCAAAGACACTTATAATCACTGTTTTTCGGTGACGAACCGACCAGTTTACCAATGCTGCATATTTTTCATCCAACTTGTTCAACGCTTTTTCAATCGGTGTAAAGATGAGTTTGTATGCTTTGTTATGTTTTGGATTCAACCGTAACAACTGTGATGAAAGCATCGGAGTCAAGGTCAATGCACACACGGTTGAAACAATCATGATGATGGTTACCATCCATCCTAATTGTTCGAACATAACACCTGCCATGCCTGAAATCATGGTTAGAGGAAAGAATACAGCCAGCAGAGTCAGGGTTGAAGCAATAACGGATATTGCTACCTCGTTTGTCGCATGTACTGCGGCACTTTTCGGTCGACTCCCTCTTTCAATGTGTGTGGTAATGTTTTCTAATACCACGATGGCATCATCCACCACCATACCGATCGCAACCGATAAAGAGCTTAGTGATATGATATTAAGCGATCCTCCGGTAAACCCGAGGTATATAAAGGCTGCAACCAGCGAAATCGGGATTGTAAGGATGATGATAATGGTTGCTCTCCAGCGTCCGAGGAAAGCCAGTACCACTAACATCACGAAGATGAACGCATACATGACCGTCTCAACCAAGCCAGATATGGTTTGTTTGATGTTATCGGATGTGTCCATGATGGGTTCTATCCTGACATCAGTAGGCAGATTTTTCTGAAGTTCAGGTAGTATTTTGTTAACCTGCTCTGCAATTTGCACCGTGTTAGATCCGGATTGTTTCTGAACGACTATGGTTGCCCCCTGAACGGCATTGGTATAAACTTCCTGTGAACGTTCCTGTAGTGTATCCTTGATGACTGCAACATCAGACAGGTATATGTTCTTACCGGCATATGAACCTACCACTAAACTGTTTAGTTCGCTGGGAGCAGAAAATTCTCCCTCAACCCGTAAAGAATAGGTTTCATTTCCGATATCCATCGTTCCCGCAGGGGTATTGACATTCTCCATCCGGATGGTTTGTGACAAACCTTCAATGGTTAAATGATAAGCTTCGAGTTTTGATGGATCGATAAATACCTGTATCTCCCTTTCAGGCGCTCCGGCAATAGATACAGAACCTACCCCCGGAATACGGGCCAATGGATTCGCCACATTTTCTTCCAGGATTTTATATAAGGCGGGCAGACTCTGATCGGCTGTTGCAGAGATCATCATAACCGGAATTATGTCGTTGCTGAACTTGAAAATGATGGGTTCGGTGGTTCCTTCCGGTAGATAGGATTTAACCATGTCTAATTTCGAACGAACATCATTTGTCAGCGCTTCAATATCCAACCCGAAATCAAATTCAAGTGTAATGATAGAGCGGTTTTCTCTCGAAGAAGAAGTAATCTTCTTCAGATTGGCAACGGTATTCAGCGAATTCTCCAGGGGTCTGGTGACATTCGTTTCCACATCGGCAGCACTTGCTCCCTGATAAGTCGTCAATACCATGATGGTATTGGTCTCGATATTCGGAAGTAAGTCGATGGGTAATTTATTGAGCGAGAATAGTCCTAAAACCACGACAGCCACAAAGACAAGGGCGGTCATAACCGGTTTTCTGACTGAGCCTTCGTATATACTCATTTTATGTTGAATTTTGTAGTAAAAAACCTATGTTATTTTATCACTTCTACGGCAATGCCATCGGCTAATTTACCCTGACCTGAAACAACAACTTCAGCACCACTTTCAATGCCGGATATCAGTTCGTATTCCTTGTCTATGCGGCGACCGAGTTCAATTTGTTTGTAGCTTACCTTGTCTCCTTCGAGTAAATATACAAACCTGGCTCCTGATCCGGCCTGTTTGATGATGGCCTGATCGGGTACAACAACCCGGTTGATTGCACCGAAATTGATGTTTACACGGGCAAACATACCCGGACGAACCTTCGAGTTCGGATTGTCAAGTTTGATTTCAACCCCGAATGTACGGGTGCGTTCATCAATTGTCGGGTAAACCAGACTAACCTTTCCTTTAAAAGATTCTTTTTCATATACATCTAATGTTACATCCACCTTCATTCCTGGTTTTACCTTACTGAAAAATGTTTCTGAAACATTGATTTTTAGTAATACCGGGTTGATTTGCATCACGGTAAGAATGGGTTGTTGTCCGTTATACATGTCGCCGTTATCGTAATTACGTGCCGATACAATGCCTGAAATCGGACTGAGTAACAGGGTGTTTTCCTGTAAAGTTTTCAGGTTTGTTTCGGCCAGGGTGAGTTGCAGGCGTGCATTATCTAACTCCTGTTGTGAGGCGCCTCCTACGGCATATAATTCGGATACGCGGTTATAAATTCGTTTGAAGTTTTCAATCTGCGTTTCTGAATTCACCAAATTTACAGCATCCATTTGCGCTAACCGTTGTCCTTTAACCACTTTATCACCTACTTCCACGAAAATCTGACGGATTCGTCCCGGAGTAGTGGGGTTGATGTTGTTTTTTACGATGGGTTCGACAGTGGCTGTAAATTCATATATTTGTTCCACATCACGTGCCACAACCTGTTGAGTTTTTACTTTTGGAGCTTGATTATTGTCCTCTTTTTGAGTGTTTTCCGGTGCGCTTTGTCCTCCACAGGCAGCCAGACCAATAACAAACAGGAATAAAATAATTTTGTTTATTGCGTTCATATGTTAAATTATTAATTGATTGTTGTACCTAAAATTTTTTCTAATTCGGATTTGGCGGATATAAAATCATAAATGGATTGATTATACGATAATCCGGCCTGAATATAGCCCAATTCGGCATTCGTTACATCAAGGTAGGTACCTGCACCTACTTCATACATTTTCTGAGAAATATCTAAAGCCTTTTCAGCCTGCGTTAATGCTTTTTTGCCGGATTCCATTTTCTCAATGGCTTTAATCATATTATCTGTAAAGGTAATTGCCTGTAATTCTAACGAACGTTTCAGATTTTCACGTTGATCATCCATGGCCTTGATTTGTACCTGTAATTGCTTAGCCTTGTAATGTTTACTGCCACCCTGAAAGATGGGGATAGATAAGGTTAAGCCTGCAGTTGATGTCGGAAACCAGTAATAATCCTTGAATGCAACATCATCATTGGGCATCGACATGTATTGGTAGTTTATATTTGCAGATAGTGTCGGGAGCCACGTTGATTTCTGAATTTCCAATGATTGTTTTAATTGTTTTGCCTTCAAATCAAACTGATTCAGATCCGTATTTTTATCCAGAGAATTGTTGGATAGTTGAATGGCTTGTTCAAATACCAGTGATTCATAATCAGCTAATTTGCCGGTGGGTTGAATGGCGGTATGCATATCAATACCCATCAGCATTTTTAACTGTAATGTGCTCAGGTTGATGGCGCTTTCAGCAGAAACTAAGTTCGTCAGCGCGTTTCTAACCTGTACATCAGCACGAATCCATTCAAATTCAGAAACAGCACCCTGCTCGAATTTGTTCTGGATGATTCTGGCATTCTCAGCCGCATTCTGATAGGTTCTTTCAAAAACTTTGTAAGAATCCTGTGCCAGTAAGACACCATAAAATGCTTTCGTCACGGAATTGATTAGTGACAGCTTCGACGAACGGGCCGATTCCATGGTGAGCGCTGCATCCGTTTCGTTCATCTTCAGGCTAGCCCAAAGGGTAGGAGAGATGATGGGCATGGATGCCGAAAGTACGCCTGCGAAGGTGTTATCCTGACCGACTTCAATGCCATCCGGACTTGACGGGAAGCCGGGAATGTCAAAAAACATTTTCTGTTTCTTTAATGTACGGGAGTATGACGCAGAAGCATTGATAGCCGGAAACAACGCCGACATCTTTTCTTTGTTTGCATAATCAACTCTTTCGATATCCCGTTGCGCGATGCGGATCGTCGGGCTCTCATCCATGGCAATGCTGATGCATTGCTGTAAAGTAAGTGATAGCGTGTCTTGCTTTGCAATACTGTCCTGTTGCGCATGGATAAAGCCTGCCATCATCAGGAAAGGTATTGCGGATAATAAAAATTTCATCTTTTTCATACCTGTTATTTTCGTTCAATTGTTGGTTTTATTTTTTCTCACTAAGGTTTTCTTCAATGTATTTTAGTTCTTTTTCATTTACAATGAGGTGAATAATCATGTCAATAAAAAAATCTGTTAGTCGTTTTAGCGTATACTTTTTTTGCGACTGCATCATGGTCTCAAAGATATTCCTGATCTGAATCGAATGAAAGAAGGAGATAAGCTCTATGTCTAAATTGTCACGATAATAGCCTTCCTCAATTCCCTGCCGGATGTTTTCTTCGAAAGCAGATTGTATCCGTTCCGTTTTTATCTGATCATATTTCTGATGAAGAGCAGGATAGTACTTTTTTAAGTCATGCCAAAGCATGAAGGGAGTACACTCTGCCGATTTTTTGATTTCTTTGATTGTAAAAATAAATACTTCAATCGCATTCTTATCCCGGATTGATTTGTGCATCTTTGCCATATGCTGCTCTTGTTCATAGGCAATGACGGCGTCGATTAGCTCTTCCTTTTTATCAAAATACTGATAAAATGTTTTTTTAGATATCCTTAATTCTGCACATACATCATCAATCGACACATTTCTGATGCCAACCTGATGGAATTGTGTCGCGGCTACCTGAATGATATTTTCTTTGATACTTTCCATATAGGCCGCAAAAGTAATATTATGTTGTCAATATGCAATATTAAAAAACATTAATAAAGTGTAATTATCTGAATGTTAGATGTATAATGTTTTTAATATGGAAACTTTAATAATTTAAAAGTTTTCGTGTGTCGGAAATTTACTGTTTAAATATCTGTTTTTGTTATCATCATTATTTCTGAATGATGATCTTATAGACCTGTAATAAATAATAATGTATACAATGATCATTGCCCCGATACCTGCAATCTCGTACATTAGGTTGTTCAGTAATCCTCTCATAAGCTCTTTGTTGAATGGTTCGTATTTTTTGATGCCGGCAATAAGCAAATATCATTCCTTATTTATAAGTACGGTGCAAAAATAGTCTTCATCCGGCCAGCATGAAAATGATATACGGTGAATAACGGGATTTTTTCGATAAGTGCAGTTTTTTTGCTGATGAAAGGGTTACCTCAATGCTAAAAATATTATTAACTTTGTTCTTTCTATTTTGTTTCTGACTTACAAACGCATGTTTAATAATATCTTCGAAAATAGTTTAATATGATAACAACACAATCATATATTAATAAGAATCTTCCTTCCATACTGGACGAACTATTTTCACTCATTCGAATTCCCAGCGTTAGTGCGCATCAGCATGCCAGAGATGCCTTGTATCAATGTGCGAACCAATGGGTGAAGTTACTCCTTAAATCCGGTGTGGATAAAGCTGTAGTAATGGAAACAAAAGGGAATCCGGTCGTGTATGCTGAAAAGTTTATTGATAAATCACTTCCGACTGTATTGGTGTACGGACATTATGATGTTATGCCGGCAGAACCGCTTGAATTGTGGAAATCTCCTCCATTTGAACCTGAAGTCAGGGATGGGAAAATTTTTGCCCGGGGTGCAGATGATGATAAAGGTCAGTCTTTTATGCATGCCAAGGCCTTTGAGTATCTGGTGCTGACTGATCAGCTGAATTGTAATGTGAAGTTTCTGCTGGAGGGTGAAGAGGAGATTGGTTCGCCTAATTTAGAAGTATTTTGTGAGGCTAATAAGTCATTGCTAACTTGCGATACTATTTTGGTTTCAGATACAAGTATGCTGGCTGCTGATACGCCAAGCATTACAACTGGTTTACGCGGACTGGCTTACTGGCAGATTGAAGTGACCGGCGCAAACCGAGATTTGCATTCGGGTATTTTCGGTGGGGCGGTTGCCAATCCGATTAATGAATTGAGTAGAATGCTTGCTCGGCTTACCGACGATCAGGGGCGTGTCACAATCCCGGGCTTTTATGATCGGGTGCAGGAAATTTCTCCAGAAGAGAAAAAACTGATTGATCAGGTACCTTTTGATGAAGAAGCATACAAAAAAGATTTGGGCATTTCTCATTTATTTGGAGAAAAAGGGTATTCTACGATTGAACGTACCGGGATCAGACCAACTTTAGACATTTGCGGAATTTGGGGCGGTTATACCGGCGAAGGTTCCAAAACAGTTTTACCTTCGAAAGCCTATGCTAAGCTTTCTGCACGTTTGGTGCCGGATCAGGATCACCGCGAAATTATGCAGTTGGTGGCAGACTACTTGCGTGCTATTGCTCCTGAGTATATTCAAATTGATATAATTCCATTGCATGGAGCAGCCAGTTATGTTTGTCCGATTGATTCGCCTGCTTATCGGGCTGCAGAGCAAGCGTATGAAAAAGTCTTTGGTGTTCGTCCTCTTCCTGTAAGAAGAGGTGGCAGTATTGGTGTTATACCTGTATTCGAAAAGGTATTGGGCATAAAACCCATTTTAATGGGCTTTGGTCTGGAGTCTGACGCCATTCATTCTCCCAATGAAAACTTTCCGCTTGACATGTTTAAGAAAGGTATCGAAACCATTGTGGCTTTTTATTTAATATTTAGTCACCAGTCATCGGTCTATAGTCCCCAGACCGTAGACCGATGACTGGTGACCGATGATTTTTATTTCCAAAAAAGTTATTAAAAAATTTGGTTGTATTAAAATAATGTATTACGTTTATAGCACTTAAAAATTACACATTCGTACTAACTTTCTAATACATGGTGTTATGACAAAAACGATAACTTTTAATGAGCTGCGGAGGATCAAGGATGCGCTCCCAAGCGGAAGTATGGCTAAGATCGCTGAAGAACTTGGCCTGGAAAAAGAATCAGTAAAAAACTATTTCGGAGGAAAAAATTACAAGGATGGTAAAAGTGTTGGTGTGCATATCGAACCGGGACCTGACGGTGGATTGGTGATGCTCGATGATACACAAATACTGGATATCGCCCTCAGAATACTGGAAGAGGAGGCCTCATAAATTTGCGATATAATATTCGCATGAAAAGCAGTGATAAGTTTTCACTGCTTTTTTTGTAATTTTGAACTTTTGATTCGAATGATTTTAATTGTATGTATTGATGTTAGAACTTCCTGTCGCTTTTGTAGAAAGAACAAAATTATTGTTGGGTGAAGAGTACCCTGCATTTGAGGAGGCATTAAATGCGAGATCTCCTGTAAGTGTACGTGTGAACAATAAATTGACTGATTATCAACCTTCCGGTCAGGTTGTGCCCTGGTGTGATGCCGGATTCTATCTTGATGAAAGGCCTTTGTTTACGGCTGATCCTTTATTGCATGCCGGTGTTTACTATGTACAGGAAGCCAGTTCCATGTTTTTAAAACAGATTTGTAATGTATATTTAAAGGATGCTGAACGCGTGTTGGATTTATGCGCAGCTCCGGGAGGTAAATCGACGCTGCTTTCACAGTCATTGTCTTCTGAAGCTTTATTAGTCAGCAACGAAATTGTACGATCCAGGGCAATGATTCTGGCTGAAAATCTTATCAAATGGGGAAATCCGAATGTTATTGTCACCAATAATACGCCTGAAGATTTTGGTGAATTCCCGGCTTTCTTCGATGCCATTGTAGTGGATGCACCCTGCTCCGGTGAAGGTATGTTTAGAAAAGATTCTGGTGCTATCGCTGAATGGAGCTTGCAAAATGTACAACAGTGTGCAATTCGTCAAAAAGGAATACTGGAAGATGTATGGCAGAGTTTGAAAGCTGGTGGAATTTTGGTCTATAGTACCTGTACTTACAACAAAGAAGAAAACGAAGAAAATGTTGCCTGGGTCTGTGAAAAGCTGGGGGCTGACTGCCTGATGCCGGATATAAGCGATTTTAATGGCGTTGTCAGGTCTGAATATGGCTGTCGTTTTTATCCGCATAAGATAAAAGGTGAAGGTTTTTTTGTTGCTGTATTGAGAAAACAGTTCAGGGAAGAACAGGTTCATAAAGGGAAATCAAAGAAAAGCAGACAACCGGATAAGTCAACCGGCAGATCGGTTGATTTCAGTAAACAGATGCTGTTTTCAGATGATTTTATTGTTAAAGAGATTGAAAACCGGGTTGTGGCATTTCAGCAAAAACACCTTGCAGACTGTATGGAACTGAATAGCAAGCTGAATTGTTTGGTTAATGGCGTTCAGCTTGCCGAAATAAAAGGAAAAGATCTGATACCGGCTCATCAATTTGCCTTGTCGAAAATTATCAATAAAGATGCCTTTATATTTGTTGAACTGGAACTGAAAGATGCCATTGGGTATTTGAAAAGAGAAAGCATTGTTATGCCGGAAAATACGCCACGTGGTTATGTGCTGGTCTGCTATCAGCAACAGGCGCTCGGTTGGGTAAAAAACATCGGAAACAGATCTAATAATATGTATCCGCAACATTGGCGCATACGAATGCATCTTTAAAGGAAAAATTTTACAATATTAATTATATTTCATATTGCTTGCTGTGCAAAATGAAATAGTTTCGTTAATTTTGTAACCAATGAACCAGCCATTAAATTAGTTACTATCCGGATATGTTCAGACTGAATCATATATATAGAAATATTGCTTTTCTGGTATCTGCTGTTGTATTAAGTTCCTGTTCGGGAATGCTATATACCACCATTGATGTTTTGCGGCCAGCCAAGGTTTCTTTTCCGGTTGACGTGAATCACCTGTTGATTGTCAACAACGCGGCATCACAACCGAAAACCTACGGACATAAAACCATTCAGTTCAATGAAAACCAGAAGAGTGCTACGGTTGATACAGATAGCCTGCCTGTTTTTGCCCTGGCTTCATTTGCCGAATCTATACTGGAAAAGGAATTTTTCAGCTCTGTCAATCTAGAACATCAATCCATTAATAAAGGCGATTTTTTCTCAGCTTCATTGCCGGAAGCAACAAAATTAAAGGATTTGTCGGAGAAATACGGAGCCAATGGAATCGTTGCTTTGAACAGAATATTAGTTCATGATCAACTGGGAGAAACTTATGATGAGGAAAATGCTACTTTTATTGCTTACCTCGAGGCCCGTTATGAGTATAACTGGAGCATTCATTTTCCATCCAGGAATCATGTATTTTCTTTAGTAACCAAAGATACCGTGTATTGGGAATCGGAATCGTATTCGAGGCAACGTGCCATGAATGGATTACCGGACAGAAGAGATGCATTGATAGACGGTGCTCTGATTACCGGAAAAAGAGCAGTGAATCAATTTATCCCGTTTTGGGAGCAAGCAGATCGCTATTTGTTTGACATGTCAGATAAAGTGTTTAAGTCAGGTTTGGATTCGGTTTATGTGAAAAACTGGGACGGAGCCATTCAGATATGGGATGGATTGATGAAATCGGTAAAAAACCAGACTAAAAAAAGTAAAATCGCACACAATCTATCTGTATTGTATGAAATAAAAGGTGATATCAAACAAGCTTACGATTATTCAAACAGGGCATTGGAAACCTTCCTGAATACAACCATAATTGATTACAGGCAAATGATGTTTGTCATGGAGCAAAATGGAATTTTGAAAGCCAGGCTGGAGGAACTTGACCTGTTGAATAAACAATTGGGCGAAAAATAAGACGAATTATACTAACACCAAAGAGTCAGTCTATGAGTACAATCATATTAAAAGAGTCAGATAATGATTTATTGAAACAAAAGGGAATAGCTGTTTCACAGGTAAATGAACAAATAGAATCTTTTGTAAAGGGTTTTCCTTTTCTTTCAATCATCCGGTCTGCCGGACCTGATAATGGTCTTGTTCAGGTTACAAATGAAGAATTATCTGAATATTTGAATAAATGGGATGTCTATCTGGAGAAAAAGAAAACGATTCTGAAATTTGTTCCTGCATCAGGAGCTGCCAGCAGGATGTTCAAGGATTTATTTGAGTTTCTGGATGGGGTTATTGATGTGCCGGAGAATGAAGCTGTAAAACAGTTCTTTGCTGAGATTGATCATTTTGCTTTTTACGACTTACTGAATGAATGTTGTCTGAAAAATGAGGGTAAAGATATACCTGCTTTAATACAGGATACTCAGTTTAAGAAGATAATCGACAATCTGCTAAATAAGAAAGGATTGAATTATGGTGCTTTACCTAAAGGTTTGTTGTTGTTTCATGCCTACGACCAGGGTAAACGCACTCCATTGATGGAGCACTTGGCCGAAGGCGCTTTGTATACGATGAATAAACAGGGTGTTGTGAATATCCATTTTACGGTATCTGCGGAGCATCGTCAACTCTTTGAGCAGCATCTTAATGAGGTGGTAAGTGAATTTGAAGCCATGTATCAGGCTAAGTTTGTGGTGACTTTCTCTGAACAAAAACCATCTACCGATACGATTGCTGCTGATGAAAATAACCAACCTTTCAGGGACAATGGCAAACTGGTATTTCGTCCGGGTGGACATGGTGCATTAATCGAAAACCTGAATGATTTAAATGCAGATATTATCTTCATCAAAAATATTGATAATGTGGTTCCGGATGCGCTCAAGAATCCAACGATCATTTACAAAAAAATGCTGGCTGGTTTGTTGGTCAAGCTACAGGAGCAAACCTTTAAATACCTGCGTTTGATGGATAAAGGTTTGTTGAAAGATGAAAAGTTATGGGAAATTGCAGGTTTTTGTGAAGGTAGTCTCAATAATATACATCCTGGTATTGCTGATTTAACAGGCAGAGAATTGCAGGACTATCTGTATGCTAAGTTAAACAGACCGGTTCGTGTGTGTGGTATGGTAAAGAATACCGGTGAGCCGGGTGGGGGACCTTTCCTGACGGTTAATCAGGATGGTACTATCTCAACCCAGATTCTGGAAAGTTCGCAGATTAACCTGGCTGATCCGGCTGAAAAGGAAAAAATGATGCAATCCACACATTTCAATCCGGTTGATTTGGTATGTGGTGTGAAAGATTATAAAGGGAAAAAGTTTGATTTGTTACAACATGTGGACAAAAATACCGGCTTTATTTCGCTGAAATCAAAAAACGGGAAAGCGTTAAAGGCTTTGGAGTTGCCCGGATTGTGGAACGGAGCTATGTCGGATTGGAATACGGTGTTTGTGGAGGTTCCGGTTGCTACCTTTAATCCGGTAAAAACTGTAAATGATTTGTTACGGGTTGAACATCAATAAATTGTAGCGGGCGTAATGGATGGAAAGAAAAGGGGCGTAATCATTACGCCCCTACGTTAATCTATCATGTTGTGAAAAACATTCTGCACGTCTTCGTCATCTTCAATCTTGTCTAACAACTTTTGTACCTGCGCTTTTTGTTCTTCATTTAATTCCTTCATGTCGTTGGGAATCCTTTCAAACTCTGCTGAATGGATTTCAAACTCATTTTCTTCTAAGTACTTCTGAATAGAAGAATAGGATTGAAATTCACCATAGAGTATGATGTTTCCTTCGTCTTCACCCAATTCATCCACACCATAATCAATCAGTTCCAGTTCCAGGTCGTCCAGAGAAACTCCTTCTTTGGGTGTGATTTTAAATACACACTTGTGGTCGAAAAGGAATTGCAGTGAGCCGGTGGTGCCCAGTGAACCGCCATAACGGTTGAAATAGCTACGGATGTTGGCAACGGTGCGGGTGGGATTGTCGGTTGCAGTTTCCACTACGATAGCAATTCCATTCGGTCCGTAACCTTCATACACCATTTCCTTGTAATCCGCTTCGTCTTTTGATGTCGCTTTCTTGATAGCCCTTTCCACATTGTCCTTGGGCATGTTCTCCTTCTTCGACTGCTGAATCAACACGCGCAAACGGGGATTGGTCTCCGGATCGGAACCACCTTCTTTTACGGCAATGGTAATTTGTTTACCAAGTTTAGTGAATACGCGGGCCATGTTTCCCCAACGTTTCATTTTGGTCGCTTTTCTATATTCAAACGCTCTTCCCATAGATTTATATGATTAAAAAAAGGGGTTGATAATTCAACACCCTTTTTAGTTATGTAATAATGAAACGACTAAGCGTTTTTTGCTTTCTGTACGATTGCACTGAATGCTTCCGGGTGATTCATGGCTAAGTCGGCCAACACTTTACGGTTCATTTCAATGCCTGATTTGTGCAAAGCACCCATCAATCTTGAATAAGAATAACCTTCCAGACGGGCGGCAGCATTGATACGCTGAATCCATAAGGCACGGAAGTTACGTTTTTTGTTTTTACGGTCACGGTAAGCATACTGCAAACCTTTTTCCCATGTGTTTTTGGCTACCGTCCATACATTACGGCGACCACCGAAATAACCTCTCGTAAGGCTTAAAATTCTTTTTCTTCTTTTACGTGAAGCAACGTGATTTACTGATCTTGGCATAATTAAAAATTATTTGTGAATGTCAGCGTTCCGTTTCCGGAATCTTTGAGCTGTGCATCCTGATTTTTAAATTGGATAATGTTTAAAAGCTTTTTTGAAAAATTAGATACAAAGCATATGTTTCACGTTCTTCTCGTCGCAGCTTGATACCAAACCGGTTTGAGTCAGATTGCGTTTTTGCTTTGTGGTTTTTTTAGTCAAAATGTGACTTTTAAAAGCATGTTTCCTTTTAATTTTCCCTGATCCGGTAAGGGCGAACCTCTTTTTGGCACCGGAGTTAGTTTTCATTTTTGGCATTTGTAATAATATTTAGTTGTTTGAAAAATTTTATGCTTTTCCTTTTTTGGGAGCAATAGTGATAATCATGCGTTTGCCCTCCAGTTGCGGGATTTGTTCCGGTTTTCCAAGGTCTTCCAGTTCCTGGGCAAAACGCGCCAGCAATACTTCTCCCTGATCTTTAAATAAGATAGAACGTCCTTTGAAGAATACATAAGCTTTCACCTTGTTTCCTTCTTTCAGGAATTCCCTCGCATGCTTCAGTTTAAAATTAAAATCGTGGTCATCTGTTTGGGGTCCGAAACGAATTTCTTTTATCACAATTTTGGCTGAGTTGGCTTTCTTTTCCTTCTCACGCTTTTTCAGTTGATAAAGAAATTTTGAGTAATCAACAATTTTGCAAACAGGAGGTGCTGCATTTGGTGAAATTTCTACCAAATCCAACTCCAGGTTGTCTGCAATTTTCATGGCTTCATCGAACGAGTATATACCCGTTTCTACATTATCACCGACCAGTCTGACTTGACTCACACCCTTGATGTGTTCGTTTATGCGATTAGGCATTTCTTTGACTGGTGCCTTCCTTTGTCTGAGAATCAATTGTTTAGCTATTGCTTGTTTCCTCCTTAAATTAAATGATGAATACTGATTTTATTTTAGACTTTTGAGCGCGCAAATATACGAAAATTATTTTGAAATATCATTGATTCACAGTAAAAAAATACGTATTAAACCTTTATCCTGACTACAAATGGTTTTAAACTGTCAATCATTTTTAGTAAGTTTGCAAAAAAAAATCTATATGCATATCATCAACAACCGGTTAAATAAACTGCGGACTGCCATGCAAAAGCAGGGTGTTGCTGCTTACATCGTACCTGGTACCGACCCGCATGCGGGAGAATATTTTGCAGATTACTGGAAAGAGAGAGATTGGATCAGTGGGTTTGACGGATCGGCGGGAACAGCGGTAATTACAAAGGATAAAGCCTGTGTCTGGGTGGATTCGCGTTATTATATCCAGGCTGATGTACAATTAAAGGACACAGGTTTTGTTGCCATGAAAATGGGTTTGCCCGAAACTCCGGATATGCTGAACTGGATTGCTGCCGGACTACAATCCGGTGACAGGGTAGGCGTGAATCCGCTGTTGTTTTCAGTGAATGCTTTTTTGTCCATGCGCAATCAGTTATCCCTCAACGGAATCGAACTGGTTCAGACTGATTTGATACAACCCATCTGGGAAGACAGACCGGCTTTACCGGAACAAAAGATTTTTGTATATGACGTGGCTTTCGCCGGACAGACTTGTCTGGAAAAAATAGCACTACTCAGACAGAAAATCAAAGAAGCCCATGCGGATGTGTTTGTGTTGAATACACTCGATGATATTGCATGGTTGTTTAATATCAGAGGTAAAGATGTAACTTACAATCCGGTTGCCACTGCCTATGCATTGGTTGATGATACAGAAGCTGTTATTTATATTTCACCAGAAAAGCTTTCAGAGGAAGTTCGCTCGTATTTTGCTTCTCAACAAGTATTGGTAAAGGATTATCAGCATATTTATAAGGATTTGGGTTCAATTTCTAAAGATAAAAGGGTATTGCTGGACGGCAGTAAAATAAATCAGTCCTTATTTGAAGCTATTACTCCCGCATGTGCTGTAATCAATCGCATGTCGCCGGTTACACTGCTGAAAAGCATCAAGAACGAAACTGAAATATCTGGTATGCGTCAGGCCATGATAAAAGATGGGGTAGCATTGACAAGGTTTTTCATGTGGTTCGAATCAACTGTGAGTTCAGGTGAACTGACGGAGATTTCTATAGCTGAAAAATTATATGATTTCCGTGCTGAACAGACAAATTTCTTTGGTGAAAGTTTTGGTACCATCGCCGGATATGCCGGTCATGGCGCCATCGTGCATTACAAAGCTGATGAACAAAGCAATGCAAAGATACTTCCGGAAGGAATTCTGTTGCTCGATTCAGGTGGTCAGTTTTTCGAAGGGACTACCGATATTACCCGTACTATCACGCTTGGAAACCCGACTCCACAACAGAAAACAGATTTCACCCTGGTGTTGAAAGGGCATATTGGCATTGCTACTGCTGTTTTCCCTTTCGGAACAAGAGGGTCGCAATTGGATATTTTGGCTCGCAAAGCGATGTGGGACAGACACCTGAACTATGGACATGGAACCGGTCACGGCGTGGGACATTTTTTGAATGTACATGAAGGTCCGCAAAACATCCGCATGGATGAAAATCCGGTAACCCTGCAGCCGGGCATGTTTATCTCAAATGAACCGGGACTGTACCGCACAGATGAATATGGTATCCGTACCGAAAATCTGATTATGGTTACACCCGATCTGCAATCGGAATTCGGTCAGTTTCTCAGATTTGAAACCCTGACACTTTTCCCGATTGATACGAATTTAATCGATAAAGACCTGCTGACCAAAGCTGAAATCGACTGGTTAAATGCCTATCATCAGCGGGTGTATGAAAAAATTGCACCGCATTTGAATGAAAATGAAAAGGAGTGGTTAAGAAACAGAACGAGATGTCTAATATAACCCCCTATCACGCTAAATATTTTGCACATGAGCTGACCCGTCAGTTGCCGGCAAACGACATTGGCAAACTGACAGCTTCTTTGCAGGATGCTCAGGTTGACCTCAATCCCCATCAGATTGAGGCTGCTTTATTTGCTTTCCAGTCTCCGCTTTCGAAAGGTGCCGTATTAGCTGATGAGGTTGGATTAGGAAAGACAATCGAAGCAGGTATCATTTTGTCTCAACAATGGGCGGAACGTAAACGAAAATTGTTGATTGTTTGTCCGGCTAACCTCCGTAAACAATGGAATCAGGAGTTATTGGATAAGTTTTATTTGCCTTCAATTATTATCGAAGCTAAGTCATTTAATCAAGCTATAAAAGAGGGAAATTTCAATCCGTTTCATGTTGATAACGCGATCGTAATCTGTTCTTTTCAATTTGCCCGCTCTAAAGAATCCTATGTGGAAGCGACTCATTGGGATATGGTAATTATGGATGAAGCACATCGGTTGCGCAATGTGTACAAAAGTTCGAATAAAATCGGAAATGCATTGAAATCTGCTTTATGGAAAAGGAAAAAAGTACTGTTGACAGCTACACCGCTTCAAAACTCGATTTTAGAACTTTACGGCTTAGTCAGCATTATCGATGACTATGTCTTTGGGGATTTGAAAAGTTTCAAGAGCAGGTATAGTCGCGCACTCGACGAAACTGATTATCAGGAGTTAAGAAACAGATTGCTGCCAATATGTAAACGAACCTTGCGCAGGCAGGTACTTGAATACATCAATTATACGGAAAGAAAAGCCATTTGCGAGGAATTTTATCCTTCTGATAATGAACACCGGCTTTATGAATTAGTCAGTGAGTATTTACAAAGACCGAAGTTGTATGCCTTACCGGTTAGTCAGCGGCAACTGATGACTTTGATTCTTCGTAAACTATTGGCTTCTTCAACTTACGCTATCAGTGGAACTTTTGATACGTTGATAAAACGACTTCAAAGCATCCTCGATGCCAATGCCAATGGCGATTTAGAGTTGATCGGATTTGATTATGAAACCTTTGACGAAACTCAGGATGAATGGATAGAAGAAGATGAGGATAATGTGGTAAGTGATGTTCAATATACAGAGGAAGATTTAATAGCTATTCAACGGGAAATTGATGAATTGAAGATCTTTCGTGAATTGGCTGAGATTATCAAGGTCAATACCAAGGCAAATCATTTACTGACCGTTTTGGTAAAGGCTTTTGAGCAATTAAACACCCTGGGTGCTCATCAAAAAGCCTTGATTTTTACGGAGTCGAAACGGACACAGGAGTATTTATATCAGTTACTTTCGGAAAGTGGCTATTCGGTTGTATTATTCAATGGTACGAATAACGATCCATTATCCAATCAGATTTATAAAAGCTGGTTAAAAGAGCATAAACATTCTGACAAAGTAACCGGTTCTGCTTCAGCCGATAAGAGGGCTGCATTGGTAGATTATTTCCGGAATCATGCCACGATTATGATTGCTACGGAAGCTGCTGCCGAAGGGGTGAACCTGCAATTTTGTTCCTTGATTGTAAATTATGATTTGCCCTGGAATCCGCAGCGAATTGAGCAGCGCATCGGTCGTTGTCATCGTTACGGACAAAAATTTGATGTCGTGGTCGTTAATTTTCTGAATAAGAAAAATGCTGCCGATGTACGCGTTTATCAGTTGTTGGATGAAAAATTCAGACTTTTTGATGGTGTTTTCGGTGCCAGTGATGAAGTGATTGGGGCCATTGGAAATGGAGTGGATTTTGAAAAACGCATTGCTCATATCTACAATGAATGTCGAACCACAGAGGAAATTCAACAGGCTTTCGATGAATTACAGGAAGAATTGAAGCATGCAATTTCTGAAAAGATTCAGGTAGTACGTGCGACTTTATTGGAGAAATTTGACGAAGAAGTAAGAGAAAAGCTGAAAGTTGACTTTGCCAATGCACAACGTTATTTAAACGCGTTTGAACAAAAACTTTGGAAAACTACTCAATTCTTTTTGGGAGATTATGCGGCTTTTAATCCGCATGACTATTCTTTCGTGTTGAAAAAGAACCCTTTTCCGGAAGAAAAAATTCATGCCGGACCTTACATGATTTTGAAATCGGAAACAGGTCGCCGAAAATCGGAAATAACGATTCCGGAGGATACCAATATTTATCGCATAGGGCATAAACTGGCGCAACGGATTTTGACTGCTTGTCAGCTTCTCGATACGCCATGCACAGAAGTCGTTTTCGATTATACCCATACTCCTACGAAAATTTCAGTTTTGGAAAACCATATCGGGCAAAGCGGCTGGTTGCAGGTGCAAAAACTGACTCTTCAATCTTTTGATCAGGAGGACTTCATGCTGCTGGCTTGCGTTACCAATGCTGGCGAGGTGATTGAAAAAGAAATTGCTGAACGGTTGTTTTCACTGCATGCTGTGGTGGGTGACAAAGCGATGGTTGATGAAGATACCCGGACTTTATTAGTTGAAGTATTGGAGCGTCAGCAAGCCGGTATTTTATTGGAAAACACCGAACGTAACCGGTCGTATTTTGATGCTGAAATGGACAAACTCGATCAATGGGCTGATGATATGAAAATCAGTCTGGAAAAAGAAATTAAAGACCTTGATGCGGAAATCAAACTACGTAAATCGGAGGCCAAAAAGATGATGAATCTCGAAGCCAAAGTCAAAGCCCAGCGACAAATTAAAGAACTCGAAAAGAAACGTAGTGAAAAACGGCAAACTTTGTATCAGTCACAGGATGAGATTGATGGGAAGAAAGAAGAATTGTTGACTGACATAGAACTAAGATTGAAGAGAAAAATTGTGAAGAATGAGTTATTTACCCTGAAATGGAGGATTATTTAAAAACATCTTGATTATAAACCAAACACAAATTGATAAATTTATGGAAAAGACTACGATTACGAAATTAAACAAAACATTCGAGGAATATGCTTATGAGCAGGATGGCATTGAATATTGGTTGGCTCGTGAACTTAAGGAACTGCTGGGTTATGCCGATTTGCGAAACTTTTTAAACGCGATAAACAAAGCCAAAGAAAGTTGCGAAACCAGTGGTGAAGCGGTTTCTGACCATTTCGTTGACGTCACCAAAATGGTCTCGATTGGTTCCGGAGCTGAACGTAAGCAAGATGATATTATGCTTACCCGCTATGCTTGTTATCTTATTGCACAGAATGGAGACCCAAAGAAAGAACAAATTGCTTTTGCTCAAAGCTATTTTGCTATTCAAACCCGCAAACAAGAGGTGCTTGAAGAACGGATTCAGCTCATGGAACGTTTATCGGCCCGGGAGAAGCTGGCTTCCACCGAAACTGAACTTTCAAAGAATATATACGAACGCGGTGTTGACAATTCAGGCTTTGCAAGGATTAGAAGTAAAGGCGATTACAGCCAAACAATTGGCTACAGAAATAACAAATTTCAACGTAAGGAAGAACGATCTCAAAGGTGAACAGCATATTACAGTTGAACATGTGAAAAATAACAAAGATGTAAGAAGCCTTTTAGGTAAAAGTGGCATAAAGCCCGAAGAACTTCCTGCTGAAGAAGACATTAAGAAATTGGAACGCAGGGTAAAGACATTAGATAAAAAAATTGCAAAAAATAAGCTAAAGGGGAATTAAAACGTACGGAATATGTTTTTAATCATTATCCTTCCAAAAAGTATTACTATTTTCGTGTCAAATTAGGAGTTTTACATTACAAGAAAAAATATCTGCATTAATCTCATGTCGAAACAACATACACTTCAAAAACTCGAACTCACCTGGATAGGCAAAGGCGACGAACCCAAACTCGAACCGCGCATCCTCATCGAAAACCCGGAATACAGCTATGGCGACCCGCATACGGGCAATATGCTGATTCATGGCGATAATTTACTTGCCCTGAAAGCGCTGGAGCAAGAGTTCACTGGAAAGGTGAAGTGTATTTATATTGATCCACCTTTTAATACTGGAGCTGCATTTGAACATTATGACGATGGGATTGAACATTCCTTGTGGCTCAGATTAATGTATCAGAGGTTACAGGTACTTAAAAAATTGCTTACAAAAGATGGTGTTATTTATGTTCACATAGATGACAAAGAAATGGCATATTTAAGAATAATGATGGATGAGATTTTTGAACGCAAAAATTTTTTAAATATGATTGTTGTAAAAACTTCTGATCCTTCAGGACATAAAGTTGTAAATCCAAGTCCCTATTCTCAAACTGAATATATTCTTATGTATGCTTTTGATAGGTACTATTACAAATATGAGATTCAGTATGTATCAACTGAATATGATTCAATGTATAATAAATTTGTTGTTAATAAAGAGTCTGAGTATTGTAACTGGAAAATTGAAAATATTAATGAATATTTTGCAAAAATAAAAGGATATGATTGTGTGAAAACGGCAAAAGAAAAAATTGGAAAATTAGACTTTGAAAAAGAGGTGTCTGTTTTTGCTGAAAAGAATGCGAGTAAAGTATTTCAATCTACAGCTATTAGTAATGCTGCAGGTAGAGCTATAGTTGAGCTTCGCGATAAATCAAAAAATGATCCTGATGTTATATATCGCTATGAAAGGGAATGTTATGATGATGTTTATATTTTAAATGGTCGTCAAATGTATTTTTTAGAATCAAAAATCAAAGAAATTGATGGAATTTTACAAATTTCTAAACCATTAACTAATCTTTGGACAGATATTCCCTACAATGGTATTGCTAATGAAGGTTATGTGATTTTTAAAAACGGAAAAAAACCGGAAAAATTAATTAGAAGATGTATTGAAATTTCAACTGAAAAAGGTGACCTCGTCCTCGACTCCTTTCTCGGTTCCGGCACCACCGCAGCCGTAGCCCACAAAATGGGGCGTCGCTGGATAGGCGTGGAATTAGGCGAGCATGCCAAAACACATTGTTATCCCCGGTTAAAACAAGTTGTTGACGGAGAGCAGGGCGGCATCAGCAAAGCAGTCAACTGGAAAGGCGGCGGCGGGTTCAAGTTTTACACCCTTGCACCCAGCTTGCTTAACCAGGACAAGTTTGGCAACTGGGTCATCAGCAAAGAATACAACCCTTCGATGCTGGCAGCCGCCATGGCCAAGCAGGAAGGATTTAGCTATCGACCCGATGACCATACTTACTGGAAACAAGGCCGTTCGAGCGAACAGGATTATATCTATGTCACCACCCAGTTCCTCACCGTTGAAACCCTTGAAAGCATCCACGATGAGATGAAACCCGGCGAAAGTCTGCTGATATGCTGTAAATCCTTTCAGCAGGAATGTAGAAGCCGGTTTGGCAACATCACCATCAAGAAAATCCCACAGATGCTGCTCGGGAGGTGCGAGTTTGGGAAGGATGATTATAGCCTGAACATCGTGAATCTGCCAACAGATGAGGATAATACAACAGAAACTGTTATATTTGACGATTCTTTTCCCGACACCAAAGTTAGTGTGCAGGAAATAAGGGATGAATTGAAAAAAAATAATGAACCAACGTTGTTTGATTAATTAATATTGCCACATCATGATACACAAATTAATTCTCAAGAATTTCAAGAAGGTAAAGGAAGAAACCTTTTCGTTTAATAATTTCGATTTAATTGTAGGTGCGAATAACAGTGGAAAAAGTACGGCACTACAAGCATTGGCTATCTGGCAATTTTGTGTGGATCAGTTTGTGCTGGCAAAACGAAAAGGTAGTCGTGGTATACAGGTAGTTTTGCCGAATTTTACAGCACTTCCGCTACCTGAATTCAATCTGTTATGGACAGATAGAATAGGGCAAGCCAGCAATAACTATATTTATATTGAGATTGATGTGTATTGGATGAATTCAGAAAATGAAGAACAGAATTTCTGTGTTCAATTGCGATATCAATCACCACAAGCGGTTTATGCCATTCCAAAAGAAGGATGGGAAGATATCTCAGCAAAATATGAAATGCCAGAATTTCCACGCGTTGTATATGTACCACCATTCTCAGGTTTGGAACCTCATGAAAAATGGTTGGATGATGGTAACGTCCGACAAAATGTAGGAAAGGCTCAGCCAGGTTCAGTATTAAGAAACTTATTATATCGGGTTATCGATAGACCAGACGTGCCAATAACATTTAATCAGGATTGGAAAGAAATAGAAACCCGTGTTAGAGAATGGTTTGCAGTTGATTTAAAAATACCTGAATATGAAAAAGGAATCAGTACTGAAATTATATCAGAGTATAAAGTAAATAAAAAAACCTTTGATATAATCTCAGGTGGAAGTGGTTTTCATCAGATATTGACTCTTTTGGCGTTTATGTATGGTTATCAGGGTGTAACTACATTATTGTTTGATGAACCTGATGCACACTTGCATGTTAATTTACAAAGACAGATCATCAACTATTTCAAACAAAGGGATAAAGTGCAATTTTTAGTAGCAACTCATTCTGAAGAATTTATTAAAGGGGTTGAGATCGACTCAATAATATCAATATTATCAGGAACTCCCAAAAGAGTGCAATCCAGTGGAGCAATTATTCAGGCTTTGAGTTCGGTTGATAATATTGATGTAATTCGAACACAGGAATCACCCTATATTCTTTATATAGAAGGAGAAGACGATGAAAGGATCCTCTCTGCATGGGCAAACACGCTGGGTAAAACAGCGTTATATCAAATGTATTATCCATACATACTTGGAGGATCTACTAAAACGGACATGAAAAACAAAGCAGATAATCACTATAATGCTCTTAAGCAAATAGTCCCATCCCTAAAAAGAGCCATTTTGTTTGATTATGACAATGAAACCGATGCACTGAATCCCAGGTCAGATCAACAAACACTGAATGAATGGAAACGCAAAAATATCGATAATTATTTACTGGTTCCGGATGCATGGAAAAGAGCTGTTGAATGCGAATTAAAGGCTAATGGAGAACCTGATGGTTTATTCCTAAATCCTTTTATTGAACTCATTGATGGCTATTTTGCCGGACAAAATCTGACACTTCCTAAGGGAAGTAATTGGAAAAATGTTAAGGCACAAATTTTTTCTGTTTTAGATGGGAAAAAATTGCTTTTTGAGAATCAGGACTCACTTTTCCATCAAATTGAGAATTATGATTCTTGCGGTGTTAAAATAAACCGGAGTAGTATTGCAAGTGCTATGAAAGCAGAGGAAATCCATGAGGATGTAGAAAACTTCTTTAATAATTTGGAAACCATTGTAAACTCCTAAAGATGAGTAGAATTGTATATCTTTTTGGAGCGGGAGCGAGTCGTGGGAAACGAGATGACAAAGATAGAGATGAAATTATTGAAGGACTTCCAATTGTATCTGAGTTTCCCAAGCAAATTGATAGGCTAATAGAAAAAATTCAATCAGAAGATACTGAATCAAAGAGCCAGTTTAAAACAGATTCTCAGGATCTAACGAAACTTATTAATGAATTGAGATGGCTGAAGGAAACCAGCGAAAGTCATCAAACCGTTGACACATTTGCTAAGAAATTAAGAGTTACAGAAGGAGGGAATGGACCAAATTATAATCGATTAAAAAGGGCGTTATCAGTTTTTCTAACATTAGAACAGTTGTTTAATAAACTGGATTCGAGATACGATGCCTTTTTTGCAAATATTTTAGGAAATTCGCCTCATTCTTTTCCCAAAGACGTAACAATCCTCTCTTGGAATTATGATTGTCAGTTCGAACTTGCTTATAATGCATTTAGCAATCAAAATAGTATTTATGGATTATGGGTAAATTTAAATATTAGTGCCAAAACTACCAAGGATGATCATGATACGAATAATAATTTTTCAATTGTAAAATTAAATGGTACAGCGTTGATGTTTGAAAATAGATTATTCAATTCAAGATTATTCGATGCGTTTTTCGATCGTCAGGGAATGAGTGAAATAAGCTATATTTTAAATACGTATATAAATTCTTCAAAAATCCATAATGCATTATCATTTGCATGGGAAGGAGTTGATCCGGATTTTTATAAGAATATTCAAAATAAAGTTACTGATGCTGAGATTTTGGTGATAATTGGCTACTCATTTCCATACTTTAATCGTGAAGTAGACCGAAAGATTATTCAAAGTATGTCGAATCTTCAAAAAGTTTATATTCAGGATCCCAGTTGTGAGGATGTAAAAGAAAGTTTTGAAGCCACATTGTCGGACATGCAATTGTATGATCTTGATAAAGGGACACTAAAGATTGTGTTGAAAAAGAGTACACAACAATTTTTAATACCGAATGAAATGTAATAAATCTAAGCTATGAATGAATTAATAAATATTTATTGTGATGAAAGTTGTCATTTAGAGAATGATAAACAGAAAGCGATGGCAATTGGAGCAATTTGGTGTCCTTATAATAAAAAAGACATCATATTTCAGCGGTTGCGGGAGATAAAGGTAGAACATGGGCTAAGTCCTACATTTGAGCTAAAATGGAATAAAGTATCGACGGGCAAATATGATTATTATATAGACATTGTAAATTACTTCTTTGATAATAGTGATTTGCATTTTAGGGTATTGGTAGTCCCTGACAAATCAGTATTAAAACATGATAATTATAGTCAGACACATGACAAATTCTACTATAAAATGTATTTTGATATGCTTAAAACGATATTTGTGCCAAATAACTCCTACAATATTTATATAGATGTAAAGGATACAACTGGGGCAAAAAAGGTTAGAAAATTGCACGATGTGTTATGCAATAGTCAATATGATTTCTCTCAAAATATAATTCAGAAGGTACAGCAAGTAAGGTCAGAGGAAGTGGAGTTAATTGCTCTGGCTGATTTTTTTACGGGTGCAATTTCTTATTTGTACAGAGATCTCAGAACGAGTGAAGCTAAACTTAAGCTAATTCAAAAAATCAAGGATCGGTCAGGTTATTCCTTAGAGCGTTCAACACTTTATAAAGAAGATAAGTTTAATCTTTTTAGATGGAGGGCCGGAAATGGCAGATGAAAAATTTAGCCTTCCCAGTAAGATTTTACTATCAGAATATGAGGGAAATTATGCAAAATACATTGATGCTGTTTATGCAATTTTTGAGAGAGACTTTATAAAACATAAAGCAAAATTTGGTACATGTAATGTCAATTTGAAGTTCAATCCATTATTTCAGAGTCGTGCATACACATTCTATCACATGACACACAAAGGTGAGGTAGAAGATGAAAGAATACCTGATTTAAGAAGATGTGAATGTATGTCGTGGGCGAGACCCGTAATTGAAAATACAGAAACGTGGAATCTAAAATTCTGGAGACAAGAACGAAAGGGGAAGCAAAGGATATGTATTTTAATCGAAAATCCTGAGGATGTAGATTATTTTGTAGTTTTAGATATTAGAAGTTCATTCATACTTTTATGGACTGCATTTGTAGCTGAATATAAACATGAGACTAAGAAAAAACTGAAGGAGTATTATAATTGGTCACAAGAAAAAGGAGAGAAATTCTTTACTCCGGATAGTTTAGTAAAAGAAATAATGCAAGAATTACAGAATAAGCAAGGGTCGCCAATTGCTTAACGACCCCGTAACTCTTTTAACACTTGGTTAATGAGATGGTGCAAAGATAAAACAATAAATCTATTTCTGGTTGATTTTTAACATAATATTTGCAAAAACGAATTACAATGAACCCAATCGCCAACAACATCAAACTTCGCCTTTCTCTTCGTGAACCCTTACAAGAATCGCTGGATATCATTGCACAATTGGGTGAAACGCTGTCTTTCAGGAAAAGTCCTGAAGACAAAGACGATGCAGCAGCGTTTCTGGCAGAGGAGTTACAAAAAGTCAGGACGATGTTTCCGACGGTTGCTGGTTTCGACCGCGATTTTCCTTCGGTAGCTTTTTCGATTGCAACAGGAGTAGGAAAAACCCGGCTGATGGGAGCATGTATAGCTTATTTGTATCTGAAGAAAGGTATTCGGAACTTTTTCGTATTGGCGCCGAATCTTACCATATACGATAAACTGATTGAGGATTTTGGCAATCCCGGCTATCACAAATATGTTTTCAATGGCATCCCGGAGTTCGTGCATAACCGTCCGGTTATCATAACAGGCGATAACTACGCCCAGCAAGGCAATTTGTTTGAAGCCTCAGAAATCAGAATCAATATCTTCAACATCGCCAAGTTCAATTCAGAGAACAGGGGCACCAAACAAGGTGGAGTAAGCTTAGCACCCCGCATCAAGCGGCTTTCAGAATATCTTGGTCAGTCGTACTGGGATTATTTATCGAAATTAGACGACCTGGTAATTCTGATGGACGAAGCCCATCGCTATCATGCCGATGCATCAAAAAATGCTATTAACGAGTTGAAACCGGTACTGGGGATTGAAATGACAGCCACTCCCTTCGATGAAAAAGGAAATCCGTTCAGGAATGTGGTATATGAGTACTCCTTAGCGCAGGCACTTGCCGATGGAAAGTTCGTGAAAAATCCGGCTATTGCCACCCGTAAAAACTTCGAACGCAGGAACCTGTCCGACCGAGAACTCGAAATCATCAAACTCGAAGATGCCATCAGTATTCATCAGGATACAAAAACAGAACTGGAGATTTACGCGCTGAACAATGATGTTAAGATTGTAAAACCATTTATCCTCGTGGTTTGTAAGGATATATCCCACGCGAAGGAAATATACGATTTAATCAACTCAGCTGCTTTCTATGAAGGAGCTTATGTTGGGAAAGCTTTGCAAATAGATTCATCGACCAAAAAAGAAGAAGACATTGAAAAGCAATTTATCTCTCTGGAAAATCCGGAGAATGAAATTGAGATCGTGATTCATGTAAACATGTTGAAAGAAGGGTGGGACGTTACCAACTTATATACCATTGTTCCGCTTCGGGCAGCAAATGCCGCTATTTTGGTGGAACAAACCATCGGTAGGGGATTGCGATTGCCTTATGAAGGAAAGCGTACGGGTGTTGATAAAATTGACAAGTTGACGGTGGTAGCTCACGAAAACTTCGATGCTGTGATACAGGCAGCACAAAATCCCGATTCAGTGCTCAACAAAATGAGTTTTGTAGAAATTTCGGAAGAGGATTTCTCAACAAAAACAGTGCCCGTCAGCTCTAAACCCATTATTGAAGCTGCTTTAGAAAAAGAGCAGGAGATAGTCAACACGATTACATCGCTTCCTGAAAAACAAACAGCACAAAATTCTTTAGATGCCAAAAAAGCAATTATAGCCGTGTTGCCTGATTTTAATACGCTCCCCGAAGTACGCAAAGTAGATGATTTGAACAAGGAGGAAGTCAAAAGAAAGGTAATTCGTCAGGTTGAGTACAACCTTTCGCAAGGGCAGCAAAATCTTTTCAAAGACCAAATAATTAAAGAAGCTGAGGAACTGTATGAAAAGCTGGTCACTGATTATAAGAAAAATATCATAGAGATACCTCGTATGGATTTGGTTCAGGGGGAAGTAACCGCTTCATTCTTGCCTTTTGATTTGGATACATCAGACTTTAATTTTCAGGCGCTTGAAGAAGAAATTATCCGCATGGGCTTGAAAGATAGGCTGGTAGAAACAATCAAAACAAAATCGAGTGGTTCGTACGGCAATCCTGTAAAACTGATTATTGCATCACTGATAGATTATCCGGAGATTGATTATGATGAAAATGCTGAATTGCTTTACCGGTTGGCAACACAAGCTTACGAATCCATCAAAGCAAACATCGAAACACCGGAAGAACTTTTGCAAACGATTTTTCAGTACAAAACCATCATTGCTGAAAAAATATACCAGCAAATGAAAATGCATTTCATGCTGCATGCTCCCGAATATAAGGCTCCCCGTGTTTTTCCTTTCGTTGGTATTGAACAATGGAACTTCTCAGCCTTAACAAATTCCGGCTATCGTGATTATCGTGAGTCGGTTACTCCTGTAAGTTTGATTCCAAAATATGTCTTTAGGGGTTTCGAGCGAGCCTGTCATTTTGAATACAAATTCGACAGCAAAGCAGAACTGGATTTCGCTTTCGTGTTGGAAAATGACGAGAAGGTAATCAAATGGCTTCGTCCTGCTCCCAATCAATTCAGAATATACTGGGATTACAACTCAAAAAAGTATGAGCCTGATTTCATTGTTGAGACTGGATCAGCCATTTATATGGTAGAAGTAAAATCTGCATCAGAGCTTGACAACGCGGATGTATTGGCTAAAAAATCAGCAGCAGAGCAGTATTGTCGATTTGCCTCCGATTACACAACAAAAAATGAAGGCAAGCCATGGCATTATCTTCTGTTACCCCATAATAAAATAAGCAAAACCAATTCTTTTGATTATTTTGTTGCTATTGGCAAATGATATTTATCGAAAACTAATAGCGTATATTCTCATGTTAAATAACCACTAACCACTAAGCACTAACCACTATTCACTAACAGCCTGTTTCTCGTGTTTGTGTTTGAACAGCACTGCGAACAGGATGGCAATGACCGCAGCATAAGCAGCAAAGGTAAACCAGATACCTTGCCAGTTTTTCATACCGTCAACCATAAAGTATTTGTCGATAATTAACCCACTTGCCAAGCTGCCAATCATGGCGCCAAAACCATTCGTCATCATCATAAACAGACCCTGAGCGCTGGAACGGATAGAAGTGTCGGTGGTGGTTTCAATAAACAAAGAGCCGGAAATATTAAAGAAATCGAAAGCCATACCGTATACTACCATCGAAAGGATGAGCATCCAGAGGCGATCATCCGGATTTCCAAAGCCAAACAAAGCAAACCGAAGTACCCAGGCAGCCATACTTATCAGCATTACGTTCTTGATACCAAATTTTTTCAGGAAAAATGGAATAGCCAGAATGAATAAGGTTTCAGAAATCTGAGAGATAGACATGATGATGGTCGAATACCTCACCACGAAGGATTCAGCATACTGAGGGATGTTTTTAAAATCATCCAGGAAAGTATCGCCGTACATATTAGTAAGTTGCAGGGCAGCACCTAAAAACATCGAGAAGATAAAGAACAGAGCCATTTTATAATTGGCAAACAGTTTAAATGCTTTCAAGCCCAGAGAATCAGCCAGGTTGATATCTTTTTTGCCTTTTAAAGGAGGCGGACAGGCCGGAAGCGTAAAAGAATATACTCCCAGAATCAACGAAAATACAGCAGAAAGGTAGAACTGAACCTCTGTTGCTTTGTTGCCGGTAAGGTTTGTAACCCACATGGCGGCGATAAAGCCGATGGTTCCCCATACCCTGATAGGCGGAAATACTTTCACTACATCATATCCATTGGATTTCAATGCATTATAGGCAACTGAATTCGATAGGGCGATGGTTGGCATGTAAAAAGTCATGGCAACCAGCATGACCCAAAAGAAAGTGTCCGGGTCATTAACTCTGCTTAATGAAAAAATGGCTATTCCACTCAGAATATGGAGAATACCATATAGTTTTTCTGCATTTACCCATTTATCGGCAACAATGCCAAACAGGGCCGGCATAAAGACAGATGCAATCCCGAGGGTTGAAAATACGGCGCCAAAATCTGCACCACCCCATTTGCGGTTTTCAAACCAATATACACCAATGGTAATCAACCAGGCTCCCCATATCATAAATTGAAGGAAGCTCATAATCGTAAGTCTGAGTTTTAATCCCATTTTTCTAATTTATATAAGCATTTTATGCACGCAAATTTAGACAAAACTTTGTTATTTCAAAATATTAATTTACCTTTGCAGCATATTTCTGTTCTTAAACGAAGCAAACCTGCTTTACATCAACCGATATAAAAATACATTATTAAATTATTATTATTACAAACGTTTAGATCCACTTTACGATTAAACTGTCCGGATAAACGTATTTGCAAAACTTTATGAGTAATTACAACCTCACCCAGCTTGAGTCAAAAGACATGACTGAGCTAAAAAAGATTGCGGCTGAACTGGAATTAAAAGTTTCCAATTCTGTTTCTCAACAACAACTTGTTTATGATATTCTTGATCGTCAGGCTGTTGTTAATTCTCAACACAAGGCCGCTAAAGAAAAGAACAACCCGCAAAAAGGAAAAAGATCCAGGGTTTCACTGAAGAAGAACACCGATCAGAAAGTCATGACTGCAACAGGTAAAAAAACCGTTCAGGCTGATGAACCGGAGAAAAAAGAGCCTGTAGAAGAAAAAAAGAAACAAACTTTGTCGTTAAAACCCAAGACGGCAAAAAAACCAGAATCAGAACCAGAACAAAAACAGGTTCAACAGATTCAACCAGAAACACCTGTTGTTGCAGAGCAGGAAAATAAGGCAAAACAACAAAAAAAGCGTACTGCTAAGAAAACAGCCAAGGTTACAGTTGAAGAGAATAAGGTAATTTCAGAACCGGTAGTACTTCAACAAACTTCTGTTCAACAGGCTCCTGTAAAAGAAGAAGTTTCAAATCCTGAAAATGAAACCGGCAAACACGAAATCGTATTAGAAAAGAAACACGATAAAAATCAGGAAACAACTCCCCAGCAACCTGCTGAAACAACTGAGCAACCTGCTCAGGAAAACAACAACCAACAAAACGGACATTATAAAAACGGACATCAGCAAAATAACAACCGTCCGAAATTCAATCCACAGAAGCCTGAGAAACAATATGATTTCGATGGTATTCTGGAAGGAACCGGTACCCTGGATATGGTTGCCGACGGATATGGATTTTTACGTTCTGCCGACTATAATTACCTGAGTTCTCCGGATGATATTTATGTATCTCAGTCACAAATAAAGTTATTCGGACTGAAACCGGGCGATACGGTAACCGGCTCAATTCGTCCGCCCAAAGAAGGTGAGAAGTATTTTCCGCTGATTCGGGTGAATAAAATCAATGGCCGTAGTCCGGAGTATGTACGTGACCGTGTACCTTTTGAGCACCTTACTCCTTTGTTTCCGGATGAGAAATTTACCTTATGCTCGGGCAAAAGAGATCCGCTGTCTGTTCGTATGGTCGATTTGTTTTCTCCAATCGGAAAAGGTCAGCGTGGTTTGATTGTGGCGCAACCTAAAACAGGTAAAACCGTTTTGCTGAAAGAAATTGCAAACGCCATCGCATCTAACCATCCCGAAGTGTATATGATGGTGTTGCTGATTGATGAACGTCCGGAGGAAGTAACCGATATGGCTCGTAGTGTAAATGCCGAAGTAATCTCCTCTACTTTCGATGAACCGGCTGAAAGACATGTTCGTGTAGCTGCCATGGTTCACGAAAAAGCCAAAAGATTAGTGGAATGTGGTCATGATGTGGTGATTTTGCTTGACTCTATTACCCGTCTGGCAAGAGCCTACAATACATCAGCTCCTGCATCCGGTAAAATTCTGTCGGGTGGGGTAGATGCCAATGCCCTGCATAAGCCCAAACGTTTCTTCGGTGCTGCCCGTAATATCGAAAATGGTGGTAGTCTCACTATTATTGCCACTGCACTGACAGAAACAGGTTCGAAAATGGATGATGTAATTTTCGAAGAGTTCAAAGGTACGGGTAATATGGAATTGCAGCTTGACCGCCGGTTGGCGAACAAACGTGTATTCCCTGCTGTTGATATCATGGCATCCAGTACGCGCAGGGACGATTTGTTGCTCGACAATGATACCCTGAACCGCATGTGGATTCTGCGCAAATACCTGTCGGATATGAACGCGGTGGAAGCCATGGAATTTATGAAAGATCGCATGGAAAGAACCGAGAATAATGAAGAATTCCTTTTGTCGATGATGAGCGAAAGGAAATAAATAAATATCTCAATAAATACTTCTATTATCAATTAAAAACAAGATTTTATGAAATTACTGGAAGGAAAAGTGGCTATCGTAACCGGAGCTGCACGTGGAATTGGTAAATCAATCGCGTTGAAACTTGCGAGTGAAGGTGCTGCTATTGCATTTACAGATTTGAATATCGATGAAAATGCCCTGAACACGCAAAAAGAAATTGAAGCACTGGGTGTGAAAGTAAAAGCGTATGCCTCGAATGCAGCGAATTTTGACGAAACACACACCGTGGTGGAAGAAATACACAAAGAATTTGGACGGATTGATATATTGGTTAACAATGCCGGTATCACCAAAGACGGATTGATGATGCGCATGAGTGAAGCGCAGTGGGATGCGGTTATCAATGTAAACCTGAAATCAGCATTCAACTTTATCCATGCTTGTACGCCCATCATGATGAAACAACGCACCGGTTCTATCATCAATATGAGTTCTGTAGTCGGTGTTTCCGGAAATGCTGGACAGGCAAACTACTCTGCTTCTAAAGCCGGTATGATTGGTTTGGCTAAATCGGTAGCCAAAGAGTTGGGTTCAAGGGGTGTTCGCGCCAATGCCATTGCTCCGGGCTTCATCGAAACCGAAATGACACATGCGCTGACTGACGAACAACGTGCCAAATGGGCTGAGATGATTCCACTTCGCCGTGGTGGCAAGCCCGATGAAGTAGCTAATGTTACTTTATTCCTCGCTTCTGATTTGTCTTCTTATGTAAGCGGACAGGTGATTAATGTTTGCGGGGGGATGAACACGTAAATGGCGAATAACGAATTGCGAATAACGAATAACGAATAATGTAGAGACGCGCTATAGCGCGTCTCTACGTTGTTTAATGCATTGCGTCTCTACGTTGTTTTAATGCATTTCATATGTCGTTTGCAATCATATGTCATTTGCATTTTAATTCCTGAACCGCAATTTATCACCATCCGGTTCGACGTAAATGGTATCGTTTTGCCGGATTGTTCCAGAAAGAATGGCTTTGGATAAATCGTTCAGCAACAGTTTCTGGATGGCTCTTTTAACCGGTCGGGCACCGAATTGCGGATCAAAACCGGCACGGGCAATGAAATGTATTGCTTCTTCATCAATTTCGAGATGAATCTGACTGTCGGAAAGCAGTTTTTGAATGCCCGAAAGTTGTAGCCTGACGATGTCCGTAATTTGTTTTTCATTCAATGGTGCAAACATGATGAGTTCATCGACCCGGTTCAGGAATTCCGGCCGGATGCTTTGTTTCAGCAATTCAAAAACCTGATTTTTGGTAATTTCAATCACTTCATCATGGTTCGAGGCATTCATCTTTTCAAAATTCTCCCGAATCAATGCCGAGCCAATGTTTGATGTCATGATGATGATGGTGTTTTTGAAGTTGACCGTGCGTCCTTTGTTGTCGGTTAAACGTCCGTCATCCAACACTTGCAGTAATACGTTGAAAACATCCGGGTGGGCTTTCTCAATTTCATCAAACAGCACCACTGAATAGGGTTTTCTTCTGATGGCTTCAGTAAGCTGACCGCCTTCATCATAACCTACATATCCCGGAGGGGAGCCGATTAATCTCGTTACCGAAAACTTTTCCTGATACTCGCTCATGTCAATCCGCGTCATCATGTTTTCGTCGTCGAACAGGTATTCGGCCAATGCCTTGGCTAACTCAGTTTTACCAACACCTGTTGTCCCCAGGAAGATAAATGAGCCAATCGGACGTTTCGGATCCTGCAAGCCGGCGCGACTTCTTCTCACTGCATCAGCCACAGCCACGATGGCTTCCTCCTGACCTATTACCCGCAAGTGTAACTCATCTTCGAGGTGCAGTAGTTTGTCCCGCTCACTTTGCATCATTTTGTTCACAGGTATGCCTGTCCAGCGACTCACCACATCGGCTATATCTTCCGAATCGACTTCTTCTTTTATGAGTGCATTTGTACCCTGAAGATCATTTAGTTTGGTCTGGTGTTCAACGATTGCGGTTTCCAGATTTTTAATTTTCCCATAACGAATTTCGGCAACCTTTCCATAATCACCTTCGCGCTCCGCTTTATCTGCTTCGAATTTTAATTTTTCAATTTCAATTTTTGCCTGTTGAATCTTGTCTATCAGCGCTTTTTCGGATGACCATTTTTCGTACAACACTTTACTATCACCCTTCAATTTATTGATTTCTTCTTTGAGTTGAGCCAGTTTTTTGGTGTCGTTTTCCCTTTTGATGGCTTCACGTTCAATTTCTAATTGCTTGATATTTCTTTCGATCACATCCAACTCTTCCGGAACAGAATCCACTTCCAGCCGGAGTTTGGCAGCAGCCTCATCCATGAGGTCAATGGCTTTGTCGGGCAAAAAACGATCGGTAATGTAGCGGTTAGATAGTTCGACAGCGGCAATAATGGCATCGTCCTTAATTCTTACCTTATGGTGATTTTCATATCGTTCTTTCAGTCCACGCAGGATTGAAATGGTGCTTTGTACATCCGGTTCGTCCACCATCACAATTTGGAAACGGCGTTCCAGCGCCTTGTCTTTTTCGAAATACTTCTGATATTCGTTCAGTGTGGTTGCACCGATAGCGCGCAATTCACCTCTTGCCAATGCCGGTTTCAGAATGTTGGCAGCATCCATGGCTCCGTCGCTTTTTCCGGCACCTACAAGTGTATGTATTTCATCAATAAAAAGAATGATTTCTCCATCGGCCTGAATCACTTCATTAACAACTGATTTCAACCTTTCTTCAAACTCACCTTTGTACATGGCTCCGGCAATCAACGCACCCATATCGAGTGAAAAAAGCTGTTTGCTCTTCAGGTTTTCAGGTACATCACCCCTGATGATCCGGTGGGCAAGTCCTTCAGCAATCGCAGTTTTGCCGGTGCCGGGTTCGCCGATTAAAATCGGGTTGTTTTTGGTGCGGCGACTCAATATCTGGAGTACACGACGAATCTCATCATCGCGACCAATCACGGGGTCGAGTTTACCTGCTTTAGCTCGTTCGTTTAAATTAATGGCATATTTGTTTAATGCCTTTTCGTTCTGATTGTTGTTTGTTGTATTCATAGTTTGTTGTTTAATTTTGCCTGTTTTGTATCAAAATATCAGCCATTGCGTTTTTTCTGCCGATTTGACGTATTTTAATTCAGTTTGTATGAAAAAACAGGACAAAATTTCAGGAATGTTATTAGCTCAAAATCATGGGAATTTAATAAATATTTAGTAAATTTGCAGCCGTTTGAAAATAAGATCAATTTAAAATTATGTCAGAAAAAAAATTAAACTTATTAGCTGATTTTCCTCCTGTTTCAACCCAGGAATGGATGGATAAAGTTACAGCTGATTTAAAAGGCGCTGATTTCGATAAAAAACTTGTTTGGAAGACCAACGAAGGGTTTAAGGTATTGCCGTTTTATCGTGCTGAGGATATTCAAAGCTATAAAACAACAGATGCTGTACCCGGTAAATTTCCATTCGTACGGGGCACGAAAGCCGATAATGATTGGTTCGTTCGTCAGGACATCGAAGTGAAAGACGCCAAATCAGCCAATAAAAAAGCATTGGATTTATTGAACAGGGGTGTTAACTCGCTCGGGTTTACCGTCGACAAGGGAGACTTGTCTGCTGATTTTATTGCAACTTTACTTGACGGAATCGCGGCTAACTGCGTAGAATTGAATTTCAAAACCTGTTCGAAAAAAACGGTTGACCTGGTAAATCTGCTGATCGATTATTTCACGGCAAAAGGCTATAATGCGCCGGAATTACAGGGCTCGGTTAATTTCGATCCTATCAACAGCATGTTGCTGCGTGGTAAGAAGTTTACTGCTGATGAAATGGCAGTGATGTTGGAAGCTGCTGCGTTGACTGCTGCGAAATTACCCTTCTATCGTGTTATCAATGTAAATGCGCTCAGTTTGAGTAATGCAGGCGCATATGCGGCACAGGAACTGGGATACGCGTTGGCATGGGGTAACCAGTACCTGTCGATGATGGTTGACAAAGGTGTTGATACACAATTAGCTGCTAAAAAAATTAAATTCAGTTTTGGAGTTGGTAGTAACTATTTCATGGAAATTGCCAAGTTCCGTGCGGCCAAATGGTTGTGGGCGCTGATTGTGGAAGCTTACAAACCAGCCTGCAGAAGAACTGAATGCCCGGATACTGTTGAAGGTATTTGTTATTGCGCGATGAAAATGCGTTTGCATGCTGAAACTTCATCTTTCAATAAAACAATCTTCGACCCGAATGTAAACATGCTGCGTACCCAGACGGAAGCGATGAGTGCTTCGTTGGGTGGGGTTCATTCGCTGACTGTATTACCCTTTGATTCAGTCTATAAGAAACCGGACGAATTTTCAGAAAGAATTGCCCGCAATCAGCAATTGTTGCTGAAAGAAGAGTCGAATTTTGATAAGGTAACTGACCCTGCTGCCGGTTCGTATTATATCGAAAAACTGACCAATGAAATTGCTGCACAAGCCTGGAAGCTTTTCCTCGAAATGGAAGATGCCGGCGGATTTCTGACAGCTGTTGAGAGTGGGGTGGTGCAACAAGCTCTCAAAGCTACTGCTGCTGCCCGTTTGAAAAACGTTTCATCTCGTAGAGAGGTATTGCTCGGAACCAATCAATTCCCCAACTTCACTGAAGTGTCAGCAGGTAAAACAACAACCGACCAGGCAAAACATAAACATGCAGAAGGCATTGAAACACTGGAAATAGTAAGAGCTGCGGAAGAGTTTGAAAATCTGCGTTTTGCCACTGAAGCAGCAGCAAAACGTCCGAAAGCCTTTATGTTGACCATCGGTAACTTAGCCATGCGGTTGGCACGCGCTCAGTTCTCCTGCAACTTCTTTGCCTGTGCAGGATATGAGGTAGTCGATAATCTTGGTTTTGCTACCGTGGAGGCGGGTGTTGAAGCTGCCCGTAAAGCTCAGGCTGATATCATCGTGTTGTGTTCAAGCGACGATGAATATGCTGAACTGGCTCCTAAAGCTTATGAATTGACAAAAAATAAAGAAATTCTGGTTATTGCAGGTGCACCTGCTTGTTCCGATGAACTAAAATCCCTTGGAATTGTTCATTTTGTGAATGTAAAAACCAATGTGTTGGAATCATTGAAAGGTTTCAATGCATCATTAGGAATTTAATTATTTTAATCATGAAACAACCAATTAAAAACTGGGTCATAGCAACCCGTCCCTGGTCTTTCCCTGCATCTACCATGCCTGTGATTCTGACCATGTCGTATCTTTTCTTTAAACAGGAACATGTATTCCATGAGATTAACTGGTGGTTTGGCATCATCGCCCTGATTGGGGTAGTGTTTGTACACGCTGCCGGAAATCTGATCAGCGATTATTTCGATTATAAGAATAATATTGATCGTAAAGAGTCGTTTGGTTCGAGCCGCATGTTGGTCGAAGGAGTTTTCAAGCCGAAAACAATATTATCTTTCGGGCTTATCCTGTTGGCTATTGGTATCCTGATCGGACTGATACTGACTTTATTCACCGGAACGGATTTATTATGGATTGGTTTGATTGGCGTATTGGGTACTTATTTTTATTATGTATTCAAGTCAATCGCACTCGGTGATTTGCTGATTTTTATCATTTATGGTCCCCTGATTGGTATGGGTACTGCATTTGTGATGACCGGTGAATTATACTGGGAGGTGATTTTACTGAATGTGCCCGTTGCCATGCTGGTTGTTAATATTCTACATGCCAACAATACCCGTGACATCAAACACGACGCCATGGCCAATATCAAAACACAGGCGATGGTGCTCGGAATTAAAGGTTCCAAAATTCAATATGTAGTTTTGGCGCTTGGCGCTTATGTGGTTCTGATTTTCATGAATGCCATCGGGATGGTGCATCCACTTACATTAGTCACTTTGCTTACAGTGCCCGTCGCCCTGAAAAATATCCGGGTGATGATGCAGGCTGATATTGAAAAGCCGGAAGTGATTAAAGATCTGGATGCCATGTCGGCTCAGTTGGTGATGATGTTTGCTCTGCTTTTCTCCGTGTTGAACCTGATTGCCAAAGCGTTATGAACAGCAGGATATTATTGGCGATACTACTTGCAGCCGGACTTTGGTTCTTTATGTTCTCACCCTGTACAGCAGGAATCACGAATTTCTGGCTGACGATGAGTATTTCCGGTGCTTTGCTGATTTGGATCAGCCTGATTTCAACCAAAGATTTTTGGCAACAGTTCAGGGTTACATCCAAAGACGTAGCGCTGGGATTGGTTTCAGCGGTTGCTTTGTATGGTATTTTCTATCTTGGAAATTACCTGTCAACAGCCTGGTTCGATTTTGCCAAACCGCAGATTGGAAACATCTACAGCATGAAAGACGGCAGTAATCCTTATATAATAGGTTTGTTGTTGCTCGTGGTTATTGGTCCGGCCGAAGAGATTTTCTGGCGTGGTTTTATTCAACGTGCTGTGGGTGTAAAATATGGTGACTGGACTGCTTTCGTCGTTACTACACTGATTTACGCGTTGGTTCATATCTGGTCTTTTAATTTCATGTTGATAATGGCTGCTCTGGTGTGTGGTGCATTCTGGGGACTGATGTTCATGTACAGTAAAAAGAATCTTGTGCCACTCATCATTTCTCATGCAGTGTGGGATGTGGCTGTTTTTATACTTTTCCCTATCGGATAAAATATTGTTTAAATTAAAAAAATATGAAGCCCAACTTCAAAAACATTCAAATTAATGAATTTGCAGCACAACAAGCTGCCACAATGCCTGAGTCAAACTGGCTTACACCTGAATTGATTCCGGTAAAACCTTTTTATTCAAAAGATGACCTGGAAGGCATGGAACATCTGAACTATGCTGCCGGTCTGCCGCCCTACTTAAGAGGTCCCTATTCGGTGATGTACGCCATGCAACCGTGGACCATCCGTCAGTATGCCGGTTTTTCCACAGCTGAAGAATCCAATGCATTTTATCGTCGTAACCTTGCTGCCGGTCAGAAAGGTTTGTCGGTTGCATTCGACTTGGCCACACACCGGGGTTACGATGCCGACCACGAAAGGGTGGTGGGTGATGTAGGCAAGGCGGGTGTGTCAATCTGTTCTGTGGAAGATATGAAAGTGTTGTTCGATGGTATTCCATTGAATAAAATGTCGGTTTCCATGACCATGAACGGAGCTGTGTTGCCCATTTTGGCTTTCTACATCAATGCCGGACTGGAACAGGGCGCCAAACTCGAAGAAATGGCCGGTACCATCCAGAACGACATCCTCAAGGAATTCATGGTGCGTAATACCTATATTTATCCTCCGAAGTTTTCAATGAAGATTATTGCAGATATCTTTGAATATACTTCGAGGAACATGCCGAAGTTTAACTCAATTTCAATTTCAGGCTACCACATGCAGGAAGCAGGTGCGACTGCCGATATTGAATTGGCTTATACGCTTGCCGACGGACTTGAGTACCTGCGTGCAGGTGTAAACGCGGGTATGGATATCGATGCTTTTGCACCGCGTTTGTCATTCTTCTGGGCGATAGGTATGAATCACTTCATGGAAATTGCCAAGATGCGTGCTGCCCGTATGTTGTGGGCGAAGATTGTAAAACAATTTAATCCGAAGAATCCAAAATCACTGGCCTTGCGTACCCACTCGCAAACTTCCGGTTGGTCGCTGACCGAACAGGATCCGTTTAACAATGTGGGACGTACCTGTATCGAAGCCATGGGTGCTGCACTGGGACATACCCAGTCGCTGCATACCAATGCGTTGGACGAAGCCATTGCCTTGCCGACCGACTTCTCAGCCCGTATTGCCCGTAACACCCAGATTTACATCCAGCAGGAAACGGAAATCTGTCGGGAAGTAGACCCATGGGCAGGTTCCTATTATGTTGAATCGCTTACCAATGAAATTGCTGAAAAAGCATGGGCATTGATTGAAGAAGTGGAAAAACTGGGAGGTATGGCAGCTGCCATCGAAACCGGTATCCCTAAAATGCGCATCGAGGAAGCGGCTGCCCGCACGCAGGCCCGTATTGACTCAGGCAAACAGGTTATCGTAGGTGTGAACCGCTATCGTTTGGAAAAAGAAGATCCGATTGATATTCTTGAAGTGGACAATACAGCCGTTCGTATTCAACAAATCGAACGTCTCAAACAACTGAGAGCCAACAGAAACGAGACTGAAGTACAACAAGCGCTTGCCGCCATTACCGAATGTGCCAAAACAGGAAAAGGAAACCTGCTCGAACTGGCAGTCAAAGCAGCTCAGGTTCGCGCTTCTTTGGGCGAAATATCAGATGCCTGCGAAGCAGTGGCAGGACGTTATAAAGCAACCATCAGAACAATTTCAGGCGTGTATTCATCAGAAACCAAAAACGACTCAGACTTTCAGAAAGCCTGTGAGTTGACCGAGCAATTCGCGAAAAAAGAAGGTCGCCGTCCCCGCATCATGATTGCCAAAATGGGACAGGATGGTCACGACCGTGGAGCTAAAGTAGTTGCAACCGGTTATGCCGATTGCGGATTCGACGTGGATATGGGACCTTTGTTCCAGACTCCGGCCGAAGCTGCCAAGCAAGCCGTTGAAAATGACGTGCATATCATGGGTGTTTCCTCACTCGCTGCAGGTCATAAAACCCTCGTACCACAGGTTATTGAAGAACTGAAGAAACTGGGTCGCGAGGATATCATTGTCATTGCCGGAGGAGTTATTCCTGCACAGGATTATGATTATCTTTATAAAGCAGGTGTTGCTGCCATCTTTGGTCCGGGGACTTCCGTTGCCAAAGCCGCGTGTACCATCATGGAAATTCTGCTTGAAGAATAAGCTATTATTCTGAATTATAACAATATGTAAAGGACTAATCTGTTTATAACGGGTTAGTCCTTTTCAATGGAAGTATATTTGATGAATAAATAAACAAAATATTTTTCCAGTTGTTATAAAAATAAACGATAAACTAATCAGCACAAATTATTTATATTATCTGAAGAATCGAAATGCCGATGGACTCATCCACAGCAAATAATATTGAACTGATATTCGGGAACAAACAAAAAAGATATAAATCCCTGATAGATAATTTGAAAGATATCATCTTTCATGTTGACAATGAAGGGAAGATTATCTTTATAAACAAAGCATGGGAAAGAATATTGGGTTACAGCCTGGAAGAATCATTAGGCCGGCATTTCGATAGTTTTATCTATACCGAAGATAGTTTAATCGCGCAAAAAATTTTCGAGAATTTATTAAAACACGAAGGGGAGTATATTCCTCATCAGTTCAGGGCGATAACCAAAACCGGTGCAATCAAATGGGTGGAAGTTTTTGCCTGGATTAGTCAGGATAGTAAAAACAAACGTATCGGGATATTTGGCTCTGTTACCGACATTACCGAGCAGAAACACATCAAGGAACTCGAAGATGAATTGTTGCAGGTCTCAATTAAATTAACGGGAACCCCAATCTCTGCCATACCTGCTGCTTACAATTTTGCACTGAGTCGTATCGGGAAGTTTTTCGATGCCGACAGGGCCTATATTTTTGAATTTAGCGACGACGGCGCCCACATGAGTAATACCCATGAGTGGTGTCGAGATGGGGTTGATCCTCAGATTCATATTTTACAAAATATGTCCTGTGATTCCATCCCGATGTGGATAAATACCTTAAAGCAAAACAAGGAAATCGTGATTCCCGTTGTTGCAGAATTAGATGACAGGTGGAGGGTTGAAAGGCTGACCATGACCGGATTAGGTATTCGATCCGTGTTGATAATACCGATTTATGTTGACAATACACTGGTTGGTTTTCTCGGATTGGATTATACCCGTAATACTAAACAATTTGCTGATTCGGAGGTGAATATTTTGAAAGTGTGGGGTAATATGTTTGCCGGAATCATGATGAATCAGCGGAAAGATGTGTTGCTTAGTCAGGCACAACGTAACTTCGAGAATTTCTTCAGGGCAAATAATGATTTTCTGTTTGTTTTTGATGCGGAAGGGAAAATTGTCGAAATTAATGATGCCGTAAAAAACAGATTGAAATATAATCCGGAGGATTTGCTGGGAAAACCGGTTGAAATTATTCATCCGGCCGAAAGACAGCTTGAAGCAAAGAAAATTGTTTACAAGATGTACGCGGGAATAGCCGATAAATGTACTGTCCCCCTCATTTCAAAATCGGGAGAAGTCATTCCCGTTGAAACCATTGTGAAAAATGGATACTGGAACGATAAGCCCGTTTATTTTGCTTTTTGCAGAGATGTTTCTGAAATACTGCTTTCTGAAGAAAAATTCTCCAGGGCATTTCAATCGAATACCGTGTTGATGGGCATTATCAATATGGAAACCGACCGGTTTATTGATGTGAACGATACCATGGTAAAACAAACCGGCTACGAAAGGGAGGAAGTAATTGGCAAGACTGTACCCGAACTAAAACTTTTCCGCAACCTGCAAAAATTTGATGTGGATTTTGATTTTGTAAAGAACAACCTTCCCTTTCAGGAAATTGAAGCAGATTTAATCAAAAAGGATGGTTCAATTATGGTCGGATTGTTTTCTGCCGATTCAATTTATGTAGGTAAAGACCAATGTTTGCTGATTACTATGATTGATATCACCAAGCGAAAAGAAGCCGAAAATGAGTTGGTCAGAGCCACAAAGGAAGCCGAAGAGGCCAATAGATCCAAGAGTGAGTTTCTTTCCAGGATGAGCCATGAACTGCGTACTCCCATGAATTCGATTCTCGGTTTTGCACAGCTACTGGAAATGAATACTGATTTGCCTGATTCTCAGCGTAAAGGTGTGAAACACATCATGAATAATGGCAGGCACTTGTTGAAGCTTATCAATGAAGTGCTCGATATGGCCAGAATTGAGTCAGGTAAGATTTCTATCTCTATCGAAAATATTAAGATTCAGGAAACCATCAAGGAAGCAGTTGATATCGTAAAACCATTGATGAAAGAAAGAAACATCAGTCTGAAATTATTGGAAAATCTTTCTGAAACTATTTTTGTGAGTGCCGACAAACAACGATTGATTCAGGTATTGGTTAACTTATTGAGTAATGCTGTAAAATACAATAAACCAAACGGTTCGATTATATTGAACTTTTTTGTTAATCCTGTTGACAAAAATTTCATCCGGATTACCATCAAGGATACAGGAATCGGAATAGAGGATGTAAATATTCCAAGATTGTTTATACCTTTTGAAAGAATTATCACCGATGAGTCTTCTGCCGAAGGTACCGGGTTGGGATTGCCGATTGCCCTGGAGCTAATGCATATCATGGGCGGAAATATCGGCGTGAAAAGTCAGTATGGAGTTGGCAGTACATTTTGGATAGATGTTCCATTGGCCGAACATCAAAATCAGGACATGGTGAATCAGGATATTGCTCCGGTAATTTCGAATCCGGTGGAACGCGTTACAACTATTTTATACATTGAAGACAATCTTTCTAACACAGATTTAATCAAGCAGGTGATGAGTAACCTGCGTCCGAACATCAAGCTTATTTGTGATACGCATGGAAAGAAAACGATATCATTAGCAAAAAAACACCAGCCGGACCTGATCCTCTTGGATTTGAATCTGCCTGATATTCATGGTGGTGAGGTGTTGACAGCATTAAAAGGTGATGCTGAAACCAATAGTATTCCGGTAGTCGTCTTAACAGCTGATGCCACTCAGGGCCAAATGAAGAAATTAATGCTTGCAGGCGCCAGGGCATACCTCACGAAACCGGTCGATCTCGTAAGTTTATTGATTGAAATTGATAAGTTCTGAGTTAAAGTAACCAGTATCAATTAATAATCACATCAGGAGAAAACCTGTATTTTATTCACAGAGTTTTGCAATAAACCACATTACATCTTGTATTTGTCAGACTTTTAAGTAACTTTGCAGTGCAACTTTTTTAATTGTACTAAAAGGTACTTGTCGATACCTCATATATGGATGAAAAATCACTGAACGCCATTTTAAACAGTCCTATTCTGGGTTATGCCTATCATCGTATTGTGTTGGATGATAAGGGAATCCCCGTCGATTATGTTTTTCTCGAAGTAAATAAAGCATTTGAAAATCTGACCGGATTAAAAAGAGAACATATTCTGAATAAGTCAATTTTAGAAACAGTTCCGGGGATAACAGAAGGAGACTTCGACTGGATTGGTTTTTATGGTGAAGTAGCACTGAAAGGACTGGAAAAAAACTTTGATCAGTATTCGCAGCCATTGGATAAATGGTACAGGGTACATGTCTATTCTCCGGAAAAAAATCATTTTACGACCATTTTCATAGATGTATCCGACTCCAAAAGGTCTGAAGAAGAGCTTAGAAGAAGTGAGGAGAAATACCGGAAATTGATTGAAAACAGTCATGAGGTCATTTACCAGCTGTCACCGGAAGGAATAATTATTTTTGCTTCCCCTGCCTGGACCTATACATTAGGACATTCGCTGGAGCAGGTAATCGGGCATCCGTTTACTGAATTTGTACATGAGGAAGACTGGCACTTGTGTTTTGATGCCATAAATGAATTGCTTAAAACAGGCAATCGAAAGTCGGGAGTTGAATACAGGGTAAAAGATGTAAAAGGGAAATGGCACTGGCATAGTTCAAATGCAGTTCCTTTGATGGATGAGCATGGAAATGTTGTTGTTATAGATGGAATTGCCAGGGATGTTACTGAAAAAAGGAAATCGGATGATTTGCTGCGCAAATTATCACTTGCAGTGGAACAGAATCCTGTTTCAGTTGTAATTACAGATCTTGATGCAAATATTGAGTATGTAAATAAGAAATTTGCTGATTTGACAGGTTATCGTTTTGATGAGTTAATAGGTAGAAATCCGCGGGTTTTAAAATCTGGAGAGCATCCGAAGGCTTTTTATGCTAATTTGTGGAATACCCTTAAATCAGGTAAAGTCTGGAAAGGAGAGTTTCATAACCGCAAAAAAAATGGAGATCTATTCTGGGAGCTTGCCTCCATTTCGCCTATTACCAACGACAAGGGGGAGATTACCCATTATCTGGGAATTAAAGAAGATATAACAGAACGAAAATTATCGGAAAAGCAACTACACAAGTTCTCAAAAGTAGTCGAACAGAGTCCGAATATGATTCTAATCACCGATTTAAACCACGTTATTGAGTATGTAAATCCATCTTTTTCAAGAATATCCGGTTATGCACAGGAAGATATTGTTGGCAAGCAGTATAAATTTCTGAAGTTGGCCATGGCAGATGAGCCAGAATATGAAGAATTATGGACCGCATTGAGAGAAGGCAGTGTATGGCATGGTGAGAATATTGATAAACGTAAAAATGGCGAATTATACTGGCAGGATGTATCTATCAACCCCATTCTGGATGAAAATGGTAACACTGTAAACTTTGTAGCCATCATTCAGGATATCAGCAGCAGAAAGAAAGTGGAGGAAGAACTGCAGGAACTAAACCTGAGCTTAGAGCAAAAGGTAATGGAACGGACCTCAGAACTATCCATTACCAATGAATTCCTGATGAAAGAAGTCGTGGCGAGGAAGAAGCACGAGACCGAATTAAAACAAGCCAGAAACGAAGCTGAAAAGGCAAACAAGGCCAAAAGTGAATTTATTTCGAGAATGAGTCACGAGCTTCGTACCCCGATGAATTCAATTCTGGGTTTTGCTCAGTTGTTTTCGATGGGTGAATTGTCTCCGGTTCAACGACGTGGAGTCGACCATATTCTGACCAGTGGTAATCACCTGCTGAAACTGATCAATGAAGTACTTGATATTTCTAAAATTGAAGCCGGAAAGTTATCGTTGAGTGTTGAACAAATAAAAGTGAAAGAGGCGATTTCGGAAGCCATTGATTTGGTGCATCCGCTTACCATCAATCCGCAAATTACCATTCATTATATTGAGCATAAAACAGATGATTTGTCTGTTAAGGCAGATAAACAGAGAGTGATCCAGGTGTTGGTCAATATCCTGACTAATGCAATTAAATACAACAAAAAAGGAGGAACTGTAACAGTCGAAACCTTTGTTGAGCCGGGAGATATTGGTGAAGACGACAGGGTAAAGATTGCAATAACAGACACCGGAGTGGGTATTGCTGAAAAAGATATCAATAAATTATTTGTTCCGTTTGAGCGACTTGCCAATACAGAAATGCAGATTGAGGGAACCGGTCTTGGCTTGTCTATCGCGAAAGAACTGACTGCATTAATGGATGGCGTGATTTCTGTTCAGAGTAAGTTGGGTGAAGGTAGTACTTTCTCCATTACTTTACCGCATGTAAGTCATGATAAATTGAATTTATCGGCATTAGACGGGACAGATGTTGTTAACAGTCATAATAAAAAAGCGAAAGGTACGGTTTTGTACATCGAAGATAACCATTCTAACATTGAGTTGGTTGAACAGGTGTTAACAACACACAGGCCCGATATCAAGCTGATTTGTAATAAATACGGAAAACAAACCATTGATTTGGCTATTGAACACGCGCCTGATTTGATTTTGCTTGATCTTGACTTGCCGGATACACACGGTAGTGAGGTAATCAGGGAGTTAAAACAGCATAAACAAACCAAGCACATCCCGGTAGTTATCATCAGTGCCGATGCCATGCCCTACCGGATTAAAAGCCTGATGAAGTCAGGAGCCGAACGTTACCTGACAAAACCATTGGACGTACTGGAACTACTTCAGGAAATTGATAAATACCAGAAAAAATAAGTATAAATGTTGTGTAATTTGTTTAAATAAAATTTGTTGAGTATGATTGAACATAATTTAAAAAACGCGAAGATATTGATCGTGGATGACCTCGAATCCAATATCGATGTATTGAAAGGACTACTCGAAATTGAGGGATATACCCGGGTGGAGAGTACCATGGATCCGCGCAAAGTAAGTGAGCTTGTTAAAACATACGATCCTGATTTGATATTACTTGACCTGATGATGCCTCACATGACCGGTTACGAGGTGATGGATAAACTGCGGGAAGAAAGAATGAAATCGTTGAGTCCCAACAGGTATTTACCTATCCTGGTGCTGACTGCCGATATCACTACCGAAGCAAAACACAAAGCACTCAAGTGCGGTGCGAAAGATTTTCTTTCAAAACCTTTTGACTTGATTGAAGTGAGTTATCGTATCAAGAACCTGCTCGAAACACAGTATTTATATCAACAATTGAAAAGCCGCAATCAGGTGCTGGAAGAAAAAGTGGTTGAGTTTCTTAAAATTATGGATGATTGGTATAAATAAATACGCAATTTTCTGTTTTCTCTTTAAAATCGACCTGAATTGAGGGTGGTTTGTTGAACCTTCTTAGCTGTTTTTAGTAGAAAAGATTAATTTAAATAATTATTCTTAAAAAAAATATTTATATTTGCATTTCACCGATAGTCAGTAACAGTTAAATCACAGGAAAATAAAAATTGATATGGAAGTTCCCTTAAGTACAATTCCGGTTATCATGTTTTTATTTTTTCTTTTCTTGCTGGATAGTTTTAAACTGGTACAAAAGGGTATACTTTTCCTGGCAATCATGTGGGGTGCTTTCAGTGCTGGTTTGGCTTATGTTTTCAACAACATAATGTTAGATTCAGGCAAACTGACTTTCGACTTTCTTTCACTTTATATAGCCCCCGGGACGGAAGAAATCATCAAATCGCTCTTTATATTCCTGCTTATTTCCAGGAAAAGGATTGGTTTTATGATTGATGCTGTAGTTTATGGTTTCGCCGTTGGAACCGGATTCGCGCTGGTAGAAAATAGTATTTACATATATAATATCCCGGATTTAAGTATAGCGGTTGGTATCATACGCGGTTTCGGAACTGCTTTTATGCACGGAGGTTGTACCGCTTTATTAGCTTTAATTCTTATCAATGCAAAGAATATTGAAGGTTCTTATCTGAAGCATGCAGTCATTGCTTTTATTGCCATTTATATTATTCACTCGGTCTTCAATCATTTTTACGTTAATCCTTTGCTTCAAACTGTTGGTGTTATTGTACTGCTGCCACTGATTTTTATCCTGATATTCAACCGAAACGAAAAACAATTGCAACAATGGCTCGAAATGGAATTCAGCAATGAGATTGAGTTATTGCAGCTGATAAATAAAGGTCAGTTCTCAGGTAGCCGGGCCGGTGAATATTTGATATCATTAAAATCCCGGTTTGCTCCGGAGCTTATTGTCGATATGTATTGCTATATCCGGCTTTATCTTGAATTGTCCATCAAGGCAAAACGCAATTTGATGCTCAGGGAAAACGGTTTCCCGATTATTCAGGAGTCTGATATACAAAGTAAGTTACAGGAGCTGCACATGTTAAAGAAACAGATAGGGAAAGTCGGTGAAATTACGCTTGCTCCTTTGATTCGGATGAACTACAGAGATTTGTGGAAATTAAGTCTGTTGAAATAACAGCTCATCAGGATGATTTTTATAAAGAAATCATATTATATTAATCTTAAAAAATTTTAGTACATGAAAAACAAAAGAAATTTAATCACAGCCCTGGTAATCGTATTCACATTTGTTGCCGGTTATTTAGTCGGATTATTTGTTGATTACCCTCATGTTAATCGCGATGAGGTTTCAGGAACCATCGGGAGGGTAAGTAATTACCGAAACACCAAAGCAACTGAAGCAGATATCGAGTTGCGAAACGACTTGCTAACAGACACAATCATGCAAAAAACTGTTGCGCAGTACATGAGTTTTTACTATGCAAAATCGCTCGAGTTCGCTAAAACCATTGTCTATGCCGTTGAACAAGCTAAAACTGAAGAAGCATTCGCGGCTCAACATGCCACTCAAATTGAAGTGATGAAGAAATATGCTTCGTTTTTGGAAAATTCACGCAAAGATTTGTTGATGGCAACACTCGTATGCCAATCGGTTGAAGAATCTTCTCCGGAAATGTTGCGCAACGCCATTACGCAGGCGAATAACATCATCGCGCAGATGAATCACCGCAATGGCGCCGTTATTTCTTTCATCGAAAGTTTAGATGCCTATATCCTGAAAACCGGCAGAGCAGCCAATGAGAACTTAAATCGTGCGCATGATTTGCTTGTATTCAATCAAATAGGTGCATCAATAGCAACCAGAGATAAGGTCATGCTGAAATATTTCGATAAAAAACAATTGTTTGCTAAGGATGTCCAAACAACTCCTGCCGATATTAAGGGCAACATGGTCAAGGATATGGAAACGTTGAATAAAGTCTATTATACAGACATGGAAAAACTTGGTTTTCTGGATAAGGAAACACTTGGTTTTTTCGATACTGAAAAGTTAGGTTATTTTGTACAAAACGATATTGAAAAATTAGGTCTTGGCTTTTTTGATTCAGAGAAATTGGGTGGTATTATTGCATTTGATTCAGAGAAATTAGGTGTTGGCTTTTTTGATGCAGAAAAATTAGGTGCAGGATTTACTGACGCAGAAAAACTGGGTACCGGGTTTACAGACGCAGAGAAACTGGGTGCAGGATTTACTGACGCAGAAAAACTGGGTAGCATTTCTCAATACATAAACTAAAAAACACGCTGATCATCACACTGTGAAACGCTCACCCGAAAATAATCCATGGCATATTATCGAGTTGTAATTGGTGTTTTAGTAACGATTATTTCATTGTTACCCGGGGGATTTTTCCTCCGGGCTCAACAGATTAATCAGATAAAAGATGGCAACCTGCATTTAATTTACTTTGGTAAACGTTACGATTATCTCGTGCCACATGTCATGCAGACTTATCAGAATGCACTGAAATTCCACCGTGATTTATGGCGTTACAACGACATCAGCACTTATGTTGTATTGAATGATTTTGAGGATAACGGGCACGGTGGCGCCATCGCCATGCCTTTCAGTCAGGTGCAATTAGGCATTTCCCCCTATAGTTTCGCTTTTAGCATCATTCCTTCGAATGAGCGATTTCAGTGGTTGTTCAATCACGAACTGACACACATCGTGATGGCCGATAAAGCAAATAAACAGGATGAATTCTACCGGAACCTCTTCAGGGGCAAAATCAGAAGAAATGAAGAGAAACCTGTTTCTGCCTTGTGGAGTTACCTGACAACGCCACGCTGGTATGCACCTCGTTGGTATCACGAAGGAATCGCGTGTTTTCTGGAAACCTGGATGTCGGGTGGATTGGGTCGTGCCATGGGAACTTACGATGAAATGTATTTCCGAAGTATTGTGAATGAGAAAATGCCCATATATTCGCTTATAGGTCTGGAAACAGAAGGTACTACCATCGATTTTCAGGTGGGCGCCAATGCATACCTTTATGGTTCGAGGTTTGTGTCCTACCTGGCTTATGAGTACGGAATTGAAAAATTGAAGGCATTTTACAACCGGACTGATAGCAGTAAAACCTTTTATGCTGCGCAGTTTCAACACGTGTATGACAAATCTGTTCATGACGTGTGGAAGGAATGGACGACATGGGAGATAGGTTTTCAGCAGGAAAATATTGATCGTGTAAAGGCTTATCCTCTCACTGATTTTAACGCGATTACCGGTAAGCCCCTCGGCAATGTGTCGAAATTTGAATACAATGCTGAAACAGCTAAGATGTATGCGGCTATCAATTATCCGGGTATCATTTCACAAGTGGTTGAAATTGATGTGCAAACAGGAAAAATCCGTAAACTGGCAACCCTGGATTCACCTGAATTATATTATTCAACGCACCTGACTTATAATCAGGAAGATGAAAAAGTATATATAACCGAACAGAACAGCAAATATCGCAGTCTGGTGGAGGTTGATGTGAAAACGGGTAAAAAAAACACCCTTAATCATCTTACCCGTACCGGTAACCTGACCTTTAATGCAGTTGATAAAAGTATCTGGGGGGTAAGACATGATAATGGACAAGCGACGCTTGTGAAGATTCCTGCACCTTATGATAAAGTAATCCCGCTTTACACTGCACCTTTTGGCAGAACGATATTTGACCTGGATATCCCGAAAACCGGCGACAAGCTGATTGCGTCTCTCTCGGGAGTGAAAGGCGAACAATCGATTATTCTTTTTGATATACCTGCGTTGGAACAGGGTACTACAGGCTATGAAACTGTTTATTCGCTCGATGATAATACCCTCACGCAATTCCGTTTTTCTAATGATGAGAAATACCTCATTGGTACCTCTTATTATACCGGTGTCTCGAATGTGTGGAGAATCAAGCTCGAAGATAAAAGCTTTGAATTGTTGTCGAATACTGAGACCGGTTTCTTTACTCCTTTACAACTGAACGACAGTAGCCTGCTGGTGTTGCGGTTTAACCGTGACGGGATGGTTCCCGGCATCATTCCTTACAAGGTGCTCTCCGAAGCCAATTCTATTGAATATTTTGGCAATCAGGTGTATCAGCGTAATCCGTTGGTGGAGGACTGGTCGCTGCCACCGGCATCGCAACAATTTAAAGAGACAAAAACTGTTAGCAAGGCTTATCATCCTTTGCATGAAATGAAGTTAGCCAACGCTTTTCCGGATATCGGGGGATATAAAAACACGGTGGCACTGGGTTACCGGTTGAACTGGCGCGATCCGGTTGGCATCAGTAATATTGATTTGTTTGTTGGCGGTTCACCCTGGAGTCAATTTGAAGACAAACAAAAGATTCACCTGATGTTTGATTGGTCGTACTGGAACTGGAAACTGACGGCCAATTTTAACCAAACCCATTTTTATGATTTGTTTGGTCCTACGAAAAGAAGTCGTGCAGGTTATTCCATAGGCGTTGCTTATCAACGGACAAATGCCATGAGGCAACCGCTGAAAAAATCATACAATTTCGGATTATATACATACGGTGATTTAGAGGTTTTACCACAATATCAGAATGTCGCATCTCCAATTCGTGATTTTCAGGCAGCTACAGCGGGGTATGGCATATCAAAATTAAGAAAAACGCTGGGAGGAGTGGTCGATGAAAAAGGTTACGACTGGAATATCGCGGCCACTTCATATTTAGCTCAGGGCAAATTATATCCCTCATTTGTTTCGAATCAGGATATTGGTTTTTTGGTTCCGGGAATTAGAAATACAAGTTTCTGGATTCGCAACAGCATCGGTCAATCGCTTGGTGACCGGTCATCGGGAATGTCGCATTTCTATTTCGGCGGATTCCGCAATAACTATGTCGATTGGCAACCATCGGAACAATATCGCCATGCCATGGCTTTTCCGGGGGCACAGATTGATGAAATACAAGCGTATAATTATATTAAGACAATGGGAGACCTTAACTTGAAACCGATTCGCCTGCGTGGTGTCGGTACATCGTGGTTATATCCAACATTTATCAAATCATCCTTGTTTGGTACCCATTTATTAACTAATTTTGACCACATTGCGGAACGTGCACACACATTCAATGCCGGTGTGCAGGTTGATATTCAATTGGTGATGTTTTCTTATCTTAAAACAACCTGGTCGGTAGGTTATGCCCGGAAAATGAAAGCCGGTTTGCCTGATACCAATCAGTGGATGTTATCGCTGAAATTGCTGGGTGACTAAAAAATATTAAGTATCATGAAACACGTCATTTTCGTCCGTATCTTTATTTGCTGTCTGCTGCTTATGTTGTCATTACAAACATTGCAGGCACAGTCCGAAAAGCTTGTGTTTTCCCCTCACTGGATACCACAGGCGCAGTTTGCCGGATTTTATGTAGCACTTGATCAGGGTTTTTATCGGGATGCCGGGTTGGATGTGCAGATTATTCATTCTTCAGCTGATGTTTCTTCGCTCGATTTGCTCAAAAGTGGTAAAGCCGATGTCGTTTCTTCTTTCCTGATGGATGCCATCAAATTGCGGGTCAATCAGACACCACTTGTGAATATTGCCCAGCTTTCCCAACATTCAGCACTTATGCTGGTGGCCAAGAAAAAGAGCGGTATCAGTAAACCCGAAGATTTACAAGGAAAGAAACTGGGCATCTGGAGCAGTGGCTTTGATGATATTCCTTTCGCTTTTTTACGTGACAGAAAAATAAACATGGAGATTGTCCGTATCCTGAATACCGTTAATTTGTTTCTGATGGATGGGGTGGATGTGATGACCGTGATGAATTATAACGAGTATGATCAGATCATCAACAGTGGAATTAACGAGGAAGAATTGACTGCTTTTTATTTTGCTGATTATGGTTATGATATCCCCGAAGATGGTTTGTATTGCCTGGAATCAACATACAAAACGAAAAAAGATGCGTTGAGAAAATTTGTTCAGGCTACCCTTAAAGGTTGGGAATACGCTGCCAAGAACAGAGACTATACGGTCAATTTGGTGGTTGCGGAAATGAAAAAAGCGCACCTCCCGAATAACAAAGCGCATCAATACTGGATGCTCGACAAGGTGCTGGAATTGATTACGCCTGGTAATAAGAAAGTAGCGTATGGCCAGTTGATGCGAGCAGACTTCCTTTATGCATTAGATATTATCAAGATAAATTCAGGAATAAAAGACATAAAACTGACCATGGAAGATTTTTTTATGGATTAGCTATGGATTACTGCCACTTCGTGGCGTAAGAAATCCCTGGGTAATAAGTTACGAAAAAAAAATTTATATGAGAACAAAAAGCCTGTCTTTTAAGATTATCATCCGCATATTGTTTTTTACCATATTATTAGGTGCGGCCATTTTCTCCACCTATTATTATTATACGCGTTCTGAAATTGAGCGTTCAACCCGTGAAAATGCTGTTTTTCTGGCGGATAACACCATCAAAATGATAGAGGAAATCATCAAGCCAGCTGAAATGATTCCGAATAATCTTTCCTGGATGTTGGAGACCGGTGCCATACCGAAAGATTCAATCATGCCTTTTTTGGCTAAATTGGTGAAAAACAACCCCATCATTTATGCCAGTGCCATCGCGTTCGAACCGGGCATGTTTGCACCCAATGTGGCTGCGTATGCACCTTATGCTTACAGAAACGGTGAGAAAATAGAAACGATAAACCTGTGGTCACCAGACTACAATTATTTTATCATGGACTGGTATCAGATTCCGGCTATGCTGAAAGAATCGTATTGGACTGAACCTTATTACGATGAAGGTGGAGCAGATGCTTTGCTTTCGACTTATTCGGTTCCTTTCTATTTAAATAAAGGCGGTGAGCGTGTTTTGGGTGGTATCATCACCATTGATATTTCGCTGGAGTGGCTGACTGAAATTGTGCGCTCTGTGAAGATTTTTGAGACGGGTTATGCTTTTTTGATTTCCAGAACAGGGGTGTATGTTACGCATCCTGATCCAAACAACATCATGAATCAAACCATTTTTACCCGTGCAAAAGAACTGGAAGAGCCTGAGTTGCGGGATATTGGTCGCAATATGATTCATGGTGTCAGTGATTTGACTTCAATCGATTTGAAAACATTAGGTTATGTCTGGATTTATCATACGCAGATGCCGACTACCAAATGGTCGCTCGGCGTGGTGTATCCACATAATGAAATGTTTGCCGGACTGCACAAATTAAACTTCACGATTATTTTACTCTCTTTTATAGGGTTGGGCTTGCTGTTGTTTTTTACCATCCGCATCATCAATCGACAGATTAGTCCGCTTGCCAAATTTGCTGCTTCTGCCAGGGGGATTGCATCCGGAGATTTCAATACAGAACTGCCTCATATCGAGAATAGTGAAGAGATGAAAGAGTTGCACGATTCATTTGCTTTCATGCAAAAAGAATTGGCTGATTATATCGTTCATCTGAAAGAAACTACTTCAGCCAAAGAAAAGATTGAAAGTGAGTTGCGCATTGCCAAGGAAATTCAAATGGGCATGATTCCACATATCTTTCCACCCTTTCCTGACATGCCTGAAATTGACTTATATGCCACGCTTTTATCTGCCAAAGAGGTAGGAGGCGATTTATATGATTTCTTCCTGCTCGACGATAACCGGATGTGTTTTGCCATCGGCGATGTGTCGGGAAAAGGGATTCCGGCTTCTTTGTTCATGGCTGTTACCAGAACTTTGCTGCGTTCGGTTGCCGACAAAGAAAAAAGTACGGCTGAAATTGTCAGCTCGATTAACAAAACGCTTTCGTTCAACAACGAGTCGAATATGTTCGTGACTTTCTTCCTGGGAATATTGGACATCCAAAAAGGAGAATTGAAATATTGCAACGCGGGACATAATCCTCCGATTTTAATTAAAAATAAAAAGGATGTGAGTTACTTCAACATCACCAAAGCCATTCCTGTTGGATTATTTGAAAGCTATGAATACACCGAAGAAAGCATCCGGATAGCGCTTGATGATCAGATATTCTTATACACCGACGGACTGACAGAGGCGGAAGACGTAAATAATGCCTTATTTGGTGACGATTTGTTGCTTCAGGTGATTAGTCAACATGCCGCCGCTTCGCCCAGAGAAATAATTGAAGCTACTACGCAAGCCGTTGCAAATCATGTAAAGGGACATACACAATCAGACGATTTAACCATGATGAGTATCAGTTATTATGGAACAACAAGAGCATAAACAATTGATTATACGAAACGAAATTGCCGAGCTCAACCGGGTGGTAACGTTTCTTGAGGGTTTGGAAGAGGAGTGGCAACTACCGCTTGCCATTATTACACCCATCAACCTGGTGCTCGAGGAGGCTTTGTCGAACGTGATTTTTTACGCCTATGAAAAAGGCAGCACGCATGAAATAAAAATTGATTTTACGCTTAGTGCTAATCAGTTGGATATTACCATTACCGATACCGGTAAGCCATTCGATCCAACGCGAAAAGAGGATCCAGATATTGACCTTCCTGCCGAAGAACGACCGATTGGCGGACTCGGTATCTTTCTCATCCGTAAAATTATGAATGAAGTCAGCTACGAACGGGTAGGACAGGAGAATGTCCTGCGCATGACAAAAAAGTTTTAACGCCCATAAAACATCCGATGTAATAAATCAACAAAAAGATATATAACAATGAAAATCTCAACAAAATCAATCGCACAAGGAACTTTAGTTGCCATCGATGGCCGGATTGACACCACGAACTACAATGAATTCGAACAAGCTGTCAACCAGCTCTTCGAAGAAAAAGTGACGGCCATCTATCTTGATTGCAGTAAACTAAACTACATCAGCAGTTCAGGATTGCGGGTTTTTCTGACCATACAAAAGAAGATGATGGGAACAGGTGGTAAATTCCTGCTATTTGCCATGCAACCAACTATCAAAGAGATATTCGATATATCCGGTTTTTCAACTATATTCAATATTTACGATACCGAAGAAGCAGCTTTGCAAAACTGATGGAGATATTTTAAATGATTGTTTCACCATATAAGACATATAAGCTACATATAAGTTTTTTATGCAATTTTCAAACTGATATTTTCAGTTATTAAATTTGAAAATCGATGGACTTTCAAAATTTAAACTTATATGTAGCTTATATGTCTTATATGGTGAAAATTCTAATTGCTATAATTTTTCTTAAATCGAATATTTATGAGAAGAATCAAAAATGTGCTAAACGGCTTTTTGGCTCTGTTTATCATTGCAGCCATTTTGTTGGTGTCGGATTTAAGCAACCGGAACAAGCAAAGTTCGAGGGACAAGAACGCGGTTTTTGCTGGTGTGAGGGCAGTTGAAGGGAGGCAATATCGGATTGGTCTGACTTATTTTGGGCCGGAGCTGGCCTTTGATAATTTGGCGCGCGGTCTGTGGGATGAACTCCGCACACTTGGTTATGTCAGGGACAGTAACCTCACAGTCATCGCTCAGCACGCCGGTGGCGAAATGGCTAACCTGCAACCGATTCACCTCAACATGGATAATCAGGATGTTGATTTGGTATTGGTTACCTCGACTCCCGGTATTACGGCCTCTATACCGACGGTCAAACGACACCCCATCGTGTTTAGCTTTACCTTCACCCCGCTCGAAGCAGGAGCTGGGAAATCGTACACCGACCATTTACCGAACATGACGGGAGTAGGTTCTTTTCCTCCGGTTGAAAAAACGATGGATTTTATTCGGGAAATCATCCCCGGAGTGAAACGAATCGGGACACTCTACAATTCTTCGGAAATTAATTCGCAATTGGTAGTTAAACAAGCACGTGAATATCTGAAAGATAACAACATCCAATTAGTCGAAAATACCATCATCAATTCATCTGAAGTTTATCAGGCGATATCAGCGCTTTGCATAAGAAATGTTGATGCAGTTTGGATTACCGGTGATAATACAGCTATGCAGGCATTTCACGGCATTGCCAAAGTATGTCGCGAAAACAATATGCCCCTGATTATGAACGATACCGAGTTTGTCGAGATGGGAGCGTTGGCAGCTGTTGGTATCAGTTGGTATGATGTAGGCAAACGCACCGCTTCTTATGTCGCCCGGGTGTTGAATGGCGAAAGTCCGGCCAACATCCCCATTGAGAATTATGTAAAAGAGCAAATCACCATCAATCCTGAAATAGCAGCTTCTCTGAATATCAAGATACCTGAGAAATACCTCAATCCTGCTGATGCTGCATTAAAGGGTCAGTCATTCCGGTTTTGTCTGGCGCATTATGTCGATAGTCCGAACTCAGAAGATGCAGAGCATGGTATTCGCGATGAGTTGAAAAAATCAGGTTTGATAGAAGGCCGGGATTTTACGTTGAAGGTATTCAATGCGCAAGGTGATATTTCAACGCTAAACAGCATAACAGAAGCCATCTCTGCTGAAAAATGGGATTTGGTGTTTGTCACCTCTACGCCATCCACACAAGCCATAGCCAGGAAAGTGACCAACTCACCCATCGTCTTCACCATGGTTGGCGACCCCATCAAAGCAGGCCTGGGTAAATCATTCACCGACCATCAGTCCAACATCACTGGCGTTTCAACCATGAGCGATTTCAAAGGGATGGTCAGTTTGGTAAAAGAATCGATGCCCGGTATTCAAATCATCGGCACCATTTATACTCCCGGAGAAGTCAACTCGGTGGCTTACAAAGAAGCACTCGAAAAAGCTGCCGAACAAGGCGGTTTGAAGCTTATTGCTGTCCCGGCAAATTCAGCTACTGAAGTTGTTGATGCTGCCCGCTCCATCGCCAACAGAAAAATACAGGCTTTTACGCAGATATCCGACAACCTTACAGCCAGCTCGGGCTCATCCATCATGAAAGTCGCTTACGACAACCGAATCCCTTATTTTGCCTTTATTGGCAAACAGGTGAAAGATGGAGCAGTAGCTGCCATTGCCAGCGATTATTATTATGCCGGTGTGGATGCGGTGATGTTGGCCAAGCAGGTTTTGTCGGGCGTGCCAGTGAAAGATATTCCATTTATGAATGTGTCGAAATCTGTTGTGGATGTTAACAGAGAAGCAGCCCGGTATTTTGGGATTACCATACCGGATAAATATCAAAAAAATAAGTAAATACAGTTTTATATATGAACAATTTACAGATTGAAAGAACAGATTCGGAATCGGGCTTGGTTATCAGTTGCACTGGTCGCCTTGATGCCAATCATGCCGGGCATTTGCAGGATTATATCCAGAAATTAGTTCGTGAAGGTCATTACCACATCGCGCTTGACTTGTCGCAGGTGGAGTATCTCAGTTCGGCAGGGATACGTACGTTGGTGTCGCAGTATAAATCGCTGAATGCTGTCAACGGCATGTTTTACATTTCAGCGTTGAGCGAAAATGTCCGGTTGGTGCTGGATATGGTCGGCATGGAAAAAATGCTTTGTCTGAAACCCGAAATAAAAGTAGTTGTTGATGCCGGGACTAAAACAGAGGAACAAGCCGTTTTCCATGGTTTTAGATTTGAAATAATGGAAAAAATTGCTGATGCTCAGACCGATGTAGCGCTATACGGAAAACCCGGCTTGGTTTTTCAGGCAGACTACGAAGCTGCTCATGCCCGCGAAATCCATGCGGGAGATAAACGTATTGCTTTCGGCCTGGGGGCTATCGGCGATGACTTTGAAACCTGCCGCGATCGTTTCGGAGAATACATGATGCTGGGTGGAAATGTGGTTTATCTTCCTGCTGATGGTTCCCGCAAACCGGATTATATGCAAAGCAGCGGAAAATTAATTGCCTCGGTGATTGAACTGTACGGCATCGGTTTTACGGAAAACCACGCGAAATTGATTCGTTTCGAACCACATGCCAATGAACAATCCATCAGTTTGAGCGATATTGTTGAGAGCATCTCCAAAATCACAGGCCATGATGCTTTTTCACTGGTGATGGTTGCCGAAAGTGGTGGGTTGGTGGGGACTTCATTGAATGCTTCTCCGGTTGATAGAATAGCGATTTTTACCTATCCTGCGGTTGTTGATACGGTTAATTTTACGACGGAACCGGCACACAACAAGATGCTTACCATCTCGACAGGTATTGTTGTTGTCAATCCGAAAGCTAATGCCGAAGAGCAGGCTTTTGTGAGACCGCTGTATGCAGGTTCTAAACAAGCAGCACACGTACATTCCGTTGTTTTTCCCTATATTCCGCTGAAAAAATCACAGGTTGATCTGAAAGAAATCATCGATTATATGTTTGAAAACTCAGAAGTGGTAGATTTGCTGCACTTGACCAATGACAACCGCGATATCACAGGATTGGGTGAGAGTCGTTTTGTACACGGCTTCTGCTGGATCAGTCCAATTAACTCGATAAACCAAGTTTAACCATTAAAAGAAATAGCTATGTCACTGTTAATCGGTTCATTCACTATAGGATTAATCCTCGCGCTGTTGGCACTGGGTATCTTTATCAGTTTCAGGGTATTTAATTTTCCGGATATCACGGCTGAAGGTTCTTTTACCTTTGGCGCTGCAACCGGTGCCTCGTTGATTGTTGCAGGCATGAATCCCTTGCTGGCGAGTTTAATTGCATTTCTGGCGGGTATGCTGGCAGGAGCAGTCACGGGAATCATTCACACGCGTTTTAAAATCAACCCGTTGTTGGCCGGGATACTTGTCATGACCGCCCTCTATTCAGTCAACCTACACGTGATGGGTAAAAGTAACATACCTTTGCTTAGCGAGACAACCATCTTCTCATGGGTGGAACAATTTTCCGTTAATATTTCGGGTGAAAATGCAAAAATGCTGGTGCTGGGTTGGGAGGTAGCCGTGAAGGATTTGTGGTTGTTGTTCTTTAGTTCCATTGCCATCACGATTTTTTGTCTGGTGTTGTGGTGGTTCTTCAAGACCAATATCGGGACAGCCATGCGGGCTACCGGCGATAACGATCAGATGATTCGTGCATTGGGCGTGAATACCAAAACCATGATTATCGTGGGTGTCGCGCTTTCCAATGGTTTTATCGCCCTCTCAGGTGCTATGCTGGCTCAATACCAGGGGTTTGCCGATGTGCAAATGGGTATTGGGATGATGGTTTGGGGATTGGCAAGTGTCATCATCGGCGAAGCGATTATCAACGACAACAGCCTGGGCATGGTGATTTTTGGCGCCGTAATTGGCTCGGTGTTGTTCCGGTTGCTGGTTGCCATCGCCTTGCGTTGGGGACTCAATCCGAACGACCTGAAAATCATTACCGCGGGATTCGTGTTCATTGCCCTCATATTGCCGGGTATCATGAAGAACAAACAGAAGTTGAACTTTAAAAGAAACGTGCATGCTTAAGATCATCAATATATCCAAAACTTTCAACCCCGGAACCGTCAATGAAGTGAAAGCGCTCGATGGGGTGAATATCGAAATCGAACAAGGCAGTTTTGTATGTGTACTGGGAACGAATGGCTCCGGAAAATCTACCGCCCTGAATGCTGTTGCAGGTACATTTTTACCCGATGCCGGAAACATCATCATCGATGGTACAGATATCACCAAAATGAGTGAACATCAGCGTGCAAAATTCATTGGCCGTGTATTCCAAAATCCTTTTAGCGGCACGGCGCCCAATATGTCGATTCAGGAAAACCTGGCGTTGGCATTCAAGAGAGGACAAAAAAGAGGATTGGGCTGGGGATTGCCGAAAGATAAATTAGCTGAATTTGTGCAGATGGTCAAGCCCCTGAATATGGGACTTGAAGAGCGTTTGGAAAATCCGATTGGCAAATTATCCGGCGGCCAGCGGCAAGCCTTAACTTTGTTGATGGCAACGGCTATCGAACCAAAATTGTTGTTGCTCGATGAACACACGGCTGCCTTAGACCCCAAGACCGCCGGCAAAGTCATTGAGCTGACCGAGAAAATCGTGATGCGCGATAAACTAACTACCCTGATGGTGACACACTCGATGCAACAAGCGGTGAACCTCGGCGACCGCATCATCATGATGCACAAGGGCAGAGTAGCGTACGATTTCAGCGGAGAAGATAAGAAAAGACTGAAAGTAAATGACTTGCTGCATCTTTTTGATGAACTCCGCAGGAAAGACAATATCGACCCGGGTGTGGCAGAACTGCTCAAAGAACAATATGTATAGTAAGTATCGTAATTCAAATTTTTTATGGAAATCAATCAATTAATTACAGTTAATAATGAAGTCTTTTTGGCAATAGAGAAACTGCTATCACAGCTATCAGGCAACATAAAACTAACTCAGGAAGATTTATCTGAGGTCATTAACTCAAAAGATACATACATGTTTGTTGCAGAAGAAGATGGAACCATAATTGGAACACTTACTTTAGTTACATACCTTATTCCAAGCGGAAGAAAAGCCTGGATAGAAGATGTTGTTGTCAATAATAATATCAGGGGTAAAGGGATAGGGCGGAAGTTGGTTCAACACGCCATCGATCATGCAAGTTCAATGGGTATAACAAAAATAGATCTGACATCAAGTTTCGAAAGGGTAGCAGCGAATGAGTTGTATAAAAAAATGGGTTTTAAAAGAAGGGATACGAATGTGTACAGATTAGAAATCCTATAACTTCAAAAAATAGGTGTCGAAAATCTTGTCCCTAATTTATAGAAAATCAATGTCAGGGCTCTAAAGAATTTCAAAGAGAGGATGGATTTAGCAGGGTTTCGTAATTGAAAGCAGGTTTGAATTCAATGGGAAAATCTCAACTGTTTCTCAGCGTTTTTTCATATATTTGCTGCAATTTAAAAGAAAGCATAAAAAAGAAACACAGGATTAAATAATGTTTGAACAAACATTCAAGAATATTGATGACATACTGCACAAAGATGCTGGTTGTGGAAGCGAATTAGATTATGTGGAACAAACCTCTTGGGTTTTGTTCCTCAAATATTTAGATGATTTGGAGCGTGACCGTGCCACAGCAGCAGAGTTGACAGGAAAAACCTACACTTCCATTATCGAAAAAAAATTTCAATGGAATAATTGGGCTGCACCAAAAATCACCAACGGAAACGGAACGTTAAAAATTGACCATAACGCCCTCACTGGCGATGACCTTACCGATTTTGTAAATAACAAACTCTTTCCTTATCTAAAAAAGTTTAAGTTATCAGCCGATAGTGCCGATACAATTGAATATAAGATTGGCGAGATTTTCAGCGAGTTAAAAAACCGCGTACAAAGTGGCTACAATTTACGTGAAGTGATTAACCGCATTGACGAGTTGCGTTTCCGCACGCACGCTGAGAAGCACGAAATGAGCCACCTCTACGAGGACAAAATTAAGAATATGGGCAATGCCGGGCGAAACGGTGGCGAATACTATACGCCCCGTCCGCTCATTACCACCATCGTGAAAGTAGTTGCCCCGAAGATTGGCGACAAAATTTACGACGGTGCAGTTGGGTCTGCCGGATTTCTTTGTGAAGCGTTCGACTATCTGCGTAAGGGCGGACATAACGGTCACGCCGATCTCTCAACCAAAGATTGGGAAATCCTGCAAAAAAGCACCTTTTATGGCAAGGAGAAAAAATCCTTGGCGTATATCATCGGTATTATGAATATGATTTTGCACGGTGTGGAAGCTCCCAACATCATTCACACCAACACACTTGCCGAAAATCTTGCCGACATACAGGAGAAGGATCGCTATGATGTGGTGCTTGCAAATCCTCCATTTGGTGGAAAAGAAAGAGCAGAAGTGCAACAAAACTTCCCCATCAAAACAGGAGAAACCGCTTCGCTGTTTTTGCAACACTTTATCAAAATACTGAAAGCAGGCGGTAAGGCCGGTGTGGTCATCAAAAATACTTTTTTGAGCAATACCGACAATGCCACCGTTGCCATTCGTAAAACCCTGCTCGAAAGCTGTAACCTGCACACCGTGCTCGATTTGCCGGGTGGTACTTTTACCGGTGCCGGAGTGAAAACCGTGGTACTGTTTTTCGAAAAAGGCAAACCCACACGAAAAGTTTGGTATTACCAGTTAAACCTCGACCGTAATTTGGGCAAAACCAATCCGCTTAACGAAAGCGACTTGGCAGAATTTGTGGAATTACAAAAGACCTTTGCTGATAGCGAAAACTCCTGGAGCATCAATGTCAGTACGGGCGTATCGCATACGCCTAATTACGACCTTAGCGTAAAAAACCCCAACAAAAAAGAAGAAACTACCCTGCGTACACCGCAAGCCATTTTGGAAGAAATGAAAGCATTGGATAAGGAAAGTGCTTTGATAATGAATAATTTACAATTGATAATTGGCAATGAAAATTGAACCGTAAAGGAATACTTGACAATTTAAATAAATGAAAAACGAAATCATTATATATAGACTTGACGAAACAGCCGAGCATATTGAGGTTAGAATTGACGAAGATAAAGACACCGTTTGGCTAAATCGTCAGCAAATAGCTACATTATTTAACCGTGATGTAAAAACAATTGGTAAGCATATTGCGAATGCTCTGCAAGAAGAATTGCATGGTGTATCAGTTGTCGCAAAATTTGCGACAACTGCCGCTGACGGAAAAACATACCAAACAGAACATTATAATTTGGATATGATTGTTTCGGTAGGCTATCGAGTTAAATCCAAACAAGGAATCCAATTTCGCATTTGGGCAACACGCATTTTAAAAGACTATTTGCTAAAAGGCTATGCCATTAATAATCGAATGAATCGTTTGGAAGACAATTTAGAATCACTAAAGAACAAAGTAGATAAAATAGACCTACAGATCAATACGCATCTTATCCCCACGCAAGGCATTTTCTTTGACGGACAAATATTTGATGCCTATGAATTAGCTTCCCGAATTATCCGCTCTGCCAGGCAAAGCATAGTTCTCATTGATAACTACATTGACGAAAGCACCCTTATGCATTTAGCCAAAAAGAAAAAAGGTGTAAAAGTGCTATTACTTTCCAAAACTGTAAGCAAACAATTGACTCTGGATCTACAAAAAGCCAACACGCAATACGGCAATTTTGAACTGAAACCTTTTTCCAAAAGTCACGACCGCTTTTTGATAATAGATGGAAAGGAAGTATATCATTTAGGAGCTTCGCTGAAAGATTTGGGCAAAAAGTGGTTTGCTTTTTCGAAAATGGATAAAACTTCGGTGGCAGGGATTATGAACGAGATGGAGGAGGTGATATGAAAGAAGGTTGGGAAATGAAGAAGTTGGGGGAGGTTTGTGAGTTCAAAAATGGACTTTGGACAGGGAAAAAACCGCCCTTTCAAAATGTTGGTGTAATCAGAAATACAAATTTTACTAAAGATGGAAAGTTAGACGATACAGATATTGTTTATTTAGATGTTGAACAATCGCAATTTGTAAAACGAAAACTTCAATTTGGTGATATTATTCTTGAAAAATCAGGTGGTGGTCCGAAACAACCAGTTGGTCGAGTAATTGTATTTGATAAAACAGATGGAGATTTTTCTTTCAGTAATTTCACCTCTGTAATAAGAATTAAGGAATTCAATGAAGTTGATTTTAATTACTTACACAGATTTTTATTTTTTGCTTATGTATCAGGTGCAACAGAAACAATGCAAAGTCATTCTACAGGAATACGAAATTTGAAATTTGATGAATATAAGAACATTGAAATTCCCCTTCCACCTCTCCCCGAACAACAACGCATTGTTTCCATTTTAGACGAGTGCTTTGCCGCCATAGCCAAGGCAAAAACCAATGCCGAACAAAACCTCAAAAACGTCAAAGAACTTTTTGATTGTGTATTAGATAGTATTCTTTATGACAAGAAATGGAAAATAGAACAGTTAGGAGATGTTTGTGAAAAGGTTGAATATGGAACATCATCCAAAGCAAAATCAGAAGGAGAACTTCCTGTTTTAAGAATGGGCAATATTCAGAATGGGAGATTTACTTGGGATAGCCTTGTTTTTTCTGACAACGCATATGATAACAAACAATATCTTCTAAGACATAATGATGTACTATTCAATCGGACAAACAGCCCAGAATTAGTTGGCAAAACAGCCATTTATAAAAGTGAAATGCCAGCAATTTTTGCAGGTTATTTAATTCGTATCCACAGGAAAGAAGATTTACTAGATGCAGACTATTTGAATTATTATCTAAATAGTAAAATGGCATTTGATTATGGAAAGACAGTTGTCATTTCCAGTGTTAATCAGGCTAACATTAATGGAACAAAACTTAAAACTTACCCTATTCCATTGCCAACACTAAAAGCCCAACAAACCATCGTCCGCCAATTAGATGCCCTGCAAGCCGAAACACAAAAGTTGGAAGCCGTGTATCAAAAGAAAATTGCTGATTTGGAAGAACTGAAAAAATCAATCTTGCAAAAAGCATTTGCAGGAGAATTAAAAAACTGAATAATCCCGAAGGGATGACAAGATTATAGAAAAAATGATAAACAAATTAAAAATCCCGAAGGGATGATATGATTATAGAAGATGATATGATTATAACGATGGCAATATATAATACAACAAAACCCCGAAGGGGTGAAATAAATGCCACCCCTTCGGGGTTTGTATGTCGTTCTATTTGTTATTTCTATAATCCTAACACCCCTTCAGGGTTAAAATCATAAAATTATGGCAGGCACATTTTCACAAATTTATATCCAATATGTTTTTGCTGTAAAAGGTCGGGAGAACCTATTGCAAGAGCCTTGGCGTGACGAAGTTTATAAATATATGGCAGGCATTATAAAGGGAAAAAATCAAAAACCCATTATTGTAAATGGTGTCGAAGACCACGTTCACGTTTTTGTGGGCTTAAAGCCTGCAATGAACATTTCTGATTTGGTGAGAGACATTAAAAACAATTCTTCCAATTTTATCAACGAACAAAAATTCATCAAAGGAAAATTCTCCTGGCAAGAAGGATACGGTGCATTTTCTTATGCCCATTCTCAAATTGAAAATGTATATCACTACATTGTGAATCAGGAAGAACATCATAGGAAGAAAACATTCAAAGAAGAATACCTTGATTTTCTTCAAAAATTTGAAATTGAATACAACGAAAAATATTTATTCCAATGGATGGATTAATCATATCACCCCTTCGGGGTTTAATTGACCTTTGGTTTGTATTGTGCTATAATCTTTACATCCCTTCGGGATTAAGGAATATGGCAATTTTCAAACCCCGAAGGGGTGTAATGTTTATAGAAAAAAGGTTAACCCAACATAAACAAACCCCGAAGGGGTGATGATATTATAAAAAATGAACGAAGCAGAAACAAGAGCAGAACTCATAGACCCCAAGCTAAAAGCTTGCGGTTGGGGTGTTGTAGAGGGTTCGAAAGTCCTTCGTGAATACCGCATCACCGAAGGTAAAATACAAACGGGTGGTGGTCGTGGCAAAAAAGAAATTGCCGACTATGTGTTGGTGTACAAGGGTATCAAACTCGCTGTGGTTGAGGCCAAAAGTGCTGCGCAGGAAGTTGGAGAAGGCGTGATGCAAGCCAAGAAATACGCTTCGAAACTGCAATTGGAAACTACCTACAGCACCAACGGTAAAGCCATTTACCAAATCTGTATGAAAACCGGAGAAGAAGGTCTGGTCGCCGATTATCTAAGCCCCGAACAGCTCTGGAGTAAAACCTATCCGGTTGTTTCAACTTCGTTTAACCAACTTGATGAAACGGATATTGAGCGTAGTCGAAATATCACAGTATGGCGTGAAAAGTTTACATCTGTACCGTTTGAAGATAAAAGTGGAAGTTGGCAACTACGCTACTATCAGGAGATAGCCGTTAGAAACACCTTAGAAGCAATAGCTAACGGCAAAAAACGCATCTTGCTTACCCTTGCTACCGGGACGGGTAAAACGGCTATTGCTTTTCAGATTGCATGGAAACTGTTTCAAACCCGTTGGACAGTTCGACAAGCCCACCGACCCACCGATCCGCCGAGACGTCCCCGCATATTGTTTTTGGCAGACCGCAATATATTGGCCGATCAGGCTTTCAATTCATTTTCAGCATTTCCCGAAGATGCATTGGTGAGGATTAAACCCAACGAGATCAGAAACCGGGGAAGAGTGCCTACCAATGGTAGTGTTTTTTTTACCATCTTTCAAACCTTTATGAGTAATTATAATGAAAGTAAAGATTTTGCAAATACATTGCAGAATGGAAGATTAGCCGCTGCACCAGTAGAAAAACTACTTAATTTTGGACAGTATCCCGAAGACTATTTTGATTTCATCATCATCGACGAATGTCACCGCGGTGGAGCCAATGACGAAAGTAACTGGCGGGGCATATTAGAATATTTCAGTCCGGCTGTGCAATTGGGTTTAACGGCAACACCCAAACGCCGGGACAATGTGGACACTTACCGTTACTTTGGCGATCCTGTGTATATCTATTCACTGAAAGAGGGTATCAACGACGGTTTTTTAACGCCCTTCAAAGTAAAACGCATCAAAACGACATTGGACGATTATCGTTATACCTCTGACGATACCATTGTGGAAGGTGAGATTGAAGCCGGTAAATTGTATGAAGAGAAAGACTTTAACCGTACCATTGAAATTGTGGAGCGCGAAACCAAGCGGGTAAACATCTTTTTAGATGAAGCCAACCAAAACGAAAAGGCAATTGTTTTTTGTGCCAATCAAGGTCATGCTGCATTGATCAGGGACTTGATTAATCAACACTCAAAAAGTAAAGACCCGTTTTATTGTGTGCGTGTAACTGCCAATGATGGAGAAGAAGGCGAAAGGTTATTGCGTGAGTTTCAGGATAATGAAAAAACCATCCCCACCATACTGACAACATCTCAAAAACTTTCTACCGGTGTTGATGCGAGAAATATTCGCAATATTGCCTTGCTGAGGCCGGTCAACTCCATGATCGAGTTTAAACAAATTGTTGGGCGAGGCACACGTTTGTTCGACGGCAAAGAGTTCTTTACCATTTACGACTTCGTGGATGCCTACAAACATTTCTCTGATCCTGAATGGGATGGGGAACCACTTGCTGCTGAACCGTGTAAGAAATGTGGCAAAGATCCATGCGAATGCGAATATGTACCGCCTCTGCCGTGCGTAGTTTGCGGACAAAGTCCCTGCGTTTGTAAAAAAGAACCGCCACAACCTTGTGAAAAATGCGGTCAGCGTCCATGTGTATGTAAGAAAAAAGTCAAAATAAAATTGAAAAATGGCAAGGAAAGGGAGATTCAACACATGATTTCCACTTCGTTTTGGAGTGCTGACGGAAAACCCATTGCTGCAGAAGAATTTTTGAGCAATCTGTTTGGTGAGTTACCCAAACTATTCAAAGACGAAGAAGAGTTGCGAAAACTATGGAGCAATCCAATGACCCGTAAGACTTTATTAGAAAAATTAAACGATGCAGGGTTTCCAAAATCCGACCTCTTGACTTTGCAAAAATTGGTCGATATGGAGAAAAGTGACCTGTATGATGTGTTGGAATATGTTTTCAATGGCGACTATATTGCAATGACCAGAGAAGCAAGGTCCAAAGCAGCAGAAGCAACGATTTTTGCTTTACTCAATGATAAACAAAAAGAGTTTATCGCTTTCGTGTTGAGCAAATACATTGAAACAGGCGTTGACGAACTCGATCAGGATAAACTGCCAATATTGCTCAGAAACAAATATCAATCGTTGGAAGATGCCAAAGAAATGTTAGGGGATGTGGCAAACATCAGCCGTTTGTTTATTGAATTTCAGCAACACCTTTACAAACAAAAGATTGCATAATGAAATTCATAAAACGACTTAGCTGATTTTCAAACAAACAGTATAGCGTATTACTAAGATGTTTAATGTATTTACTTCCCTTCCTTGTGTTTGAATGCGCTGATGTTTAGTACGTCCATTTCAAGGTTTTTGATACGGACGAATCAAAATGTTCGATACAAGTGTATCAACTACCTTGATACGGACGTACTAAGGTGTCGGGTATTAACTATATTACTTTCAGCGTCTGAACGAGTGAACAGGATCGTGGTTCGTTTAGTGGGGTGCCACTACCTGCATATTGTGTAGAGATTACCAATTGATAGTTGCCGGATGCTAAGTTTGGTATGACGACAATGAGTTTGTTATTCTGATTGATGGCAACTTCATTATATGCCACTTTTGTTTGTTTTTTGCTATCTACATTGATAAAATACACACCTACATCAGGATGTTCACCGACCAACTTAATTTTTACGCCATCAATAATCAGATTGTTGCCTGGTGTAATGATTTCATTTAATGAACCACTATAGACATCTTTTACAGCACTTATAACAAAATTGAAGGGTCGAAGGTGTAGGATTTGTGCCTTGGTTCCTTTGGCTATTTTGCGCATGATATTGCCCTGACTGAATTTGAAGTTTATCTTGTGCTTTTCGCTATCAAAATCGTCGTTTTTAGTGTCGAAAGTTCCGTTAATTTTCACGGCAGCTTTGAAATATCCGGTATTGATATTGTACCCGAGTGTGAGTAATTCGGCCATTTCCTCAAAAAACAAATTGACATAAAACTCCATACTATCCGGATTGTTGAGTTCACCTCTTTTTTTGCTTTTTGACTTGCAAATTTCTTTGATACCGACTGTGCCGTAAGTGCTTGTTCTGGCCATGTAGGTTCCTTTGACGTTTTTCATGGGATTGGGGTAAAGCAGGGCTTTAATTGGCTGGCTTTTTTTTGACATGATTTTCAATAATTAGGATTAAGCTCGCAAATTTAATAAGAATTATTGATATGGTTTTAATGTACTTCATAATTGTACAACCATTATTTAGTGGTTATGATTTGTATTTAGTAACTCCAACTTTTGAAGGGAACAATACAAAATTGACTATCTTTGCAAACTCAAAACCCAATAATATGATAGAAACTAAATCACCTCATATCCGTTTCGGCATTGTCGGAACCAACTTCATAACCGACTGGATAATTGCAGCATCCAAACAGGAAACACGTTTTGAATTGGTCGCGATATATTCCCGTACACAGGAAACTGCTGATGCCTATGCTGCTAAACATAACATTCCACATACCTTTACTTCGCTCGAAGAGATGGCAAAAAGTCCGCTGATTGATGCAGTGTACATCGCGTCTCCCAACTTTTTGCATGCCGAACAAAGCATCCTGTGCATGCAGCATGGCAAACATGTGTTGTGTGAGAAACCATTAGCTTCGAATGCAAAAGAGGCAAACCAGATGATTGAAGTTGCCAGGCAGTATAATGTCACGCTGATGGAAGCCATGAAACCCACACTGACACCCAACTTCGGTGTTGTGAGGGATAATCTGCACAGGGTAGGGAAGTTGCGACATTATTTTTCGTCCTATTGCCAGTATTCATCCCGTTACGAGAAATACAAGGCCGGCATTCCGGTGAATGCTTTTGACCCTTCGCTTTCGAACGGCTCAGTTATGGATATTGGTGTGTATACCATTTTCCCGATGGTGGCGCTTTTCGGAAAACCGGCTAAAATCAAAGCGCTGGGCGTGAAACTCGAAACTGGTGCCGATGTGTTTGGTACGGTTGGTTTTGAGTATGAAAACGGTATGAATGCCACAGTTTTGTACTCTAAAGTCTCTGATTCGATACTTCCGACTGAAATTCAGGGGGAATCGGGCAATTTATTACTGGACCGCATCAACCTGATTAAAAAAGTCACCTATATCGGTGGTGGTCAGGCATCCATGGGTAAAGGAATGCAGTCGGAACCGGAAGATATTTCCGCTGAAGTTGATAGGGACGAATATTATTACGAGTTAAAGCACTTTATTGATTTGGTTTTAGCAGGAAAACCGGAGTCGGATATCAACAGTCATCAAAACTCCCTTATCACACTCGAAATTATGGATGAAATACGCTGGCAATTGGGTGTTGTTTTTCCTGCGGATGAGTTATAGTCGCATTTATTTAATCCCACCGCCTAACCTTATTTTTAACCTTATTTTCTTACTAAAACTACCTTAGTAGCAAATTGTTAGCACACCAACGCATCCTCTGACCTTATTACCTTATTTTAATATAAGAAATTTAGAAATAAGGTAATAAGGTTTGGTGATGGCGGTTTCAATCAGCTACTAAGGTAGTTTTAGTAAGAAAATAAGGTCAAAATAAGGTAAGAATTCGTAGTTTCAATCGGGTTTAACTGATAATGTTTTTTGAAAACTAAAATTAAGTTGTGGTTTTAAGTCACTACTTTCCACACTTTTCCACAACTGTGTTAATTGTTAATGTGTTTATTTCGTGTGTTTTATTGTTTTGGAACAGCACTTGCTTAAGAGTAACCAAACAAATAAATAAATAAATAAAATACACGATTATGAAAACAATTCAATTTTTAACTATTATTGCAGCGCTTGTATTCACAACAACTTCCTGCGTAGAAAACAGCGGTAAATACAAAACATTGGCTGCCGAACGTGATTCATTGCAGTTGCAGGCACAGACCATTGAAGCCAATTACAACGAAACCATTGGTATTCTGAATGATGTGGAAGAAGGTTTTGCACAAATTCGCGAAGCGGAAGGTAAAATGATGCTGGATGTGAAACGCATCGAAGGTAACAACATTTCCAAAAAAGAACAGATTGCTTTTCAAATGAGTCAGCTCAAGGAAATGCTGGCGCAAAACAAAGCCCGTATCGAACAACTCCAACGCCAGTCAGCTCAGCGTGGAAAGGATAATACAAGTCTGAATAAAACCATTCAGCGGATGCAAACCGAACTGGAAGAGAAAACTGCTTTTATCGCTTCCCTTCAGGCTGAATTGGAAAAGAAAAACATCAGAATTGACGAACTGACTGCTTCAGTAGGACAGCTGAATACCGAACTGGATGAGTTGAGCGAAACTTCAGCAAAACAAAAACAGTTGATTGAGAGTCAGGATGTTGACATGAACTCTATATGGTATATTGTGGGAACATCAACAGACCTCAAAGCCTCACAGATTCTGACTTCAAACGGAATTTTCAGACCTAAAACAGTATTGGATCAGAACTTTGACAAGTCGGCATTCACCAAAGCAGACAAACGCAACGTGAAAGTAATTACTACCAACAGCAAGAGAGTGAAAGTGTTGACTTCGCATCCGAAGGAAAGTTATAACTTAGTTACTGCTGAAGATAAAACCATAACAATTGAGATACTGAATCCGGCTCAGTTCTGGAGCATCTCAAAATACTTGGTGGTTCAAAAATAAATGAGATAAATAAAATTTTGCATACTTCTGACACAATGACAAATGACTCAAGAAGAGCCTGAACCTTAACCTGAAAAATTTCTTTAATACTTTATATGCTACTTCATCTGTCACTAAAGTGTTAGTGCAGATGAAGTTTTTTTATCAAGTCTTTTGATGAAGTTTTTATGTTTCTTGTCGGTGAAATTTTATAATTTCATTACCTTTGCTTTCGATGAACAAAAAGATATTGATAGTAGAGGATGATACCGCTTTCGGACTGATGTTGCAGAAGTGGTTTCAGCGGAATGATTACGATGCTGTATTGTGCGCTAAAGTCAGGGATGCACAGAATACATTGGCTAATCAACAGATACACTTGGTACTTACCGATTTACGGTTGCCGGATGGAGACGGTATCCTGCTGCTGCAATGGATGCGGGAGCAGAAGATGAATATGCCGGTTATCGTGATGACCAGTTACGCGGAAGTGCAAAGCGCCGTAGCTGCCATTAAACTCGGTGCGGAGGATTTTCTCGAAAAACCGATTATACCTTCTATCCTGAAAGAAAAGATTGATCAGGCATTGAAGATAAAACCTGCTGAAAAGAAAACATCGAAAGAACCGGTTACGAAAAATGACATGGTGATGGGACAGAGCGCCGTTGCCCGACAAATGTACGATCACATACTGAAAGTAGCTCCCACGCGTATGTCTGTGCTTATCCTGGGTGAAAGCGGAACCGGAAAGGAATACATCGCCCGGATGATTCATGATAACAGTCACCGCCGTGATAAAGCTTTTATCGCCGTGGATTGTGGCAGCCTGTCCCGCGAACTGGCGCCCAGTGAACTATTCGGTCACCTGAAAGGCTCCTTTACATCAGCCATTGAAGATAAAACCGGCGTTTTTGTGCAGGCCACTCAGGGAACAGTTTTCCTGGATGAAGTAGGAAACCTGTCGTATGAGGTGCAGGTGCAGCTGCTGCGTGCCTTGCAGGAACAAAAGGTACGACCGGTAGGCGCGGCAAAAGATATAAGTATTGATGTGCGAATACTGGCTGCAACCAATGAAAACTTAGAAACAGCCATCGCGGAAGGACGTTTCAGGGAAGATTTATATCACCGGCTGAATGAGTTTGCTGTCTTTGTGCCCCCTTTGCGTGACCGAAAAGGAGATATAAGCGTTTTTGCAGCAGAATTTTTGAAACAGGCAAACAAAGAGTTAGATAAAAATATCACCGGTTTTACACCGGATGCGCTGACAATGCTTGAAAAACATCACTGGAGCGGAAACCTGCGGGAACTGCGGAACATGGTGCGCCGTGTGGTTTTGTTTGCTTCCGGAGAGTTAATTACTGCCGATGAATTGCCGGTCTTCAGTCAGCCGGCCCCCGGTGAGGACTTAGCCCTGCAACCTGCCAACGAGAAACAGCAAATCGAACATGCCTTGCGGGTTGCCAGGGGGAATAAGACCGTGGCGGCACAATTACTTAAAATCGATCGTAAAACGCTTTATAACAAGATGCATCAGTACGGAATTAAACTCTAATCGCGATGATCTGTTTCACATCCTCCTGCCAGCCCTCGTAAGCTTTACCCCGACCGGCATCCATGCGTTTTAAGGCTTCAGTTTCATATCCTAATTGGGCAAACATGGGCAGCATTTTGTGGCAAATAGCTTGTGCGCTGTTGAAATCTTCCTTTTCTACTGCTTGTTGCAGTAGTGCCTGATTTTCAGCAGTTGAATTTCGGAACAAAGTCATGATTTCTTCGTCATCTGCTATCAGAAAGCTGTCTTCATCTTTATGATTATCGGCTTCACCGAAAACGGTACGCATGTCATTTAAAGTAAATGGCTTCGCGATAAAACCGGTAAAGCCCTGCTCAGTTGCTTTAGCAGCACTGAAATCACCTCTGCCCGTCATCAGTATCACCGGAACATCTCCGGCATGATGCAATATGTCAAGTCCTGAAATTTCACCCATTTCCATATCCGTCAGGATGATGTCATGGTCTTGCTCTACAACCTGGTGACCGAGTTGTTTCAGCATCCTGCACACCAATTCAGCTGTCATTTTATCATCCTCATACACCTTAATCTTCCTGCTTGTATGGCTGATGACGTTTTTGGCTGGTTCAACCGGAATCGTAACTTCTACCATCGTTCCACTTCCACTTCCGGTTTCAGATTCAATGTGTATAGTTCCGCCCAGCAAATCAACTAATCCCTTTACCACATACATCCCGAAGCCGCTTCCGTGTGCCAGCGCATTGTTGCTTTCAATCCTGGTAAATGGTTTGTAAATTTCTGCCAGTTTGTCGGCCGGAATGCCGGCGCCGGTGTCGTTTACACGGATAATCAGTTTGTTGTCATCATAACAGAGTTTTACATCCATTTTTCCTTCCGGGGTATATTTAATGGCATTGGATATCAGGTTGATGATGATTTGCCTGATTTTCATGACATCGGTGCGGATGCGCCTTTCATCAGCCTCATGTTGCAATTGTAAACCTTTTGCTGCTGCCAGCGGTTTGAAGATATCAACGGTTTCTTTTTCCAGCTGACTGATGTCGACATCCGTTAAAGTAAGTTGTAAAGTTCCCTGTTCCAGACTCGAGTACTCCAATAAATTTTCGAGCATGGCTAAGATGTGTTTCGCTGCATGTTGCATGTTGGTGATGTCATCACTTTCACCGGTTTTCAATTCGAGGTAGGCGAGTATCGAACTGAGCGGACTTTTGATATCATGCGAAACCGATAACAACAACTGATGCCGGCTGTCCATCACCTGCCTGAGTTGCTCGCGTGCCTGCTTCCCTTTGTTGACATCATTGATAATGAGCAGGATGAAAAGCAGAATCAGTCCCAGTGCAGTTCCTCCCCCGATAATTGAAATGCCGTAATTCCTGTTGATGGTTTCTTCGCTTTGGTTGATGGCTTCGAGTACCGAAACCAAGGTTTCTTCGTGTAAGCGCATCAACAGCGCTGAAATCTCGGCGGAAATTTTCCGGTCGGCACTGATTAAGGCGCTCACCTGTTCTTCAATGTCACGTATGTGTTCTTCGTATTTTCTGCCTGCTTTTCGGGCAATGGTATCCACATCCGTAAGTATCGAATGGGATTCCGTATTTGCTAATTTAAGCGTGTCAACGCGTTGGTTGGTAACGATTATCGTGCTGTCGATATCCGGACTGAAAACATCTTTCAGTCTCCGGAAGAAATTCTTCTTTTCCGTTTTCTTGATGATGGTATCCTGCCGGATGGTCACTACATTGATATCTTCCTTCACCGGTGGTTTGTATTCCTGCAGGCGTTTGCTGATGTCAGTCAGCGGATTCATTTCAGTAAAACGACGGTTCAGGGTGTATATATTGGCCGCCTGTTTATTCATCAGGTCAACGATAAGTTGTAATTCTGCCTGCTGCATGTCGTTTTTTGCCGTCAGCAGGTTGATGAGGGAATCGACCTGAAGTATCCGGATGTCAAGCTGTTCGATATAACGGGTATCGTTGCTGACGATATACCGGCTTCCCAGTAACTGAGTTTCGCCGACAGCCTGAATCAGTTCGTTGGTGAGTCTGAAGATTTCCTGCTGCATTTCAATATTCTCCCGCTGAAGCCTGATTTGGTTGCGCTGGTAGTAAATATAAACATTCAATGCAACAACAATCAGTCCGGTCAACAGGTATAAAACAGCAGCCTTGAAACCTATTTTTCGTTCGATATTCATGACACAAAGTTAGGGATTATTTCCATATCTTTGCAAAAGTATGACGAGGAAACAAAGCAAACCAGCATTAGAGTTACATCCGGTTGAAACAACTACCGAGATGCAGCTTCCTTATGCAGTAGAAGGAATCAAAGCCGGTTTTCCTTCACCCGCGCAGGATTATTCAGATATAGCCATCGATCTGAATAAAGAATTAATCCGCAATCCTTCCGGTACATTTTTCGCGCGGGTTTCAGGTAATTCTATGCGTGATGAAGGGTTGGATGACGGAGACATTCTTGTGATTGATAAATCACTGGAACCTCAGGATGGCGATACGGCTGTTTGTTTTATTGACGGTGAGTTCACCTTGAAATACATCCGCATGGAAAAAGGCCGGGTATGGTTGGTTCCAGCCAATCCGGAATATCCCGAGATCCGGATTACAGAAGAAAATCATTTCATGATTTGGGGTGTCGTGACTTATTCAATTCGTCATCACAGAAAGAAAAGAAACAGGTAAATGTACGGACTGGTTGACTGTAATAATTTCTTTGTTTCCTGTGAGCGGGTGTTTAATCCTGCATTGAATGGGAAACCGGTTGTTGTTCTTTCGAATAACGATGGTTGTGTTATTGCACGCTCTCAGGAAGCAAAAGATCTTGGAATTCCTATGGGAGAGCCTGTTTATAAACTACGGGATTTAATTAAAAAAGAAAATGTTATTGTGTTTTCTTCGAATTATGTTCTGTATGGTGATATGTCGGACCGGGTCATGAAAACCCTGGCGTCATTTATTCAGGAGATTGAAATCTATTCGATTGATGAGGCATTTTTGCGCATGCATGAAATCAATGAATTACCCCAATACGGCAGACATATTGTTGAAACCACGACAAAAACCACCGGCATTCCGGTAAGCCTCGGCATTGCACCTACCAAAACACTGGCCAAGTTGGCCAATCATTTTGCTAAAAAATATCCCGGATATAAGCGGGTTTGCATCATCGATAACGAAGAAAAGCGTACGAAAGCACTGGAAATTACACCGGTTGGAGAAGTCTGGGGTGTAGGCCGCAGGACGGCAAAAATGCTTGCAGGTCACGGTGTTCTTACAGCAAAAGACCTGACACAGAAATCTCGTTCGTGGGTAAGGAGACAGATGACTGTTACCGGCGAGCGGTTATGGCTCGAGTTACAAGGTATTCCGGCTGTTCCCGATGATAATGATCCCGAAAGAAAACAAATATGTACTTCCCGTTCGTTTGGTGAACCTGTGAAGGATTTTGATACCCTGATGGAAGCAGTAGCCAACTTTGCAGCTTCGTGTAGTCGTAAACTCCGCAAACAACAATCGAGAGCCCGAACCGTCCTCGTTTTTATCTCTTCAGGAGGATATAAGGCGCAACCGCATTTTCATCAAAGTCATGTTATTAATATGTCTTTTCCTACCAGTGATACCTCTGATATCGTAATTACAAGTCGTAGTGCACTTGAAAAAATCTATCAGGAAGGCATTGCCTTTAAACGCGCCGGTGTCATCGTCTCTGATTTAGTGCAGGAAACAGATGTTGTGCCGGATTTATTTGATACGAAAGACCGTGAAAAACAAAAACGATTATCTAAGGCAATTGATCAAATAACGAAAAAGAACGGAGACGGGATAATAAAGGTTGCAACACAGGGAAATGGAAAAAACTGGGTTTCCAAAAGACAGTTTACATCGCGCCGATTTACCACCAATCTGAATGAAATAATTGAAGTAAAAGTTAAATAACGTATCGGTAATGATAATTGAATACCCCTCAACAAATGATTTTCATAAAATAAAATTATTTACAACCACCCGCACAGGTGGTATCAGTGTGGGTAACTATGCCAGTTTGAATGTAAGTCCCTTTTGTGGCGATAATCCCGAGCATGTCAAACATAATTTGCAGCAACTTGCCGGAGAAATAAACATCTCGCCGGAAAAAATCCTGATTCCGTATCAGACTCATGGCACGGAAATACAGAAGATTGATGCAGAATTCATGCAGTCGGATAGCAAAAAACAAGCAGAACTGCTTCATGGCATCGACGCCCTTGTTACCAACACTCCCGGAATTTGCATTGGTGTAACAACTGCTGATTGTGTGCCGGTGTTTTTTTTTGATACAAGCCAACAGGTTATAGCAGTCGCCCATGCCGGCTGGCGGGGAACCTGTGCGAAAATTGTAAGTAAAACCATTCATCTGATGGAATCCGAATACAACTGTAAATCCGAAGATGTTCATGTGCTTATCGGACCATCCATCTCCGTGCAGGCATATCAGGTAGGAGAGGAGCTGTATACAGCTTTTCAGGAAGCCGGTTTTCCTGTTGATAATATTTTTATCCGGAAAGATACAGGCCTATATCTCGATTTGTGGAAAGCAAACGAGTTCCTGCTTCTCAGCGAAGGTGTGAAAAGTAGCCACATCGCAATTGCCAATCGTTGTACCTATACCGAATACGAGCTTTTTTTCTCGGCCAGGAGGTTGGGAGTCAAATCCGGCAGGATGCTGAGTGGGATTTGCATACATTCATAATATTTATCCACACTGATTTAAACCATTTCAACCTTATTCAGTCTATAAGGACAGCATGCTATATTACTAACATTATTTATTATTAACATTATTAAAAAGTAAGCGTATGAAAAAATATGTAACATTCGCGATGGCAGTGATTATAATGCTTGGAATGGCATTGACTGTAGAAGCTCAGGCACGTGAGGGCAGACAAAGACCTGCTACAAAAAAAGAAATGAAACAACCGGAGAAGAAAGTCGTAACTCCGCAACAGCGAGCAGAGTTTATGGCAAAGCAACTGGAATTAACCGATGCTGAAAAGGCAAAATTGCAGACATTATTCGAAAAGCAAGAGCTTAAAGCCAAGCAACATCGGGAAGAAATGAAGAAAGAGCGAGAAGAATTAAGGGCAAAATTTGAAGCAGAACGAAAAGCAAATCAGGAAGACCTGATTAAAATTATTGGTAACGAGAAATTTCAGAAAATGCAGTCGCAACGCATTGCAAGATTGGAAAAAGAAAACAAGATGTTGAAAATGCGTATGATGCATAAAGATGGTCCATCTCCACACCAAAAAATGATGATTGAAAAAATGAAAAAGATAAGGGAAGATAAAAAAGATTAGTGTGTTCAGTTTTCGGTAAGAAAAGCGTCCGTATTACAAGGTGAATACGGGCGCTTTTTAATTGAATCAGTTCAAATTACAACTTTTTTCCAATGAAAAATACATATCCGTAAAACGCGCTGTATTTTTCATAAAGAACTGCTTCGTGGCGTAAATTGGCAACCAACTCTTCCGCCATCGCATTCCCGGCATGTTTAAGCAGGAAATCCTCCTGTATGGGGATTTGTGGCCTGAAAAAGTTTTCCGTCCAGCAATAATCCGGCAGGATGAAAGTTGCCTCTGTTTTATATCCGGCTTGTTGCAATTGTGCCAGCTTATTGGCAATTGTATCAATTTCAGGATAGGCTTCAACCCAAAAGGTATTGATTTCTTCCGGACGACTATCCGTAAACCAGCAAGCCTCCGTTACCGCGAGGTATCCTCCTTTTTTGAGGTACTTACGCCATTCGTTTACACCCCGTTCAAAACCGATGTTGTAAATAGCACCTTCCGACCAGATTAAATCCAGTTCTTCCTCCCGAAAAGGCAGTGCATCCATGGAGCCCGTGAGACCCTGAACCCGGTCTTGCAGGTTCAGCTTTGCCGCGTTGCGGTTAAACAGGTCGATAAAAAGCGGAAACAGGTCGATACCCGTAACTTTCCCGGGAGCGTGCTGTGCCAGTACCATGGTTTGGCCGCCCGTACCACATCCCAGGTCGACAATACGCGCATCGTCCGATAAGTTGTCAATGAAGCTCAGGGCTTTGATGGTAGCTTCCGGACTGCCCGGTCCCTGACGTTCGACATTTGAAAAATATTCGCAGATTAAACTGAAATCGAAATCGTGAATGGTTTTATTATCATTATTACTCATGATGTTAAAATTTTATTGATGCAGATGCTTATTCTTGTGTATAGCACTCAGCATCAGGTGATTTATTTTGATATTAAGACGTGAAAATAACTCCGACAGGAACCTGTCTGAGTAGCATGGGGGATAACCGGTGAAAGGAATCACAGGTTATTTACAGCACCAAATCCGTATTAATTTTAAACATCCAATGATTTTAGATGTGGCAAAGGTAGAAAAAATAAATAGAAAATATTTTATATTTTTGCTTTGTAAAATATAATGACTAAACCGCAATGTTTAAAGTGGCTCATTATAATCCCAATGACGACCAGAAGTGGCTTATAACTCGTTTTGAAACGTTTCGTTTCGATGAGTCTACCTTCATTTTGGATAAATTTATTCCAAGGCCCGTAATATCCCTTATTTTTCATTTTGATGAACGTCCTTTAATAATAGAGAATAATCCTATTGTTTTAGAGCCATTTTTTGTTGCCCCCGTTATACCTAAAGCCATATTCTTAAAATTTCATGGAAATATGGATGTTTTCATCGTTGCCTGTAATCCGACTGTTTTTTCCCGTATCTTTAATATTGACCTATCCCCGGTCACTAAAAGAAGTATTAACCTGCCTGCGGATATTTTTTATCCGTTATGGGAAGAAATTAGACAAATAAAATACGATGAGGACAGAATTGTACATTTTAATAACTTTATAACATCCCGGTGCAGGTCTGAGAATTATCAACCTGATGTTATCGATATTTTATATCAGAAGATTATAGAAAAAAGTATTAAAACACCTCTTCATATAATAATGGAAGAATGTGGTGTCAGCTGCAGAACTTTACAGCGTAAGTTTATCAAGCGAACAGGAGTTACGCCTAAAGTTTTAATGCGTATTGTTCGATTGAATTACTTATGGACAAAAATTAATAATCATTACGCCGTCAATTATCAGGATTTGGTTTTCGAGGGAAATTTTTTTGATCAGGCTCATTTTATCAATGATTTTAAAAGTATTGTCGGAGAAACACCTAATCACTTCTTTAACAGAAATTTAAATATTGTAGAACTTTTCTCAGGAAAGGATGACAATAATACGGGAGCCTGAGAATAACTGGGAATAATTAATGCTGTCGTATTTTTCCAATTTAGATTTTTTATCTCTTATTATTTTTGTTTTCAAATTAAATCTATAAGTATTATGACAATAGTCCGTTAGAAAAATATAATAATTAAGCGGCTTTTGTGCCGAAATACAGTAGTTCTTTGACATGGTGGTGACTTTTTAGGGCTTTTGGTTTTATACCGAAAGCCTCAATAAATCGATTTAACAGGAATGCATTGTG
>JANJVQ010000025.1 GCA_024710005.1 Paludibacter sp. | reverse complement strand
TTTTTTGATCTAAAAACCAAAAAAACACTTAAAATCACTTCCTGAGATTTGAACAGATAGAAATATCTTGAAAAAACAACTTTTTCTATTTGAAAGGAAAGAGGCTGACTCAATTTTATTTTGAGACAGCCTCTTTTTGTTAGTATAGGTTTCGTCTTTAATCTTTGAATTTTGCACTCAGGTATTCCCTGTTCAACCTTGCGATGTGTGAAATCGAGATTGCTTTCGGGCATTCAGCTTCACAAGCTCCGGTATTGGTACAGTTGCCAAATCCGAGTTCGTCCATTTTGGATACCATCGCTTTAGCCCGGGCAGCTCTTTCTACCTGACCCTGAGGTAAGAGGGCGAACTGACTCACCTTTGCAGCTACGAACAACATGGCTGAACCATTTTTACATGCCGCAACACAAGCGCCACAGCCGATGCAGGATGCTGCATCCATGGCTTCTTCAGCGTGATGCCTGGGGATTGGAATGGCATTACCATCGGGGATGCCTCCTGTATTTACAGACACATAACCACCTGCCTGAATAATTTTATCGAAAGCGCCACGGTTCACAATCAGATCCTTGATTACCGGAAATCCGGTTGATCTCCAGGGTTCAACGGTGATGGTGTCGCCATCTTTGAATCTGCGCATATGTAGCTGGCAGGTAGTGGTTTCACCATCCAGTCCGTGCGGGTGACCGTTGATGTAGAGTCCGCACATACCACAAATACCTTCGCGACAATCATGGTCAAATGCAATAGGCTCTTTACGTTCACGAACAAGTTTTTCGTTCAATACGTCCAGCATTTCGAGGAAAGAGCTGTCGGTTGAGATATTATCCAATTTATAGGTCTCGAATTTACCTTTTACTTTCGGACCTGCCTGACGCCATATTTTTAGCGTTATATTGATGTTTTTTTCCATGATTTCTGATTATGCTTTGTAATTACGTTGTTGACGTTTCACGAACTCATATTCCAGCATTTCTTTAAACAATGTTGGTTCTTCTCCTTCCCCGTTGAATTTCCAGCAGGAAGCAAATGCAAAGTCATCATCATTTCTGAGTGCTTCGCCTTCTTCTGTCTGATATTCTTCCCGGAAGTGCCCTCCACAGGATTCTTCCCGTAACAAAGCGTCTCTGGCCATCAGTTCGCCGATTTCAATAAAATCGGCCACACGTAATGCCTTTTCCAGTTCATTGTTCATGTCTTCAGACTTACCGGGAACATATACATTGCTCCAGAATTCTTTGCGGATCTCCTTGATTCTTTCTAACGCATGTTCAAGGCCTTCCTTGTTGCGACCCATGCCAACAAAATCCCACATAACCAATCCCAGTTCGCGGTGAATGGAATCAACGGAACGTTTTCCCTGAATGGACATGATGCGTTTGATTTTTTCGCTGATTTGTTTTTCTGCTTCTTCAAACTCAGGCAAGTCTGTGCTGAAACGGGGAACCCGGATTTGATCTGCCAGATAATTCTGAATGGTGTAGGGCAGGATGAAGTATCCATCGGCCAGACCCTGCATCAAGGCAGATGCTCCCAACCGGTTTGCTCCGTGGTCTGAGAAGTTGGCCTCACCAATACAGAACAGCCCTTTTACAGTTGTCATCAATTCGTAATCTACCCAGATACCTCCCATGGTATAGTGAATAGCCGGATAAATCATCATGGGTGTCTTATAAGGATTATCATCCACGATTTTCTCGTACATCTGGAAAAGATTACCGTAACGAGCACGAACCACATCTTCTCCGAGTCTTTTGATTGAATCTTCAAAATCAAGATAAACTGCCAGCCCCGTGTTTCCAACGCCATAGCCGGCATCACATCTTTCTTTTGCAGCACGGGAGGCTACGTCGCGGGGAACTAAGTTTCCAAATGCCGGATATCTTCTTTCAAGGAAATAATCCCTGTCTTCTTCTTTTAAATCTGTAGGTTTGAGTTTTCCCTGACGGATGGCTTCTGCATCTTCTTTCTTCTTGGGAACCCAGATGCGACCGTCGTTACGCAATGATTCCGACATCAGGGTTAGCTTTGACTGGAATTCACCGTGCACAGGAATACAGGTCGGGTGAATTTGCGCAAAAGCCGGATTAGCGAAGAAAGCGCCTTTTTTATACATTTGGATGGCTGCCGAACCATTGCAACTCATTGCATTGGTCGAAAGGAAAAATGCATTTCCGTAACCACCTGAACCAACTACAACAGCATGTGCTGAAAATCTTTCAACTTTACCTGTTACCAGATTGCGGGCTATGATACCCCGGGCGCGGCCGTCAATAACCACCACATCAAGCATTTCGTAGCGGGTGTATAATTTAACGCTGCCTTTGCCCACTTGTCTGCTCAAGGCAGAATAGGCACCCAGAAGTAACTGCTGACCGGTTTGACCACGGGCATAGAATGTACGGGAAACCTGCGCACCACCAAACGAACGGTTGTCGAGCAAACCACCATATTCACGTGCAAATGGAACACCTTGTGCAACGCATTGGTCGATGATGCTGTTTGAAACCTCAGCCAATCTGTATACGTTTGCTTCACGGGCACGGTAATCACCTCCCTTTAAAGTGTCGTAGAAAAGACGATACACTGAGTCGCCGTCATTCTGGTAGTTTTTTGCCGCATTGATACCTCCCTGTGCAGCAATTGAGTGAGCGCGACGGGGTGAATCCTGGATACAAAAGTTTAACACGTTAAATCCTAATTCAGCTAATGAAGCTGCCGCAGAAGCACCTGCCAGACCGGTTCCCACCACGATGATGTCCAACCTGCGTTTGTTTGCAGGGTTGACTAATTTCTGATGTGCCTTGTAATTAGTCCATTTCTCCGCTAAAGAACCTTCCGGAATTTTAGCATCTATGATTGGAGCTTCTGTTTGAGAAGTTACTTGTTTCTTAGTCATAATAATTATAAATTTGGAAATGGATGATAAGTTGAATTCGGTGAAAACAGCGGTCCGGCTTCAAGCAATCCGCAAACCGGGATGGCTATGAACAATAAAATTATAATAGTTGCAACCACGTTAGAGATAGATTTAACACGGGGTAACCACTTTTTATTGTTTAATCCGAGTGACTGCAATGAACTCCATACGCCATGTGTCAGGTGATACCACAGAGCTACAAGCCATACAATATATAATATTGAATAAACTGGCTGGCTGAAATAATGTTGCACCCAATGTGCTCCTTTGGCTGCAAGCCTTACTGCCTCTTCGTCACTATGTGCACCCACTTTATGCATTAATTCAACCAATTGCATTTTACTCCAGAACTGGAATAAGTGTAAAGCAAGGAACCCGAGAATCACTGCGCCCAGGATCAACATGTTCTGTGATGCCCAACTCACTCCCTTTTGTTTTGATGTTACCGCGTAGCGATCGTTACCACGTGCCCTCATGTTTTGTAATGAGAGGAAAAACGCATAGAGGATGTGGATTACGAAGCCTGCGGCTAATCCCGACGTTGCAACTAATGCATACCAGTTGGCTCCCAAAAATGCACAAATTGCATCGTAAGCATAAGGATTAATGATCGCCACAAAATTCATTATGCTGTGAAACAGCAGGAATAACACGAGCATAGTCCCCGTGATACTCATGATTAGTTTTCTCCCGATGGAGGAATCAATTAGCCACATAGATTTTTGTTTTATTATTGTTTAATTAATATAAATTGCAGATTAACAGCTGTTTCAGACTGTGTTTCTATCGCTTTTTCCAGCATACAAAAGTAGTCATTTCGTTTCAAAACAACAAAGCATTGCGGAAAAATTTCTTTATTTATAATCATTCAGATTAATAATGATGAATGTATTGTATATCAGTTCAGTTCCAGGACTTCTCCAATCAATGTTGCTGATGATGCAGATAGAATTCTTACTTTGATGAACTCTCCGATGCGTCTTCCTTCTCTGGGGAAAATGACTACCTTGTTTTGGGAAGTTCTGCCGAATAGCTGTTCGTTAGACCTTTTTGAAAAACCTTCCACAAGCACTTCGTAGATTTTGCCTACATCATCCTGATTGCTTTTGTTCGATATCTCGTTTTGCAGTGCAATAATTTCATTTAATCGCCTGATTTTAGTTTCTTCCGGTACATTGTCGGGCATGCGTTTAGCTGCAATTGTTCCCGGACGCTCAGAGTATTTAAACATAAATGCCTGATCGAACTTTACCCTGCGCATCAAATCGAGCGTGTCCTGATGGTCTTCTTCGGTTTCATCGCAAAACCCGCAAAATATGTCAGTTCCAATAGCACAATCCGGGATTATCCTGCGGATGGTGTCAATCCGGTCGAAATACCATTCACGGGTGTATTTGCGGTTCATCAGTTTCAGGATTTTATTGCTACCTGATTGAACGGGAAGGTGAATAAAGCGGCAAATGTTAGGATAGCGTGCTATCATTTCAATTGTTTCGTCGCTCATGTCTTTGGGGTGTGGACTGGTAAAGCGGATACGCATATCAGGTACAGCTTCTGCCACAATTTGTAATAATTCGGGAAATGATACTGTTTTACCGTCTTTTTCGTACTTATATGAATTGACGGTTTGACCGAGCAGTGTTACCTCTTTGTAATTTTTTGCCTGCAGGTCTTTTATTTCATTCAGAATGCTGTCGACATCGCGACTTCGTTCTCTTCCTCTTGTATATGGGACTACGCAATACGTACAAAATTTATCACATCCGCGCATGATGGATACGAATCCTGAGATGGAAGCGCCAATTCTTGTCGGCATTACATCGCGATAGGTTTCTGTCTTTGAGAGTTCTACGTTGATGGCCTTTTCTCCGCTTTCAACCGAATTGATGAGGTTGGGGATGTCAAGGTACGCATCAGGTCCGACAACCATATCTACTCCGTGTTCTGTGATTAGATTTTCTTTTACCCTTTCAGCCATGCAGCCGATTACACCGATTACCATTTTTTTCTTTTTTCTCTTGAGCGAATGATAATACTTCAAACGCTGATAGATCTTTTGCTCTGCATTGTCTCTCACCGAACAGGTGTTTACGAAAATTGCATCTGCATCGGTAATCTTATCTGTCAGCGCAAAGCCATCCATCTCCATGATAGATGCTACGACCTCGCTATCGGCTACATTCATTTGGCAGCCATAGGTCTCAATAAAAAGCTTTTTGTCGTTCAAAGCGGATTTAGAGTCCGCTGAAACAACATTTGTTTCTTCTTGTTTCATGATTATTATTGTTTGTAAATGTATTTACAAAGGTAATGGATATTGATTAAATATGGAAATGATATATAAACTACAAGATTAATAGGATTTAACAATTTAAATTTCTGTTAAGTCAGTATTTTAATGGGTTGATAACCAGACAAAGGTAAGATGTTAAATGTTGGAAAAAGTTAAATGTTTACCTTTTGCGTGTTTTTTTTGTCGAATTGTTTGGTGGATTAAACAATGAGATATATCTTTGCAGAGTAAACAAACAGATAAATTTTTCATAGTTAAGGTTTAGGTTAAAATGTGCAATGGGTGGCTGTGAAGTTACCCATTGTTTTTTTGTGTCTGTTTGTTTCGTGAATCAAAAGCTTTGCGTATATTTGTCGGAGTAATAAATAATCAATGGACAGCTTAGGTGATTACATATATCTGATTGTGATTCTGATTGCCGGTATCAGTAGTATATTAGGCAAACGGAAGAAAAAACGGGAAGCGGAGGTAGAAACTGTTGATTTTCCGGATCTGGAGGATATTATCCCGGAATTCACGGATTATGTCAAACCTGAAAAACCGGTCTATCAGCAGATAAAGAAAAAAGAGGCAAAAGTTGAAATTCCTACCTACGATACTGTAAGGGATATGTCGGTTATGAAAGCTAAAAAGCAGGTTAAACCGGTTAGGCCTTTCGACGAACTGCAAACGGAGGAATCTGAAGCATCCAATTCCTATGAAATTGAACTGGATAATATTGATGAAGCCAAAAAGGCTGTCATTTATTCAGAGATCTTTAATAGAAAGTATTGATAAATGTTGTTTTATAACATATAAAAGATTTTTTATTTCGGAAAAGTTAATCTATATTTGCAACAAATAATCAGGGTAAAATTAAGAGTTCCGGCAACGTTAGTCGGAATTCTTTTTTGTTTGAATTAATTATAAACGTTTTTTGAGGAGGATTTATCATGGCAGTGACTTACATGACAGAAGATGGGTACAAGAGGTTAAAAGAGGAATTGAACGAGCTTGAACGGGTTCAACGACCGGCAATTTCCAAACAAATTGCTGAAGCCCGGGACAAAGGTGATTTGTCGGAAAATGCTGAATATGATGCAGCCAAAGAGGCTCAGGGCTTGCTTGAGATGAAGATATCTCAACTGAAGGAGACCCTGGCTTCTGCACGCATGATTGACGAATCGAAAATCAATACCAATGAGGTACAGATTCTTAACCGTGTTAAGATAAAGAATCTTAAAACGGGTCAGGTAATGTCGTATATGATTGTTTCAGAAAGTGAAGCTAATCTGAAAGAAGGAAAACTTTCGGTTACAACACCTATTGCAAAAGGACTCCTGGGAAAAAAAGTCGGAGAGAAAGCCAATGTGCAGGTACCTTCCGGTTTGATGGAGTTTGAAATTGTTGATATTTCATTATAATATACAATACTATGACTATCTTCAGCAAAATAATCCGGGGTGAAATTCCCTGTTACAAGATTGCAGAGGATGAAAATTTCTTTGCATTTCTGGACATTAGTCCCATGACCAAAGGACATACGTTGGTTGTTCCCAAAATTGAAGAGGATTACATTTTTAATCTGGAAGATAAAACGGTAGGTGACATGATGATTTTTGCCAAAAAAGTTGCAAAAGCCATCCGGCAGGCTGTTCCATGCGTGAGAATTGGTGTTGCCGTACTTGGTATGGAAGTGCCCCATGCACACATCCATCTGGTGCCTATCAACCAAGAATCGGATCTGAATTTTAAGAATCCGAAATTAAAACTCGAAAAAGAAGAAATGATTGCTATTGCTGAAAATATAAGTAAAAACATAGCATTGTAACGCATAGTTATAATTAAGCAAGCTCCTTTTCGTTAAGTACAAAGCATATCAGCACTTACTCCTTGATAATCTTTGCGGTGTATGTTTGTTCTCCTTCTTTCAACAGAAGCAGGTACATACCCGCATTGAGGTCTGAGAGGTTAACGTATCCATCCGGCGCGATTTTTCTGACAACTGTTTTCCCCATCATGGAAGTGATGTAAAGGGTTTTATTGCCCGGGTTCTCGTGTTTAATTTGGACTACATCATTTACAATCGTCGGAAATACGCTCAAATTTTTAATAACGGGATCAGATATTTTTATTTTTTATTTGACGGGTAGGGTTGTGGCGTGACGGTTGGTCCCAGTATTTGGATTGTTCCATCAGGTAAAAACACCATGCGGTCGATATTGATTTGGCGTACGCCATTGTTGGATCTGTTTAATTTACCGACATGCACATGGGAGTGATACACACAAAACCATTCTGTTTTGTCGGGCGATTGTACTACCGTGTGGTGCCCCGGTCCGGATACACTGCCCGGAATTTTACTGTTATTGAGAATGGGGTTGTGGTCGTATTTTTTAAATGGGCCAAAAGGTGACACAGCCGTAGCATAACCCAGACCGTAGGTCTCACCACAGAAACAGTTGGCCGAATACATCAGGTAATAGATACTGTCTTTTTTGATGATTACCGTACCTTCGTTCCAGTACTGGTTTTCATTCGGATTAAATTCCCAGTCCTGCTCCGGCCAGGTGAGCATCACCGGTTCTGAAATGATGCCCGATAAATCAGGTTCAACTTCCATTACCCAGATTTCACTTCTTTTTTTACCGCCCAGTTCAGCCCTGGGATTGGTATCCATGGCATTGGTGTAATACATGTATGTCCGGCCGTCATCATCCACGAAAACGTGTGAGTCGATACTGCCTTTTTCACCGCGATCCAGAAATGGTTTGTCGTCCACATCGGTAAAAGGCCCGACCGGAAAATCAGATACAGCCAGTCCGATGCGTTTAATATTATCTTGCCTTGCTGCAGTATAATGCAGAAAGTATTTTTTGCCGATTTTAATCACCTCGGGTGCCCAGAAACTCCTTACAGCCCATTTACTGGATTGTAAATCCATCGTTTTACCTTCGTAAGTCCAGTTGACTAAGTCGGTAGACGAGAAGCAGGGAAATCCATCGCCGGTAACATACATGTAGTACTTCCCGTTATCGGTTAATATAAACGGATCGGCCATGGATGCAATATTATTTCCATTGAATTTGCCCGGTTTGAGAATCGGGTTTGTATAGGTATGGTTAATGCTTTGGCAAGCGCTGAATAACAGGTTGATTGCTAATAATAACCAGAAATAGGGGATATAACGCTTCATGTTGCTTATTTTTTGATAATTCTGGATCGGTATTGTTGTATGCCGTCGGTCAGCATCAACTGATAACATCCGGCCGGTAAATGTGCTATTGCTATGGTTGCATTCGACTGAACAGGAAACCGCGTGGTATGCCCGGTGATTGAAGTCAGCGTAACAAATGCATCGGCATGATGAATTATGTGATTGACATTGAAAACATCTTCAACGAGGGTTGGATAAACACGCAATTGCTGATAGGAAGTTCCTTTCAGCCCGGTTGGCAAAGCAGGGTAGGGTTGCGGGGTGATAGTCGGGCCATCCACCGTGATAAGATTAAAGGGATGGATGGTCATTTTATCCACATTGATTTGCCGGATGCCATTGTTTGACGAATTCAGATTACCCACATGCACATGCGAGTGGTAAATCATATACCATTCATTTTCTCCCGGAGCTTTCACCACGCTGTTATGACCAGGACCGGAAACGGCATGACTTACGCCTGAATTGGATAAAATCGGGTTATAAGAGCTTTTTGTGAACGGACCGAAAGGTGATGATGCATAAGCATAGCCAACCGCATAATTGGCGGCACAGTAGCAATTGGATGAAAACAACATGTAATAAGTTCTTTCGTGTTTAATAATCACGGCGCCTTCGTTCCAATAGCTGTTACTGCTGGCTTTATATTCCCAGCTTTGTTGCGGATAAATCAGCATTTGCGGTTGTGACCGGAATCCGGAGAAATCAGGTTCAATTTCAACTACCCAGATTTCACTCCTTTTTTTACCGCCCAGTTCCGGCACCGGGTTGGTTGACATGGCATTGGAATAATACATGTAGGTACGGCCATCGTCATCGACAAATACATGTGAATCGATGGTGCCTTTTTCCCCGTTATCAATAAAAGGTTGATTGGTCAAATCAACGAATGGTCCGGTAGGACTGTTTGCAACCGCTACGCCAATGTGTTTAATCTGGTCGTCACGTCCAGCCGTGTAATGCAGGTAGTATTTTGAACCAATTTTTATCACCTCAGGAGCCCAGAAACCATTGGTAGCCCATTTTCGGTTACTGCCTGTAAATACCTTTTTTTCGTATTTCCAGTTAATCAAATCTTTAGATGAGAAGCACGGATATCCGTTACCGGTTACATACATATAATACGTGCCGTCCGAATCCCGGAATACATGCGGGTCGGCTAAACTGTTGATATTATTGCCATTAAAGTTGCCCGGTACCAGAACCGGATTTGTATAGGTCTGGGACCGGGCACTAATAAGTAATAAAAATAGAAAACTAACTAAACAACACTTCTTCATATACCTTTTTTATCTGCATACCGGTTGAATTGAATCAACCGGTATGATTTAAATAGAATAAATTATTACTTATTCTTTAACAACATGTTTCGTGATAATCCTGAGTTGATGATAACTTTGATTTGTTATCCAGGTTCCATCCTGTTGTTGCAGAGTTGCTTTTTTGTTTTGCACAACGCCTACATAGATTAACCCTTTTTCAACCTCGTTTTCATACGCGTAAATCTTTCCTGCTTCCGCTTTCAATACCGATTGAGTTGGAGCTGCAAGCGCTCTGATTACAGCGCCATCGACGGCAGGAATGGCATCGAAATTAGCTTTGGTAAGCGTAGTCAGTTCAAATTTACAACCTTTCAGATTCGGAATGAACGGCAAGCCCAGTTCCTCCCGTTTGTCAGGTGAAACCAACGCAGCAACGGTATCGGTTCCGGTTATAGCAATGTTACCGAAAGAGAAATCAATTTCACTGACATATTTCGGGGCTTCTTTGCTGATGTAAGAACGACCACCTAACCAAGATCCGTAATAGGGTCCATAGAAGGCTTCAGAGGATTCAATAATCACGATACCTGATTCAATCACGTCTCTTGTAATTTTCACCAGCAGTTTTTTGGAGAATGACATCAGGTTGTCATCTTCCACCTCGATAAGTATCGCCTTGTTTGTAGTTAATCCGGTGAACTCATATTCAAACGAATAAGTGTCCAGAGATGGATTAAACAAGGTGTCATTGCCAATCATATTGCCTTTGGCTCCCGTTTTTACATCAGCTTCATACAAAGCCAGTGAACGGATTTTAGTGGAACTTTCGATGGTGATATTGGCTTTATAGCTGGTAACACCTTTGGCCACTTCAACAATATTGCTTTCATCTACCCCCTCGAGCATGATTTTTACAGGAGGCACATAATCAACTTTATTCGTATCATCGCAGGCAGCTACAGTTACGAAGATAAGTGCTGACAGGAATATCTTTATCAATTTTTTCATACGATTTCTTTTTAATTTATTTTCAATATGCATACAGCAATCCATTAATAGCCTTCATTTTGATAAATCAACGGACAGTTGTTTACATCCGAAAGCGGAACGGGCATGAAGTTCATGCGTTCGTTGAAGATTCTGTCTTCTACCTTGATGCGAACATATTGTCCACCTTCTTTGGCAATACCCACTGCCGGTTTGTTCAGCACTTCCTTGGCGATATCCCAGCGACGGATATCAAAGAAACGATGTTCTTCGAAACAGAGTTCCACGCGGCGTTCCTTGCGGATGCGTTCCCGCAATTGCTCCTGTGTGAAGTTAGTCGCATCAAGCGTTCCGGTGATGCCCGCCCGCGCACGGATTGCGTTCAGCTGAGCTACTGCCAGCTGGCGGTTTTGCGCGCTGTTGCTTGCTTCGTTGATGGCCTCGGCATAGTTTAGCAACACTTCGGCATAACGCATCATCTGGAAATTCATCGAGGTGTTACCACCTTTCATGTGGTCAATTCTGTCGTCTAAGTATTTAACTAAATAGTACCCTGATAACCACCTGTATGGTTTTGATAAGTCCAGCATTTTGTTGGCTACCGCGTTTACTAAAGGCCAGGTTGCACGGTCGTGCAGAATCGTTTGTTTGAAACGTGGATCCCGGTTTACGAATGGATTTTGTTCGTCGTATCCCGATGCCGGATTGATAACCGGGGAGAAAGCATCCCCGTTGTATCCGGTAATCGGTTCGGTACCATCGAGCATATCGTAACAGTCGACAAACTGTTGAGTTGGGATGGTTCCCACCTCTTTGTTCACATTCCAGCCATCTTCCGTGGGGAAATTGTTATATAAGTCGTTATTGTCACCACGCAGATATTGTAAGATGGTTTCGCTGTTTACCCTTTCGTTAAATAAACGGGTGTAACTCTTAGCGGGATCTGTTGTGTCATAATATAACTGATAGATATTCAAATCCATCAGGTCTTTTGCTGCGTTAGCAGCTTCCTGCCAGGTGACTGTAGATCCGTTTTTCTTATATAGCGGACTTGCACCGTACAATAGTGTGCGGGCCTTATAACCCAATGCTGCACCTCTGGTAACACGACCAAAATTGGCATCGTCCCAAACAGTTGGCAAAACACCCGGCTGTGCAACTGCGTCAAATTCAGCTACTATAAAGCGAATGGTAGTTTCCAAATCTTCGCGTTTGGTGGTTTCGAACGCGAATGGGTCCGTTATATCGGTTGTAATTACCAAACCGCCAAACCAACGCATCAGTTCATGATAATAATAAGCTCTCAGGAAACGGGCTTCAGCTTTGGCATATTTCTTTTCCGTGTCATCCAATGGAGAACGATCTACATTTGCCAGAAACTGATTGGCGTTGCGAATAGCACGATAAAACCAGTTCCATGGGTTTGTGTAAGGAAGGAAATTAACCGATGAAGTTATCCCTCCGGTTACCATTCTATTGACATGAGGCAGGGCTTTTGATTTTCCAGCCATACCACCACCGTCGTCGGTAACATTGTCGAGTAACGAATTCGTCGTACCCATATCCTCCAATCGGGAGAAAGAACCGCTCGAAGAGTTGGTCATTTCACGCATACGTGCATACAAGTCGATGAGTACCGCACGCGTACGCTCCACATCGGAATAAACTTTCTCTGTATCAATCTGATCCAGATCAGTTTCTTCCAGTAATCCTTCTTCACTGCAATTTGTCAGTGTAAATGCACTGAAAATCAGTAAGAATATATATTTAAACTGTTTCATTGTTTTGTTATTTTTATGAATTATACGATTACCTTTATGATTAGAATGTAACATTGATACCTACGTTATATACTTTCTGCTGCGGATAATAAAATCCATTACTTTTGCTTGGGTCCATTTCGGGGTCAACATATGTAACCTCCGTTAAAGTAAACAGGTTAAATCCATTAGCATATACCCTTACGGAATTAAGCGGTGTTTTCTTCAATACTTTACGAGGTATGGTATATCCAACCTGCATATTTTTCAATCTCAGGTATGAACCATCTTTCAGCCAGAAGGTTGATGTATAATAGTTGTTCGTGTTTGGCAACGAAGCTTTTCTAAGCAATGGATAAGTTGCTGTGGCCGCTGTTTCCGGTGTCCATCTGTCTAAATGTTCCTGAAAGAAAGCGCCAAAACGGTTATCCCAACCCACCTCGTTGGTAGGGTTCACGGTTACATTGGTTGCACCCTGTAACATCAGGCTCAAATCGAAATTTTTGTAGCTGAAACCGAACTGTCCGGAGAAGGTGATTTCCGGTACAGTACTGTAACCTATTGGAGTCTCATCGTTTTGGTCGATGATGCCATCTCCGTTGATGTCTCTATAACGCATGTCACCCGGTACTACGTTGGTCAGACCGAATTGTTGCGGAGCAGCAGCGATTTCTTCAGCCGATTGGAAGAATCCCATAAACTGATAACCATAGAACTGTCCGATCGGATTGCCTTTCCGGTAAAGGTAATCATAAGGCTGAGCTGCTTCACTTCGTTCGATAATCTCGTTGCGTGCAAAAGCAAACATACCCTTGGCGAAGTATTGGAACTGACCGATTTTGTCATTCCATCCCAGTTCTGCTTCAAATCCCTTGTTTTCAACAATTCCCAGATTGGACGGTGGCAGCCCAACGGCTCCGGCAGCAATAATAAACCGGCCCGGATTGGTGAGGATGTCGGAACGATGTTCCCGGAAAAAGTCTAAGTTGAATGAAAGCTTGGATTTCAACCACTGAGAATCGAAACCGATGTTATATTTGGTCGCTGTTTCCCAGGTAATTAAATCATTAGGTAATGTGCCTTCAATCAAGCCATTGATATATGGATTCTGGGTTACACCGAATGAGTATTTGGTAGCATTTGTATTACCATAACTCGAACGGTAGTAATAAGAGAAGTTACCGATGTTGTCATTACCAACCTGACCGGCAGAAGCTCTGAATTTGGCAAAGGTGAGGATGTCATTCTTTGGGAAGAAAGGCTCGTTAGTAGGTACCCAGCCCGCAGAAACAGCAGGGAAGAAATCATAACGATGACCTTCTGCAAAACGGTTGGAGCCATTGTAACCCATGTTGAACTCGACAAGATAACGTTCGTCGTACTCGTAGTTTACACGTCCGATCAAAGCCTGGTACACATGAGGAACATAGGAGTATTCTCCTGATCTGGCTTTGCTGGATCTGAAGTTAGCCAGGACAACACCTGACACTTTATGAACCGAGTTGATAGTCGTATTATAACGTAAAGCGGCTTCGGCATATTCCCTTGAAATCGGGGAATCTTTAGAGCTGTCAATTTTTGGCAGGAAACCATTTAATCCCTGTGTGTAGGCCTTGGTTGCTTCGTCGTAGCTGTACACAAACGGACGCCATCCCATTCCCCTGAAATTACCCCAGGAGTTGTCGAATGCATATTTACCGTCGATTGTCAATCCTTTAACGAGTTTACGTAGGTTATACTGGAATTTTGCTGTTAACTCCATATCATTGTCTGTGTCATTGCGGTAACCTGTATAAGCCAGCGTAATCAGTGGGTTTTGTCTCCAGCGCGTGTGTGCTGCCGACATGGCGCCATTGGAATGAATCAACGGGAAAGCTTGTGGCGGGTTCCGGATAAACATGGCAAACAAGCGTAAATCTTCTCCTCCATCCCCACTGTCAATAATTGAATAGGCAGCAGGTCGGTTTTGATTTCCAAAACGATAGGACATATCAATGCCAATGGTGAAATCTTCGCTGATATTGATGTCCAAGTTGGTACGGGCTGTAATTCTTCTGTACAGGTATTCGGGATTGTAATTCGGATTGACGAGCGCTTTATCAACTTCAGGAGAAAGTTCGATTAATTTGGCAAAGGTCGGATGCTTTCTGAGTTCATTCACATCAGTTTGGAACATACCGGTTTGTTCGAGATAACCCAAACCCACAAAGTATTTGAGTACTTTATTACCCCCGCTGATATTCAGGTTGTGGCGTTGTCTGCTACCCGGTTTGGTGAAGATGTCCACCAAATCATTATCAGGATGCGTAAATGGTTTCAACTGGGTACGGTACAAATACATGTCGTACTCCGAGGCCGGGAAGTTGTTGGTGTTACCTGAAGTGGTAATGTCCAGTCCGTCGTTTCCTGAACCTTCACGTTGTAACCTGGCTGTGTTTTCAGCATTCAGCTGTTGCGGAATAGCCGTGAAATGCGTTATACCATATTCAGAAGAAAGCGATATTTTGGATTTCCCTTCATCACCACGTTTGGTGGTAACCAGGATAACCCCGTTGGCGCCCCGTACCCCGTACACGGCAGTAGCGGATGCGTCCTTTAATACCGAAATACTTTCGATGTCTTCAGAATCAATTTGATTAAAGGAACGTTCAACACCATCGACCAACACGAGAGGGGCGGTACTGTTGAAAGACGCCTGACCGCGGATAAACAGCTGTGCTGCGTCATCGCCGGGGCGACCGCTGACCTGGCGGGTTACCAGACCCGAGACTTTACCCGTCAGCGCGTTGCTGACACTGGTTACCGGTACATCCGTCAAATCCTTGCTGCTCACGTTCGAGATTGAACCCGTGATGGACACTTTCTTTTGTGTACCATAACCTACAACTACCACTTCGTCGAGGGTAATCCGGTCTTCCAGCAGAGTTACATTGATATTCGTTTGTGAACTTACATCCACTTCCTGTTTCACGTAACCCACCGAAGAAATCACCAGTACCTTTTCGGCATTGGGCAACAGGTTGAGGGTGAATTTCCCGTTTATATCGGTAATCACCCCGTTGGTGGTACCTTTCTGGACAATACTGCTCCCGATCATTTCCAGTCCGGTTGCATCTACCACTGTACCGGTAATCCGGGTTTGGGCAAACGCGTTCAGTATTAAAAAGTTTATTAAAGCTATTATTACTATTCGTTTCATTCGATTAGATTTTAATATATGTATAGAATAAAATTAAATCATGCTATTACCATCCCGGATTCTGTTGCAATGCAGGGAATACCAGAATTTCATTCTTCGGTATTGGTGCAAAGTACATTTTCTCTTCGAATACCCGTTGGTTATCCACCGTGATTTCCGTGTAGGTTAACGTGCCTCCGTTGTTGTCGATACGCATCCCTTTGATAGGTTCGGTCAGTTCGTCTGTTTTCATCCAGCGACGTAAGTCAAAGTAGCGGGCTTCTTCGAATGCCAGTTCAATACGTCTTTCATCGTATATTTTCTGAAGCTGCTGTTCTTTCGTTGTAGCGCCTACAAGATATTGGTCGGTGGCATTGTTAAAACCGGCTCTTTTGCGAACCATTTCAACAGCGGCTTTGGCAGTCAAACCATATCCCAGCGGATCAGATTCGAAACCATAGGCTTGTGTCATGGCTTCAGCATACATCAGCAATACATCAGCTAATCGAATGAAGGGGAATAAATGGTAAGTATTTCCCGGAGATCCAACACTGAAATTAATAGTCGTGCTCAGGAATTTGCGCATGTAATATCCGGTATTTGTCGAGAAGTCTTTCACTTTATTCAAACCATCATTGGTTTCGCCATCACCTAAGCGGGTGTAAATAGTACCTCTTGGAGCGTAGCTTGAACCATCGTATCCCACGATCATGTTGAAACGCGGATCGCGACCGGTATATACAGGTGCTGCTCCGGGTGCACGGGTGTAAGTGCTGCCATCAGCGTTGGTGAAGGCATCCACGAATTGCTGGGAAGGTACGGTACCACCACCAGAAGTAAAGGAAAGGGTAGGCGGGTACTGACGTCTTTCGAGCCCATTACTTTGAGCCGTAGCATAAAAAACAATATATTCATTGTTTTGATTCGGGGCTGCGTTGAAAAGGGTTGCATAATTTGCATGCAATACATAACGATTCGCAGCGCCGTTTTTCAGGTTGATAACTTCAGCCAATGCCGCAGCAGCAGCTTTCCAGCGGTTTTCAACATCGACAGCAGAGGCATTTACATAACCAACCAGCGGATTGGTGTTGGCCGGGCGATTGTAGAGCGCACTGGCAGCATAAAGCAATGTTTTAGCTTTAATGGCCATTGCCATGCCTTTTTCCATGCGCCCGAAACTTGCATGTTTAACTGATAAGTACTTAGCAGCTGAATCACATAAAGTTACGATGTTATTCACACAAGCTTCAAAAGAACTGCGTGCCAGGGTGTTGAACCGTGGATCAGCAATTTCCATGTAAGAATCTATGATCACGTAACCTCCGTAATGCTGCAGCAGGTCAAATTCATACAAAGCCCTGAGCGCCCACATCTGCGCGATACCTTCTTTTTTAATGTTCGCCACGTCTTGTTCGGTTTTTCCATTGAGGAATAGTTGAACTTCCTTCAGGTATTTTTCAGTAAAATGTGTTTGCCTGATGCCGGTATAAGAGCTATTCCATACATTGAGAATGGGCGACTGGGAATTGTAAAAGCCTTGTGCCAGCTTGTGTATGTTAGAGTTCTGCATGGTAGCTGTTGCATCGTTGGTAGCTGCATCTAAGAAAGCCCCGTTGATGCGGTTATAGCCGTTGCGGATGTAGGCATAGCCCTGGTTGATATTTCTCTCGTAGGTCGTTTCCAACTGGAACGCGGCTTCTGGGGTGTGCCATTCCGTTGGTATCTCATCCATGAAATCGCATGCAGGGAGGATGAGCAACGCTATAAATGATATGATATAAATATACTTTTTCATTTTGAATTAAATTTTAATGGTACAACCAATACTTACATTTCTGTTGATGGGGAAAGTTCCCGGATCCCATTCAGGGTCCATGATTTTCAGTTTATCCCACGTCATCAGATTGTATCCGCTGAAATATACCTGAACACCTCTGAATACGCTGCTGTTTCTGAACCATCTGTCGGGCAGGTTGTAATAAATCTGAGCTGTTTTCAGACGGATGTAATCGGCATCCCGAATCCAGAGTGTGGAATTGCGTATGTTGTTCACACCCGATGCATTGTTCACTGATAAACGCGGGTACTCAGCTGTTTCAGCTGTCGCCGGTGTCCAGTAGTTGAGCTGGTGTTCGTACATGTTTCCTTCTGCATAAAATGGCAAGGCGAGATACCCGCCACTTGAAATGTTACGGGAAATTTCAGCAGCTCCCTGAAATAATACAGTAAATCCAAAACCTTTGTATTCGGCACCAAGATTCAGTGCGAAGATGTGGTTTGGCGTGTTGCCGGATCCGAGTGGTTGATTGTCTAACGCATCGATTACGCCATCTTCATTCAAATCTTTGTAACGAATATCTCCTGGTTGCACTTTTCCGAATGTATGTGTTGGAATAGTAGGATCAGTAAAATTACCATTGGCATCAAAATCTTCCGGTTTGAAGAATCCCACCGCGGTAAGTCCGCTATGCAATCCCACCGGATATCCTTTGCTGTACAACCACGGGTGTTCTTTGTCAGCTTCCCCGAAGTCCTGTACCATGTTTCTGGATAAAGAATAATTACCACCTATATTATAAGTAACTTCACCGATTTTATCCGACCATTGCAGACTGGCATCGATGCCCTGAGAGTACATGCTACCCACGTTCTGACGAACTGTGGCAGATACGCCATATAAGCCGCCGATTCTTTCATTTACCAGGTAAATGTCGTTGCGTTGATCACGGAAGTACTCAGCCATAAAACTCAGTTTTTCGTTGAGCATGCGTCCTTCCAGACCGATGTTGTAGATAAGCGCTTTTTCCCAGGTCACATTTTCGTTGGCAATTTGAGACTGGATGTAACCGCCAACACCACCCATGTTATTTCCGAAGTTATATACGCCGGCTACCTGTTCGAGTGCCGACAGGAACTGATGGGCTGCGATGCCGCGGTGATCACCTACCTGACCGATAGAAGCACGCAGGCGAAGATATGGGAAAAGTTCTTTTGAGTTTTCGAAGAATGCCTCGTTGGAAAGTGTCCAGCTCGCGGCAACTGATGGGAAGAAACCGAAACGTTTGCCTTTGGCAAATTTATAGGAACCATAATAGGATGCCATCAGGTCGATGCCGTAGCGTTTGTCATAGTTATAACCTAACCAGCCACTCAGACCTTGCATGCGTACCGGAATGGAGACTTCGTCGGCCGATTCATACTGGTTGTAACCTGCCATCGCGTAAACATCATGTTTATCAAACTGACGTTGGTAGCTCAGGTTCAGATCGACAGTTATCCTGCGGTTGGAGTTTTTGCTACCCACACCATTGCTCATGGTGCCATCGGTACCTGTTTTACGCAAGGTAGAATCGTTTACCAATTCATAGTATGCGAATCCTTTCGTCCGGTTGATTACCCAGCTCATCTGAGAATCCATAGAGATATCACCTGAAGCCTTCAGACCCGGTAACAGGAATTTCATATCCTGTTCCAGTTTTACGCGGAAAGAACCGTATATTTCATTGTAATTTCCATAACCACCTTTGTTGATTTGCGGCCATGGGTTAGTGTATTTGCTGCTCCCGGCAATGATTTTACCATCAGTACTGGTTATTTTCTCGTTGGTGGTAGTTCTGTAATTACCATGATCCACATAAAATGCGGGGAAAGCACTGGCCGGGGTTTGTAGCATCGATGTGAAAGCATTGATGGAACTGTTATTCGGCCGGTTTTGTTTTTCAACCCAGCCATACACATCGGCAGTCAGCAGGGTAGTGGGAGTAACATCTACCTGGAAGTTGGAGCGTATGTTGTAGCGACTGATTTCATTGTCGGTGCTGTAGGTGTTAGCTTCATCTGTATTGTACATACCTTCATGTGCCATCGCACCGAAGTTCACAAAATAGCGGGTGCGGGCGGTACCTCCTGATATATTCAGGTTGTATCGTTGTAAAAACTGGTTGGTGTCGTAATACTTGCCTAACCAGTCCATGTTGGGATATAATTCTGGATTTGTTGCGTTCTGATATAATGAAGGATCTGCAAATGGAACATTGCCATTTGGGTTATCGTTCAGATAGGCTTCATTGTATAATCTGGTGTAGTCGTATGCATTGAGGGGCTTGGGCACACGCAGGGGTTCCTGCGAAGCCAGCTGTGCTGTGAATTCGATGCGGGGTTTCCCGATGATACCACGGCGGGTGGTGACTAAGATGGCACCGTTGGCAGCACGCATCCCATACAATACTACGGCGGCGGCATCTTTTAAAATGGTAATTTTGTCAATCTCGTATGTGGATAGTGAACCGAATGATCTTTCCTGTCCATCGACCAAAACCAGGACACCTTCGGAGACCGTACGTCTGCCACGGATCCAGTAGTCAGGACCTTCATTAATTACACTACCACTCGATTGGCGGGTGAAAAATCCGGGTACAATCCCGGTTAAAGCATTTGCCAGATGGGTTACCGGCAGGTTCCGGAACATTTCACCATCAATGGTAAAACTGGAGCCATTGTAGGTGTCAGGATTTACTTTTTTGAAATTCAAGTCAAGCAAATCTTCGTTGTGGTTTTCCATTTGCTGAGCGAGCACAGGAGGTTGGATGCACAGGCATCCTCCCAACAGCAATGCACTCATGAAAATCCTCGTGAATCTTCTTTTTCTCATTGTGTTTTATTCAATTTTCGGGTTATCTGATAGTTTTAAATCGTGTGTTTCTCTTTGTCCGGAAGTAAAAAATGCAGCAGACAAAAGATTTATGCTTCTGTCTGCCGCGATTAAACTTTATTGCAGTACAATTTTTTGGTTACCTTTGATGGTTTTCAGGACAAAAACACCATTTCCGAATTTGGCAGGAACTGATATTTCATTGGTAACATATTCGTCCATGATTAATTTGCCCAGCGTGTTATATACGGTTATCTGTACCGGTTCGTCCACTACAATGCTACGGCCGATTTGTTTCACACCTTCAATCTGTAAAACAGGAACGGAACTTTCTACATATTCTGTAACCTCGATACGATACATGTTGATGAAGCGGACAGCCAAACCATCATCATATTTGATGTTGTTTAAGCGAAGTTTAACAGGAGTGCTTGAGTTAACATCAAATGACAGTGCTTCATCAAGTAATGCTTCCTGATTTTCATTTTTCAAATCATTTCTTTTTCTGAGTAAAAATAAATGGATTTTTTCCCAAGCTTCAGTTGATGTATTGTACTTTTCTAACCCTAAGTTAGTATTGTTGGTCGCATTTCCGTTTTTTACATGAATGGTAACTTTTCCAGCAGAAGCTAATTCTGGTAATTCAAAAACACCTCCCGGGTTTGTAAATCTGAATGCCACAGCAGTTCCTGTAGTCGGGTTGGCATGTGTCAGCCCTTCGCTGCATAATCCTGTTTCCAACACCTCAATGGCGCCGGACAAACGGTATTTGTTGAAATAGAGGTCGGTGCTGTTTAAATTGTTATATGCAGCACCACCACCGGTAGGTGCGGGAGTTGTGTATGCAACTGCATTGGTGGCATTTGGATTGATAGGTACACCGAATTCGTCATTTCCGGGATTCAGACGTTTTAGTTCATCTTCCCATTCCTGACTCGAGAATTCCTCCTCCACCAGTTTGGTTTGTGCTTGTACTGTAATCATTGAACCGGCGATTAACGCGGCCATTAAGAGTAGTTGTTTTGTTTTCATGATGTTTGTTTTTAAAATTAAACGTATTTATACATTATTTTATATGCAAATATAGACAGATGCCTGTTTGAAAATTTTCAATCTTGTACATAAAAGCGTCACTTATGTTCAGAGAATGCCTGAAAACAGGTGTTTGTTTAATAATTTTGTCCCTGTTGTCAGCTTTAACTATTTGATGGTAAGGAAAAACTTACTGAGCAACCTTAGTAGCAAATTTGTAACATCAATATCTAACCTTATTACCTTATTTAAAAAAGAATCAGATCAAAATAAGCTAATAAGGTTTAGGTCAAAGGAACATTAATCGGCTACTAAGGTTGTTCTGTAAGAAAATAAGGTTAAAAATAAGGTTTTGTATAAATTATTATTGTTTTTTTGACCATACGTCAGTTTCACTCCCCAAAATACATTTTCTGTACCCCAGATTTTGATTTCACTAAATATATCCCTTGCCTTATACTTGCCGGAACATCCATAATTTTGACATTATCCTGCTGATACAAGAGCGTACCATCGGTGTTGAAAATGGAGATGCGGGTTGCTTCGCTGGTTACCAGTTTGCGGCCGTATTGTTTAAGGGTAATGGTGTTGACAGGGTTGAAGCCGGTGCCGACATCGTTGACGTTGGCATAAAAATAAGTGATAGCATCGTTCATCTTGGTTATATTGTTTAAGAGGGTTGCTCTTGAAGCATCAAGATTCTCATATACTCCTGTTGATGTTGTAATTACAACTCCTAAAGAATCATAAACTGCTTGCGGGTATTGCCCAAATGCAGTACCTATATTCTCGGCATTTGCTGCACGTATGGCGATTGCTGAATCTATTGATTGTTTAAGCTCGACAGAAGCATGTTCTTCTATTTTCACTTCATAAATCTGTAGAAAATATCCGGTTGTAACTAAATTGGCAATTCGTAGTTTTATGGGTGTTCTTGTATTGACATTATAATACAGATTTTCATCGACCGTAGTTGTTAAAAGACTTCTTTTCTTCAATGTTAAGGAGTCTAGAGTAACCCAATCTCCATCATCCCATTTTTGTATATAAGTTTTTGTTGCATTTGTGTTGTTACCACATCTTACATGCGCCCAAATTCTACCAGCACTTGATACTTCAGGGAATTCAAAAAAACCTGTGTTTTTATAGGGTCTAAATCCCACTGGTAAATACGAACCATTATACACGCCATTATTAATTAGTACATTGTGATTTCCGCCATCGGCAGCACAAACATCTGATGCCATACCACCTATGGTTTCAATGTCACCGCTGAGTTTGTATTTGTCAAAATAAAGATCAGTCGAGTTGATGGTGTTGTAAGATGCATTTACATTAGTACCTATAGTTGCAGGTGATTTTGGAGCATAAGGAGTTACATTGGGTGCATTGGGGTTAATTAAAGTTTCAACAGTTCCATCTGTAGAGCCAGGATTTAGTCTTAATAATTCTGCTTGCCATTCCGGACTTGAGATGTCTTCAGAAATCAATAATCGTTGCGCATTCAGGCACAGGGTACTGGCTGCCAAAACAGCCACGAGGAGTAAGTTTTTTGTTTTCATAACAATGTGATTTAAAAGTTAGTAAAAAGAATATAAGATTGATAAAGCAAAGGTAGAAAGTAGCTAATTAACAGACATTCAATCATGTTATTGATATATGCAATTATGTTCAAATTTTTGGGGATTGGGCATCATATTAAAACAATGACTAAAAGCTTCCGTAGGAAGCGAAGTTTTGTAAGCAGTAAAAACATTACATAGTTTATTTTTGCATCAAAGTGTAGGGCCTTTTTTTGTAATTAATGCGAATCAGGAGTAGAAAATTAGATCCCTCACTTCCGTTCGGGATCTAAGGCAACGCATCGAAGGAGCTAATTCGTAATAAAAATCTTTTGAGTTCCAAATTCAGATTGAATAAAATAAATTCCATTTCCAATGAAAACGGGCAATTCCATTTCTGTTTCAATTTTTTCCTGATGCAGCAATACACCTATCGTATTGAAGACTGATATGCTCATGGGACTTGGTACCCGGATGTTGCGCCCCTGCAATGTGATTAAAAAAGCAGGGCGTTCGTTCAATCCCGAAGCACTGTAAGCTTCCGCATCTATCCTGTAAAGCTGGACAAAGCGGTCGCCACCATGAATCCGTAGTTTAACAGCTTCATTGATATTGACGGGATAAGTGATGATTTCGTCCATCGAAACAGCACCGAAATTGTCAGCCGGTTGTACCGGTAGGGTGCTGATGGTCGTCCAGTCCTCCAGATCGTAGCGTTGCAGGGTGAGTGAACCAGGTAATGTCGCGTTTCCATTACGCACATGCAGGGTGATATTGCTGATACCGTTCTCCATCGTAGGCAGTTCAAAATAACTTTTATTTCCGGAACTGGCAAAGCGAAAAGCAACAGCCCGTGTTTCATTTCCGTGTATGATTCCCGGGATTGCACAATTAGGTGTGTTGGTCTTGGTAACGATACCCCCGCTCATCAGGTATTTGTCGAAATAACGAATCGTGTTGTTGATGTTGGTATAAGCCTTTCCGATAGCAGGTTCCACATAATCAGGATCGATGCGTTTTAATTCAGCTGCCCATGCTTCAGATGAAAAATCTTCGGAGATGGATGTCACTGATACCTCCGGCGGACCGGTAACCCACTTGGATGGTAAATACTGTGCCAGTGAATCAACCATGTATTGGTATTCAGGCAACAGGGCTAAATTGGTATGTTCACTTTCATCTTCGTTGATGTTGTATAATTCGTACTCACCATTGGCATATTTCAACAGATTCCAGTTGTTGTAATGCACTGTGAAATTGCCGGGAAGGTAAGTTGAAATAGATGGTTTATTCCATTCAGCAGTCTTATTTTCTATCAGTGGTTTCAGGCTATTTCCCTGCAACTGATTTTCAATTGGTGTTAAACCACAAATATCTATCAGGGTCGGGTATATGTCAATCAGGCCCACGGGAGTTTTACATTCCCCCGCCGTGTATGTCGTGTTTCCTTTCGGTGGAACAATCAGGAACGGCACATGATTGGCTTCGCGCCAAAGCGTGGTTTTGGTCCAGTGTTCTTTTTCTCCGTGGTGAAAACCATTGTCACCTATCAACACAATCCAGGTGTTATTGGCATAAGCCGAATTATCCAATGCGTCAAGAATCATCCCGATGCGATCATCAGCGAAAGTTACGCAGGCCATGTATGCCCGCAACATTTGCTCATAATAATTGCCTGATTCGCTCAACAGTTTGGTGTAGTCGCGTAAATTCAGGAAATTATTGAGGGCATATGCCGGAATATCATCCAGGTCATCGGCAGGAAAATCCGGTCGTTGAATGTCTTCCAACTTGTACATGTCGAAATACTTTTGAGGAGCAGTGTAGGGGTTGTGCGGACGATAAAATCCCATGGCAGCAAAGAATGGTTTTTCGTGCGTCTGACCCAGGTACTGAATGATTTTGTTCGAGTTTCTTACATCCGGAAAATCTGTCTCAGGACCCGTTTTGGCTTCAAAATTCCGCCACTGATGTTTGAGGTTATCGGGTAATACATTGTTGTCAATCCAGGGGCCATACCCTCCATCGATGGAAGACATGTCATCCCACATATTACTCATCACTGTTGCGGCAGGTTTCGTGTGAAATATTTTACCGGCAGCCAGGGTTTTGTAGCCGTTGTCCTTAAAATGTTGCGGCATGAATACACTGTTGTTGGCAACCGGGTGATGTTCCAGTACATGATTATTGTGGTATACGCCTGTTACAAAAGGTTGAATGCCGGTTAGAAAAGCTGATCTGGAAGGGTTAGACAACGGTACGGCCGTATAGGCATTGGAAAAGTTGATGGCGCGTGCTGCCAGTCCATCCAGATTTGGTGATATTACCTGGTTGTTTCCTCCCAGATAACCCAGCCAGTCGCACATATCGTCCATGATGATGAACAGTACATTGGGTTTCTCTTCCTGTTGTTTCAACTCGTTGGCTTGGGTCGAAGCCAGGGTGAGGCATGTGCCGAGGCTGCAAAAAAGGGCGGATTTGTTCATGTGGGTTTTATTAGATTTAATGTCTCCAGACACCAGACTTCTGACTGGAGTATGGTGACCGGAGACTGGTGTTTTAATAAATAACAACAGATTGATTCAGCGATCCGTGCTGGTTTTCCATCCTGACGATGTACAGACCTTGTTGTATCGATGCCGGGAGTTGTACTTGTTTTTCAGCTGTATGTGTGTTCCATACCTGACGACCTGACAGGTCAATTAATTGAATGTTGCTGTTTGCCTCTTGTTCAGATTGGATATGTATTGTTTTACCCTGTATGCGTATGCTGGTTCGAGTACTAAAATTGTTCTTGATACCAGATGCCGCAAACTTTTCAATGGTAACTTTAAAAACATTCATAAATCTTGCTGTATTTTTCATGACCCTCAGTGTGATGGGTGTTGAACTGTTCACCTCAAAAACATGTTTGTCATCGAATTCACCTTCCGGATAATTGTTGTATCCAGCCGTGGTAAAAGTAGTCAGATTAGTCCATGTTGTGTTATCATCTTCCAGCTTCTCAATATGATAACTTGTGTTTGTTGTAGCATTGGAATTTCTAACATAGACAGTTATCTTGCCTGCATTAGATAGCTTGGGTAACTGAATGTAAGATAGATTGTTATTTCTCAACCGGATCGAATGAGTGATGGTTCCTCCATCTAAGCCCGTCTGTGGTTCATCAATCCAGTTGCCCGACCAGTGCCCGTTGATATAAAAACCTTGTACCCCTTCGATATCACCGTATGTATTTGGTTTAAACGGGAAAGTTGCATATGTCTCTCCAATGTCAACCACTGTTCCAGCCAGTGGATGCATCAATCCGGCTTCTTCTAAGGCAAATGACCACGCTTCAGATGAAAAATCTTCATCAAGCCATAGTTCCTGTGCATTTGTTAAAGGATTAAAAACAAAAGAAAAAATAGCGATAAATAAAAAGTAATTCAAATGTTTCATAATGATATGTTTTTGATGTTAATAATAAATGTCTCCAGTCACCGGTCTGGTGTAGACGACTAATATTTATAATATCATAATTTTTCTGTGTAAGGAATTATTGCTTTCTTTTTGGTGAATTTTTATCACGTAATAACCCGTGTCAGGCAGCTGTACTTGAGCCTGATGTGTAAAAGTTTTTTGTTTTACTTTTGAACCTTTGATGTCATAAACCGACAGTTGAGTTTTTTCTCCCTTTTTACTGGTTATGTGAATTTTCTTATTCTGAACAATCAACCTGATGTCATCATTATCAAGATTATTCGTGGCATTGGGTTCGTAGGGAATGAAGTTTACATTTTGATGTTGAATGTGTTGTTCGGCATCAGGATGTAATTGATCTGTATAAGGAGAATAGGTTTTTATGCTGAAAGAGCCATGTTCAGGGTCTAAATCAACGATTCTCAGCATGCCGTTACGCATGTCCTGACTGCCATCCACACCGCCCTGATAGTTAGCTAAAAATTGATACACCTTGTTACCACGATCGCCCTGGCTCACCAGCTCTCCGATACCTTTCCCGGTTACGTGTCCGCTGAACACGAACAGACAATTAGGATGTTTTTTGACGAGTTTATTCCACATTTCGAATCCATTGTTCGGATATTCATCCCCGGTATCGCTGCCGATGCCATAAGAGCGTGGCTGTCCCGGATGATTAGGGTCACTGCCGATAATGGTATTGTCCTGGAACATATAAGCATGTGTGTTGATAATTACATTGTGCTGCGGATGTTGCTCGATGATGGTATTGGCCCAGTCGAGTACCTTGTTACGAGGTCCGAACTCCAGCGACAGAATCAGGAATTTATAATTGCGCCAGGTGAATGTATGATAGGTATTGTCGACTTTGTTGTTTTCCTGCGTACCACCGAACCAGGGGTGACGGCTATATCTGTTGTACGGCAGATAAGCGTTCATCATATTCGTATTTCTTACTGATGCGTGTGTTCCCATGTCGTGGTTGCCGGCACAAAAGGTGAAAGGAATATTCCTGCCTTCGAGTAAACCCAGTGCTCCACCAGCAATTGACCACTGAGCTGAATTGTTTAATTGTGTCATGTCGCCCTGATTAATGACAAAGCTGATGCTGTCGGCATGTTTGTTAATCCAGAAAGATTGTATGCCGTAAATGTGATTCAGGTGTGACTGATTGGCATAACTTTGCTGATCGGGTAATAATATTAATCGTAAGGGTTTTTCGCGAGGTTCTGCCTCAACAAAGGATTCAGCTTTGATAGCATAAATGTGGATGTTTCTGTTTGCTCCTGCAATTCTCAGTTTTACTGGTTCGTTGATGTTCAGAAACTTTTCCATCTGCATCTCAAAATTTTGATTGTAATGCGGTGGAATGTAAAATATGTGTAAATCGACCCAATTATCACCCTGTAATTTTTGAATCTTAAAGTTGGCTTCATTGGCGCCGTTGCTGTTTTTGCAAAAAACGGTAAAGCGACCAATACCCGTAAGTTCAGGTAGCTCAATGTATGAGGTGGTTGCATTGGTGATGCGAAAAGCCCATTTGCGACGCTGACTGTTGTTTTCGATGTTAATGGGCTGTGCCATGGAGCCAACACCCGGATTAAAAGTGCCGAATATACCATTGAAGTTGTAACTGTCGATGGTTTGGTTCTCTACAGTGCTTGTAAATTCAGTTTGTAAACTATTCCAGGATGGTTCCGGAAAAGCTGTTTTCCAATTAGTCGAATCACGCGTGAAATCAATGTTGATTAATTCCTTTGCTGAAGAGAAACTAAATAAAACGAACTGAAAAAGAATGATAAAAATGATTGTAAAATGCTTCATAATAAACGAATACTGATTTTGTAATTATTTCACATTACAAATCTAATCAGTTCTGGCATTAATTACTTGCACTTTTGTTTAGTTTATCTTTACTCATGTTCAGAACTGTTGATTTTAATATGTTATATAGCATGTAAAAAAAGCCAGAAATATTACTTCCTGACTTTCTCTTTTTGTTCTGATGATTTCACCATTCATTAGTTTGGCGACCGGTGTCCGGCGTCTGATGTCCGGCGATATTTTATTGAACAATCACTTTCCTTGTCATGTTTTGTTTTCCGTTTTTCAATTGCAGGATGTAAGCTCCTCTTTCTTTCAAATGAACAGTTTCAGTGTCACTGGTACCATTGATTGCTGCAACCTTGGTACCGGTTGTATTAAAAACCATGAGTTGATGGTTTGAAAAACCGCTTAACGTGATATTTTTGTTATGAATGCTGATGTTTCCGTTATTTATATCAGCCTGCAAGTCATTGTAATCTTCATCCACAGCCTTCAGGTTCATGATTCTGGGGGTAATCCCGAACCCATTGATGATTAGCGTGTCGGTCAGCAAGCCAAAAGATTCGGGAGCGGTAAATTGCACAGTCACGGTGGTGCCGGCAATTGCTGTGGATTGTGAGACCGTATTTCCGGTGGTGACGGCAAAATGCTGTCCGCTTTTCAAACTTAATTTAATGTCGCTGTACAGGTTGTAACCTTTCAGCGGGATGTCGATTGTTTTGGTGGTGGTACGGGCTACTTTTCCGAAATCGAGTTCGCCCTTGAACGGCACAGTAATAGCCGGTTTTAACGAACGGTAAATCACGATATCATCCACCATCATAGCGCTGTTGGCCATTTTGGGTACCGTCATGGTGATGCGACTGTTGGCTGTACCGACAAAAGCATCGGTTTGATAGCCGGAGAAAGTGTACTGCTCGTTGAAGCCCTGCCAGATCAGTAAATTATCATCCAGGTACATGTTCATAATATCGACAGGATTATCGCCCTTTCGGTTGCGGAAACCAAAGCTGATGTGAAAGGGTTGTGACAAATCCATGACCGGAAGTTTGATGTAGGCCGTGTCGGCGCTTTCCGAACCAATACTCAGGCGCTTGTTGTCTCCTGCTATTTGAATCAGGGTGTTGTTAGCCTCCCAACCCGGCAAGGTTGATTGTAGAATTTGGGGGGTAATGATCAGTACATCATCATTTTTGACCAACGACGAGCTTGTGAAACCCGTAAAATCTTCACTGAACATGAAGCTTTCTTTTGGATTTTCAGGAGCCGGGTCACCTCCCAGACTGATTCTGTAAAGATTGATGTAACGGGTACCCATGTTGCGCAATCGCAGCTTTACCGGTTGGTTGATGTTGACCGGGTAGGTGATGATTTCATCCCGTGAGGTACGAAGGGCATTGCTTGGCAATAGTTCCAGAGATGTGATGAATTTCCAGGTGCCTTCGTCATATTTCTCCAATGCCAGCATGGTCGTGTTTTCTCCGTTCCCGTTTTTCACGTGCAGGGTGAGTAAGCCGGCTTTGGGTACTTCCGGTAGTTCAAAAATTCCGCTTGCATTGTTGGTAAAGCGGAATGCTACAGCCACTCCATTGTGGTCGTGCTGTATGTTTTCAGTAGAAGCACAGGGTAATACGGCGAGCGATTCAATGGCGCCAGATAATTTATACTTGTTGAAATACAAATCCGTACTGTTCAGGTTGGTGAAAGCGTTACTGCCTCCTATTGCCGGCGTGTTATAGCCAGGGTTTAACAGTTTTAATTCATCCTCCCATCTTTTTGATGAAATTTCTTCGGAAAGGATATCAGTTGGTTCTACAATGGGCTGTTGAACAGGTCCATCTTTTATGAAGTCCACATCGGTATAATAATATACCTGATCCGTCCTGGTGTTAAACCTCTTCTGATAATCAGAATAGGTACGTATGGTAAATCTCCTGTGTTCGGGTTCAATGTCGAGTATCCGGTTCATGCCGTTTCTCTCATCCTGTGTACCATCCACACCACCCTGATAGTTTGCGATAAACTGATACACTTTGTTGCCATTCAATCCGGTGCTTACTAATTTCCCGGCGCCATCACCCAGTACGTGACCGGAGAATACAAACCGCACATTGGCATATTGTCGCACTAATTTTTCCCAGAGGTTTTTGCCATCGTTGGGAGCTTCATCGCCGGTAGCTTTCAGTCCGTCCTGCGGAATACCGGTGTTCCATGCATCTCCTGCTGAAAGGTAAGAGTGTGTGTTGATAATTACATTGTGTTTCGGATGCGCTTCGATGACAGTTTTTGCCCAGTTGATTACCTTGTTGCGGGGTAAGTATTCAAGTGAAAGAATCAAGAATTTATAATCACCCTTTGAAAAGGTATGCCAGGTATTGTCAACTGTGCCCGGTTCGAAGGTGCCTCCGAAATAGTCATCACGGCTATACCGGGAGTGAGGGAGGTAGGCATTCATATTGGTGGTGTTTCTGGAATCACCGTGTCGTCCCATGTCGTGGTTGCCAGCACAATATGTCATGGGAATGTTTCTTCCTTCAAGCAGATTCAAAGCTCCGGCGGCTATCGACCATTGAGCAGCATCATTGAGTTGTGTTATATCGCCCTGTTGCAGCACGAATTTCACTTCATCAGCCATGCTATTGATCCACGCGGCGATATTTCCGTATATATGGGTTAAATGCGATTGATTGGCATAGGTCTGAGCATCAGGGACTAAAATTAAACGTAATGGTTTTTCTTTCGGATAATCGGGATGATAGGCATGCGCCCTGATTTCATACACATGGATATTCTTATCAGAACCAGTTAGTCTTAATTTAACGGGTTCGTTGATGTTCAGAAATTCTTCTTTCTGAAGTTCAAAATTTTGATTATGATGGGGTGGAAGATAAACCGTTTTGATGGTTTGCCAGTTATTATCGACAAAGCGCTGAATATTCATGGCTACCTCGTTGTTGGTATTTGCATTTTTACAGAATACCGTAAATCGGCCTATGCTGCTCAATTCGGGTAATTCCAGATACGAACTGCCATCGGTTCCGATTCTGAAAGCCCAACGGCGAAAGTTGGTCATGTTCTCAATATAGAGTGGTTGTCCCATGGTGCCCGATCCTGCATTGAATTTACCATAGGCTCCATTGAATTTGAAATCGTCAATCTGTAGTTCGGTAACGCTTGTTTGATACACTGTGTTTCCTGCGTTCCAGGTAGGTGTAGGGAATTTTGTTTTCCACTCGGCTGAGTCGCGGGTAAAATCCACGTCAAGCAGTACGGCCGGATTTGAAAAGATTAAAGTGCTTGTGAAAAGTAAGAGTAAAAGAGAAATGAGATGTTTAAAGTATTTGTTTTTCATTTGAAATAGATTTAATGATGAATAGTTTAACATTACAAATGTAGAAGGTTAGATTCATTCATTCTTTCACTTTTGTTAGTAATATGTGTATTATTGTTCAGAAATAAAACAGCCGGTATCAAGTTTATGTGATACCGGCTGCTTTCGTAACTTCAGTTCTTTGCTGCTATTGATTTTGAGATTGCTTTAATCGTTTGTTTCTGCTTCCTACTTTGCGTTCAATGGCTTTCATTTCGGTTTCCTGTCCCTTGTCGCCCTGTTGTAACATCCAGGCATCCAATGCTGCCGAGAGTTCTTTTTTGACGCCGGCGTAAGGAGGATCATCAGCCAGGTTGTTAAGTTCCAGCGGGTCGTTCACAAGGTCATACATTTCTTCAGCCGGACGGTGTTGGAACTCCCGGACACGACGGGCTGCCCATTCATTGGTTTGGGCTGATTTTAACCAGGATTGCCATACCACATCTTTCTTGCCGGTAGCTACATTTTCGAAAGTAGCTTCGGGTGTCAGGTTGCGGATGTAACGGTACTCTTTCGTGGCGGCCGAACGAATGCCGTAGTATTCAGCTCCGGCAATAATACCTCTCGTGGTTTGAATGCCAAATGTATATTGCTTATGCTCATCTGTTTTTTGTTTCAACACCGGATAAAAACTTTTACCATCCAATACGCCGGGCTCAGTTTTGATATGCGCGATATCAAGCAAGGTTGGGATAACATCCACATATTCCACCAATGCATTGCTCACCGACCCGGGTTTCACCGCTTTCGGATAACTGATAATCATCGCGCTGTGTAATCCCTGATTGTAGCAAGTCCATTTGGCAAAAGGGAATGAATTGCCCTGTTCGCTCAGGAAAATAAGGATGGTATTGTCGAAAACGCCTTCACTTTTCAGTATTTCCATCATTTTACCGACTTGTTCGTCGAGGACTTCCACTTCGGCTAAATATTTTACAAATTCTTCCCTGGTTTCTTTGGTGTCGACTAAGTGCTCGGGGAGTTTAATTTTCGAAGGATCCCATTGTGAAGGATCGCCAACGGTAAACGGACCGTGTGATTCATGGGAAGCTACCACTAAGAAAAAAGGTTGTTGTTTATCCTTGCTGATGTAATTTCTGATGATATTGTAATCCATATTTCCATCAGGATAATCATTCAGATAGTCGTAACTGAATACCTCTTTCGGTGCCACGTGCTCTTTGCCGTATAACCCGGTTCTGTATCCTGCCGGTTTGAAATACTGAACGAAGGATTTGATATCGTCATCCACATAAGTGTGATTCGGATAGGCTCCGCTGCGTACGGGATATACTCCGGTGTACAGATTATGCCTGGTTGGAGAACTCATGGGAGCCGCCTGGTAACAGTGGTTGAAAATCATACCTTCCTTCGCCAGGGCGTGCAGGTTCGGTGTTTTGGTGTTCGGCCCGCCGTACACGTTAAGGTCGGAATAGCTGCAATCGTCACCAATAATGATAAGCACGTTTGGTGTTTGTTGCGGTGCCGGCATGGCTGCCTCAGCAACAGGGTTACTGAGGAGTGCCAGACTTAATATCGGGAGGTTCTTGTTCATGTTTTTTATAAATGTCGCCAGACTCCAGACTCCAGACTCCAGTTTCATGATATCTGTCTGGTGACCGGTGACCGGTGTCTGGTGTCCGGCGTCCGATATTAAAAACCAATTAATCCAAAATCAAACAACATATTTCTGCCATTTTCTTTTTGTGTCACTTCAATTTCCAGTACATTTTCGCCTCTTTGCAGGTAAGAAGCAAAGTTGCTGATGTTATACTGGTTGTAATGACGGGTATAGCGAACGGGTTGGTCGAGTACGGTTACCCCATTGAGTTTTACCTTTGCATAGTCATTTACATTCAGCCACAACGATAAGTTTTTAAATGTTTTGTTGACATTAAATTTATGCACAGCTTTCACGGTAGCATTTCCCTTGATTTCGAAAGGTGCCTGTACTGTTTTTTTTACGCCGTTCAGTTCAATTTCACGTTTAATTTTCTTACCATACTGTCCGTCGGCTATCAGTGTCGTGCCGGTTGCCGGTATTACATTGTACAACTTGCTGTGCAGGATGTGCATGAAAGCGGGTGGTATTTTGGTGACTTTACGATCGTAGGTAATGAAACCGTTAACTTCGCCTTCCACATCGGTTGTCTGGGTGTAAATAGCAGCACTGAGTCCCTGTGCAATCAGGGTTTCGAGGTCGTAAATCAGACGGGCATAGTCGTTCACGAAGTCCATGCTGCCATCCATGTTTTTGTATCCCCAGTTGCGCATGTTCGGGTTCCACAGATGTCCCTGTACCGGTAACCCCAGTCCACCGAACTCACCCAACACTGAGATGCGGTTACCGCAATGCTCCGGTAGAATCATGGAAGTTGCCGGGTAATTATGTATGTCGTACATGTCACCCACGAACCTTTCCGTCCAGCCGCTTACGCCATTAATCAGCCGCGTCGGGTCTTTCTGCTGAGCCCAGGCCACTACTTCTTTGGTGTTATGTTGTCCCCATCCTTCGTTGAACGTTACCCAGGTTGTAATGCTGGGGAAGAAGCGCAACCAGTCGATCATTTCATTCATTTCTTTTCTATACTGATTTACTACTTCTGCCGGTGCATCCCAGTCTTTCTCAGCAGTAGCAGAAACATGTTCAACGTCTCTGCGTTCTGTAGCGAAACCCGAAGGCATATCTTGCCACAACATCAGCCCGAGTGAATCGGCATAGTAATAATATAAAGCAGGTTCTACCTTGATGTGCTTGCGGATGGTGTTGAATCCCATGGCTTTCAGTTGAATCATATCCCATACCATGGCTTCCACAGAGGGAGGAGTCAGTAAACCATCGGGCCACCAGCCCTGGTCGAGTGTTCCCCATTGGAAGATAGGCTGGCCGTTCAACCCAACGCGGCGGAAACCTTTTTCATCTGTAACTGTCGAAACTTCGCGCATGGCGAAATAGCTTTGTACCTGATCAACGACCTTATTCTGTTGTTTTAAAGCAATTTCCAACTGATAGAGCTTCGGAGTTTCGGGCGACCAGCGAACAATGTTGGGCAATGCCACCGGGATTTGCGCGGCGATTTGCTGCGTAACGGTCGCGATAGTTTTGCCATTATCCAACACCTTGATTTCTACCGTTTCTTTTCCGGATGAATTGGCTACATCGAAATTCAGGTTGATGATGCTTTTTTTGATGTCGGACTGTGGGAGCACACTGCGAATGTGTGTTTTATCCACCGTTTCAAGCCAAACGGTTTGCCAGATGCCGGATACCGGTGTGTACCAGATGCCCCGTTGGTTGAGTTGTTGTTTACCGCGGGTAATAGATTCGGTATCGGTTGGGTCAACCACGCTCAGTTCGACTACCTGCGTACCTTTTTTGTTCAGGTATTTGGTGATGTCGAACGAGAAAGGGTTGTTTCCGCCTTTGTGGCTGCCAACTAATTTGTCGTTTACCCAAACATTACATTCATAATCGACCGCGCCAAAATGCAGGATGGTTACCTTGTTTTTTGATTGATCAGCCACCTGGAATTCCCGGCGATACCACAGTTTGTCTTCTGGTAAAAACGAACGGGCAACACCCGACAAAGAGGACTCAATGGCAAATGGCACAAGTATTTCACCTTCAAATTTCACCTGTTTCTTTTGCGTATTCATATTGGTTACGGCATATTGCCACAAACCATTCAGATTAGTCCATTCAGCTCTCTTTAACTGTGGACGTGGATATTCTCTCCACGCGTTTTCGGGCGTTATTTTTTCTGCCCAGGGAGTTTTAATTTTATCTCCTTTCGGAGTCCAGGCAGTAGCCTGTGTGGCAAGCGTGATAATCGCCAGCGCGGTAAGCATTACTTTCTTCATTTCAATATATAGTTTTTATGTTTAATTATTTAAAAGTTTAATTGTTTAAAGTGGTCGGGTTACACGGGGTTTTCGTCTTTGAGCAGGTGCTTTGTTTTGACTTGCCGGAGTTGTTCCGGCACCCATATACCAGCTTGTCGGGATTTGTTTGCTCAGCGATTCGACGATGTGTTTATAGGCAGGTTTGTCAGCCAGGTTCTCCCATTCATTTTCATCGGATGTGAGGTTGTACAGTTCGTGACTGCCATCTTTATACCGGATGTAATTCCAGTTGCTGCTGTGCACCACAAAGTTGCCGGGCAGGAAAGTCGAAATAGCCGTTTTATCCCATTTCATAGCCGGTTTGTGCAAAAGTGGGGTCAGGTTGTTGCCTGCCAGCTGATTTTCTACGGGAGATAATCCGCAGAAGTCAACCAGGGTAGGATATATGTCGATTAACCCAACCGGACTCTCGCAAACAGCCGGTTTAATTTTGTTTTTGAGGCGGGGTGGTGCGATGATAAAAGGCACGTGGTTGGCTTCGCGCCATAGGGTTGTTTTTCCCCAGTGCTCTTTTTCCCCGTGATGAAATCCATTATCACCAACCAATACGATGCAGGTGTTGTCGGCATAAGGAGATTTCTCCAGCGCGTCTAAGATTTTGCCGATATAGTCATCAGCAAAACTCACACAAGCTAAATATGCCCTCAACATTTGTTCGTAATAGTTGCCTTCAGCCCGCAGTAATTGAATCTGTTTTCTGTCTCTCAAGAAGTTGTTAACCGCGTACTCCGGAAGATCGTTGAGGTCATCAGGATTCAATGCCGGTTGTTTGATTTCTTCAAGCGGATATAAATCGAAATATCTTTTAGGAGCTGTATAGGGAGTGTGTGGTCTGTAAAACCCCATCGCGGCAAAGAATGGCTTCTCATGTTTTTCTCCCAGAAATTCGATGATGCGTTGTGAGTTTCTGACATCAGGAAAGTCAGTGTCAGGTCCCGTCCAGGCTTCGTAGTTTGTCCAGCGTTGAGTCAGGTGTTCCGGAAGTTGGTTGTTTTTAATCCAGGGACCGTAACCACCATCTATATTTTTCATATCGTCCCACATGCTTTTCATTTTGTCGGCTGAAGGTTTGGTATGAAAGATTTTACCTGCAATGATGGTGGTGTACCCGTTGTCTTTGAAATGCTGTGGCATGAACAGACTGTTGTTCGATTCGGGAAATTTGCTCAGTTCATGTTGGTTGTTGTAAATCCCGGTCACAAACGGTTGTTTGCCGGTCATTAAAGCTGCCCTGGAGGGATTCGAGAGCGGAACCGCAGTATAGGCGTTTGAAAACACAACACCACGTGCTGCAAGTCTGTCTAAGTTAGGTGTTTTTACCTGGTTGTTTCCCCCGAGCACACCAATCCAGTCGTTCATGTCATCCATGATAATGAAAAGCACATTGGGCTTTTCGTTTGCCTGCTTGTTTTTAGCTGCCTGGAGTGGTGACAGCGCCAATCCGGCGCTAATTCCCAAACACGTGATTTTGTTGTAGTTCATGGATATTTGCAGTTAGATTATTTACCTGCAAATATATTCAGGAGAAAGTTTATAGATGCGTACAAATGTTCTGTATACTTGTATTTTTGTTCAGAATAACATTTCAATTGGTTTGAGTCGTCCCACTCAAGTCGTTCGAGACGTCCCACTCAAATGAATCGAACCGAGCGATTCGATTGATTCGAGACGTTCGGTTCGATTGGTTCGCATCGTTCGGTTCGAACGATCAATTCAGAAGGATAAAAATTATTTTATCTGAATTTTTTGTACACCCTGATTGCCTTTGACAATATAAAGTCCTTTGCCAACACTTGCCGGTAGTTCAACAGTGTTTTCAACATACACTTCATGCACCACTTTCCCGAGCATGTTGTAGATGCTAACCTGTGTAGGATTTTCAGCGATCAGGGTTCTTCCGTTTACGTTAAATCCGGCATATTGCAGGTTTTTTACGGCGGTAGGGGCATAGGCTGCTACGTCGACCTGAAAAAGCATGATGAATTTATCGCCTCTGCTGAGTCGAAGCTTGATGGGATCCGGTGAGTTGATGTTGAAAGTTAGGATTTCATCTAAAAATGTGTTTCTGAAGTCGTTACTCATTCTTAAATCAAAAGTGTGGATGTCGGTCCATGCTTCCATTTCATACTTTTGCAATTTCATGGTTGTTGTAGCCGTTTTATTCCCGTTTCTGGCATGAATGGTGATTACACCCGCGTTGGGCAATTCCTGCATTTCAAAGTAGGATGTTCCTGAATTTCTCAGGCGAAATGAAATGGCATGACCATTCTCATCGGTATGCACAATACTTTTCTCTGCAAATAAGGCGCAATCGAGGGTCGGGTTGTCAGTGTCGAGTTGCAAGGTAACAAAAGCTCCTTCCATCTTGTATTTGTCCTGATACAGTGCGGTAGTCAACACACCGTAGTTTCCACCCGGTGCCGGTTTCACATAGGCTGGATCATTGGTTGATAATGCATCCTGCCAGGCTTGCGTGCTAAAATTCTCAGATACATGTAATACCGGTTCGTCGGCCTGCATGTTTAATAAGGGTAAAATTGCCAATACGGCGAAAGTTAGTAATTTGTGTTTCATAACTATAGTTGTTTTATGTTAATAAAATAATAATTCTCTGTATGCAAATATAAACAGGTATGTTTAGAAAAATGTTCACAACGGTTGTATCATTATTTTCCGTGAATATTGTTGGTTATTGTTGCCGGTAATACGCAAAATATAACATCCAAAACCAGGCGCATTTATATTGATTTCATCGCCTGAAGCCCTTTCTTCACGCAGTAAAATACCTGTTAAACTGAATAGTTGTACCTTACTTATTCCTGTATCCCGGATGTTTATGGTATTCCCATGAATGGCAATTTGTCCGTCGAAAACCGATGTCGTTAAATTGTAATAGTCATGAACGGCTCTCAGGTATATTGCCCTCGAAGTCATATTCGCGGTTCCAACCAGGATGGTGTCGACATACAGGCCGGGCATCGAAGGAGGGTTGAAAGTTACCGATATGTTAGTTCCGGCTTCGGCTTCGGCTTTCTCAATTTCTGTAGCAGAAGTAAGTTGAAAATTTGCTCCTTCACTCATTACAACCGATAGTTCCCGGCTGAGATTTGCGCCAACAACAGGAATGTGAATCGTTTTGCCGGTGTTTAACGGAACCACACCTAAATCAATGGTCTGATGCAGGGGCAGGTTTAACGCCGGTTGCGATGAACTTACCACGCTGACGTTATCAATCATCATTTCATTACCTGCAATTGTCGGTACAGTAAAGGTAATTTTGCTGTCAGCTGTTCCGAGAAACGCTATTGAACTAACATTTTCCATGGTTGTTTGCGTGGATTGTCCTTCCCAAATCAGTAAACTGTCGTTGAGATACACATTCAATCTGCCATCAGGATTGATATCATTTCCCATCCGGCTTCGATATCCGAAGTTCAGTAGGAATGGTTGCGATAAATCCAGTTTTGGTGATGTGATGAATGCCGAGTCGGTATTCGTCGGCCCCAACAATAAGGTGGCAATATAACCGGTTCCTGCCTTGAAAGCATATATGTTACCAGCCATCCATCCGGGTTGTTTGCTGAGCGATACATCATCGGGAATTCGAGGCATCTGCGTTAAATCACCACTGACAGCCACAGCATCATAAGCTGAAAAATCTTCTTCTAATTTAGTTACAATACCATACACTTTGATCTGATCTACAGTAACTGTGTCGGTAGGCAAAGCAGAACGCGTGCCGAAAGCCATGTAGAAAGGATTGTTGTCGATGACTGCCGGTGTCGCGGTAACATTGTTGCCGACGCCCTCCTGCATGACCACAGTCATCAGCGTATCTTTGCTGATTTGCATGGTGTTCAGGTTGGAGGTGCGGGTGCCCGAATTATAGGCTGCTCCGTAATGCAATACGATGCCATCGGATCCACGATGCCGGATGGATACATCTACGCGGGTGACTTTAAACTGAAGAACCGATGCCTCTTTCGAGATGGCAAACTGTACACTTTTTCCTGCCGTCATTTGGAAACTTGTACTCCAGTTGGTCAGGTGCAATACATCGTTTTCAAAAGTTGGTTGCAGTAAACCCGGAGCGATGTACAGCTCGGAAAGTTGCAGTCCTGCTGCTGTGTTACTTGCTTTTCTTTCATTCTCTCCGGTGGTGATCGTGTATTCACCCAGCAATACCTCGTTGGATTTAATTCTTGGGATCACCACTTTGTTGGTAAGGATAGCCTTTACCATCACCGGCAGGTGGTCGGAAGGATAGGCATCGCTGTAATATTTTTTGGTGATGCAGTGATACTCATGTATATCTACCTTGTCGTTTACGAAGACATAATCGATGCGATTGGTCAGTACCGATGGATCTTTGTTCCACCCATTGGTGGTACCTACCGGTCCGAAGATATTTTTCTTCAAAGGCAGGGTACGACTGTCGATTAACCCGCCGTTGATGATGTTCGAGATGGGGATTTTATCCGGCTGACTGTTCAGGTCACCCACGAAAAACACCGGTAAATTATCTGTCCCGTTAATTTCTGCAATTTTACTGATAATCAGTTTTGCCGATTGCCGACGGGCTTCAGCACCCACGTGGTCGAAATGCGCATTAAAGAAGTAAAATTGCTTGTTGGTGACATTATCGAGCATTTTAGCCCACACACAGATGCGGTTTAGTTTGGCATCCCAGCCGATACCAGCCACATCAGGCGTTTCAGAAAGAAAGAAACTGCCACTGGTGAGCAAGGTAAGCCGGCTTTTCTTGTAAATGATGGCGTTGCGGGTTCCCGATGTCCCGGCGGTGTTGCCTATGCCTTTCGAAAAAACATTGTAGGTGTCTGATAAATAAGCCATCAGATCGTTGAGCTGCGTGGAACTTGTCAATTCCTGCACACCGAAAATATCAAACTGATACAGGTTTTTGATGATGTCGGCCACATGCGCTTTGCGTTTTTCCCAATCGCGGTTTCCGGTATCGCTACTGGTGTCGACCCGCACGTTGTAGGTGGCCAGACGCAGCGTATCGCCCGATTGAGAAACCGTTTGCTGATGAAGCCAGGGGGAGCTAATCAGAAAAATTACGAGAAGTATTCGAAGTTGTTTCATTTTTTGTTTTTTTTAATGTCTACAGTCTACGGTCAACAGTCAACAGACATTAGAGACCGCAGACCGTAGACTATCTAATTACCACCTTCATAGTAGCCGGAAAGCTATTACTTCCTTCTAATTTCAGCAGGTAAACACCTTTGGTCGGTAAGGTAAACAGGGCATTATCGCTAATGTTATCCTGTACAAACAAAGTTGCGCCTGACAGATTGTAGATGCTTGCTTTATTGCCGGCGTGTCCATTGATAGTTAATTGATTGCCGGTAACAATCACGGAGCCATCAGTGAGATTAATAGTAGAAGTACCCAAATCTGAAATGGCTGATAAAGTCACTACCCGGTCAGTTGTGCCAGCAGCACTAATCGTCAATACATCGGTATAAGTACCTGCTGTTTCAGGAGCATTGAAAGTAATTTCCACATCCGTTCCTGCTTCGGCAGTTGCCTGAGCTACTGTACCACCCGAAAGAACGAAATTAGTTCCGCTTTGCAGTGTAAGCGTAACATCGCCGGTTAAGTTGGCAGCTTTCAAAGGCACATTGAAGACTTTTGAGGTGCTTTTGGTGGCTGTGCCGAGGGCTTTGGTGCTTTGCAGGGCGTAGTTGAGGGCGGGTTTGGTGGTTGGAATAATCACGATGTTGTCAATTACCTGTTCGCTGCCATCTTGTTTGGGAACTGCAAAAGTGATGTTTTCTGATGCAGAGCCGATAAATCCATCAGTCGAAACGGTTGCATAACTATATTCAGTTCTGGTTTCTTCCTTCAGCAATCCATTATTGTCATATATTAATGTCTTACCATTATTGCCGGAAACCCTTGCCCGGTTTTCGTATGTAACTTCATAGGCTTCACTCAGATCAATTGCAGGTGATTTGATATAAGCAGTGTCAGAGGCAGTGCCACCAAACAACATACCTGCTGCTCTCTCATTGGCTACAGCAAAAACTAATTGATTATTAGAACTACCTGTCCATCCCGGAACTCGAAAATCTGTAAGTGCCAGCGGGTTGAAATCTGCAATGGTCGTACCGGTTGTTTTGGCAATATTGACGATGGCAGTATTCCCAAAGTCTTCATAAAGTTTATAATTTATAAAACCGTAGACTTCAATTTTCTTGATATTTAGACCGGTGTTCCCTTTTGCTGCGATTTTGATTGATTGAACATCATCATTCTCAATTGCAGGAATATTAGCCATATGCGCTACTATCGTATTATCAAGATTTGTACTATTATAAACTTCGCCAATAGAAGTAGTACCATTAGCTGTTGAAGCAGTAGCTCTTCTTGAAATCTCAATATCATTAGCACGAACATTCACTTCTCTGCCTGTAGTGGCATTCCAATAGCCTACTGCTACATGTGTAATTTTGAAATTCTGATTCGCATTTCGTTGAATCTGAATTTCAATGTTTTTAGTAGTGTTAAATCCTGAGCCCCATTGTGATGTTTTCAATTCTCCAGTTGTGGGATTGTATTGATATACAACAACATTGTTTGTGTTTAAAATCAGATTACTGAAAGATAGTCCATACGGATTATCAGTAATAGTCATAGCTGCAGCAGAATCTGGGCCTTCAATATTATACCTGCCAAGTAGGGTGTAATTTTGAGCATTCAATTCACTTAATGATACACAAATGACAGTAATTACGACCATCACAATAGCCAATAATTTTCCGGAAATTCCGGATGAGTAAGTTGTTTTCATAATACATAAAATTTAAAGATTAATATTTGGTGATTTATTAAGTTCTGTTTTTTAGCTGTTTAAAAAGACTTTTTGTGTAAATTCAGCTCCCCGCATCAGGAAAATGCCATTTCCAACCGACATGGGTATGCTAATCTGATTATCAACATAGGCTTCAAATACCTTGATGCCCATCAGGTTATATAATTTTATCATGGTTGGAGTCTCCACTTGTAAGGTTCTTCCTGTTAGCAGAAATGGAACACTCTCAGGGTTTCTTACAGATGTTTCGCCAAAAGGAGTTACTTCCACTTTGAAAATGCTGATGAACTTATCGCCCCGGTCGAGTTTCAGTTTGATGGGCTCCTGCGAGTTGATGTCAAAGCTTACAACTTCATCCACAGATGTAGCAGTATAGCTGTCATTCCTTCTTAAACTGAAATCATGAATTTTTTCCCAGTTTCCATTCACCTGTTTCAGCAAAGGCATGGAAGTCCCGGCAGTTTTGTTCCCGTTGCGCACATGCACGGTAATGGTACCGGCATTTTCCATCTCCGGAAGTTCCAGGTACGAAGTGCCGGAGTTCCTGAGCCGGAGGGCAATCGCTGCGTCACCAATGCTGTGGCTACTGTGTCCATCAGCACAATCCGGATTGTTTGATTCTGCCACAAAACCTCCTTCAAAGGCATATTTATCGAAATATAAGTCGATGTTATTGACATTGGTATATTGGTTGCCGGCTGTCAGGGTAGTGTAAGCCGGATTTAATCGCTTGAGTTCTGCATCCCAGGCTTGTGAAGAAAAATCTTCCGAGATACGGCTCACTCTTTCTACCTTATTTGGATTGACTATTGTCACCTTTATTTGGGTTGTCATATCCATGTACTTAGCTGTTATCAATCCTGTTCCTGATCCGGTTGCATTGAATGTGTAAGTTTTAGTGCCGAATGTATTGATAGTAAAACTTCCTAATTCCGGTGAACAACTTAATTCCACATTGCTTAAACTTTTGATCAGGATGTTTCCATGTGCATCATAGCCAATGAATTTCGGAGTTATTGATTCGCCTGATTTTAACCTGATACCCGAATTATAGGGTTTTATGAAGGCAATGTTTGTAGACACCGGAGCTGATGATACTGCATACAAACTGTTGCCCACCGAACGTTCGGAACCGTCGCTGGTGTTGTTAACCGCGCCGAATTCTTTGATATACATGGCACTCGAACCACCTCCATCCATATTGAAAGCTGTATGGGCACCAGCGCTTTTCATCAGCTGGGCTAACTGTAAGGTCGTTACGCCAACGGATGAGGTGCTTCGCCCGTCCACCACGCAAAAAATAAGCTGTTGCTTGTCGTGCGAATAACCCACAGCCGTACGGGGATGCAATTCGTTCCAAACACTGGAACCGGTTTCTACTTTGCCATTGTACAGCATCGGTATCCGGCCGTCACTACCCACCATCTGCGAAACAGCATATTTGCGCCCATCCATTTCCATGTTCAGCGTAATTTGAATTTCATCATTAGCGGCCAATTCGTTCAATTGTGCGGCTGCTGTGCCGTTTCCGGATAATACGGCATATCCTTTTGGGATAGGGAGGTTACCTTTGTTTTTGTGTACCGATTGAACAACAGCCGTTATCGCTTTGCTTACGCCCCAGCTTTCGCCGGTTTTTAGTTTTATCAACACTTCTGTTCCATCGTTATTCGTTCTTGTTACCTTACCGTTATGTTGATTAAACAGGATGAGCTGATTGGCTCCACGGATGTGATTGACACCATGTATAGTCCAGGTAAAGGTGCCGGATTTAACATTTCCGGTATAACTCATGAGCCCGATTGCAGGGATTTTATCTTCTTCAAATACAATTGTTCTGCGTTGATTCGGAATTCTCGCTACTTCGTTGTCAACAACACACCCGCTGAGCGGATATCCGTAATAGGGGGGATTATCTACATCGAAAAAGTCAGCATTGGTGCCGGCAAAATAGATTTTACCCGGCGTACTTTTGCGATCTGCAGTAGTTGAGGGGCGCTCCCTGCCGTAAATGGAGTCAAGACCCAATCCTGCTTTAAACGAAATATAGGGATTGCTCGCGTCTACTTTCAGGAAAAATACATCTAATTTGCTGGCGCCTGTTAATTTTAATTGTATGTGCTGCGTGCCCGGACCAGCCTGGAAATTGGAAATGGTATCGACCTCGTAGGTTTTACCATCGATTATTAATGTTTTGGCTCCAACTTGCAGCGCAATCAGGAAGAGAAATGTCAGGATATTAGTAAGTTTTTTCATGTTTGTTTTTAATGTACTCAATGCTATAATTGAATTTTTTGTTTTCCTCTTGTTGTTGAGACTAAAAAGATTCCGTTGCCAACATTTGCAGGAATGTCTATTGATGTCACGTTTTTTTGTTGTAATAAGATAACTCCCAATAGATTATAGATAATGATGTCTGTTGGTTTATCGGTTGTTAAATTTCTGCCCAACTTCTTGAATGGTACTGATTCCGGCGTGATAACAGCAGATGGTTCCATCATGTAATTGAAATCCGCTACAATAGGTCTGTGGTCTGAGGCATAGGTTTCATTTACAGCCTTATGACTTGTTACGCTAAATTTACTTTGTGTATCCCTGTACGCGATGTAATCAATGGCGTTTTGAGGATTTCTTGCTGGTGAAGTTTTGGGGCAATTGGTGCAGGTTCGTGTGAAAACCTGATCAAGCCGGTTAATAACAACCGAGCCTTCAACAGCATTAAAATCGCCTGCAACAATAAACGGAAGATTTTCTGCTAAAGCAATTTCATTAATTTTGTTAATCTGTTCTTGCCTGTTTACAGTCTTTAAATCGAGATGCGTACAACCAAACCGCAGTAAAGTTCCATCGGGCAGCTTAATTTTACTCGTTGCTAATACACGCTTTTCGCCACTCGTGTCGGGTCTGGGTAATTCAGTTAATTTATTTTCTGAAAGAGGAAATTTAGATAAAATAGCAATTCCGTACTTGCCTCCCTGATAATCAATCGCTGGAGCAAAAAAATAATACATTCCTAATCTTTCGGCAATTACTTTCGCCTGATGCACATTACTTCCTGAACGGGTTGTGTACACATCTACTTCCTGCAGGGCAACGATGTCAGGATTTTGTTTGGCTATCACACCAATGATAGTATCTATTTCGGTGGCTTCACCTGTGTTGTATGGAGGGTCGCAGTGGTGTATGTTGTAGCACATGACACGAAATGTATGACTATCAGTATCGCTTTCTTCTGTCGTGTTGAAATTGCTGTTAGCATGAGCAGTAGTAAGAGAAATGAATAGTAAAATCAGGATATGGACTGTGTTTTCGCGCATTTGAAGTTCAGATTTGAATCCCTGGTGTTAATCCTCAACAAAGTTATATGCTTGTATTGTAACATTTTTTCAATTATGTTACGATTACATGCACTTTTGTTCATACATGATAGTTTACTAAATGTATGCAAAAAACAAGGGATAAAGATTATTCAAATCATGCATAATCTTTATCCCTTGCAGAGCATCTTTCTTAATTTGCTTATTTCAGGATAAATTTTGCTGATTGACCGTTCATTCTGATCAGATACATTCCTTTGTTTAATCCTGTAGTGCTGATATTGAAGGAGGATTCTGAATTTCGCATGGTTGTTTCTTGCTTCACGATGCTCCCATCCATTTGATAGATTTGATATAGATATTTGTCATTTGTCAGGTGTTTTTGACTAACTTTCAATACATCACCAGCATTTAATAAACTTGGAACAACTGACAAAGCATTAAAATCGTCGTTAATCTCCTTGATTCCGGAAACGGTTTTCTTCGTCAGTTTAATAAGTACCGTGCTGCCCTGAAATTCATTTGTAGGCATGGGGGTCGTAATAAGCGTTTTGTTGTTTTCAATATCCATGGTAGCGCCATCTCCTTCGAATAGTCCGCCCAGTGTTACACTGGCTTGTGTAATGTTACGCGTATCGCAGTATGGATTGGCTATGTTGAGATAAACTGTGTCGTCCTGCTGTTTAAGTTGAATGACCAAAGGAACAGTGACTGTGACAGAACTGACTAAGCTGGTCAGGTTTAAAGTCCCGGGTTGCATGAACACGATTTGTGCAATGTTGTCTGTTGTGTCAACCACACACATGTTTGAAGCTGTATTGGATACTACCTCAAATCGCTTTTCATTCAGCTTAATATTGAATTGCTCTTCTGTAACATTCGGGTAGACTGCATAAGCATAGCTGTCATTATTGGGTTGAACTCCATGATTGAATGCCATCCAGGCAATATTGGTTGAACCTACCGTTTTAACTTCAAAATTGAGGTTGGTATTTTTAATAAACTGATAACCGATATTGTTCAGGTAAGCACGGTCGGATGTTACAGGAGCCAGGGTTTGTCCAACTGTTATACCGGTTTCTGTGCCATTATTATCAACCTTGAAATTATCTTTATATTTTACCTGATTGATTGTTGTGGTAAAAGGTACACCATAAGTTTTGCCTGCTTTCACGCTGTTACCAAGCACCACGAAGTAATCTTCAAAATAAAAATTGGCTTTATTGGCAGTAATATTCACCTCGGTATTGTGTACTTTGTTGTATTTGAATCCGGTAACACCAGTTTTACCATCGGATGTTCCCCCTGCATAGCTGTCGCCGTTAAGTCCGCGCTGACTCGTAGGTGGGACTGTTGGCAACGTAACGGAAGGATCTTTCTGGGGAGCTGTGAGTCCCGGCAACCTGCGCCAGTTCATATCGTCCCAAAACTCCAGGTATTCCTGTCCGGTGATGTATATATAATTTATCCCTGACCCGGTGTAATAGTTGTTTAATCCTTCTCCATTGCCACTTTCGCTGCATAAAACGCGGGTGGATGACATGCGGTTACTGGTGAAATAATTTTCTCCTTTGTGAACCATGTAGTCGTGTCGCCAATACATGCGATTGCCTTGTTGTACATTGCTTTCACTGGCTTCAAAACTGCGTGACATCCAGTTTGAAAGTTCCTGTAATTTTTCTTTTTGAGGGGTGTTGAGTGAAATCAGGCTGTTTATACAACTGAGGGCTTTTGAATATCCATCAGTTGGCATTACACGCCTGCCATGTTGATGATGATCGAAGATACCACGGTAGGCTACCCAGCTGGTGCCCTCCAAAAAAAGATTTTCGAAAATTGTTACTCTTTCCGGCGATACTTCCAAATAGGTATCATCGGTCATGAGCATGAACCGGATGATGCCACCCATGTATTCTTTTCCGTAATTGCCGAGGTATAATTGTCGGGCGGTACCGGTATGGGCGCTAAAACTGTAGTCAGGGTGTATGCCTTCGCCCTTCGGGGTGGTTTGTATAGCGATGAGGTTAGTCAGTACTTCGGCTGTTTGGGCGGCAATGGAATCTACCCCGGCTGTCACAGATGTTGCAAAGGTGTAATAAGCCACATCGCTGGTGTTGGCACCATCGGGACTGGCCAATGATTCGGCATAGAATGCGGGTGTCCATTCGGCTAACAAATAGTTTGTTAGTGTATTGAATGTGTCAGGATATTCAGTTTTAAGTACATCAGCCATCAGAAGATATGATGGAAATAATGAATTTGGAAAGCCAATGGAACGGTACCACCAGTTTGCATCGATAGGATTGGTTGTGTACCACCAGTTCCAGGCTTTTACATAAGCTTCGAGCAAATCCGGACTTTTATATTGTGCTCCCTGGGTATGATAGGCCACGGCAATCACATACATCTCGGTCAGGTGTGGTCGCGGACCGCCGGTAAAATCTGTCGGGTAACTTGCCGGGTAAGCTACGTTGGCAAAAGTGCCATCGGCATTTTGATTGGCGAGGTTGTAAACTGCCTGGCTCATTACTGAATTGAAAAGCCTTGTTTTAATGGTGTTTAGATCTTCCTGATTTTGAGCGCTAATTTCTCCTTGAATGAAAAACAATATTATCAGGGTGTAGATTAATTTATGTAACGGGTTCATTTTTTATTCTGTTATGATTATCTTTTCTGTTCCTAACTGGCTTTTGATTATATACATACCCTTTCCCCAGGTACCGGGCAACTCAAATTCCTGTACTTCTCCGGTTGTTATCAGGCTTTTTCCTGATAAATCAAATACCTGAAATGAAACCGGTTGTTGTGCCCGAATTCTCCTTCCTGATATTTGCAAATTCTTATGCTTAGTATTCTTTGGAATGCCAGATAAGTTGTTATCCGTAATGTCAATCCTGTAGAGATTGATGTATCTCTTTGTCGTTGCAATATTGTTGATTAACCTCAGTTTAACGGGCGTTGTTGAGTTGATGTCGTATTTCAATATTTCATCCCTGAAATTTGAATACGCTCCCCAATTTTGCAGGTTGAAAGTGTGTAAGCTTTGCCAATTTCCTTCTTCGTATTTTTCAAGGGCCAGCTCTGTCGGACTGGTTTGATTCCCGTTCCGGATGTGCAGGGTCATTTCCCCGGCATGGGGTAGTTCGGGTAGTTCAAACATTCCCGATTCGTTGTTGTTGAAGCGGAAAGCCACCGCTTTTTGAGTTCCCGTTAAATTGGACTCGATGGTTTTGTATTGTGCTTGACCGGTTGCCCTGACTTTGGGGATAATCAATCCATTTACATTCGCCGAAATATCATATTTGCCGGTTGAGGAATTGAAAGAAAATGTCAACGGTACTATACGTGTTCTACGAGGCGCCACAGTTGTTTCATTACGATGAACATGATAAACGTAATAAGGATTGTCGTGTTGATCAAAAAATAAATCGCCATGTCCAGAACCGTTCTCACCTACGATTGAACGATGGATGATCGGGTTACCCGTATGTTTAGTCCAGGGACCCATGGGCGAGGTAGCTGTGGCATAGCCCACCGCGTAATCAATGCTTTGAAAATGGTTAGCGGAGTAAAATAGGTAATATATCCCGTTTTTTTTGATAACGGTAGGACCTTCCATAATAGTATTGGACTCGTAAGCCGGGGTTGCCTCCCAGGCTTGCGTTTTGGTTAAACATTGCTTCAATGTTTGCTTGTTGATTTTGCCGGTTGCCATGTTAAACTCGGCTACCCAAATGAAGTTACCTTTGTTGAACCTGACATGATACAGGTAATATTTTCCATCATCGTCTTTAAAAAGGTAAGAATCGATGTTTTTTACATCCGGGTCGATGGAAGTGATGTTACTTTGGGTGTATAAGCCATTTAATGTTGGCGATGAAGCAATCGCGACATGCTCGCTCGCTGTGTAGGTCATGTAATAAGTCGAATTGACTTTTAGAAATTGCGGTGCCCAGAAGCCTGATTCTCCATAAGATCCTGCACCTGCTTTCAGTACCATGCCGGAGGCATCGGAGGTCGAAAGTGTCCATTCTTTCAGGTCGGTCGATTCGAGCATAACAAAACCCAGCGGACTACCCGGCCGGGTTCCTGCCAGATAAAATTTACCGTTTTCGCTGTAAATGGTCGGATCAGCGAAGGGGATTTCGATGGGTGATGAGTTGACATGTGTGTATTGATCTCCTAAGGGACACGGTAACACATCTAAGGTTTCAATCGCACCGTTTAATTTATATTTTTCGAAATATAATCCTGTACTGTTAAGATTGTTATATGCGTTTGTACCGGTTGTAGCAGGTGTGGAATATGCAAGCGGATTAAGGGCATCCGGATTTATCGGTTTTCCTTCAGTATCATTTCCGGGGTTGAGTCTCAGTAATTCCTTTTCCCAGGCTGATGATGAAAAATCCTCTGAAATAAGCAGGTTTTGCGCCTGAAAGCCGGTAAAGGAACCGATACTAACCAACAATAATATAAACGAAATCCTCAATTGCATGATCAACTTTATTTTAACATTATCTTTTGATTCCCCAATGCGCTTTTCACGATGAACAACCCATTGCCAATGTTTGAAGGCAGCGTTGTCTCACCCGCTGAATTACAGCTGTACAATAGTATCCCCGTCAGATTATACACATAAATATCAGTTGGTCTACCTGTAATCAGCGTACGTCCTTCGAGTGCGAAAATATTTTCACGGGGGGTAGTGGTGCCTGAAGCATCATCTTTGATGAAATCTACATTGGTATAATAGAAATTATGATCGGGTTTATTCAGTATGCCATCGTAGAATGGAGAGTATGCAGTGATCCTAAATGCTTTTTGTTCGGGGTATAAGTCCAGAACGCGCAACATGCCATTTTTCTCAGCTTGTGTCAGTCCTTCCACTCCAGCCTGATAATTACTTAAAAATTGATACACCTTGTTACCATTGTCACCTGTGCTGACTTTATAACCTGTGCCATCGCCCATCACGTGTCCGTTGAATACAAACAGAAAGTTCGGATACAGCTTGACCAGCTTTTCCCACATCCTCAACCCATCATTGGCAAAGTTACCACCGGTATGGTTGCCTATTTCCTGAGAAACCCCGGTTCTGAGTTCGTTGTTGTCACTCAAATATGAATGTGTGTTGATGATGATATTGTGCTTCGGGTGTTTTTCGATGATGGTTTTTGCCCAGTTCAGTACTTTGGTTCTGGGGGCATATTCCATTGAGAATAACAAGAATTTGTAATCACCCCTTGAAAAGACATGCCAGGTATTATCAATTTTCCCCGGTTCAAAAACACCTCCGAAATAATCGTGACGCTGGTAACGCTCCAGTGGTAGATAATTGTTCATCAGGTTGGTGCTGCGCGTGTCGGCAAATTTAGCTCCGGTACCCATGTCGTGATTACCTGCACAGAAAGTGAATGGAACTTTTTTTCCTTCCAGCAAATTCAGTGCACCGGCAGCTTTCGACCATTGGTCGTGACTGTTGTCATCCGTGATATCACCCAGGTTCAGTACAAATTTTACACTGTCCGCAATTTGATTTATCCAGGCAGGTTGCGACACATAAACATGGTTGAGAGCAGCTTGTTTCAGGTAGCTTTGGGCATCGGGCAGGATGATAATCTTCAATGGTTTTTCTTTCGGCTCCGAGGCATCATAGGATTTTACCCGTATCTGATATACATGTAGTTTACGTGTTGGTCCAAATAACCGCAATTTAACCGCACTGTTGATGTTCAGAAATTCTTCCATCTGTAACTCATAGTTTTGGTTGTGATGTGGTGGCACGAAAACGGTACGCAGGTTTACCCAAGAGTCGCCGACTTGTTGCTGGATGAAAAACGCCAGTTCGCTGTTGGCATAACCGTTCTCATTTTTACAGAAAACAGTAAACCTGCCCACATTCTCTAATGTTGGTAGTTCGATGTAGGAATTCTCCATATTATCCAGCCGGAAAGCGTAACGGCGGAATTTTTTAAAGTCTTCAACATAGGCTGGTTGCGCCATGGTGCCTGAACCGGCATCGAAGCGACCGAATGTACCATTGAATACCCATTCGCCGGACGTTACGACATCAGCTTTCATACTGAATTCTTTTTGTCCGTTTGTTAATGTCAGATCCGGAAAAACGGTCTTCCACGAAACTGAATCGCGGGTAAAGTCAATATCTAAAATCGTTTGAGCCGTATATGCCTGATTTGTGAGGAGAATAGATATCGAAATGTATAGTAAAATTCTTTTCATGGTTTTCCTGATTTTAAAGTTTTTCTTCGATTTCAATTCTGTATACATTGACAAACCTGGTCGTTACCTCCACATTGTTGATGAGTCGAAGTTTAATCGGGGTATCAGCATTCACATCAAACGACACAACTTCGTCGCGGGTGCCTTCGTAACTTCCCCATGCCTTTAGTAAGAATGCATGTATGGGTATCCACGTGCCGATGTTTTTATCGTAGCGTTCGAGTCCCAGCCTGGTGTTACTACCTTTGTTGCCGTTACGGGCATGAATGGTTATTTTTCCCGCGTTGGGAACCTCCGGTAACTCAATGTACCCTGCAGGGTTCGCGATGCGCAGAGCGACTGCAACATTGGCTGTAGGGTGTTTGTGGGTGTGCGATTCTCCCAGTGGACAAGGTTGTACTTCCAGGCATTCGATACTGCCAAATAGCCTGTATTTACCAAAATACAATTGAAAATTATTTAAATCGTTATACGCATTACCGCCGCCGATTGCGGGAGTAGTATATGGGTTGTCGCCGAATGCATAATCGTTTTGTTGGTTGCCCGGGTTGAGCCTCAGTAGTTCGGCTTCCCATTCGGGACTGGAGAATTCTTCGGCAATGTGTAATTTTTGTCCCTGAATGGTAAAACAGGTACAGAAAAATGCCAGAATCAGAAGATTATTTGTGCTTATTTTCATGATAGATGATGTAGTATTAATTCACAAAACAAAGGTAGATTGAATATAATTGTTTGTTTTTCATCAATGTCCTGAAAACATTCAATTATGTTCAATCTACCTAGTTATTAACCGGAGCAGTTACTGTATTATTTGCCTGATTTTACGAATCGAACATTTTCGTAAAAGAATTGCTGATCAGCTTCAGTTTTGTATGTTTTGGTATGAGGAGAGTAAGTCTGGATCCTGAAAGTCCCTTTTTCCGGATTAACATCCACGATTCTCAGGAAACCGTTTCCTCCGTTTACCGTTCCGTCAACTCCTCCCTGGTAGTTTGCCAGGAACTGATATACTTTATTCCCGTTTACGCCGGTGTCGACCTGGTGACCAACACCGCGACTGGTGACATGCCCGTTGAATGTAAAGATAAAATTGGGATACAGTTTAACTAATTTATCCCAGATTTCCTGTCCGTCGTTGGCATAATCATCGCCGGTATCTTTCCCGATGCCGTAACTTTGCGGTCGTCCCGGGTGATCGGGTTTGCTCCCCTGACGGGTGTCGTCGCGGAACATGTACGCGTGGGTGTTCAGGATGACATTGTGGTAGGGATGTTGCTCCACGATTTCGCGTGCCCATTTCAACACTTTATCGCGTGGACCAAATTCCAGAGATAAAATCAGAAACTTGTAATCTCTCCACTGGAAAGTGTGCCAGCTGTTATCCATTTTGCCTGCTTCGAAAACGCCGCCAAACCAGGGTAAGCGTTCATACCTGGAAACAGGATAGTATTTGTTTAAGTAAGTGGTGTTTCGTTCGTTCGCGTTGGTCGGATTACCCATGTCGTGGTTACCCGGCACGAAGGTGTAAGGCACTTTTTTACCATATAAGATGGTCATGGCTCCAGCCGATACTGAAAACTCTGGATCGTTGTTTTTCTGGGTTAAATCACCCTGGTTCAGTACAAACATAACGCTATCGGATTGATTGGCAATCCAGCTGGTTTGTAATCCATATAGAAAATTCAGTCTCTTAAACTGGGCGTACGATTGAGGATCCGGTAGTAAAATCAACCGTAATGGTTTTTCCTGTGGTTCGTTTTTGTCGTATGCATGCGCCCTGATGCCATACACATGGATGTTCTTGGTTGCCCCGTAAATACGCAGTTTTACTTTTTTATCGATATTCAGGAATTCTTCCACCACTTGTTCGTAGTTTTGATTGTAGTGTGGCGGTAGGTAGATAGTGCGGATGGTTTCCCAGTTTTTCCCATTCAATTGTTGAATGTAAAATTCGCCCGGTTCCATGGCGCTTGCATTTTTACAAAAGACCGTAAACCGACCAACATTAGTCAGTTGCGGCAACTCTATATAGGAATTCCCCTTGTTGCTCAACCGGAATGCCCATTTTCTGAATTGTGTCGAATCTTCGAGATACACAGGCTGTGCCATTACATTTTCGCCCGGATTGAATGCGCCGAAAGCACCTTCAAAACCATACATATTCTTCTTAAGCGTTTTAATATTGACAAAGTAATTGGTTTTTGCTTCATTCCATTGTGGTGTTGGAAAAACGGCTTTCCAGTAAGTTGAATCTTTCGTGAAGTCCATTTCCAGCATCACTTTTGGTGCTGCGGTTGCGCAGGATACAAATGTGAAAATGAATAGGGTAGTGAATAACAAATTTTTAATATATCTTTTCATCTCTTTAAATTTTGTTTTAAGTAAAACGATATTAAGCTTAAAATGTTTACTTAGGGTTGTTTAAGTTGAATTTAGGGTTTTCAGAAACAACATGTCCCTTTTCCATAATGGTTTTCATTTTGGATACAATGTCGGGGTGTTGTTCAGCTAAATCGTATTGTTCTCTCGGGTCTGTTTCAAGATTGTATAATGCCAGGTGTGAATTACCTTTCCGGATATTTTGCCATAAACCTTTCCATTTTCCCATTCGGATGGCTTTCTGACCGGAACCTTCAGGGAATTCCCAGTATAGAAACGAATGTTCCTGCTGTTTCTTGCCAACTAATTCATTGTAAAAACTGATGCCATCGGTCTGTTTACTTTTTCCTCCCATGATTTTAGCCAGAGTGGACATATAGTCATAGAAACACGAAATATGACCTGACTCCCGGTATGTTTTGATTTTCGATGGCCAGGATACAATCAGGGGAACCCTTATACCACCTTCGTGCAGGGATGTTTTACCCCAGCCTTTTTCACTGTTGAAAATGCCATTGCTGTTGAAAAATATCGATTGAGTACCACCATTAAATGTGGCACCATTGTCACTCGTGAATATTATCACCGTATTTTCATAGATGCCAGCTTTTTTCAATTGATCGACCAAGTGCCCAATTTGTTCGTCGAGGTAACTTATCATGGCTGCGTAGGTTGCCCGTGGATACCTCGAGGGAAGATATCCTGCGCTTCCTGTATAAGGCTCTTCATCCCCAAGTTTCTTTACATAATACTCTATCCATCGCTGAGGTGCCTGCAATGCTACATGCGGAATGGGCGTAGTCCACATCAGAAAAAAAGGTTTGTCATCATTTTTATCAACAAACGCGGACAGTTCCTCAAACATCAAATCTCCTGAATATTGTTTCCGGCTGAATGGTTTGTAACTTTCCGGGTTGTATTTATCAGCTTTTTTATTCAAAGATTGCTTAGGGACAAGCAAAGGAGCGTTATCTAAATAAACTCTTTTTTCATTTCTATACAGAAACATCGGGTAATAACTATGCGCTTGTCGTTGACAGTTATATCCAAAGAAAAAATCGAACCCCATTTTATTCGGGGTGCTTGCTGAGCCCGGATATCCCAGTCCCCACTTACCAATCATGGCAGTTGTATAGCCGGCTTGTTGAGCCATCTTTCCTAATGTGTATGTGTCTCCGGGCATGGGATATTGTCCTTCGAGTGCCGGATTATCAAGCATAGCCTGATGACTCCATACCTCTCCTCTGTTGCTTAATTCGTCATTTCCCCGTATGGGTGTGTGTCCGGTGTGCAAGCCTGTCAGCAAAACCGAACGCGATGGTGATGAAACAGCAGAACCGGCATAATGTTGTGTAAAACGGATGCCTCTGTTTGCAAGTGCATCAATGTTTTTGGTTTCAATTGTTTTTTGTCCGTAACAACCCAGCTCTCCGTAACCAAGGTCATCAGCCAGAATAAGAATTACATTCGGTTTTTTCGCTGCAAATGCCTGCATGGTTGATTGGGCAACAAGCAGGCATAAGCCGGAATACAAAGCTTTCTTCATGAGAAAATCTTTACTGTTCGTTAAACAAGTAATTGTGTTTGTATTTCTTGAAATGATACCTGTTGCGGGGTGTTGGTAAGGGATCACCGGTAGCAATTTCCCATTTCAGCAATTCTGCGAGCAGTTCCGCTTTAACACGACTGCTGGCCTTTTTGTCAAAAAGATTTTTCAACTCTAAGGGGTCTTTTTTCAGGTTGTAAAGCTGGCCGTTTCCTTCCATGTCGAAAATGATTTTCCAGTCACCCTTGCGAACCATTTTGGTAAATCCACTTTGTGTCCAGGTATTTAGTTCATCAAAGAAGTATTTGTTTTTGGTCACAGCGCCTTCGCCCAGGTAGTCGGTGCCGTCTTTTCTCGTGTAGAACTGACCACCATATCCATGTTCCACATACACGCTCTGGAATTCAGTCTCAGGATATGCTTTGCCCTGCAACATCGGCCACAGACTTCTGCCCTGTACGCCGACAGGTATGGGGGCTTCGACAATTTCGCAAACCGTGGGAAAGATGTCGGCAAATGAAACATGGGCTTTGTGTGGCTTAGCTGATGCCTGCACGCCGGGTCCGCTCCATTGCATGGGCACACGTGCGGCAATCTCATCCAGTCCGGCTCCTTTTTTCATCAGGGCATATTCACCTACATAATCGCCGTGATCGGAAATGAAAATAAAGATGGTGTTTTCGTACAAGCCCTGCGATTTCAGGTTGTCGATGAATCGTTTGATCTGATCATCGATCATGCGCATCATGCCTAAATAGATTGTACGTAATTCCTCTAACTGATCTTCGTATCCCACGTGTCCGATTGCCATCATTTCCGCGAGCGTTTCGTAGCGTTCCCCTTTCAGCAGCCTTTCTTTTGCCCCGGTTGTCAGTGGAGGCAGCTTGCCTTTGAACATCGAGAAATAGGGCTCACATGCCTGATAGGGATTATGGGGTTCTGCAAAGGAAAGCCAGAGCATAAAAGGTTTGTCCTTTACCTGATCGACCCAGGCATTGGCCTCGTCAACCATGCGATATACTGGCTGACTCTCAATTCCGCCGGGAGCCGGTTCAAACGAGGCATACAATTGAGTGCCTTTTAAGAATTTATCAAACTGATCGCCTTTTGCTGTTCCGGATGGACCTACTTTTCCGCCGTGGTTGTATTCCGACCAGTAATCAAGCCGGTTAGCCCTCAGGTAAGAGTGATTCTTTCCTACCAAAGCAGTCATGTAGCCCTTTTCTTTAAGTACATGGAAAATATCTTTATCGAAGAAGGCGTCTTGTTCGTTTTGATTGCATCTCACATGGGTTGCTTTCGGATATCTGCCGGTCAGTAAGGAAGTGCGGGCCGGCACACTGGCCGGACTGGTTGTATAGGCTTTGTTGAACCAGGTTCCGTTATATGCCAACTCGTCAACAGTTGGCATGGTGTTCAAAGGGTAGCCTTCTCTTGCCAGTAAATCGGCCCGTTGCTGGTCGGTCATGATGAGGACGATATTCGGACTTTTTGCTTCAGCCTGAAAACAAGCCAGTGTCAGACAAGAACCCGCCATGCCGGTTAATAATGATTGAATTTTCATTCTTCTATGACTTATAGGGTTATATGTTGAAATTTATAAGTTCTAATTCTGAATTTCCGGCACAACTGCCCCTACATCCTCTCTCCATGCATTTAGTTTTGCCATGAGATCTTTCACGATGTCAGGATGTTGCAATACTAAATTATTTGTTTCACCGATGTCCTCTTTCAGGTTGTATAACTCAAGAGCTCCTGAGTCGTAAAACTGCATCAGTTTCCAGTCGCCCGAACGAATGGCGGCCGATGACCGTCCTCCCAGAAAATGAGGCTTATCCAGCGGATAATGCCAGTAAAGTGCTCTTTCTTTGAGAGATTCGCTCTTGCCTGTCCAGAGTGACCACAGCGAAAAACCATCGGGTTGCTGATACAGGTCTTTTTTATGAACTCCCAACATATCACAGAAAGTAGGCAGGTAATCGTAGGTGACTACCGGCTCGTCAATCACCTTACCTTGAGGAATCATTGCCGGGAAATAGACAATTTTAGCTATGCGGATACCGCCTTCATACTGCGAACTTTTTCCATCGCGTAATGGAGCGTTGGTGGTGACATTGGTTTCGCCTCCATTATCGCTGGTAAATACAATCAGGGTATTTTCGAGCAGACCTTTTTCCTTTAGTTTATGCAAAATAGCGCCGACACCCCGGTCAATATCCCTCAACTGTGCAGCTAAATGTGGATTGTTTTTGTTGGCGCGATAGTCGGCCGGCCATTTTTTATAAGGATCGTTTTCCGGATTGTTTGGCGATGGTGCGCTTACACCCGCTCCCGGTTTGTTGCGAAAGTATTCAACATCTTCCGGTTTGCCCTGAACCTGTGTGTGTACTGCATAATGGCTCAAATACAAAAAGAATGGCTTTTCGTCGTTTTGTCTGTCGATAAACCGTAATGCTTCCTCATTCAGCCGGTCAACAAGAAATTCTTTGGAGCCTGCCAATAGCTTTTCAATATCTTTGTTGAAATGGTAAGGATGGAACCATGTTCCATTGGCGATTCCTTCATTTTCCGATACAATGACTTCGTCGAAACCGTGTTTGTCAGGTGATGATTCATAGGGTGCGCCAGCTCTTGTATAGCCGGTTTGATGCCATTTTCCGATGATGCCGGTGTGATAGCCTTTGCTTTTGAACACCTCGGCTAAGCTTGTGTAATCTTCATTCAAATGCTTGGTGTCATCAGGACGCAGGTAATCAATGATGCCGGTACGGGGAGGGAACAACCCTGTCATGAGGGCAGCCCTGGTAGGTGAGCTTACCGTCTGGGCCGAGTATGCGTTTGTAAAACGAATGCCATTTTCAGCCAGTTTGTCAATGTTAGGTGTCTCATTGAATGAATTACCGTAACATCCTAATTCGGAGTACCCTAAGTCATCCGTCAGGATGAAAATAACATTCGGCTTTTGGGGTTCTTCTGCACAAGAGTATAAGAGTGCAGGCGCTACACCTGTTACGGCAAGCGATAAAATTAAATTGCTTTTTAATACTTTCATGGTTATTGAAGTGTTAATGTTTGTGTCTTGTTTGTTTTGAGTGCCACAAAGCTAAAACTTTTTATCAGGTTTTTCGTTCACTATTGTTCTGAAAATAGTCAATTATGAACAATAGTGTCATAAAACTTAACATGATTGAAAGCCTAACATTGAGATATTCATGTATCTTTGTAATAGTTTAATATATCATTCTAAATTTTAAATAGTTGTCAAAATGAAGATTAACCGGCGATTTAGTGCTAACTGCCTGTTGTTAGCGTTTTTTGTTACATTGCAAACTTTGAGCTCAGTACAGGCTCAGAAACGGGATTCGGAAGTGTATAAGTTTCCTGAGAATAACTACACAGAAACCAGAAGCGTGATCCGGATTCCGGATATCGATGGATACAAAACATTAAAATGTGATTTTCATTCCCATACTTTCTTTTCTGATGGACATGTGTCGCCTGTGGCCAGGGTAAATGAAGCCTGGAATGATGGATTGGATGCCATTGCCATCACCGATCACATCGAATATCGACCTCACAAAGAATATGTTGTTGCAGATTTCAATAAGTCGAATGAGTTGGCTGTTGCCCATGGAAATAATATAGGATTCATTGTTATTAAAGGTGCTGAAATAACGCGAAAGAAACCAATCGGTCACCTCAATGCCCTGTTTATCGAGAATGCAAACAAGCTGGAAGTCAAGGATCCGGTAGACGCCATCAAAGAAGCAGTAAGCCAGGGGGCATTCATATTATGGAATCATCCGGGATGGCCCGATGACTCTACCACCATGTACGACATCCATAAAAAACTGATTAAAGATAAACTGATTCATGGCGTTGAGTTGTGTAATGGTTTTAATTGGTATCCAAGGGTGATGACCTGGGTAAAAGAAACCGGAATGACGGTTACTGCAAATACGGATATCCATCACCTTACGGGTACAGCCTATGGAGATGGAGCGAAACGCACCATGACACTCGTATTCGCGAAAGAAAGAACCGAAGAGGCGATTAAGGAAGCCTTGTTTGCCGGAAGAACACTGGCTCTTTTTCAGGGATATGTTGCAGGTAAAGAGCAGTATATCAAGAGCCTGATAAAGGCAAGTCTGGATGTGAGGGTAATCAATGCCGAAAAGGGTTTGATTGAAGTAACCAATCTTTCTGACCTTCAATTTGTGCTGAAACATGGAAAATATAATCTGAATGTGGTTTTACCCGGTAAAGCTGTACGGATGACGGTAAAGCAGGGAGTTGAAGTTGAATTCAGCAATTGCGTCATCAGTGAAAACGACCGGCTGAAAATGAAACTGTGGTAACGAATTGATTGCATGACTTGGATGCAACGATTTTATTATCTTTGTTCGTTTTAATTAATTGAAAGTATGAATAGGTGGATTAGTTTTATATTGTTGTTTGTTTTCAGCATATTGATTGCTGGAGGAGCGACCAGTAAAATACGTTTTTCACATATTACCAATAAAGACGGACTACCCAGTAATACCGTTTTTTCCATCATGCAGGATTATAAAGGGTATTACTGGTTTGGTACCAAGGCAGGTTTGTGTCGTTACGATGGTCAAACCATCGTGAAATACGAACATCAATTCAACGATTCCACATCACTGCCGGGTAACCTGGTACATTGCACTTATCAGGATAGTAAGAAAACCCTTTGGGTGTCGACCATTACCGGGGTGGCAATATTCGATCGTGCAAATAATAAATTTCAGACAATCAACCGGAAATTAATTATCAGGGACATTATTGAAACCAAAGACGGAAAGATATTTGCTGCGTCTTCTGTAGGATTGAAAGTCTTTGATCCTGTTGCTCGTGATTTCGTTTCATATAAGAGTGAAAATAATCTTGAAATCAATAACTTTTGTACCAGTCTGGTAATTGATGATTCCGGAAGACTTTGGGTTGGATCAACAAGCGGACTTTTCCATATTAACCTGGAGAGCAATACTGTCAGTCACTATAAAAGTAACCCTGCAAACCCGAATGCCCTGATATCCAATAATATTTTTCACCTGTATATTGATTCCGGAAAAAGACTATGGATTGGTACCGGAAATAAAGGTATCTGCTATTTTGACCAACAATCGGGTAACTTTGTTCAGGTTAAGGGTTTAAGCAATGACTATGTGCACTGTGTGACAGAAGATGATTTTGGACGTTTGTGGATTGGTACTGAGAGAGGGTTGAATATCTACAATCCGGCAACAAAGAAAATGCAGATTTTTCTGCACAATTTGTCAGATAAAAACAGCATAAATGATAATGCGATTCACTCCATCTATTTCGATAATTATAAAAATATGTTGGTTGGTACCTATTTCGGAGGTGTCAATCTTTCGCTTAAAATCTATCAGCAGTTCAATATTTATGAATCCGGCGATTCGAGGCAGTATATCAGTGGCAAAGCAGTACGTCAGATTATTGGTGACAATCAGGATAATATGTGGATAGCTACCGAGGATGGAGGTTTAAACTACTTTGATAAAAAGCATGATGCTTTTAAAGTGTACAAGCAAGTGCCCGGACAAAACAGCCTGTCGTATGACAATGTGCACTCGGTTATGCTCGACCGGGATGGCGATTTGTGGATTGGCACCTTTTTAGGTGGGCTGAATAAGCTCGAAAAGTCATCACAACGTTTTACCTTATATAACAGAGAAAAGTATCAGGCATTTAACGTTGATAATATTTTTGCCATTTTACAGGACAGAAGTGGTCTGATCTGGATTGCGACCAGTAATGGTGTGATGACCTATAATAAAATCACCAATGAGTTTAAACAATTTGAACCCGACATTTTTTTCAATGAAACCGTGAATGTGCTCTTAGAAGACAGCAGGGGGGAAATATGGCTGGGCTCCCGGAATCTGGGTGCATTCAAATACAACAAGGAGATGAATAACCTGAAAAATTACCGGCCGGGCGGTCGTAATTCAATTTCAGATTTATTTATCAATTACCTTTATGAAGATCACCAAAAGAACATTTGGATTGCCACTCACAATGGTGGACTGAATTTGTTGAATACCAAAAAAGATTCAATTACTGTTTTCAGAACAACCGAAGGTCTTCCTTCCAATACGGTTTTCTCACTTATCCAGGATAATGATAAGAATCTATGGATTACAACAAATAACGGATTGAGCAAATATGATTTGATTCACAAGGTATTCAGTAACTTCACCGTACAGGAGGGCTTACCCAATAATCAGTTCAATTATAATTCGGCTTACAAGGACAGAAATGGACGCTTATATTTTGGTACCATCGATGGCTTAATCAGTTTCGACCCTCAGGCATTGGTGATGCCTCATTCCAAGGCTGCGATTGATATCACCGATTTTAAAATCATGGGGAAAAGTGTCGTTCCCGATGATCCCGAATCTCCAATCAAGAAATCAATTAATGAGGTAGAGGAAATTGTACTTACCAGTGAACAGGCAAAATTTATTTCCTTTGAATTTACACTGCCCACCTTGTTTTATTCGAAAAATTTGTCGTTCGATATTAAAATGACAAATTCGGATCAGGACTGGATTAACATGGGAACACAAAGACAGGTTTCATTTTCTAATCTGTCACCGGGAGATTATACGTTTATGTTGAAAGTGGCCGACAATATCAGTTGGGCGGATACCGATGTAAGATCGATCAGGATAAAGGTGTTGCCCCCATTCTGGAGAACAGATCTGGCTTATGTTATTTATACACTCCTGCTTTTGGGGATTGCGTTTTACTATAACCGGCACATGAACAAAAAGCGGGAAGAAGAACGTGCTGCCCTGAAAGAAAAAAATGAGAAAGAACGTATCAAGGAAATAAACCGCCTGAAACTTAATTTCTTTACCAATGTGTCGCATGAACTGAATACGCCGCTTACACTGATAATTTCGCCCATACAGAACCTGTTGACGCAATTTAACCTGTCTCCCGATTTGGAAGAAAAACTACGCATGATCAGACGCAATGCGGAACGGATGAAACACCTGATTGAAGAATTAATCTCATTGGGTAAGATTGAAACGGAAGAAGAGAAAATCACGGTGCATGAAGGATATGCATTGAGGTTTATACTTGAACTTGGAAACGGATTCAGATCCTGGGCCGAATCAAAGAAGATTCATTTTACCATGGATATTACCGTGGCCAAATATCCGGTGTATTTCGATTCTGTTAAAGTTGAAAAAATTGTGTATAATTTACTCTCTAATGCGTTCAAATATACAGAGCCACAGGGAGAAGTGAAGCTGTCGGCTGGATATTTCCTCGAAAACGGCGTGAAAATGCTGCGAATTCAGGTGGAAGATACAGGCAGGGGAATATCGGAAAAGAATCTGCATAAAATTTTTGAAAAATACTACCAGATTAGCGACCACGATAAAAACAGTGGGTTTGGTATCGGTCTGAATCTGGTAAAGCAACTGGTGGCTTCGCATAAGGGCCGGATTGATGTGAAAAGCGAAATAGGCAAAGGAAGTAAATTTACTGTTGTGCTGAATGTGGATGTAAAAAGTTATGAAGAGCATGAAAAATCGGAAAGTAAATTTGATAATGAGCAAATTGTGAGTTATCAATATCTGGTTCCGGATGTGCTGGAGAATGAACTGATTAATCCTGTTGCAAGTCAGGCAGTCGATAATCATCATAAGTCCGATGAAATACCTTATTTGCTGGTTGTGGAAGACAACCCCGATATGTTGCAGTTTATAGGAAGTATCTTTGAAGCTGATTACCGGATTAAGCTTTGCACGAACGGAAAGGAAGCATTTGCTGCTGCCCTCGAAACCACGCCCGATTTAATCATCAGTGACCTGATGATGCCGGAGATGGACGGACTTGAATTGTGCCGGTTGATGAAAACTTCGATTGAAACCTGTCACATCCCCTTCATCATGTTAACTGCCAAGGCCGGCGATGATAATGTGGCTGAAGGCTATGAATATGGCGCTGATTTTTATATCAAGAAGCCATTTAACGCGGCAATTTTAGTTCAACAGGTGAAAAACATCCTGACTACCCAGGAAAATCAACGCAACTATTTCAGGGAAAATACCGATTCTGTTTTTGAATCCGCCGTAATCAATTCCAGAGATAAGAAGTTGCTTGAAACAATCAATGAGCATATCATGAGTCATTTGTCGGAAGAAAATTATTCTATCGTTAACCTGACGAAAGACCTTGGTATTAGCAGGACATTGCTGCATACCAAATTAAAAGGTCTGGTGGGTATGTCGGCAACTGAATACATCAACAAAGTGAAACTCAAGGAAGGCTTGCGGTTGCTCCAGGAAGGGAATAATATATCTGAGGTATCCTATATTACCGGTTTTGCTTCACCCAGTTACTTCTCCCGATGCTTTAAAAAAGTGTACGGTACTTCTCCGAGAGAATTCATGAAAAAAGATTGATTTCCTGCTCCGGCAATAGGCAATGTGCCTGTGTTTTGAACAGTTTTGTCAGTATTGCGAACATCTGTGAAAATCTGAATTAATATGTTCGTTTATCTTTGCCTTGTTATTAAATCAGGCAAAGTAAATCAACATCATAATTTAATTTTTCATGAAGCAACTTTTGTACATATCAGCGATTTCACTTTTGCTGATGTCGTGTTCATTATTTAATCCTACCCCGGTTGAAGATACTTCCCTGTTGCCGGTCATCACCCTTAAAACTAAAACTGCTGGCAACCCGGCAGAATCGCAGTTAATAAAGGTAAATGAAATACATAAACTCCAGGGTAAAAATAAGGATGTAAAACTTGAACTAAAGAACCAGATCACCGGAGCGGGTAAATCGGTATATACTTTAACCGTGAAAGCAAATAAGGATGTTAATTTTCATGTAAGCCTGAACTTCCAGTTGGAAAATATGCCCCACGATACGCTCGACTTTTTATTGCCCGGTCTGTGGTATAAGCGAAATTTATTTGTTTCTGATGGCGCTCCTTCCATGAAAGTGTCGGATGAATGGATGTTTCGTGAAGACAGGTTGAGCACACCGATGGTTGCGGCTTATAATCCGGTAAACCAGCATTATTACGCGTTAAGACATACCAACAAAATTGAGAATGATTACTTGTTGCCGTATAACAATGGTGAAGTTATCATGTATGGAGAAAGTGACCTTGGAAGTGTTGGGTTTGGTAAAGAAGATAAAAATGCTTATTTGGCTGTTTCATATCCTGTCGCTGAATATCCGAAGGCATATACCCGCAAGTTGCAGTTGACAAATCCGATCACGGTATTTAAACACCTCAAAAAAGGAGAAGAGATTGTATTGACCTATGAAGTTGTGAAAGGGAAAGCGTCTTCCTATAGCGCATTTGTAAAAGAAATGTGGCAATATGCTTATGACAGTTATCAACCCGAACAGCTTGTACCCGAACATACCCCGGATGAAGTTAAGCAACATTTGGCCGATTATTTCCGTCAGAGTTTTACCGATGAATATCCCTTAAAAGGTTATTCGGGTGTTCATGTTCATATTGATCAGTGTGAAAAAAGGGGAATTATAGAAGTCGGTTTTATCGGAAGGGTTTTGCTGAATGCACTTTATGCCCTTCAGTACGGGGAGCAAACCGGGGATGCACAACTCGTGAAAGATGCTTATGCCATATATGACAGTTATCTGGCTAATGGTTTTACAAGCAATGGCTTTATTCGTGAAAAGATTGATTTTAAACGGAATCACGAATGGGATGAATTAAGTATTCGCCGGCAAAGTGAAGGGGTGATGGCCTTGCTGTACTTTTTGGATTATGAGAAATCCAAAGGACGCAGTCATCCTGAATGGGAGAAAAAGATTCAAACTTTATTACAAAGATTCATCGTGTTGCAAAGGGAAGATAACAGTTTCCCCCGGAAATTTGACAACAACATGAACGTAATTGATGATACAGGTGGTAGCAGTTCCTGCGCGGTATTACCGCTGACAATGGCGTATAAATATTTTAATGAACCAAAATATCTTGAAGTTGCCGAGAAAACGGCCACCTATATGAAAAAAGAAAGTGTGGATAAAGGTGTTTATTTTTCATCTACCTTAGATGCCCGTTGTGAGGATAAGGAAGCTTCAATTTATATAACCACTGCTTACTACTATTTGTGGCTTACCACAGGTAAACAGGAGTACGTCGATTATGCTTCCCAAAGCGTGTATTTTTCTTTGAGCTATTATTATACCTGGGATGTACCGTTTGCCAAAGGTCAGATGCTTGGAGATCTTGGATTGAAATCGAGAGGCTGGGGGAATGTTTCGGTTGAGAATAACCACATCGATGTTTATGTATTTGAATTTATTGATGTGCTGAACTGGTTGTCGCGGAAAAACGGTGACAAACGCCTCGAAGCGTTTGGGAAGGTGATGGCAAGCAGCATGCAGGATCAGTTGCTGCCGGTAGAAGGGCGGTTGTGTGGCGTTGCCAAACCGGGATATTATCCTGAAGTGGTACAACATACAAACTGGGATTACGGTGTGAATGGCAAAGGATATTATAACCGGCTTTTCGGACCGGGTTGGGTAGTTGCTTCGCTGTGGACCATGTTGTCGCCGGGAAATACGGAAGCTTATTTTAATAAAGATGTGGCAATAAATTAGCATAAGATATAATGATTAACCAAATGAAATCAAGTACCAATTTCAATAAAGCATGGGGTTTTACGCTTGCCGCAGCGGGAGTTACCTTTGCTTCTGCCGGTTGTGCCGAAAGTTTTGCCGACGTAAAAGAAAAACCGAATGTAGTTATTATATTAGCTGATGACCTGGGATGGGGTGATGTCGGTTATCATGGCAGTAAAATCATGACACCGAACCTGGACCTGCTGGCCGAGTCGGCGATACGGTTGAACCGTTTTTACGTGGCGCCTGTATCAACACCAACAAGAGCCGGTATGCTTACCGGCCGGTATCCGAACAGGATGGGAGTTCGTCATGTAGTTATACCGCCCTGGCGTGATTATGGCATTGAACCGGAAGAGATTTTCTTGCCGCAGGAACTCGAAAAAGCAGGCTATAAACACCGTGCCATCATTGGGAAGTGGCATTTAGGACATTCCCGCAAAAAATACTATCCCCTGAATAAAGGTTTTACCCATTTTTACGGTCACCTGAATGGCGCTATTGATTTCTTTTCATTAGAAAGAGAAGGTGAGCTTGACTGGCACAACGACTGGGAAAGTTCGTATGACAAAGGTTACAGTACAGATTTGATAACGGAACATGCTGTTAAATGTATCAACGAATATGCAAAGGAGGATAATCCGTTTTTCATTTATGTCGCCTACAATGCTCCGCATACCCCCTTGCAGGCAAAGGATGAAGATTTGAAACTCTATGGTTTTGATCTTTCAAAGCCTCGTTTTGGAAAAGGGGATAAAACCGGAAGAGGAAATACCCAGGAACAAACTTTTGCAGCCATGGTCACGTGCATGGACAGAGGGATAGGGGAGATAATAAAAAAGCTGAAAGATGCAGGTGAATTCGATAATACAATTTTCTTGTTTTTCAGCGACAACGGACCTGATGTGGGTTCCAGCGGTGAATTGAGAGGCCGCAAATTTTTGGAATTCGAGGGTGGCGTACGTGTACCGGCTCTGCTTAGCTGGCCTGCACAGTTAAAAGGAGGCAGAACCATCAACCAGGTAACAGGTTATGTGGATGTGATGCCGACAGTCTTGGATGTGTTGAATGTTAAGTCAAAAGCTCAGTTCGATGGTGTTAGCATGTTGCCGGTGTTAAGCGGTAAAAAAGAATCTATCGACAGAAATTTATACTTAGGGTCGGGAGCAGTTGTTTCGAATGAATGGAAATTTATTGAAAAAGGGCACAATGAGAAGATGAAAATGGAATCTGACATGCTTTTCAAAATAAATGAAGATCCGTTTGAGAAAAACAACCTGATAAAAACGCATAAAGAAAAGGCTGCGGAACTTAAAAAGTACGTAAAACCTTACGATGCCATTGAACCTCCACGTCCGCTACCGGATTATGCTGTGGGTCGTGAAGGATTTAAACCACCCAAAGAGTGGAAAGTAACAGAAGAATAATACCGGTATAAAAACAGATAATTGTTTAGTTAACATGATGAATCAAAGTAAATGGATTTTGCCTTTTCTCATCGGGGCAAATGCTACTAATGCAGTAGCAGCTGAGAAACCGAATGTCATTTTAATTTATATTGATGATATGGGCTTTGCTGACCTCACAAGTTTCGGTGGTCCCTATCAAACACCCAATTTAGATAAACTGGCTAAGGATGGGATACGCTTTGCTCAGTATTATTCAGCCTGTCCGATTAGTTCTCCGTCTCGTGTGGCTGTAACGACCGGTATGTATCCCACACGGTGGGGAATCAACACTTTTCTTCAAACAAGGAATGGGAATGCCAATGCAGAACAAAATGATTTTCTGAATAATGCGGCCCCTTCACTGGCAAGAACACTGAAACAAAACGGTTATGCAACTGCGCATTTCGGAAAATGGCACATGGGTGGCGGCCGTGATGTGTACAATGCCCCTTCTATTGCAACTTATGGTTTTGATGAATTCTCATCGACTTACGAAAGTCCGAATCCTGATCCGAAATTAACTTCCACTAATTGGATATGGGCTAATTCAGACGAAGTGAAACGATGGGACAGAACCGCCTATTTTGTTGATAAAACACTTGATTTCTTATCCAGAAACAAGGGAAACAAATCTTGTTATATCAACCTTTGGCCCGATGATGTTCATACCCCGTTTGTGTTTAATGTAGATTCGGACGGTGATGGTGTTGGGGATGGTAATCCTAACCCCAGTAACACACGTGAGTTAGAGTCATCATTTACTATAGTACTCACCGAATTGGATAAGCAAATCGGTCGTTTGATTCAGGGAATCAAGGATTTAGGTTTAGAAGAGGAAACGTTAATTTTGTTCACGAGCGACAACGGTCCAAATCCCCGGTATTCAGGAAAAAGGACGTTAAACTTGAGAGGACAAAAATCACAATTGTACGAAGGTGGAATCCGTTTACCCTTTATTGCACATTGGCCGGGTAAAATTGCTCCGAATCAGTATAACTCACAGTCAGTACTTTGTTCGGTAGATTTATTCCCCACCTTGTGCTCGATTACAGGAACGCCTCTGCCAAACGATTTTCAGTTGGATGGTTTGGACAGAAGTAGTATTCTGCTGGGTGGAGTGCACGAAGAACGTCCTCAACCGCTTTTCTGGCAGTTTGGTAAGTTTCTGGCCGATCCTAAGAGTCCCCATATTGCCGTGAGAGATGGTGACTGGAAATTATTGGTAGATGTTGATGGTGGCCGAACAGAACTCTACAACATGAAAACTGATTTTCTGGAAACAACAAACGTGGCGTCGGCAAATCCGGAAGTAACGAGCCGGTTGAAACCAATGGCATTGCAGTGGTTTGGACAAGCTTACCGGCAATATGCCGACTGGACTTCAGATGTAGAACAGATTTCTGTATCACAGGTAATGAGGGTTTTTCCTAATCCGGTAGGTGAAATGCTGAATATACATACTGCATTTCAGACTTATAAGGTGTCAGTACTTAATCTCAGTGGTGAAACCATTATTCCGGGCAAACAGCAGGAATCAAAAATTGATGTTAGTGCTCTCAACAAAGGGATTTATTTCCTCATGCTTGAATCAGAAAATAAAAAATATTACAGTAAATTCATTAAGGAATGATTAATTCAAGTGTGTCACTAAGCTTTTCTTGTCAATTTTACCTCTTTTTGGGTCAATTTTGCTAATATTTTTATAGCGACGATTTTATCTTTGTAAAGATTTTTTTCATAATCATTATAGTTTTTTTTCATGCAAAACAAGTTAACATTACCGCTTCTGCTTGGAAGTAGCCTGGCACTGGTTGCTGCCGAAAAACCTAACATTATTATTATCTACACGGATGATATGGCTTATGCAGATTTATCGTGTTATGGAGGAGATTACGTGAATACTAAAAATATCGATCAGATGGCAAACGAAGGTATTCGTTTTATGCAGTATTACACGGTAGCTCCGATTAGTTCCCCTTCACGTGTCGGACTTACTACCGGCATGTATCCAACGCGGTGGGGAATTCGCACTTTTTTACAATCAAGAGAAGGTAACAGGAAAAATTTTCAGAATGACTATTTGTCAGAAAAAGCCCCAACAATTGCCAGAACGTTGAAACAAAACGGTTATGCTACCGGTCATTTTGGTAAATGGCACATGGGGGGTGGTCGTGATGTGGACAATGCACCATCGATTCATAGTTATGGTTTTGATGAATATAAATCCACCTGGGAAAGTCCGGACCCCGATCCACTGTTAACTGACTCTAACTGGATATGGAGCAGTCGTGATAGTATTAAGCGTTGGGACAGAACCGCTTATTTTGTGGATAAAACCCTGGAGTTCTTTAAGCACAATCAGGGGAAACCTGTTTTTGTAAATTTATGGCCCGATGATGTACATACTCCTTTTGTTCCCAATCCCGACGATATGGAAACTGAAAGGGGTGACTGGGAAAAACCGGAAGCTTTTAAACTGGTATTAAGAGATTATGACATCCAAATTGGCCGGTTGATGCAAGGGTTGAAAGATTTAGGTGTAGACGAAAATACCATGGTGATTTTTACCAGCGACAATGGTCCTAATCCCGATTATGGCGTGGCGCGTACCAAAGGTCTCCGTGGAAAAAAGGGAACTTTGTATGAAGGAGGTATCCGCATGCCGTTTATCGTGCGCTGGCCGGCAAAAATAGCTCCCAATCAGGTAAATGAAAACGCTGTTATGGCAGCAACCGATTTATTTCCTACCTTGTGCAAAATTGCAGGAGTTCAGTTGCCGGAAGGATATCAACTCGATGGTGAAGATCGCTCTGCTGTATTATTGGGAAAAGCTGATGTGGAACGTGAGAAACCTGTCTTCTGGGAGTTCGGTGTAAATTCTTCTACTATCAACAATAAAAATAAAACCCGCAGTCCGCAAATAGCGGTGCGTAAAGGTGATTGGAAACTGTTGACCAATCCGGATGGTAGTGAAACAGAACTTTATAATATAGTTAAAGACTGTGCGGAAAAACAAAATGTAGCTGAAAATAATCGGAAATTGACGGCTGAAATGAAAAAAGCTGCTATAGATTGGTTCAATAAGGCTTATCGCCAGTTTGCCAATCAATAATTAACCAGTAAGTTTGATTCATTAAAACACAAAATATCATGAGAATTAATTCAATCTTTAGCACAGTCATGAGCGGAGCTTTGTCGTTCCCCCTGATTGCAAATGCTTCGGATAAACCCAATGTGATTTTAATCATGGCTGATGACATGGGTTATTCGGATATCGGCTGTTACGGTGGCGAAATTCAAACGCCGAATCTCGATCGTTTGGCAAATCAGGGTATCCGTTACACCCAGTTTTACAATGGCGCCCGCAGCTGTCCGACCCGTGCTTCGTTGATGACCGGACTGTATCCGCATCAGGCCGGTATGGGCTGGATGACGGTTGCCAACCTGGGTACTCCACAGTATCAGGGCGAATTGAATGACCGGTGCATGACCATTGCTGAGGTGCTAAAAACAGCCGGTTATGCTACCTACATGAGTGGAAAATGGCATTTGACGCGTAATTATGATGAAACGCAGGCTGCTGATAAACATAACTGGCCTTTGCAACGTGGTTTCGACCGTTTCTTCGGAACCATTCCCGGAGGTGGCAGTTTCTTTACACCCCATGGATTGGCAAGCGGAAATAATATCATCAAGCCTCAACAACCATTTTATTATACCGATGCCATCAGCGATTCGGCTGTTAGTTTCATCCGTGAAAATCAGAGCAAAAAGAAAAAACAGCCATTCTTCATGTATGTCGCGTATACAGCACCTCATTGGCCTTTACACGCGCTGGAAAAGGATATTGCCAAATACAAGGGAAAATATGACAAAGGTTGGGATGTTTTGAGAGAAGAGCGATTCGAACGTATGAAGAAAATGGGTGTTATCCCCGAAAATACGGTTTATCCGGAACGTCACGAAGATGCGGCTGCCTGGTATACGATACCGAAACGATTGAGGCCGGAACTGGCACATCGCATGGAAGTGTATGCTGCTCAGATTGATAATATGGATCAGGGCATCGGACGGATTATCGCGGAACTGGAGAAATCTGGTCAGCTCGAGAATACCATCATCATGTTCTTGTCGGACAACGGCGCCTGTGCCGAAATGATATCGCATGATGACAAAACCGGAGAAATTGGCAGCACCGATGCTTCTTTCGAATCGTACGGACTTGCCTGGGCCAATGCCAGTAACTCACCCTTCCAAATGTTTAAACACTGGATACATGAAGGGGGTATCGCAACACCCTTTATTGTGCACTGGCCAAAAGGAGTTCAACCACAATATCAGGGTAAATTCTATAACAAACCGGCTCACATGGTTGATGTAATGGCTACTGCTGTGGAGGTAAGCAAGGCTGATTACAGTAAAATTGTAAAGAAAAATCCTAAGATTCAACCGCTTGAGGGGCAAAGTCTGCTCTCTACCTTTAGTCTGATTGATAACAATCGTAAGCCTATTTACTGGGAGCATGAGGCCAACATCGGTATGCGTGATGGCAAATGGAAATTAGTTGCCAAAACGAAAGAGGGAGGAGATGCGTCTATAGGCAAACTTGAATTATACGATATAGAAGCAGATCGTTCAGAATCGAATGATTTATCAGCTCAATATCCGGAACGGACCAAAAAGATGTTCGATGAATGGATGAATTGGGCAAACAGGATTCAGGTATTCCCGCTGGATGCACGTGAGTACAATGAACGTTCCCGCGACAGCCGGAAAAATGAGGAACATATCTGGAAGAAAAGAAAAGAGGATAATCAGAAACTTAATAAGAAATAAAACCAAATCACAGAAACCACAAAAGGCACAAAAGAAAGACTAAGGGAACACAAAAGAACTAATAGCGAATAGTGAATAGTGAATAGTGAATAGTGAATAGCTAATAGCGGAAGTGATGCCCCCCTCTATTAATTCTTAATTTATAATTTTTAATTCTCACTTTTGTGTTCCCTTAGTCTTTCTTTTGTGCCTTTTGTGGTTTAAAATAAATCATTAATAAAGTATTATATGGGACTTTTCAAAAACAAAAAAACAAGCTTCATTCTCTTAATTCTGATGGCAGTTTCGATTTTAGTGGCTGTTGCAGTAAATGTGAATTTATGTTCAAAAGGTAAAGATGCCATTGTTTACAGCAATCCTCTGGCTATCGCTATGGGTGACCCGTATGTGTTGTTAGCTTCCGATGGAAAGTACTACATGTATGGAACCTTTTCGCCCGACGGGAAGCAAGGTTTCGGGACTTACTCTTCTGAAAACCTGCGCGACTGGGTCTATGAAGGAATGGTCTATGAAGGGGCTAAAGCTGATTCGTGGACATTAAAAAACTTCTGGGCGCCGGAAGTGTATGAGAAAAATGGTAAATTCTATATGTTCTTCAGTGCCGATTGGAAAGAAAATCCAACTAATGAACTGGAAAATTTCCGTATCGGGGTTGCTGTTTCAGATAAACCGACCGGTCCGTTTGTCGATATGTCTGATAAACCTTTGTTTGACCCGGGTTATCCGGTTATCGATGGCAATATATTGGAATACAATGGAAAATCTTACTTGTATTATTCAAGATGTTGTTATAAGAATCCGGTGGAGAGTGAAGTGGCCGACTGGGCAAAAGCAAAAGGTATGTTCGATGAAATTGAAGAAAGCTGGATTTACGGAGTTGAAATTGCAAATGATTTTACAGCCATCATAGGTGAACCGGTTTTGTTGTTGCAACCTCCTAAAAAAATGGACGACAAACAGGCGGAGTGGGAGAGTCGCTCGGTAACAAGCGGGGAGGTGAACCGTCGCTGGACGGAAGGTTCTTTTGCTTTTGAGCACAAAGATAAAATCTACATGATGTATTCGGCCAATTTCTATGGCGGACAGCATTATGCCGTTGGATATGCAACAGCTGAGCATCCGCTGGGTCCTTTCCAAAAAGCGGATAATAATCCGGTTTTACAGAAAAACACAGAACAGGGTGGCATCGTAACCGGTACCGGTCACAATAGCATCACCTGGTCACGCGACGGTAAAAAAATGTATTGCGTGTACCACGGACGTACATCAGCAACCGGCAAAAAAAGGGTGGTATTCATTGATGAAATGTCGATTGATAAAAACGGGGTGCTCACTGTTGACGGGCCTTCTACCACAGAAAAGAGCTTTTAACTGATACAATTCGGAGAAAGGAAGAAACAATCATGCTGAGAAGAAGTGTTATATCATTGTGCCTGATTATATTTGTCATGTTACCTGTTGTCGCGTCAGATAAGCAGGTGAGGTTGTTCGATGAAAATGAATTCAGGGGTAACATTGACGGGAAAGAAGTCCGGCTTTATACCCTGAGAAACAAGAACGGCATGGTAACCCAGATTTCTAATTTCGGAGGCAAGGTGCTGAATTTGTGGACTCCCGATAAATCCGGTAAGTTTGACGATGTGGTAACCGGTTTTGCTTCTTTCGATGCGTTTAAAAAAGCACGAGGATCCTATTTCGGGGCGCTGATTGGTCGTTTTGGCAACCGCATCGCTCAGGGGAAATTCTCGCTGGATGGCGTAAGCTACCAGTTGCCTCTGAATAACGGTCAAAACAGCCTGCATGGCGGACCGAAAGGTTTTCATAATGTGGTGTGGGAAGCACGTCCATTTAAAAATAAAAATAAAGAAGATGCATTAGAACTGAAATATCTATCGGCAGCTGGAGAGATGGGGTATCCCGGAAATTTATCCGTTACGGTAGTATATACACTGACCCGTAATAATGCGTTAAAAATTGAGTATTGGGCGACTACTGATCAAAAAACGGTTGTCAATCTTACCAACCATACCTTCTTTAATTTGCATGGTTTCTCCTCTGGTGTAGCTAAATCAATCAATTCGCATGTACTGCAAATCAATGCAAGTAAATACAATCCAACAGACGAAACATTGATTCCCACAGGGGAAATGGCTTCAGTTACAGGAACGCCCATGGATTTTACAAAACCAACTCCGATAGGCGAAAGGGTCGATCAGGACTTTTCTGATTTGAAACATGCCAAAGGCTACGACCACAACTGGATACTCGATAAAGGTCAACATGAGTTTATTGAAGCAGCGGTGGTTTACGAACCCTCCAATGGCAGATTGATGACGGTACTCACCACTGAACCCGGCATCCAGTTTTATGGCGGTAATTTCTTCAATGGTAAAGGTACCGGTAAATATGGAGAGGTATATCATCACCGAACGGCATTTGCCATGGAAACACAACATTTCCCCGATAGTCCCAATCAGCCGGATTTTCCATCAACAGTATTGGAACCGGGTGAAACCTATTATCATATGTGTGTGTATCATTTTGATGTTCTCAAGAGTCGCCGGTCGCCAGACGCCGGTCGCCAGACTTCAGTCGCCGGACGCCAGACATCGGTTGCCAGTCTACGGTCTACGGTCTACGGTCAACAGAATGGAAATTATATTGCAGCAAATAATATTGATTTAAAAGATGTTGGAACATACGGACTTGTGTTCAGCGAAGAACAAACTTTTCATCCAGATAAAAATGGAATTTTAAAAGATCATGAATTGATATTACCCCCTTATGTGGAAGGGATTTTCACGAGCAATGATGGGTTTTTAAACACATCAATTGTTCCAAGCCATATCAACCGCGCATTGCCCTGGTATTTTAGGTCAGATACCTATGCCAATCTTTTTAACTCGAAGATTAATCCCAATGCTGTTTTTCTGATGATAAAGCTGACGGATGGTCGTAGTATGGCTTTACTTCCCATGGCCAATCCGCTCAGTGTTTGTTATCTTTTTGCAGATGCGGAGAAAGGATTTTTGTTGCGGCATGCTACCTACGGAACAGAAAGTATTACAGGTAAAGTTCCTTTACTGGCCTGGGCTGTCGCCGATACACCTGTTGAAGCATCCTACCGCCTTTTCGAAAAACTGTCCGAAGATAAATCAATATCGAAAACTTTCAGGTTGCGTTCGGAGAAGTCTTATTCAGAACCCTACAAATACCTGGGATGGTGTTCGTGGGAAGAATACCGTACCAATATCAACGAAGCTTTGCTGGTAAAAGCCGCTCAGGATTTGAAAAAATCGGAAGTGCCGATACGTTTTATGCTGATTGACGACGGTCATCAGGATAGAACTGAAATAAAAGAAAATAAAAAGAATAAGCGTACCCTGACTTCTTTTAATACTGACCCCGAATTATTTCCGGATGGTTACGGCAAAATTCTGGCAGAACGCGATACAACTTCCCTCAAATGGTTTGGGTTGTGGCTTAACATGCATGGTTACTGGCAGGGGTTTACGAAGGAAAACAATGGCTTTGGCGAACTCAATGACTGTTTGCGCGAAGTGCCGTCAACTGGTCTGTATATGCCGAAAAATGATAAAGACAAGATTGTACGGCTTTATGAGCACTATTTTGAACCATCTGTAAATGCAGGTTTTGATTTTCTGAAAATCGACTGGCAGACCTCAGGTATGATGATGACCAATGGTGCTGAGAATCCGGCGCAACAGGCCTGGCTGACTTCCCGAAGCGTCGACTCAATTGCAACAAGGAATTATCCCTATACCACCATGAATTGCATGGCGCAAAACAATGTGGTGTTGCTTAATACCCTGAATGTAAATAGTACCCGCACGAGTATTGATTATAAATTAAATGATCTTCCGAAAGCAAAACAGCATATCCTGCAATCATTCCAGAATGCAGTCTACATGGGTCCCACGGTTTGGGGTGACCATGATATGTTCCATTCATCCGACTCCATTTGTGGTGAATTGATGGCCTTGTCGAAAGCGATTTCAGGCGGACCGGTTTATCTTTCGGATGCTCCCGATAAAATTGTTTTGGGAAATGTGATGCCTCTGTGTTTCAGTGATGGGAGATTGTTACGTCCTTTGGCGCCGGGAACTACATTACCAAAAAGTTATTACACATCTCCGCTTGATGTCCCGGAATTGTTTTTTGTTGCGGCGCCATTGAAAAATGATGCTGTAAGCATTGTTGCATACAATTTATATGATAAGCCGGTCACATTAGAGTCGACCATCAATACAAATGATTATAAAGACGCATCAGCAATCATTCAGGGTATGGATAAAAAATGGAAAGTACCTGTTGAGGGTTTGTTGGCCTTCAATTATTTTGAACAAACCGGAGCCGTATTGAAAGATGAAATTCCGGTAAAAGTAAAAGACTTTAATCATTGTTATTATCAGCTTTCTCCTATTCACAATGGCTGGTCGGTAATTGGCGCCACACAAAAATACCTTTGCAGTGAAGCCATCGAAAATATTAGATATGCCCCTGAAATACTTACTTTTGATTTGATAGAAGGAGGTGAATTTGCCATTTATCTTGCAGAAGGGAAACCCGTAGCCGGTAACATTGCTTTTGTATCACTCGGAAATGGGTTATGGAAGGGTGAAGTTGATCAAGTGAAATACGGTCAGCGTGTAAAAATTAATATCAGAAAAAAATGAAACAAAAAATTATTCCATTTGTGTCCGTGTGTGCTGCATTGGCGGTATCAGGACAAAAATCAGCTCTTGCAGCTGAAAAGCAGAAACCAGCCAATGTTTTATTAATTCTTGCTGATGATTGCTCCTATTATGATATCAGTTGTTTCGGCTCTAAAAACACAAAAACACCCAATATTGATAAAATTGCTGAAGACGGTATAAAATTCAATAATGCTTACAATTCGGCTTCGATGAGTGTTCCTACCCGTCACAGCTTATATACCGGTTTATTCCCGATTAAACACGGCGGATACCCCAATCACAGTCAGGTGAAACCGGATGTGAAATCGATGCCGCACTATCTTGGGGACCTTGGGTACAGGGTTGGAATTGCCGGTAAATTGCACATCAAACCGCTGGAGAACTTCCCGTTTGAAATGGTTCCCGGATTTGTGGAAAATTGCGTAAGCAACGATCCGTCATATACAACAGATGGAATCGAAGAGTTTATGAGTCGTGATAAGGATCAGCCTTTCTGCCTGGTATTGGCATCTATTAATCCTCACATGCCCTCAACCGGTGGTGACGCATCGGTATTTGACCGTTCCAGACTGGTGTTGCCCCCCTATTTTGTTGACACCAAAGAAACCCGCGAAAGATATGCCCGTTACCTGGCAGAAGTACATTTGTTGGATCAGGAAGTCGGCGATGCGGTTAATATCCTGAAAAAACATGGTCTGTATGAAAATACCCTCGTGATTTTTATGTCGGAACAAGGTTCGCAGTTTGCCGGAGGTAAGTGGACCAACTGGAGTGCCGGAGTTAAATCGGCTATGGTTGCTTCGTGGCCGCAGGTGATTAAACCCGGTGCAGAAACCGACGCCATTGTTCAGTATGAAGACGTATTGCCTACGATTATTGAGCAGGCTGGTGGCGAGAAAGTGAAGAAACTTGATGGTATAAGCTTCCTGAAGTTGCTCAAAGGCAAAACTGATAAACATAGAAAATATGCATACCATGTTCATAATAATGTTCCGGAAGGCCCTGCTTATCCCATACGTGCAATTTCCGACGGAAAATATCGCTTGATTTGGAACTTAACGCCTGAAGCAGAATATATTGAGAAGCATATCGAAAAAGCTGACTGGTTTATTAGCTGGAAGAAGCAAAAGAGTAAGCATGCTGAATTTGTGATGAATCGTTACAAACACCGGCCTGAGTTCGAATTATATGATGTTGAAAATGACCCGATTGAATTCAATAACCTGATGGGAAGCGTAGGGCATGAAAAAACCTTTAAGCGTTTACACAAGGAACTTCAGAAGTGGATGAAGTCGCAGGGCGATTTGGGAGTGGAAATGGATAAGCCTGTGAAATGAAAATTTGGAGAAAAGTAAAAGAGGCTGTCTCAAAATAAAAATGAGTCAGCCTCTTTTTTGTGTCCGATATTTTGGTTATTTGGATAAAAGTTATTATCTTTATATCCTTGATATACAATTAAATATATGCGATTTAAAGAATATAATCAGAACAAACAA
>JANJVQ010000014.1 GCA_024710005.1 Paludibacter sp. | reverse complement strand
AACCTTATTTACACCTTATTTTCTTACTAAACAACCTTAGTAGTAAAGATTATATTCACATGCCTCCTCTGACCTTATTACCTTATTTCAGAAAATTATTAAAACAAGGTAATAAGGTTAGGTTCGATGAGGTATTCTTTTGCTACTAAGGTTGTTTAGTAAGAAAATAAGGTGTAAATAAGGTTATCTCTATCTGGTTTTCACTTTCATTTTGAGCATAGCAAAATATAAAATCAACTTAGCTTTAAAAAAGGAATACTTACAGAATTTAAACGCAAAAAAGGAATATGAAACCTCATATTCCTTTAGTAAGATAAACCTAAAGCGTAATTAGTTAACAGCTGCAGCAAGCTCAGCACCGGCTTTAAATTTAGCAACTTTTTTAGCAGCGATTTTAATAGGTTTTTTAGTTTTAGGATTGATACCCTGACGAGCACTACGTGCAGCAACAGAGAATGTTCCGAAACCAATTAAACTTACCTTATCACCTGCAACTAATGCGTTAGATACGGCTTTAACTGTAGCATCAAGTGCTTTTTTAGCGTCAACTTTGCTTAAACCTGCTTCAGCAGCAATAGCATTGATTAATTCTGCTTTGTTCATAATTTGGATTAATTTTTAATAGATTAGACACAAGTAAATTGTTTATCAGACAGCAAATGTAATAGATTGATTCGTAAAAACAAACATTTTCTGCAAAAATTAATGCATTTTTTTTCATTAATTCAAAAAAGATGTTAGAAAACATATTTTTGGTGATATTTTGATTATTTTTGTACTGAATTTTATCCATTTAAGCGCACAAAATGAACAATTACCGTCCGTCCTTTCTAAGCTCTATACCGCCTGTAGTAAAGAATCTGATTGCCATCAACGCGATTCTTTGGTTGGCAACATTATTATCCCCGGGCATTTTTCGCCGCTGGGGAATCGCACTTGACCTGACCGACGTACTCGGTATGCATTATTGGGCTTCCGATAAATTCAACCTGGTGCAACTGATTACCTATATGTTTATGCATGGTGGTTTTGGTCACTTGTTCTTTAATATGTTCGCCCTGTATATGTTTGGCGGTGTGCTCGAAAACTTCTGGGGACCTAAGCGTTTTCTGGTATATTACCTGATAACGGGTATTGGTGCAGGAGTTGTGCAACAAATCTTCTGGACAGTGGAATACCATCAGGTCGTAGCAGCCATGAACGAAGCAATTGCCGCGAACTCGGGTGAACATCTACTAAACTATCAGCATGTGCTGGAAAAGTATTTCAGATTAAGCAGCCTGACCCATTTTAATGCGGCCGACCTGATTGAACTTAAACGCATGTTCCTCAACCTGCCGGTTACGGTTGGCGCTTCAGGCTCTGTTTTCGGACTATTGCTGGCTTTCGGCTGGTTATTCCCCGATGTCAAACTGATGATGTTGTTCTTCCCGGTACCCATCAAAGCCCGTATCTTTGTGCTGATTTACGGGGTTGCTGAATTGTTCCTGGGGGTTGCCAATTTCTCGGGCGACAGCGTAGCGCACTTTGCTCACCTCGGGGGGATGCTGTTTGGTATCATCCTGATATTGATCTGGAAAAAAAGACCTTATCGTTTCTAATTTTAGCATTACAATTATGAACCTGATAGAAAATCTGAAACAAACCTACCGGCAGGGTAATGCCGTTACCAAGCTGATATATTTGAATGTAGCCCTGTACCTGATGCTACAGATCTTCCTGATTGTCATGAGACTTTTCACCTTGCAGGGAGATTTCATTTTTCCTTTGCTGGCATTGCCGTCCAATTTCGGCGCCCTGCTGTTCAAACCGTGGACATTAGTGACCTACATGTTTCTGCACAAGGATTTCTTTCACATCCTGTTTAACATGTTTGCCCTCTTTTGGTTTGGGAAATTGTTCCTGATGTTTTTCACCGAAAAACAGTTATTCGGATTGTATTTTTTCGGTGGATTGGTCGCCGGACTTACCTATATCATCGCCTATAACATCTTTCCGCTCTTTTCGCAAATGGCAGATATCAGCATACTGATGGGCGCATCAGGTTCTATCATGGCCATTATCGTTGCCACTGCCTTTCAGGCTCCCAATATGGAAATGCGCTTTCTACTGATTGGAATGGTTAAACTGAAATACATTGCTATCGCAGCTGTTCTGATTAGCTTTTTTGGCATCACCTCAAGTAACGCCGGTGGCGAGTTAGCACATTTGGGTGGCGCTTTGTACGGTTATTTTTTTATTGTATCTTTGCGACGCGGAAAAGATCATACAAAATCTTTCAATAAGCTCATGGACAGGCTGTCTAATCTCTTTAAACCCCGCAAGTTAAAGGTGAAACACACAGCAGCCTCCGGCAAAAAGATGTCGGATGCCGAGTACAACATGACCAAAGCTAAAAACATGGAAGAAATCGATCGCATTCTGGACAAAATCAAGACATCCGGTTACGGAAGTCTGACATCTGAAGAAAAGAGAAAATTATTCGAACAAGGCAAAGGATGAATTCCACCATATTCAACAGTTAAGCATCTATGAACCTGGGCAAAGGACTGATAAAATTATTGTTTATTACAGCAAACCTGGCTGTAGCCGCGCTCATGGTCATGGCGTTTATTGCCTCCCGGGTTAGTCCGGAAAAGTTACTGATACCGGCCTACACAACACTCCTGCTACCGGCTCTTATTCTATTAAACATCTTTTTTATATTTTTCTGGATTGCCTTCAAAAAATGGCATTTTCTGATTTCATTGTCTGTAATTTTGTTGTGTTGGAATATCGTAGGGAACACCTTCCCTGTTAACATCAAAAACACTGAAAATTATGACGGGGAATATGCGTTTTCACTGATGACTTATAATACCTATGCAAATGCCATGATGGTTAAACATACGGAAGCAAAACCCAATCCGGTTATTCAGTATATGCTTGAGAAAGATCCGGATATACTTTGCATACAGGAGTATTCAGCCAGCATCAATAAAGAACATCTGACAGAAGAAGACTTACTCCGGATTTTCAAAAAATATCCTTATCATCATATTCATTTTAAAGTAAATACCGGCTGGTCATTTTTTGGTAACGCCACATTCTCTAAATTTCCGATTATCACAAAATCAATTGTTGAATATCAATCTAACTTTAACACAACAATTGTTTCAGATATTGAAGTCAATGGGAGAATCATTCGTGTTTTTAACTGTCACCTCGAATCCAACAAGATTACAGAAAACGACAAGATTATGGCTGTGAGGCTGAAAGACAACTTTGACACCGAAAACATCAAGGGCACCACGATGCATTTCTCCAGAAAATTGGGCGGCGCTTACCGCATCAGGGCAAAACAAGCCGATATGGTGGCAGCAGAAATAGCCAAATCTCCTTATCCGGTTATGGTTGTCGGGGATTTCAACGACCTTCCTTCTTCCTACACCTACTCAACCATCAGGGGTAAAATGCAGGATGCTTTCGTTGAAAATGGTTTCGGATTAGGATGGACATTCAGTGATTCTGTACTCAAATTCAGAATAGATCATATCTTACACGATGAATTCTTTGATATTAAATCTTTCAAATTAGATAATAAAGCACAAGGTTCTGATCATTTTCCATTGTATTGTAAAGTATCAATTTAATAACATCATAAAAACAACTGTCATGAATATTCCGGCTGAATTAAAGTACACCAAAGAACACGAATGGATTCGTGTGGAAGGTGAAGTAGCTTATGTGGGCATCACCGATTATGCCCAAAACGAACTGGGTGAAATCGTTTATATTGAAATTGAAACGATTGGCGAAACACTGGCTGAAGGTGAAGTTTTCGGAACTGTAGAAGCTGTAAAAACCGTATCGGAGTTGTTTATGCCGGTTTCCGGGGAAGTACTGGAACTAAACAGCGCGCTGGAAAATGAACCGGAATTGGTGAATAACGATCCTTACGGCGCAGGCTGGATGGTTAAACTGGCCATTGCTGATGTTGCTCAACTCGACAATTTACTTTCTGCCGAAGCGTACGCGGCATTAGTTGGGTAAGTTTTTTAGCGAATAGCGAATAACGAATAACTGAAAGCGGAAAGCGGAAAGCGGAAAGCGGAAAGCGGAAAGCGGAAAGCGGAAAGCGGAAAGCGGAAAAACTAATTGCAGGTTCGAGGGGGTTGCCACGTCGTTCACTTTGTGAACTCCTCGCAATGACTGCAAATAGCGAAGTAACTATTGAACTTTTAAACATTTAAACATCATATTTTATATGACCCCAAAAGTAAGTATTATTATGGGTAGCACATCTGACCTGCCGGTGATGGAAAAGGCTGCCGCTTTGTTAAATGAATTCGGGATTCCGTTTGAAATCAATGCTTTGTCGGCACACAGAACACCCAAAGAGGTGGAAGCATTTGCAACCAAAGCCCGTGAAAACGGTATTCAGGTGATTATTGCCGCAGCTGGCATGGCTGCACACTTACCGGGAGTTATCGCGTCAATGACTACCCTGCCGGTTATCGGTGTACCCATCAATGCCAGTCTGGATGGTATGGATGCACTCCTTGCCATTGTGCAGATGCCTCCGGGAATCCCGGTAGCAACAGTTGGCATCAACGGCGCACAAAACGCGGCTATCCTCGCCGTGCAAATGATGGCCACAGGCGATGTGGTACTGCAGGAAAAACTGATTGCCTACAAAGAAAACCTTAAAAAGAAAATTGTGGAGGCCAATCAGGAATTGAAAAAAGTGAAATACGAATTTAAAACTAATTAATATGGTCACCAGACTCCAGACTCCAGACACCGGTCTCCGGTCTGGCGACTGGTGTCCGGCGACTGGCGACAAAATAAATAAAAATTATGCAAACTATCGACAAATTTAATTTCGCAGGCAAAAAGGCCTTCGTCCGTGTGGACTTCAACGTTCCTGTCGACGAGAACTTCCAGATTACCGACGACAACCGTATCAGGGCAGCTTTGCCTACCCTGAAGAAGATTTTAGCTGATGGCGGCGCGCTGATTATTGCATCGCATATGGGTCGCCCGAAGAAAAATCCGGATACCAAATACTCACTGAAAGTAATCGTACCGCACGTATCCAAACTATTAGGTGTGGATTTGAAATTTGCACCCGACTGCATGGGTGAAGAAGCAGCTGCACTGGCTGCCGGCCTGAAAGGCGGAGAAGCTTTGCTGCTCGAGAACCTGCGTTTCTATGCTGAAGAAGAAGGTAAACCACGTGGCGAATTTGCTACCGACGAAGAAAAAGCAGAAGCTAAGAAAGTAGTAAAGGAAAGTCAGAAGAAATTCACAGCTACCCTGGCATCTTATGCCGATTGCTATGTAAACGATGCTTTTGGAACGGCTCACCGCGCCCACGCTTCGACTGCACTCATCGCTAAACATTTCGACGAAAACAACAAAATGTTTGGTTATCTGATGGAAAAGGAAGTGAATGCTGTTGAGAAAATCATGAAAGATACGGCTCGTCCGTTCACTGCCATCATGGGAGGTTCTAAAGTTTCATCCAAAATTGAAATCATCGAAAACCTGCTGACCAAGGTTGACAACCTGATTATCGCGGGTGGTATGACTTACACCTTTACCAAAGCCCTCGGCGGAAAAGTGGGTAACTCGATTTGCGAAGACGACAAACTCGATTTAGCACTCGAATTGCTCGAAAAAGCAAAGAAAAACAACGTGAAGATGGTATTAGCCGTTGACGCCAAAATTGCCGACAGCTTCAGCAATGATGCAAATACCGACTTCGTGAAAGTAGGTGAAATTCCTGAAGGATGGGAAGGTCTGGATATCGGTCCTGAAACGGAGAAAATCTTCGCCGATGTAATCAAAGCATCCAAAACCATCCTGTGGAACGGTCCGACCGGTGTATTCGAATTCGATAACTTCACATCGGGTTCCCGTGCCGTGGGTAATGCCATTGTGGAAGCAACCAAAAACGGCGCCTTCTCATTAGTAGGTGGTGGCGACTCAGTTGCCTGTGTAAACAAATTCGGGTTATACGACGGTGTATCTTATGTTTCAACCGGTGGTGGCGCTTTATTAGAAGCCATCGAAGGACGGGTATTACCGGGCATCGAAGCCATCAGGGGATACTAATTCCTGATACCTTTATAATATTGTAGCAGACTTTTTCCGCGAAGGAGAAAGTCTGCTTTTTTTTTACGGACAACAGTAAACATGATAACAATTAAAACGATAAAGAAATAATATATAACCATATAAGGCATATAAGTCCACATAAGTTGTTTTTGTGAATGAGTTCACTGCCTACGGCAGCAGAAGAAACCAATTTTCAAGTCCTGATTCGCCTAAATTATAAAAATTGTTTAATCCTGAACAAATCAAGCCTGTTTTAAGTTGGATGTATAATTGTAATCAATACAGAATTACAACAACAATTTAACAATAAGATACATGCACAGATTAATCATAACATTACTGACATCTGGTTTACTATTTGCAGCACATGCTCAGGAGAAACCAGCAGAGAGCTTTAAGGGGGTCATAAAATACGAAGCTTTGGAAAAAATTACGGACAAACAAGATGACGTGTTGTATGTAGTCAATTTCTGGGCAACCTGGTGCGGACCTTGTGTGAGGGAGATTCCTGATTTTATGGAGGTTAACAACAAATTCTCTTCCGGAAAGGATTTCAAAATGATATTGGTTTCTGTCGATGACAAAGACAACCTGAAATCGGAAGTTTTGCCTTTTTTAAAAGACAATAAAATAACTGCCGATGTATATCTGCTCGACGACACCAAACGCATGAATTACTGGATGCCAAAGGTGGACAAAAGCTGGTCGGGTTCCATTCCTGCAACTGTCTTCTACAAAAACGGCGAGAAACTGAAATTTGTGGAAAAGCAACTCCACAAAGCAGAACTAACAACCATTATCGATCAATATTTAAAGTAACTGATGTATGAAAACAAAATCAAAATTGACCTTACTGACATTATTGTCGTTCCTTACACTTTCGCTCTACGCACAAGGTTACAAACCCGGAGATACTGCCACCGACTTCAGGTTGAAAAATGTGGATGAACGCATGGTATCACTTGCCGATTACAAAGATGCCAGGGGATTCATTGTCGTTTTCACCTGCAATGAGTGTCCCTATGCCAAAGCTTACGAAAGCCGGTTGATTGCATTAGATCAAAAATACAAAGCCAAAGGATATCCCGTGATAGCCATCAATTCGAATGATCCGGCAGTATCAACGAGCGATAGTTTTGAAGCCATGCAAAAGAAACATGCTGAAAAAAAGTTCACATTCCCCTATTTGGTGGATGCCGGACAACAGATTTTTCCGCAGTATGGCGCCACCAAAACACCCCATGTCTTTATCCTGCAAAAAGAAAAAAAGCAGTTGGTGGTAAAATATATCGGCGCTATCGACAATAATTACAAAGATGCCAACGATGTATCAGAAAAATATGTGGAAGACGCTGTTGAAGCCCTCTTGAACAAAAAGCCTGTAAAAAAAGCGGTTACAGTGGCGGTAGGTTGTGGAATCAAAGTAAAAAAATAACTCGTGCTTCTTTTGTATAAAAATTTGAAAAATATTTTCTGAAAAGCATTGTACAAACAAAAAAATCACCTATCTTTGCAGCGCATTTGAAAACAATGCCCCATAAAAACGGTGTGGTAGTTCAGCTGGTTAGAATACCTGCCTGTCACGCAGGGGGTCGCGGGTTCGAGTCCCGTCCATACCGCAAAAGAGCAATTCAGTAATGAGTTGCTCTTTTTAATTACCGGCATCACACCTCCCTCACCGGCAACGCAATCTTAAAATCACTCCCCTTCCCCACTTCACTTTCCACCCAAATTCGTCCGTGGTGTTTTTCCACGAATTCTTTACACAGCATGAGTCCCAACCCCGTACCTTTTTCACCTTTGGTTCCGGGGGAAGTATAGAGTTCAGCAATTTGCCATAATTTGGATACCACCTCCTGACTCATGCCAATGCCATTGTCGGAAACAGTAATAATCATGTCGGTATCTTGCTGTTCAGCACGCAGGATAATTTGTCCATTTTCATGCGTAAACTTTATCGCGTTTGAAATTAAATTACGCAGGATAGTACGTAGCATATCCACATCAGCGTGCAGCTCTAAACCTGCATCTATTTCGGAGATGATTTCAATTTGTTTCGTGGCGGCACTTTCGTTCAGCAACGACAGCACATCATCGCAGACCTTTTTAAGCTGAACAGTCCGGGGCTCGAATGGTATTTTGCCTGATTGCGAGCGGGTCCACAACAGCAATTCTTCCAGCAGGTCATAGGTCTTTTTAGTCGTCGTATTGATGATGCCAAGCTGTTTTTCTATGGTGCTTTCATCGTATTTTCTGAAATTCTTAATCAGCAAATCCGAAAAGCCGGAAATGGCAAACATGGGATTTTTCAAATCATGCGCCAGGATTTTCAAAAACTTATCTTTATCCTGATTGGCTTTCAGCAGCTCTTCATTAGCAGCATTTAATTTCGACAGGGTTTGCTCCTGCAACAATGTTTTCTGCAACAATTGCCGTTGTAAATGAGTGATTTCGGCATTCATCTCATGTAAAATCCTGTTTTGCTCGGTCAGGTTCAACATATCCATGCCTCCAATTATCAGCAACTGATCGTTTTTTCGGTAAATATGGGCAAAGATGGAAGTATTTACATCATCTATTGTTCCAATGGTCAGGAAGCCATTGAATATCAAAACAGCATCGTGCGGCAAACTGACAATTTTATCAAAATCCGGATTTAGCAATGACTTACAGGCGTCACCTTTGAGCAGCATCTGAAATGTTGCATTGGCAAAAATCAACTCCCCTGTTGTTGAGAAAACAGCCAGACAGAATGACTTACTTTGGGAAAGAGAATCCACAATTTCAGATTTCCATCCGGACAAGATTGTTTCTATCATATATTAATGTAAAGAATTTGAGGCTGAAAGTTGCTGATCTGAAAGTTTTACAAATAAAGGGATGTTGATTTGCATCCATTCGTACAAGGGATAAATTTCATTGAATGTATCCACCGAAAGGGATTCTTTCAGGATGATAATCCAGGCGTTCAGCTGTGCCGCCCAGTAATTGGTCGTAAAACTATGACTCCGGTACGCCCTGAATACCCACAAAATTGTGTCGACCAACACTTCCGGATGGTAGTTTTTCAACACCGAAGCGATAAACCGGACGTGATTGGCATGATTGTCCTTCATCATTTCTTCGTTACCATCACCGATTAACAGATGTAAATCAGCTCGTTGCAACATCAGCTCATTCATTTTCGCCACCAACTGATCACCTTTGATGTTGTATTCACTATAAGCTGAAGCACTAACTTGTTTCAAGTTGCCTGCACTGGTTAATAATGTTTTTTTATCCATTTGCGTTGATGTTTTTAAGAGAATAATCCAAACTATTTAAATCAGGTAAATAGATTACATGCTTATATTGAGCGATAACATCCAGCCCGCCATGCCTGAATGCCTGTCCGCCCACGAACACTTTTAAACCGGGCATCTCCTCCTGAATCTGCTGCAACATTTGCTCCAGCAAGGGCAAATGAAAATACAAACTAACAGAAATGGCCAGCAAAGCAGGATTAATATCTTTGGTGAAATTGATTAAAGCGGGTGTTGGCGTGTTGGTTCCGAGGTAATAAGTTCTCCATCCGTTTATTTCGAACACATCATTCACCATTTTGATGCCTATCTGATGCATTTCCTTTTCAACACAAGCCAGCACTACCGACCTGTCGCCCTTCTCTTCTGTTACAAGAACAGGATATATCTCATTTAAAATTGACTCGATGATGGCTGAGGCCAAATGTTCGGTGGCGGTACTAATCTTATTAAACTCCCATAATTCACCAATTTCATACATGGATTTTTTGATGAGTTGCTCATACACATCAAAGACCGAACGGTTACTTTTCAGTTCATTTCTAACCAGTTCCGAGCAATATGCTCTATCGCCTTTCAAAAGAGATTCAAGGAATAAACCGTTATCAAATGTAATCGTTTGCATACCCCGGTAATTCAAAATTTCCGTAAATATAAGTTTTTTCTGTTGATATACAATTTATTTACGTACCTTTGTAGCTGAAACAACCAAGTTTGTATTGAAATCTTTCTCAACTGTGCTTTGTCCTCCCTCTATCCGGCAGGTCTACTCATCGTAAAATCGACATCAACATCAGCTTTCTTGTTTGCATCAACCAGTTGCGAAAAGTGAATTACACTATTGTCGTAACACATTTTTATCAATTAAGATGTAATTCATTTATGACATTTCAGGAATTAAACATATCAGAGCCCATATTGAAGGCTTTATCAAATAAACAATATAAAACGCCCACACCGATCCAGGAACAAGCCATTTCTGTTGTACTCAACGGAAAAGACTTACTGGGAATCGCCCAAACAGGCACCGGTAAAACAGCTGCATTTGCCATTCCCATCATCCAACAGCTCGACAAGCCCATGCTGACAAGCAGGAAACGGGAAATCAGGGCATTGATACTTACTCCTACCAGGGAACTCGCAATACAAATCGACGAATGTTTCACCGACTACGCCAAATTCACCGGTTTACGGAACACGGTAATTTTCGGTGGAGTAAACCAACGCCCACAGGTTGACGAACTAAAAAAGGGTACCGACATCCTGATTGCAACTCCGGGTCGCTTACTCGACCTCATCAGTCAGCAACACATCAAACTTGATCACATAAAGCATTTTGTACTCGACGAGGCAGACCGTATGTTAGACATGGGATTTATACACGACATTAAACGTCTGTTACCCCTGTTACCCAAACAAAGACAAACACTTTGTTTTTCAGCTACCATGCCGGTTGCCATAGCAACGCTATCCAAATCAATTTTGAATCAGCCTGTCAGGGTTGAAGTAGCACCAGCTTCTTCGGTTGTTGATGCCATCGATCAGCGATTGTATCTGGTGGAGAAAATAAACAAAGGCGACTTGCTCTTCTCTGTTTTGAAACAGGATGAAGAAAAATCAGTGCTTGTATTCTCCCGTACCAAACATGGAGCCGACAAAATCGTCAGGATTTTAAATAAAAAAGGCATTCACTGCGAAGCAATCCACGGCAACAAAACCCAGGGCGCACGCCAACGGGCACTCAGCAATTTCAAAGCAGGGAAAACCCGGGTGATCATTGCAACCGACATTGCAGCCAGGGGAATCGACATCTCGAACCTGGAAATGGTTATCAATTACGATTTGCCCGATGTTGCTGAAACCTATGTTCACCGGATCGGCAGAACCGGGCGGGCCGGTAACAATGGCACGGCGCTGACATTTTGTTCTCCCGAGGAATCGATGATGATTCGGGACATACAAAAACTAACAGGAAAAAAACTACAGCCGGTATCTATATCGGCATAAAGAACTCATAAATTATTAATTGAATGGCAATTTCGTACAACAAAAAAGAATTAGAAAAGAAAAAGCAGGGTAAAAAACTCGAAAAACAGAAACGTAAAGAGGAGCGCAAAGCCAGTGGCGGAAGTTCTTCCTTTGACGACATGATCGCTTATGTAGATGAAAACGGGAATATCACAACCACCCCGCCCGATCCGGGAAAGAAACAAAAAATTGATGTGGCGAACATCTCTGTTTCAACACCTAAAAAAGAAGATCAGGAAGAAGTGCTGATGAGAGGAAGAGTTGAACATTTCAACTCGGAAAAAGGATATGGTTTTATTAAAGACATCAACAGTGTTGAGAAATACTTCTTTCACATCAGTGCAGCACCGGCTGATATTACTGAAGGACATATCGTGACATTTCAAACTGAACGCGGACAGAAAGGTATGAACGCGGTCAACATAACACAGGTAAAAGACTAACAATCAATATTTCACAATTTAAAAACAAACAAATGAACATTTATGTATCAAATTTAAGCTACGGAACCAGTGCTGATAGCTTACAGAATTTATTCGCAGGTTATGGAGAAGTTACATCTGCAAACGTAATCACCGACAGAGAAACCGGTAGGTCAAGAGGTTTCGGTTTCGTAGAAATGCCAAATGACGCTGAAGGTCAGAAAGCCATTGACGAATTGAACAACACTGACTTTGAAGGCAAAACTATTACAGTTAATGTTGCCCGTCCGAAAACCGAAAGAAGCGACTACAACAACCGTGGTGGTAACGGTGGTGGCGGTTACAACAGAAGAAGATATTAATTATCCCATTTTCGATTTATAAGCCAGCGCGTACAGCTTTATCTGCTTGATCATGGCCAGCAAGCCATTGGAACGGGTAGGTGAAAGGTGTTCGCGCAGGCCTATTTTCTCAACAAAATACAAATCTGCGTTCAGAATTTCATCGGGAGTCCGACCAGAGAACACGCGCAACAACAAAGCAACGATACCTTTTACCAGAATGGCATCGCTTTCTGCTTTATAGGTTATTTTCCCTTCTCCATCCAGTTCCGCGGTTAGCCAAACCCGACTCTGACAACCTTCGATTATATTCTGAGGAACTTTATACTGATCATTTATTGGTTCCAAACCATTACCCAAATCGATTAAGAGGGCGTATTTGTCCATCCAATCATCGAACTGTGCAAAATCTTCTATTATTTCATCCTGTACCTGGTTGATTGATAACATATTCTAATTTTTAAATTTTTAAACCATTAACCGTCATTGCGAGCGAAGCGAAGCAACCTCCTGACCCACTCTCCACCGTCATTGCGAGCGTAGCGAAGCAACCTCCTGACCCGTTCTCCGCTTTCCGCTTTCCGCTAACTTAACATCCCCACCACCCGCTTCAGCGCCGCGACAAAAACATCAATTTCTTCTTTGGTATTGTAGAACGAAAAAGAAGCACGAACCGTTCCCGGGATATCCAGCGAATCCATCAAAGGTTGGGCGCAATGATGACCGGTGCGCACCGCGATGCCTAATTTATCGAGTAGCATGCCGATGTCGTAAGGGTGAATACTCCCGACTAAAAATGAAATCACTGCACTTTTTTCCGCAGCAGTTCCAATAAAACGAATGCCATCGATCGTGGAAAGTTGTTCAGTTGCATAAGCTGTTAATTCGTGTTCGTAAGCAGCAATATTTTCCAATCCGATGTTGTTGATATAGCGTAACGCTTCTGCCAATGCCGTCGAACCGATATAATCAGGCGTCCCGGCTTCAAATTTGAAAGGCAACACATTGTAGGTTGTTTTTTCAAAACTTACCTTTTCAATCATCTCCCCCCCACCCTGATAGGGCGGCAATGCATTCAGCCATTTTTCTTTTCCATACAACACCCCGATGCCGGTCGGACCGTAAATCTTATGTCCCGAGAAGACATAAAAATCAGCATCCATCTCCTGCACATTAACCGGAATATGCGGTACCGCCTGAGCCCCGTCAATTAAAACCGGCACATTCATTTCATGTGATATCCGGATCATTTCATCAACCGGATTGACAGTCCCCAACACATTCGAAACATGGGTTACCGACACCAACTTAGTCTTTTCATTCAGCAATTTACGGAAAGCATCAATTTGCAATTCCCCGTTTTCATGCATAGGAACGACACGCAATTGCATTTTTTTGCGCTCACACAACATTTGCCAGGGAACAATATTGGAATGATGTTCCATCACGGAAACGATTATTTCATCGCCTTCCTGACAAAATGCTTCGCCGAAAGAAAAGGCAATCAGGTTAATCGCTTCGGTAGTGCCCCGCGTAAAAATAATCTCTTCGCGTTTCGTCGCACCCAGAAAACCCGCGATTGTGCTTCTCGCTTCTTCATGCGCCTCCGTGGCTTTCTGACTCAGGTAATGAACCCCCCGGTGTATATTGGCATTCAGATGCTTATAGGCATATTCTATTTTCTCAAGCACACAAAGCGGTTTCTGTGTGGTGGCTCCGTTATCGAAATAAATCAAAGGTTTGCCGTAAATCTTTTCTTCCAGAATTGGAAAATCGGCCCGTATGTTTTGTATGATCTGACTGTTTAATTTCATTTATTGAAGTTCATTAAAACCTGTCAGGTTTTTGAAACCTGACAGGTTTAGGTTCATTTTATTCATGATTTGCAAAAGTAAGAATTTTTTTGCAGAAATTAATCCGGACATGCAAGCCCTGATCCGGGATAACCCAATGCGATGTTTTTTTGATATTTAACCTTTAAACTGACGAAAACTGAGAAAAAATAATGTATTTTTGTACGATTTTTCCCGAAATCTGCTTTAAAAATAAAATATTGACGTATGCAAAAAACACTGCTTCAAAAAATAACGCCCCACCTTATTGCTGTTAGTTTATTCATAATAATCTCATTCATATACATGAAGCCGGTGCTCGAAGGCAAGCAGTTGCTCGGTCACGACTCCGAAAGCTGGATGTGCATGGCAAAGGAAACACTCGATTATAATGAAAAACACGACGATGTAACGCTTTGGACCAACTCAATGTTCGGCGGTATGCCGGCTTATATGATTACCATGCAGCAGCCCAACAACCTCATCAAGTATGTGGAAGATGTGCTGAAGGTATTTCCAATCACTGTTTTCTTCCTGATTCTGTATTTCATCGGGTTCTACATCCTGATGCTGAATTTCAAAGTGAATCCATGGCTCGCCATTGTCGGTTCGATTGCCTTCACTTTTGCTTCCTACAACCTGATTATCATTGGCGCCGGACACAACACCAAGGCGATTGCAATCGCTTACATGGCCCCGATACTGGGTAGTATCTACCTGACTTTCAGACGAAATAAAGTCGCCGGGAGTATCCTGACTGCCTTTTTCCTGAGTCTGGGCATCCGTGCCAATCACATTCAGATTCTTTATTATGCCCTGATCATCGTTTTATTCTTTGGTGTTGTGGAATTGATTTACAGCATCCGCGAAAAGCAAATAAAATCATTTCTTCAATCGGCCGGACTGGCTATTGCAGCAGCCCTCCTTGCTGTAGGCATGAACGCGACTTCGCTGCTGACCACCAGCGAATACACCAAATACACCATGCGGGGTGAATCGAACGGACTCACCATCGACACCCAAAGTTCGCAGGAAGGATTAAACCGCGACTACATCACCCAGTGGAGTTATGGCGTAGACGAAACAATGACATTGCTGATACCCAACTACATGGGTGGCGCCAGCAGTAGCAAACTGGGCGAAGACAGTCACACTGCCGAACGAATTGCCGAAACATTCGGACGTGGTAACATCGAAAAAATAATGGACGGACTGCGTTTCAGCACCTATTGGGGCACACAGCCCGGCACATCGGGACCCGTTTATCTGGGTGCAATCGTCATGCTCTTGTTCGTATTCGGGTTATTCGTCTTAGATAAAAGACTGCTCTGGTGGTTAGTTCCGATGATTATCCTTACCGTCATGCTTTCCTGGGGAAAAAACTTCCAGTGGCTGACAGACATCTTCATCGATTATGTGCCACTTTACAATAAATTCCGCACGGTGTCAATGACCTTAGTGGCAGCCGGATTTGGCATTACCCTGATTGCCATGCTGGCGCTTAAAGAAGTACTGAACGCGCAAGCTGACAAAAAGAAATTTGTCAAACCGCTATTAATCAGCACAGCCATCACGGGTGGCATCTCATTGTTATTTGCTTTGATTCCTTCATTGGCAGGTAATTTTACTTCTGAGATGGATGCTCACATCGCGAGTCAGTTCTCCAATGCTTATCAGGCCGATTTCTCATTTCTGGCAGAAACGCTGCCAGCCGACCGGAAAGCCATGTTGCAGGGTGACGCATTTCGCTCGCTCTTATTCATCGTAGCCGCCGCCACGCTAATCTGGTTTTTCCTGAAAGATAAACTGAAACAAAACTTAGTCATTGGGGCCATGGGAGTCCTCATGCTCGTTGACTTAGTGCCGGTAGCCAAGCGTTACCTGAACGATGAGAATTTTGGTCGCAAACGTAATATCAGCAACCTAATCAAACCAACAGAGGCAGATAAATTTATCATGCAGGATAAGAGTGAGTTCCGCGTACTGAATCTGACTGTCAACATCTTCAACGATGCGTCTCCATCCTACTTCCACAAAAACATCGGAGGATACAATGCGGCTAAATTACGTCGCTATCAGGAGCTTATCAATCTGCATCTTACCAATGAAATTCAGCAATTTTACACCGTCCGTTCCTATGAACAATTCGACTCGCTCGCGCAGCAACTGGGCGTACTGAACATGCTGAATATGAAATACATCATCATGGACCCGAACAGTCAGCCGCTACTGAATCCCTATGCCAACGGCAATGCCTGGTTCGTGAACAAGATTGTGGAAGCAAAGAATGCGGATGAAGAAATGTTGCTGCTGGGTAAAATAAACACCAAAACAGAACTGGTAATCGACAAAGCGGTGATGCCGGAAAAACTAACAGCCGGCAATCCGGTTGAAACCGATTATATCCGATTGAAATCATACAAACCCAATCACTTAGTGTACGATTTCAGCGCTCAAACCGATCAGGTTGCTGTTTTTTCGGAGATTTTCTACGACAAAGGATGGAATGCCTATATCAACGGAGAAGAAGCACCTTACTTCAGGGTAAACTATCTGCTTCGGGCCATGCAGTTGAAAGCCGGTAATTACCAGATTGAGTTCAAATTCGAACCCAAAACATATAGTACCGGTAACACAATCGCGTTGATTTCTTCTCTGCTGCTGATTGCATGCATCGTGTGGTTTTTCATCCGGAAGAAAAAGGAGCTAAATAAATAAACAGCATTTACTCGTATTAAAAGCCTGTAAATCCTGACTAATAAAAAGTTAATTTAAATATCTATGAACGACGAAAGTAAAAAAGGTAAATATCGTGTCGGTAACGTACACTTCACGTCCACCATCAGCATGTCGCTGGTCTTGTTTTTAATCGGACTGGTTTCGTTACTGCTTTTTGTAGCACGTGATTTGGGGACACAAATCAGGGAGAACATCAGTTTATCGGTGGTTCTGAACGAAAACATCACGGCATCGGGCACAACAAGGATTCATCAATACCTGGAAAAGTCCAAATTTGTAAAATCCGTTGATTTCATATCCAAAGAAGATGCACTGAAAGAACATATCAAGACGATGGGCGATGATCCGGAGAAATACTTAGGATATAACCCGCTGATGGCTTCTTTCGAAATCAAACTGAAAGCAGATTATGCTAACAAAGACAGCGTGGATGTGATAGAATCAAAATTGAAAGTTTTCGAAGGAATTAACCGGATAGCTTATCAGAAGGATATTGTAAACATGGTGAATGACAACATCGCCCGCATCAGTTTTATCCTGCTGGCTGTTGCCACTTTGTTGATGCTGATTTCAATCACGCTGATGAACAATACGATACGGGTGTCAATCTATGCCAACCGGTTCCTGATTAACACCATGAAATTAGTAGGCGCCACGCCCTGGTTTATCCGTAAACCCTACATCATCAGGGGAATGACCAACGGATTTCTGGCCTCACTCATTTCGCTGGGTATGCTCGGGATTATGTTGCTGTATATCAGAAATAACATCGGACTTAACTTATTTACCCTGCATACCACCACATTAATCGAGGTATCAGGAATTGTCATCATACTGGGCATCGTGTTAACAGCCTTATCGTCCTATTCGGCAGTTGGGAGGTATCTGCGCATGCAGACGAATGATATGTATTTTGTTTAGTGGATAGCAACTAAGTGAAGGTTCATGGGGGTTGCTTCGCTGCGCTCGCAATGACAGTGGTTAGTTTAAGTGTTTAATAGTTTAATAGTTTAAATCATACTAATGTCCGGAGTCTGGAGACTGGCGACCGGAGACTTATTAAAAATATGGAAAATAAAGAAAAATTTACGCTTGGGAAAACCAATCTGGTTCTCATCGCTATCGGGTTTATCATCATCGTGGTCGGTTTTTTGCTGATGACGGGTTCGCCAACCGAACTGAAGTTCAATCCGGACATTTTCAGCAACAGACGCATCACTGTGGGACCGATGATTTCATTTTTTGGGTTTGTATTTATCATCTTTGCTATCCTTTTTAAATCCAAATCCAAATGAGTTTATTCGAAACGATTATCATAGCTATTGTTGAGGGGCTGACCGAATTTTTACCAGTATCATCAACCGGGCACATGATTATCACACAGAATCTGTTGGGGATGGAAAGTTCCGATTTTGTGAAAGCATTTACGGTTAACATCCAGTTTGGCGCCATTCTGTCGGTAATCGTTTTATATTGGAAAAGATTCTTTCAGTCCATGGATTTCTATTGGAAACTACTGATTGCCTTTTTGCCGGCGGCAGTTATTGGTTTCTTAGCGGGAGATTTTATCGACTCATTGCTTGAGAATATCTGGGTAGTAGCTATTATGCTCATATTGGGTGGCGTATTCATGCTTTTCGTGGATAAATGGTTTAACAAAACCGATGAAAATCAGGAAATGAACTGGAAAAGGGCGCTGAAAATCGGTTTTTTCCAGTGCATCGCCATGATTCCCGGAGTTTCCCGTTCGATGGCCACCATCGTAGGAGGCATGAGTACCAAACTAAGCAGAAAAAATGCGGCTGAGTTTTCATTTTTTCTGGCAGTGCCAACGATGGCAGCAGCAGCTGGTTATAAATTACTACAACTGGTCAAAGACCCTGCATCTTCAAGCATGTTAACGGAGAATCTGACAACTTTATTAATCGGAAATGTGGTGGCATTTATCGTAGCCATGGCTGCCATTAAATTTTTCATCAGCTTTCTTACGAAATATGGTTTTAAAGCTTTTGGATATTACCGGATTTTAGTGGGTGGCATCATCCTGTTATTGCTGTTGGCCGGACAAAATTTAAGTATGGTTTAAATTGAACAAAATATTGCTGTTTTTTGTTATTTGAGAAATTATATTTACCTTTGCCTGAATTATTTAAGAGGCATTTTTGAAATGATTACAAAATTACACAGTGATTAACGACCTTTGAACGCAAAATTTGTATATGAAATACTTATCGGCAGCTAAATTTTCATTTTGTTTTCGTCCTCTTATAGTAGTATTCTTACTGCTTTGTTCTTTCGTACCTGCAACTATTGTGGCGCAGGTTACAACACTCAATGACTGGTCAAATCTGTATAACAACACAAGTAGTCCGGGAAATCTAACCTACACTGTACCAACAGGAAGTGATTCTCATCGTTTATTGGTGGTAGGAGTCGCGACATCAGTAACTTCCTCATCAAGCAGAAGTGTAGCGGTGACCTACGGTGGCCAGACACTGACTCCTGTTGATGGAGATTTGTCAACTTCAATTCGCCAGCATACTCAATTATACTATTTAGATGAAGCTGGTCTGGATGCTGCATCAAACAATACTTTGACTGTTTCGATAAGCGGAGGATCCACCAGGAGGAATGCCGTTTTTGCTATGGTTCTTGACAATGTGGATCAGGCAAATCCGGTCACTGACTCCAGAAATTATAACAGTGGCAATTCAACTGCCACATCATTCTCCTTTTCAGGAGGGTTAACGATAAATCAAGGAGATCTTCCGGTAAAGATTTTATGTTCCGACAGAACCAGCGGTGGAGCAAGGACCATTAGTAATTTTGGCACCAACTGGACAGCAGATGTTCAGCTTGCCAATAATCCGGTACGTAATGCCGTAGGAACACGTGATATTCCCGGCTCAGACATTTCTGACGTTTCAACAACTACCATGTCCGGTAGTTCATACATCTCCATGACCGGCATGAGTATAAGCGCCAAGAAATATTTCCGCAGCGTACAAACCGGGAACTGGAGCAGCACCTCTACCTGGCAACAATCATTAGATAATGCGACCTGGACTGCTGCTAATTCAATACCCACCCGGGGGCACGACCTGACTACCATCCAAAGCGGACATACTGTTACATTGACTGCCAACGCGACGGTTAGCAGTCTGACTATTCACGGGACATTAAACACCGGAACTTATGCTTTAGCAGGCACAGCTACTTTAACAGCTTCTTCTACCGGGGTAATCAACGTGAGTGGCACCGGTAATTTTCCGTCCGGTTTTTCTGCTGTCACACTGAATAATGGGAGTACCGTTAATTATAATCTGAACGGCAATCAGAACATTTTTGCCACTACCTATTCGAATCTGACTTTATCGGTTGGTGGAACCAAAACGCTCACCGAAGCAACAACCGTAAACGGAACGCTTACAATTGGTCGGCCGCTGACGACCAACAGTTATCAGCTTACACTGGGGGGTGATTATGTGCAAAACAGCACTTTCTCGCAGGGTACCGGCACCGTGCTGATAAACGGAAATACTACCCAAACGATTTCGGGAACTACCGCTACGACTTTTTATAACCTGACAGTGAACAAAACCGGTGGTGACCTCACCCTGTCAAAAGCAGTAGCTGTATCGAATATCCTGTCATTACAAAGTGGCATTATCAATACGACAACAACAAACTTATTGTCGGTAACAAACACGGCCGCTTCAGCCATTTCCGGTGGTTCGGCAACAGCCTACATAAACGGGCCGTTACTCCGTAACCTACCTGCCAGTTTCTCATCTACGGCATCGTATAACTTTCCGGTTGGAAAAAGCGGGAACTATTTTCCGTTCACATTAGAAAACCCAACTACCGGAACAGGTACCATCACGGCACGTGCCGAAGCTTTTGCAGCCAATCCGGGCGGCAGTACCGATGCTTCTTTATCGGCCAAAAGTACAACAGAATACTGGTCGTTGACAACTGCCGGAAACTTTACCAATGCCGGTATTTCTGTTGCAAGGCCAACCGATATCAATCCGTTTAATTCCGTTTCAGGAAGTGCAACGCAGGCGGGGACATACACTTCATTATTCGGAACAATCGGACAGAAAGGCATTACGAATTCAAATGCAATCGGGTCGAACCGGTTTTTCGGTTTTGCTACTGCAAGCCCGATTATTAACACTTCCGTATCATCTGTTTCGGGTTTTACCTATCCCGAAGGGTACGGGCCATCCAACATCTTGTCGTTTGATGTGAGCGGAACCTATTTGATTTCCAACGTAACCCTTCAACCCACAACTAATTACGAGATTTCAACAGTTGGAGGAATATCCTTTACACCGGTATCATTGATTACTTTACCGGTAATCAGCAATACCCTGAATCCGACCCCTGTTTACATCAGATTAAAAGCAGGATTATCATTAAACAGTTACACTGACACCATAAAAGTTAATTCAACCGCTGCTACAACGAAAGAAGTTATTTTAAACGGTACGGTAACAACTCCTCCTGTTGTGAATGTTTCCCCGGCCTCTTTGTCTGGATTCAACTACAACTATGGTTTAGGTCCCTCAACACCTCAGTCGTTTGTAGTCAGCGGGAGCAACCTTGCTGCAAATGTGGTGCTGACTGCCCCATCCGGATTTGACATTAGCTTATCATCGGGGTCTGGTTACACTTCGAGTCTTTCGCTTACCCCATCGGGTTCAACACTTAACAACACAACCATTTACGTAAGGATGAAACCCGGGTTTGGCGTGGGAACTCATGTGCAGAATGTACAGGTATCGTCACTTTACGCGGTTACGAAAACAGTTACCTGTACCGGAACCGTTAACCCGGCACCGACTATCTATAATTCCAGGTCTTTACTTCCTGCATTTATTTACACATCAGGATCGGGGCCTTCAGGAGCACAAACATTTGAAGTAAGCGGAACAAACCTGACAGCTAATATTACAGCTACAGCGCCGACAAACTTCCAGGTATCTCTTAACGGAAGCACCTGGTCATCGTCTGTAACCCTGACCCAATCCGGTGGAACTGTAAACCCCACCACGGTTTATGTCAGAATGTCGATTGGATTAAGCACTGCGGTATACGGTCCATCAGCTTTAACTTTAGCTTCTACCGGTGCTACCACAAAAAGTGTGGCATGTAGCGGTCGGGTAGTCAGTTCCGCTCTGTTAATGTCTTCCACCACTGCCATGAATGGTTTTGGTTATCAGGCAGCAGCCGGAGGTCCATCTACACAACAATTCATTGTTGTAAGTGGCTCGTCACTGACAAATAACATCACATTGACTCCTCCAACCAATTATGAAATATCAACCACGTCTGGCAGTGGCTTCCAGTCAACACCCATTACCCTGACCCGCACGAGTGGCAGGGTAAATCCAACCCTGATTTACATCCGGTTAAAAAGTAGCTTGAGTGCTAATAATTATAATGAAACACTGCAAATAACATCCAGCGGTGCAACAGCCATCAATGTATTACTGGTAGGTAAAGTCTATGTTTCACCCCTTGTTTCGGCAGGTGGAGGTGGCACTTATTGTATTGGGTCAACCGTAAACCTCACCAGCACAGGTGACGATATCCTGAACCGTTTCTGGGAAGGTCCGAACAATTATTATTCAATATTACAGAACCCGACGCTTACAAATGCAACTGAAGCGATGTCGGGAACCTATTCTGTAACAGGGAACGTGGTTATCGGTGGAAATCTCATATACAACGGAGACTTTGAAGCCGGAGATGTTGGGTTCGGAAGTGGATATACCTACGCGGGAACCGGTTCAAATGCCTTATGGCCAGAAGCAACCTATACGGTGGTAGCAAATCCGAATTCAGTCCATAGTAATTTTTCCACCTGTGCAGATCACTCAGACCCCGGCACGTTGCAAATGGTAATTAACGGTTCCCCCACGGCCGGTGTAGTTGTGTGGTCACAAAGTGTTGCCGTTATTCCTAATGCTGATTATGAGTTCTCCTATTGGATTCAAAGCGTTGTAGCGTCAAACCCATCACAATTACAGCTTTATGTCAACGGAGTTGCCGCTGGTCCTATCTACACGGCTAATCTGGCAAATTGCGACATCAAACAATTTATTTACAACACGAATGCCGGCAGTAATTCTGTAATTAATCTCGAGTTAATCAACCAAAACACCGTTGCATCGGGAAATGACTTTGCCATTGATGATATTGAATTAAGACAGGTATTATTTGCAACCGACAGTGTTGAGGTTATTGTTACACCTAATGTATCAGTGGGATTAACAATTAACGCGTCGGCGACTACCATCCTGGAAAATACACCTGTTACATTTACCGCAACTCCGGTTAACCCGGGTAGCAGTCCGGTTTATGAATGGTTTGTGAACGGGAACCCGGTGGGCACCAACAGTCCGACATTTACCAGTTCGACCCTGAGCAACAATGATGAAGTCACCTGTAAACTAACATCGAGCATTACGTGTGCAATCAACAATCCGGCAACAAGCAATACCGTTGTCATGACAGTACTTCCCACCACCAATTTCTGGATCGGCACCAACAGCACCGACTGGGGAACAGTTACAAACTGGACAGGAGGATATATTCCGGCAGCCGGAGATAATATCGAATTCGCCACCATTGCCAATTATGGTTCAGTAGCAGTCAACGACCTTCACTTAGATATTGACCGGACCATTGGTAGTTTAATTAATCTGACGGATAAAAAATTAGTTATACCGGTTGAAAAGTCATTGATTGTGAACGGTAGCATAAACACAAACAACCAAAACCGTATTTTAATCAAATCAGCGGAAGGATTTGCAAATGGCTCCTTCATATTTATCAACGAATCGAATCCGGTGTACGGAACGGTTGAAATGTGGTCGAAAGCTTATATTGACGAGGAGTGTGATTGCGGAAACGACAAATATAAATGGCAGTTCTTCGGTCCACCGGTACATACTTACATGCTGGATCCGTATAATTCTACATTCTATGGTTCGGCGGTACGCATTTATGATGAAGCGAAACAAACTACCGAAGAAGGTAAGCAGTGGAATAATATGAATAACTTTGATGTACTGCAAAAATTCAAAGGATATGAAATCACGCAGCCAGATCCGAAGAAAATCATTTTCGAAGGACAATTAGTAAATAACAACCTCAACACCGGTGAATTACCTGTTACCGATGGCTCATATTACAGGGGATGGCATTTACTGTCAAATCCATATACAGCCGCCATCAGTGTAAAAGACATGGTTTTCGGCAGTGGTATGGAAGCAACTGTTTACCTCTTTACAACGGGAAGTTTCAACGACTGGAGGAATAATTCAAGCTATGGTACAGTCTCGGTATGGAACGACGATGACGCTGTGGCTCCGGGACAATACTTAGCCATTCCGAAAAACATAGCCGGATTTACACCTGCAACAGCCGTTATCCCTTCCATGCAAGGATTCATGGTTGGTGTTCTTGACAGAGAAGATCCTCCGGTCAGTGGCAAAACCGTAAGTTTCAATTATGGCAATTTATCGAAAAACACCCAGCAACAACGTGCCCGAAGAGCGGTATCAGAGAGTCCGGAATTTGTATATTCTGTCGTTACTATAAATGGCGGAGGACAATTCGATCGCTTATGGTTGTTTACAGATGAGGCTTGTACACCAGCTTACGACAATGGTTGGGACGGACGAAAGTTCATCGCTTCAGATAAACTGCAACTTTACGCAAGTCAGGATGCCGGTAATTTCCAGATTCATGCCACCAATAATGTAGACGGCACTTATCTGGCTATTCAGGCTCTGAATAATGACGAGTTTTATACCCTGCATTTCAGGCATAACAACCTGGAAAGTAAATATGCGCAACTGTTACTTTTCGACACGCAAACAAAAAATGTAACCGATATCACTGCCGACGGTTCAACCTACAGTTTCAGGGTCGGCAACGGAGATCTTTCCAAACGTTTCAGGCTGATTACAACACCGGTTGAACCCGATAACGACGAGGACACCGACATGTCGGTACGAGTAGATGCGCAACGGATCTTTGTGGCTAATAATTCTCCGGAAGATGGTGTGGCACGTTTGTATAATTTATCAGGCAACCTGTTGTATTCGTACACACTGGGAGCCTCAAATGTAACGGCATTTCCGGAAGTACAAAAAGGTCTTTATCTGATAGAGATTGTAACAGAGAGCAAAAAAGTGAACAAAAAAGCACTGGTTAGGTAAATTACCACAATTTAATTTCAGAAAGTTATAAAATGAATCATAAAACACTCATATCATTTCTCCTGTTCATGATTGTGCTGGTGATTGCCTATTTTGCCATAATCACAGTCAACCAATCATCGACTCAGGAAAGCTATGGCGTAACTGTTTTGACACCTTCTGTTTCTTATGAGAACTTCAAGCCTTTCCGTTCAAAAAGCGCAAACCGGAATCGTGAATATCCGCAGGTACAAAACAACATACAGCCTTCACTTTCGCAGGGTAGTATGCTCTCTTCGACCTCCGGGAGTGTCAAAAATGGCAGTATCCCAGCTGTTGGTGAAAGAAATTACGCTTACGGACAGTCCTCTTACAATCAACATGCAACCCATGCAGCGTCATCATCAGCAAGAAGTGGTGGAGGAAGCACGCTTTCCGGCGGAACTACAGGCATGACATCTTTCAGAGCAACAACAAGAAATTCAGCATCAGGCATTACCTCAACCAAAGACTCAAGACCTTATGCAGCGTCTCCGGAAGAACCTTTTTCAGGGAGTATCTCTCCCGGCCTCCCTGACCCCGGTGGTAACAGTGACGACTCCTGTGAGGATGATATTGTCTTCCTCCCGGTGCCGGATGGTTTATGGTATATGATTTTCCTTTCATTTATATATGCATTGATTAAAATATTCAGGGGAAGATTAAAGGAAAAAAGAGTTTTGAAACAAATTACGAGCATTTAAATGAATTTTAGTGAGGGAGAGGTATTGTATGTAAACAAACCTTTGCATTGGACATCATTTAACGTGGTGAACCGCATCAGGTGGAAAATCAGAAAAACACTCAAAATAAAAAAAATTAAAGTCGGACATGCCGGGACACTTGATCCCTTAGCAACGGGGGTCATGATTATATGCACCGGCAAAGCGACCAAACAAATTGAGAATTACCAGTATCAGACCAAAGAATATATTGCAACATTAGAGCTTGGCGCTACAACTCCTTGTTTTGACAAGGAGTTGCCTGTTGATGCAACTTATCCGGTAGATCATATCACACCGGAGCTTATTCGGAAAATAATTCCTACCTTTACAGGCGAAATCTGGCAGGTTCCTCCTGTATATTCCGCGGTTAAAGTCGATGGAAAAAGAGCTTATGATTACGCACGTGAGGGACAGGATGTTGATTTGAAGTCAAAATTACTGGTAATTGACGAAATTGAGGTGTTGGATTTCACACCTCCTTTACTAAAAATCAGGGTGGTTTGTAGTAAAGGAACTTACATCAGGGCATTGGCAAGAGATATCGGGATGGCACTGCAAAGCGGCGCTCATTTAGCGTCGCTCGAACGTACCCGTATCGGCGATGTGCGTCTCCATGATTGTATGGAAATCGACGAACTGATTGAACACATTGAAAATGAATTATTAAAGGACAGGGATATGGCTACAGAGTCGGCTGTATCCGATAAAATGTAAAAAAGATGAAGTTATCAAAATTCAAATTTAAATTACCGGAAGAATTGATTGCTCAATATCCTTCCAGACACCGTGATGAATCCCGGCTGATGGTTATCGACAAGAAAACGGGCAATATTGAGCACCACGTATTCAAAGATGTTATCAATTTCTTCAATGAAAATGATTTGTTTATTTTTAACGACACGAGAGTTTTTCCTGCCAGGATGTATGGCAACAAAGAAAAAACCGGCGCTCAGATTGAAGTATTTTTGTTACGGGAACTGAACCGTGAAATGCGTTTGTGGGATGTTTTGGTTGAACCTGCAAGAAAAATCCGTATTGGAAACAAACTTTATTTCGGTGAAGATGATTCGATGGTTGCCGAAGTAATCGACAATACCACATCACGCGGACGCACCCTGCGTTTCCTTTTTGACGGGACACACGAAGAATTCAAGAGAAATCTGCACCGCTTAGGAGAAACACCGCTTCCCCGCAACATCAAAAGGCCGGTTGAACCGGAAGATGAAGACCGCTTTCAAACGATCTTTGCTAAAAATGAAGGCGCTGTTTCAGTTCCTGCTGCCGGGATACACTTTAGCCGCGAGCTCCTGAAGCGCATGGAGATCAAGGGAATTCAATCCACTTTTCTGACCTCGCACATGAGCTTAGGTAATTTCCGCGAAATTGACGTGGAGGACCTTACCAAGCACAAAATGGATTCGGAACAAATGCTCATCACCCCTGAAACGGCTGAAACAGTCAATAAAGCCCATGATGAAGGTAAAAATATCTGCGCGGTGGGAGTTACGGTCATGCGCGCGCTTGAGACAGTGGTGGGAACTGAAGGGAAAATCAAACCTTTTGACGGATGGACTAATAAGTTTATTTTCCCTCCGTATGATTTTACCACGGCAAACTCCATGATTACCAATTTCCACATGCCCTATTCTACGTTGCTGATGCTTGCCGCTGCATTCGGTGGTTATGACGAGATTATGCATGCCTACGAGGTGGCAATCAAAGAAAATTACCGGTTTGGCGTGTATGGAGATGCGATGCTGATTAAATAAGCGAAAAGCGGAAAACGAAAAGCGGAAAACGGAAAGCGGAAAGCGAATTGTCCAACTTATGTGAGATACTTTATGTGTCATTTACAAGCTGTTTGAATTCGCTTTCCGCTTTCCGTTTTCAGTTCATTACACGGTCATAATCTCCTTCTCTTTCGCTGCGAGCATTTCATCGACCTTGCGAACGTACTTGTCATGAATTTTCTGGGCTTCGTTTTCAGCATCTTTCTCCACATCTTCGGGAAGTCCGTCTTTAATCATTTTCTTCAATTTATCGATGGCATCACGGCGGGCATTCCGGATGGATATTTTGGCTTCCTCGCCTTCGTGTTTTGCCTGTTTCGCCAATTGTTTACGTCTTTCCTCTGTCAGCGGAGGGATTGATAAACGAATTACTTCCCCGTTATTCATGGGTGTAATGCCCACATCAGAATTTAAAATAGCTTTTTCAATTACGGGCATCATGGCTTTTTCCCATGGTTGAACCGTGATGGTCTTGGCATCGGGCGTTGTCACGGTAGCCACATTCGAAAGCGGCACATGTGAACCGTAATACTCGACCCTGATACCGTCCAGAATACGTGGATTTGCTTTCCCGGCACGAATGTGAGCCAATGATTCATCCAGAAACATCAGGGCTGCTTCCATGTTTTCTTCAGCCTGATTCAGAATTGGTTTTACGTCTTGCATATGTTTTTGTTTTATGTTTTATTTTTGTCACCGGTCTGTCATTGCGAGCGCAGCGAAGCAACCCCCTAACCCATGTTTCCGCTCTCCGTTTTCCGCTATTCGCTATTCGCTATTTGGGCGTAAGCGTTACGCCCCTACGGTTTATTTTTTTACTAATGTACCGATTTTCTCACCCAACATCACTTTTTTCAGATTACCGGGTGTATCCATATCGAATACATAAATAGGCATGTTGTTTTCCTTGCACATGGTCGTCGCTGTGAGATCCATCACCTTCAGATTCCGGTTGTAAATTTCATCGTAGGTGATTTCGTCGAACTTAACAGCATTCGGATCTTTTTCCGGATCGGCGGTATATACACCATCCACACGGGTTCCTTTCAACATCACATCAGCTTCAATTTCGATGGCACGCAACGAAGAACCTGTGTCGGTCGTAAAGAATGGGTTTCCGGTTCCGGCTGACAAAATGACTACCTCACCGTTTTCAAGCGCCGCGATGGCTTTTTGCTTGCTGTAAAACTCTCCCACCGGCTCCATGCGAATGGCAGTCAACACTTTCGATTTAACACCAACCGACTGCAAAGCCGAGTTAAGTGCTAATCCGTTTATCACCGTTGCCAACATGCCCATCTGATCACCCAGTACGCGATCAACGCCTTTCGAAGTCCCGCTGAGTCCCCGGAAAATATTACCACCCCCGATTACAATCCCCACCTGTACACCCATAGCCGCGATTTCTGCAATCTGAGATGCATACGCAGTCAGGCGATTTTCATCAATGCCATATTGTTTTTCTCCCATCAGTGATTCCCCACTGAGTTTCAATAATATTCTTTTGTAGATCATGGGTGGTTATTTTTTTTAGCAAAAATAGACAATTTGTGTTAAACAAGCAAATCGTTTTTTTATCGAAAAAATTTGGAAAACACAAAGTTTTGGGTTACTTTTGCACAAACCAAAAAAAACTGTGCAGCATTTCATTCATTATCATTACTAAAAAACAAATTTTACATGAATCCCATCGTCATCAGCAGCCACGCAGATTTTGAACAATATGTAGGTAAAGAAATCGGAGTATCAGATTACATCAAAATAACCCAGAACCAGATTAACATGTTTGCTGATGCCACTTTAGATCACCAGTGGATCCATGTCGACGAAGAGCGCTGTAAAAATGAAAGTCCATTCAAAACAACCATCGCACACGGTTATTTGAATCTTTCAGTACTCCCTCACCTGTGGGAACAAATAGTCGATGTTCAAAATTCGAAGCTCACGGTTAACTACGGCATCGAGAAACTCAGATTCGGCCAGGCAGTTACCGTTAACAGCGAAGTAAGGGTACGTTGCAAATTAATTTCATTAGTAAATCTCAGGGGAATTTCGAAAGCCGAAATCCAGGCGGTTCTTGAAATAAAAGACAGTAAGAAACCGGCATTCGACGGCACGATCGTATTTCTGTATCATTTCATGTAATATCTTTTATTCGACAAATAAGAACAGACAGGAATTCACGTTCCTGTCTTTTTTTTGCATTATCGTGTCATATTATCTGCAAAATTGTCAGTCGAATTCCATTTTCCCCCGGTGGCATACGCTTTGTAAAACCACTTACGTCGACATCAGACGAATAAATTAAAAAACTAACATATTATACATTCAGACAATGGGAAAAATTATTGGAATTGACTTGGGAACCACAAACTCTTGTGTTTCCGTAATGGAAGGTAACGAACCAATCGTTATCACGAACAGCGAAGGAAAACGCACAACTCCTTCCGTGATCGGCTTTGTTGATGGAGGAGAGCGCAAGGTAGGTGACCCGGCTAAACGTCAGGCCATTACCAACCCGACTAAAACTGTTTTCTCCATCAAACGTTTTATGGGTGAAACATACGACAGACTTGCAAAAGAAATTGCCCGCGTACCCTACAAAGTAGCAAAAGGCGACAACAACACACCTCGTGTTGATATCGACGGCAGACTGTATACTCCGCAGGAAATCTCAGCCATCATCCTTCAGAAAATGAAAAAAACAGCTGAAGAATACCTGGGACAGGAAGTGACTGAGGCGGTAATTACCGTGCCGGCTTACTTCAATGACTCACAACGTCAGGCTACCAAAGAGGCCGGCGAAATTGCTGGTCTGAACGTTCGCCGTATTATCAACGAGCCGACTGCCGCTGCATTGGCTTATGGTTTGGACAAAACCAGCAAAGACATGAAAATCGCCGTGTTCGACTGCGGTGGTGGTACACATGACGTATCAGTTCTCGAATTGGGCGATGGTGTGTTTGAGGTAAAATCGACAGACGGAGATACTCACTTAGGAGGAGATGACTTTGACCACAGAATCATCGACTGGTTGGTACAGGAATTTAAGAACGAAAATGGCGGCATCGATTTAAGCAAAGATCCGATGGCGTTACAGCGTTTGAAAGAAGCTGCCGAAAAAGCGAAAATTGAACTTTCAAACACCACTTCTTCAGAAATTAACCTGCCGTATATCATGCCGGTAGATGGTATTCCACGTCACCTGGTGCGTACCCTGACCCGTGCCAAATTCGAACAATTGATTGATGACTTGATTCAACGTACCATCGAACCTTGTCGCACTGCATTGAAAAATGCCGGACTGACAACCAAAGACATTGACGAAGTGATCCTGGTCGGAGGTTCTACCCGTATCCCGGCTATTCAGGCTGCTGTTGAGAAATTCTTCGGCAAAGCTCCTTCCAAAGGGGTGAATCCTGACGAAGTAGTGGCTATCGGTGCTGCAATTCAGGGTGGTGTTCTTTCGGGAGATGTGAAAGATGTGTTGTTACTCGATGTAACTCCGCTGTCGCTGGGTATCGAAACCATGGGTGGTGTCATGACGAAACTGATTGAATCCAACACGACTATACCGAGCAAAAAATCGGAAACATTCTCTACTGCTGCCGATAATCAACCTTCTGTTGAAATTCACGTGTTGCAGGGCGAACGTCCGATGGCTAACCAGAACAAATCACTGGGACGCTTCCACTTGGATGGTATCATGCCGGCCCGTCGTGGTGAACCGCAAATCGAAGTGACATTCGATATCGACGCCAACGGTATCCTGCACGTATCAGCCAAAGACAAAGCAACCGGTAAAGAACAAAGCATCCGCATCGAAGCCTCATCCGGTTTGAGTGATGCTGAAATCAAACGAATGAAAGACGAAGCAGCTGCCAATGCTGAAGCCGATGCCAAAGAAAAGGAAAAAATCGACAAACTGAACCATGCCGACAGTCTGATTTTCCAGACTGAAAAGCAGTTGACCGAAATTGGCGATAAGATTCCGGCTGACAAAAGAGGTCCGATTGATGCCGCGTTGGCCAAATTGAAAGAAGCCCACAAATCGCAGGACATCGCAGCCATCGATGCTGCTACCAACGAACTGAACACGGCCTTCCAGGCTGCCAGTCAGGATATGTACAACGCCCAAAACGCCCAACAAGGCGGTCAGGCCGGTCCACAAGACTTCGGCGGACAGCAATCGCAAGGCGGTGGCAAGCAGGAAGGTGATGTGACCGATGTGGATTTTGAAGAAGTGAAGTAAATACTTTATAACCATATAAGGCATATAAGAGCATTTAAGCAATAGCTTAAAAAGGCCAATCTGATTTCACTCAGATTGGCCTTTTTTTTGTTTTGCGAGTTTAACCCTTTTCGTCATTGCGGGCCTCATTCATTGCTCATTGCGGGCCTCATTCATTGCGTCATTGCAGGCCTCATTCATTGCGTCATTGCGGGCTTGACCCGCAATCTCCTCATAAAACGCTCGTACCGACTGTATAAATTCTTTCGTTACCCCTATTTCCTCAGATAAGTCATTCCATGCTGGATTTTCTTTATTTACTAATACATTTTTCCATTCTCTTTTCCAATTTTTCAATTGTTTTTCACGAGCAATGGCATCAAGTACTAAATCGTACTCTTCAAAATAAACCAGCTTATCGCAATTGTATTTGTATGTGAAACCCTTATTGACTTTTAATTTATGTTCTGCTACACGGCGTAAAAGATTGTTGGTAACCCCAATATAAAGTACGTTGTTATGCGTATTGCTAATAAAATAAACAAAGGCAGTTTTTTTCATGTTATGTTTTTCTTATTGTTAAGGAGATTGCGGGTCAAGCCCGCAATGACGTTAGAACAGACGGTCAAGCCCGCAATGACGTTCGAACAGACGGTCAAGCCCGCAATGACGAAATGAATAAAAAAGCAGCCTCTCTCTCAAGTGACTGCTTTCCTTCTTTTTCGTGGAGATTACCGGACTCGAACCGGTCACCTCGACACTGCCAGTGTCGCGCTCTAGCCAGATGAGCTAAACCCCCGCTTTTGATTTTGAAATTGCGGTGCAAAGATAAGCAAGTTTTGGAAATTTTACCTACATTTGTGGAAATATTTCAAAATTTCTATCTCTGTATGCTGATTTTTAATATCACGTTTTTAGTTGCTGATAAAGTTGCAGATAAATGGTTGCAATGGGTTAACAATACGCTTATTCCTGACATGCTTGCATCGGGTTATTTTACGGAACCGCAACTGGCAAAGGTACTGGGGAACCACGGACAAGATGGCACTTCTTATGCTGTTCAATATCACGTTGCTGATATGGACATTCTGGAAAATTGGCACCGAGAGCATGGTTCGGTTATGGAAAGAAATTGTGCTTCACTTTTTGGAGAGGATGTTTTGTTGTTTACCACCGTGCTGGAATTGATCAAATGAAAGATAATCAGGAGAAAATCATATTAGGCATCGACCCGGGTACTACCATCATGGGGTACGGTTTACTGAAAGTATCAGGGAATAAAACCACGATGATGGCCATGGGAGTGCTGGATCTGAAAAAATACAAAGATCATTACGAAAAGCTGGGAAAGATATTCAACCGGACGCTGTCGCTGATTGATGAATTCAAACCGGATTACTTAGCCATCGAAGCTCCTTTTTTTGGGAAAAACGTACAATCCATGCTGAAACTCGGTCGCGCACAGGGTGTGGCTATGTCGGCTGCATTATACCGGCAAATTCCCATTACCGAGTATGCCCCCCTGAAAATCAAGATGGCCATAACCGGCAACGGAAATGCTTCGAAAGAGCAGGTCGCCGACATGCTGCGTCGCTACCTGAATATCCCTGCCGATCAAATGTTGCCACAATTGGATGCGACCGATGGATTGGCCGCCGCATATTGTCATTTCCTCCAGCTTGGTAAACCCGAATCAGTAAAAGCTTACCGTGGCTGGAAGGATTTCGTGGCAAAAAATCAGGAAAAAGTCATCAAAAGAGATGACAAATAGAATCACAGGTTTGCGATAATCCGAGCAAAACAGCAATCAGAATTACCAATACAAATATCCCCAGCAAAGGCTGATTCGGGTTCATTGCTCTCATTTTTTCCAGCTGTCTCACCCAATAATGTTTTCCTTCCTGTTCGAAACCAAACATATCGTAATGATAGGTCACCCAATAAGTCCAAATTGCCGAAAGGTATAAAACCAACAACAGTACCAGTCCGAAATAAGCCAGCATTTTTGAAACCAGCATTTCGAGGTGTTCTTTTGTACTGAATTGCAGGTGATCTACCCTGTCAGCCAATATCCGGAGCTCTTTATCAAGTTCATCCAATTGACCATTTTTCAACTGCTGATTTTCCTGAATTTGTTTGTTAGTCAAGTCAATCGCGTAATCAGCCGCTTCTCGTGACACAAAATATTTATCTTCCGGTAAATCATTTAACGTAACATTTTCAGGCAGATTCACAACATCAACCAAAATCGACTGATCGACACCATCATTACAAGGCGCTTTTGTTCGAATGGCTATATTATATTTACCCGGTGCTGTCCATTTATGATACATCACCAGCGAGCCGGGTTTTTGAGCGGTTGAAGCATTGACTCTTTTCAACTCCCGCTTAGTTGTTGCATTGGTAACAACCCATTCATATTGTGTACAACCGGAGATTTCCGGCATACTGAAACCCTGATTCTCCCCTACATACACATTCCGCTCAAGGGTATGAATTTTCCTGTCTTCGATTTTATTCTTCAGATTGACAGCTTCAGCCAATTGATTTCTGGCTGAACCTATTTTTCTCGCGAAGGCTTCTTCCACCGAATCTTTTTCATATTGTAAAGTAGTTATTTCAGCTTCAAGGGATTTGACCGCCTTGCTATTATCTGCAACAGCAGGAATGTGATAGTTAATTTGAATCACGTGCTCTCCCCACCCTTGCAGGTCTTTTTCAGTCACCTGTTTAATTCCGGCGTTCAACAACAAAAAAACAATAGCCGGAATCACGCTCAGAATTGCGATACCAATTTGCTGAAATGATTGTGATGCGATTAGCTTGGGAGCCCTGAATAATATGGCTTTCAGGAACTGCAACATATCCACATCCTCACCCACTTCGCTTATGTAAGCCGGCAAATACAGGGTTGTAGCCATAAATGCCAATCCGAACAACACCGCGAAAGGCAACAACACCTGCACCAACAGCACGCTCAGTCCGGCAACTATATATACATCGGCGAACTGCGTTAGCGCCACTAATATCGCGGTTGAAACAGCAGACATGGCCAACCACAACACAGACAATTTCAGCCCGGGAAAGATACTTATTTTTGGGAATTTTTCAGTACGATAAAAAGAAACAGATGCAAAAACCGTGTATTGAAAAAGATAAAACACAATCAACGCGGACACTACTATGACCACGATGTGGCCGGTAAGCAGACAGGCCAATCCGAGTAAGCCTGAAACACCTCCCAGAAACAGGAGTTTTTTGAATGCAAATAATACTTTCTCCTTTTGAAAAGCTTCCGGTATTTTCGAGAAAGCAAAGGCAAAGAATTTCCAGCTGAAAACCACTATATAATGCCACAAGTATTTAATCAGGGCAAAGATAGTTGGGTGTAGCACTTCATTCCATACCCACAGAATCAGCCACCAGATTTTTTGAACAACAAACCCGATGAACTCAAAAACAGAGCTGAAACCATGCACGCCCCACGCAAAAAAGTTATACAGAAATATAAACAGCGAGAAGAAGGGAGAAAAACGCGCGGCCCAGCTATTCTCTTCATGCCATTTTTTCACAACGGTTTGAACCTTCAATAAATAATCCGGTTTCTTACCATCAATGGAACTTCTCAGGAAACCCAGCAGGGGTAATGACGCTGCAATTAAACATAGTTTTACCAGCATAATGATTCGATTTAAGGTGATCCTACACTAAGGCTTGTCGGATTTGCCCTCATTATGAATGAGATGTGGGACAAATGTATAAAACATTTTTGGAATATGGGTATAACTGGCAGGGTTTTTTATAAAACCATATAAGACATATAAGAAAATATGAGTTGAAAAAAACCTATGTTTTCTTATATGTCTTATATGGTTTATTAATTAATAATTATTAATTATTTCTTTTTTGTTTTCAGCAATTCCTCCGGTTTTTTATTCAGCAGAACAGGATCAAGGTGATTAAAAGTTTCTTCGAGTTCCCAATTGGCCCGCAGGGTTAATTTTTTATTGAAGTAGTATACCGGTTCGGGCTGTAGTCTTTTTCCCAAATCACCGGGATCCCAGATGCCGTTACGATTGGTGTCGATAAATAAACGCACGAAATATTCACCCGGCTTGAGGTATTCGAACAAGTTACCTTTTACTTTGGCCCGCTGTGTTTGAATAACTGTTTCCTTAGCATCCAACACCTGTAAAACAGCAAGTGAATCAAACTCCTGCAACACAATCTTCATAGCTGAATATTCATCCAGCGATTTGATTTTGAAAGGAATTGTTTGTGCAGGCGTAGTTCTTTCGTATATACTGACAAAAGCAGCTGAATCAATTTGTAACTCATAGCTCTCCTGTGGTTTCCAGGCATACCGGATGGCAAATTTCCGACGAATCGAATCCATCGGCAACCAGCTAAAGTCTATGGGTTTCAATACGGTATCAACCTTATGCACAAGTCTAATCTTTTCTGTAAAAATTGAATCCAGCGGCTCTTCAAATTCCAGCAGAATGTCACTATATAAATCAAAACTTCCGGCCAGATTGGATTTATATGTCAACGGTGTTATAGGTTTCACCTCATTGGTCTTGCTTTTCCCGGTTGTTCTCGGCTTACGTAAAATGAGGTTCAAAGTATCAGTCGTGGACACCAACTGAAAAACAGAGTCCGATTTCAGGTAGGTCACCGCCATCTTCAGCGTATCCTGCCTGTAAACCGTTGAATCAGGCATCCAATACACCAGGCTGTCTAATCTCTCCGTTTTCTGTATCAAAAACCGTGTATCGACATCAAAATTAAGCGGCTCTATTTTCGGCAAACTATCCTGTTTGTCATTGAAAAACAAGTTAAAATACTTTTCAGCGGGACGTTCAGATTTCACCAGATACTGTCTTTTCCTGTTCTCCTTGAAAAGTTTCAACAACAAGTTATTAGGAAGATAAGTTAATTTTGATTCCGTTTTGATGGTGTCAATCGTAACAGAATCTTTCCACAAGGTATCCGTTTGTTGCACCATTTTTATTTCAGGAATTACGATTGAGTCATAGAAAGCGACTTCTTCTCCCGGCTGATACCTAAAGTCACGATCTAAATCAAGCAATGCATAGAGCTTATACTTCCCGGCTTTGATGTTCTGAATGGTAAACCTACCCTCATCATCGGTTTTGGCTACGCGTGTAAACTGATCACGCAGGATGGCTGTATCGTGGAGATTCTTGTGTAATCCGACCAATACACCCGGCATCGGATCCAGGTTTTCTGCTTTGATAAGCTTTCCAGAAACCTGTAAGGTATCTATTTCAGGCCCCGTGGCAAAAGAAAAGGTATAATTAGGAAGCGGATTCTTCTCATTCAGATCGACGATGGCATTCCCAAACAAAATGCTGTAGGTCGTGCTATCCTGCAAATCATCCTGTATGCTAACCGTCAGCACCCTGGCATTGGCCTTTACAATTGGTTGGGTTTTCTGGGGAGGTGAAATCACAACATTTTCATTGACTTTTTCTACTGAAACATTTTCATCAAAAAACACCTGTATCTCCTTCTTCTTGTAATTCAACGCGTTATTCAACGGCACCGTACGCAACACAACCGGAGGAATGGAATCCTTCGGTCCCCCGGTTGGTCCCGCTGCCCTATTGGCACAGGAAACTATGGAGAAAACCAACACCAATTGAATTATAATTCTAAAATACTTCATTAATTAATATTTAACCATATAAGTCATAAAAGTACATTTAAGTTTTTTTCAACCACCTACGACTGACGTCTGGAGTCCGGAGACTGGAGACTGGAGACTGGAGACTGTCGACCGTAGACTTTTAAGTCGTCAACACCCTGTGCCCGATCCTGCATCTCAAACAATTCTTTGCTTCGCAATATCTTTTATACAAACAAATCAGCGCCTGCGAATCAGCAGCTGTTTCTAATGTTAATCCCGTTTCCCGCCACCCGCGGGTAATATAATTGTTTTCAGCCGGTATCTCTTCTAACAGTTGTAAGGCTTTATCTTTCAGACTTTGAAGTTCTTTATGTGCTCCGTAACAGAAAAGCAAAGGTACAACCGCGTTAATTATAATACCCTGAACTGATTCCTGTCCTAATTTCTTTGATTTGGGAGCATGCACCTCACCGGGTATATAATGACTCTTCCAATATTCTGAAACTTCAACCGCATCCAATAAGTGCATCAACGATCTTATATCAGGTTTATTGAGCAGTTGAGAGAACAACTGTTGTCTTTTGTAAAACAAAGACGCAAGCTGCGCGATACGTATATACGGAAAATTATCAGGTCGCAACCGCAACAACCGCCACTGTTTTCCATCCATTGGTTGCAAGTGATATTTCTGTTGCAGAAAGGTATATTCCCGCCTCAACTTTTCAATATAGTCATCCTGACAGGTTAAGTCTTTCAGTAAACCCGACTGACCGAACAACATAGCCTCCAACTGAACCACATCCCGGCAGTTTTTCAGTATTAACATCAGCGGAATGGATTTAGCCAGACTGAGAAATGCTTCGTTATTCACTGAAAATCCAAAGCATTTACTGACAATCACAAAGCAGGCTTCTTCCCAATGATTATTCCCCGACTGAAGCAAAACCTTAATTTCTTGCACTTTTTGCTCCATCCTTTCCATCAACAGGGCATTTTTCCACGCCCGGATGTAAATTTCAGGAACCCCGCTGATTTTATCTGCACAGGCAATCCATTTTGTCCCCGACACCAGCATTTCATAATTCGTTTCAATCTCTGCGGCATACGACAATTCGAGCTGGGGCAGTTTCTGACCATCAGCCAGGAAAACAGGCACATCCGCTTTTTTCACCACATGCAAAATCACATTGCCGTAGTTTCTATCCTGCTGATGCCGGTGTTTATTCCAGTCCGATGCCAGGTTATGTATTTCCACATTGCCTGCCCAGATGGTTTTTCCGATTCTTATTTTTGCATTGAAGAAATCGGGACCAGCATGTGTATTCGGTTTTCCCACATCAATAACCTCGATCCGCTGACCGTCGGTGGTGTGTAAATCATGCTGCACAAACAGCTTATGCTGCCAGATGTAATGTAAAACAAACTCCCTCATAGTTAATCAATTAAAAAAACAACCAAGGTATCTCAGAAGTATTAAAATGCAAGGCGCTGAGATTGAGGGTGAGGGAGCGTACTTAAGTACGTGACCAAACGCTCACATCGAAAACAACGCAGCAGTTGGGTGCTTATGAGACACCGTTTTATAATAAGCCGTAGCTGTATCCCTTTTCTTTCCAGTAGGCTAATACCTGTGGCAGGACTGTCAGCACATTATCTTTCGCTTTAATCGAGTCATGAAAAACCACGATCGAACCTTTTCGCAGGTAATTTCTCACCGTGCGCATGATTTGTTCGGGTTTCTTCTTCTTATCGTAATCATACGTAATCACATCCCACATCACGATATCATAGTCCTCTTTCAGGGCTTTTATCTGAGAAAAAGTAATTCTGCCGTGCGGGGGACGGAATAAGCGACTCTCGATGTATGCCGATGCCTTTTGCACATTTGCTACATAATCCTCAACCGAATACCGGTAGCCCCTGATGTGATTAAAGCTGTGGTTTCCTACACGGTGACCTCTCCTCAACACCTCCTGATACACCTCAGGATACTTACGCACATTATCACCCACGCAGAAAAAAGTCGCTTTCCATCCGTACTCATCCAGGATATCAAGCACCTGTGGAGTCACCTCCGGCACGGGCCCGTCATCGAAAGTGAGATAAATCAGCTTCGAATCGGTTTTCACCCGCCAGGTTAACTTCCCGAACAGAGGTCTTAAAAAGCGTGGAAACTGCATCTTTTCACCTTACATTCTGACCCGCTGCGAAAGTTTCTCAAACGCGGGGAGATATTGATCCATTAATGCTTTCTGTCCGTACTGCTGGGCAAGCTGAAGGATGTGATTCAGCACACCGAAATTATGTCCGATACGGCTTTCCACACTTTTACGCTGGGCATTTGTCAGGCGGAAATACCAATCCAGATTTTCCAGACAATCTTTTGCCACAAAATCCATAATCTCATTCCCTTTGGCGAATTCACCCAGTGCATAATAGTATTCGCCAAGCAACACCGAAGTATAATCGTGGCGGATTGTTGTTCCCGGAAGTACTTCCATGGCAAAATCCAACGCCTTTTTGGCTCTTACCGTATCATTTTCCTGTATCAAGGCACCAACAAGCTGGGAGAACATCATCCGGTGCGTGCGGCACATGCGCAGGGTATTTTCATCTAAATAAACCTTCGGATCTGCCACATTACCCCAGCGGAACTTATGCATCATGTTTTCGTACATCTCTTTCGTATTCACGCCAGCCCCTTTTCCTCCGGTACTTACCGGCATCACCTGATAAGCCAGACCGGTCAGTTCAAAGTAGTCGTTCAGTCCAAGATAATAATCATCCCCTACCGTTACCGCGAAATAAACCGGACGTTTCCATTTGTTTTCATTCAGCATCTCGATAACCATCAGTTCGCTCTTGGTCAAACGGGACTTACTGCTCAGGTCAAACATGATTTGAGGAACAATTTCACCGGCACGGGTAGAATCAAGTGTACCTGATTTTAGCACATCCTCTTTATTCACAGGAATAAACAACTGTTTAGATGGAATAATATTTTCACCCTCAATTTTAATTTCAGGATCCAGGGCAATTCTGAAAGCAGTGGATACATCCAGTGGCGTTTTTTGAACATCACGTATAGAAATCACTTCATTAGTACCATATACATAATCTTTCGGTTTCCAGGATATTGGAAGAGGACTCGACAAATAAGCCTCCCGTTTCATCTGATCGATATACCAGTCGGTTTGCAGGTAGCTGAGGTTGCATACCCGCACGTCTGTACGGTTACCCTCTACTTCCTGATTATACCACAAGGGGAATGTATCATTATCGCCATTCGAGAAAATAATAGCATCTTCTTTACAGGAAACCAAATAGTTATGTCCGAAATCACGCGCCACATAGCGATTGCTTCTGTCGTGATCGTCCCAGTTTTCAACAGCCATCAGGGCAGGAACACCCAACGCAGCTACTGAGACCACAACAGACACAAGTGTTTTCGGAAGGTATTTTTCGAAGAAACGAATCAAGCCGAGCACCCCAAGTCCGATCCAAATACTGAAAGCATAGAAAGAACCCGCGTAAGCGTAATCCCGTTCACGGGGTTGATAAGGTGTCTGATTCAGGTAAATCACGATGGCGATACCTGTCAGGAAAAACAGCAGGGCTGTAATCCAGAACGAATGTTTGCCCTCTTTTCCACTGTAAATCAGGAACAAAATGCCGATAATGCCCAATAACAATGGCAACATGTAGTATTCATTTCTTCCTTTATTCTCTTTCAGTTCCGAAGGAAGATTGGTCTGATCACCCACTAATTTATTATCAATAAACTTAATCCCCGTAATCCAGTTACCGCGATCCACTTCCCCATGTCCCTGAATATCATTCTGGCGACCGCTGAAGTTCCACATGAAATACCTGAAATACATAAAATTAAGCTGATAATTGAAAAAGAATCGCATGTTCTCTGTGAATGTGGGCACAAATTCCGTTCTTTCCTGTCCGCAGTAATCAAACCGCACCCGTTTACCTTTCACTTCGCCCCACGATTTGTAAGCGCTTACGTGAGCAGGGCTTGAACTGTACATCCTCGGGAAGAACATATTGAAACGGTCGTCCATGATGTAATCGAGTTTATGACCCGTTACAAAATAGTAGTCTTTTTCATTGGCATCTGTTTTTGGAACAGGGGCATAGGAAGGATCACCTGTTTTATACATCGGGATACAGGTATTTCCTTTAATTTCGAGTTTAACAGGGGCATTGTATGCCTGGCCATATAATAAAGGTCTGTCGCCATACTGTTCCCTGTTCAGGTAGTATTTCAGGGCAAACACATTATCGGGGGAGTTCTGATCCATCGGAGGATTGGCTGCCGAGCGGATAACAATTACAGTATAAGAAGAATAACCGATTAATATTACGGTAATCATCACCAGCGACGTGTTCAACCAGCGGGCATTAACAAATTTCTTGTATTTAAAAAACAAATAAGTCAGCACACCCACAATCAGGAAACCCATAATAAAGTTTGACCCGAAGAAAGGTATTCCGACGATTGTAATCGCAACCAGAAACGAAATAATCATCCTGGTGTAATGCTTTTGTGTATATGTTTCAAAAATTGACCAGCCTAAAATCGCGATGGTCAGTACGATGTACACATACATACCCGTATTGTAAGCAAAGCCGAAACCATTTACGAACAACAATTCGAACTGACTGGCCACTTCCACGAATCCGGGGATGATGCCGTACAGCACCGTTCCCAGAATAGCCACCGAAATCAGCATGGCGCCGACAACCCCCCAGGGTGTTACTTTATAATTACGGAAATAGTACACCAGTCCGATAGCCGGTATTGCCAGCAGGTTCAACAAGTGAACACCGATGGAAAGTCCCATCAGATAGGCTATCAAAATCAACCATTTATCAGAACCCGGTTTATCAGCCACGCGCTCCCATTTAAGTATCAACCAGAAAACGACGGCAGTAAACAGCGAAGAATAAGCATACACCTCTCCTTCGACGGCTGAAAACCAGAATGTATCGGAAAAAGTATAAGCCAACGCACCCACCATACCGGCGCCAAGGATACCAACTACATTTGCAAACGTATAATCATCTTCATTTTTTGCAATCACTTTTCGGGCCAGGTGCGTGATGGTCCAGAACAAGAACAGGATGGTAAACGCACTCGCGATAGCCGACAAAGCATTGACCATCAAAGCCACCTGTGTTGGATCAGAAGCAAAGAGCGAGAAGAAACGCCCTGTCAGCATGAAAAACGGCGCTCCGGGGGGATGTCCCACGTCTAATTTGTAGGCAGATGCGATAAACTCGCCGCAGTCCCAGAAACTGGCTGTTGGCTCCATCGTTGAAAGGTAAGTCGCAGCAGCGATGGCAAATGCCAGCCATCCGAAAACATTGTTCAGTAATTTGAATCTTTTCATGTTGATGCAGAATTTTGTATAGATTGTGTCCTTCTTCTGATATTACTTATTTACTACGTCATCCTAACGTAGCGAAGGATCAAAAAAAACCGTTCAAAGATACAAAGAATATTCTTTTTAACAGATAAAAAACCATATATTTGTAAAAATTCACAAACTATAATATATGCTTGCTATCAGGTCATTTTCAGAACTTACGAGCCACTTACAACAGCTCAGCCAGCACAAAAAGTTGGTGGTTGTAAATCCGGCTGATGCCAACTCGATGGAGGCTGTCACCCGTGCGGTCGACATGGGATTCGTGAGCGTACAAATCATCGGGAATCCGGAAGACTATGACATTCAGTTGCTTGAAAAGCAACAGGACATACAGTTTATCGACTGTAGCGATCCGGTAGTTGCATCGACCATGGCTGTTGAGATGGTGAAATCCGGAGCTGCCGACATCCTCATGAAAGGACTTGTGAACACGGACATATTGCTGCATGCCGTGTTGAAAAAAGGGACCGGATTAGTGCCGTTTGGCAATGTGGTAACATTCATTGCTGCCATAGAAATCCCCGGCTACCCTAAATTATTGTTTATTACCGATCCAGCCGTGATACCGGAACCAAATGTGAGGCAACGTACCGCCATTATCCGCTACGCCATTGATACGGCAAAAAATTTTGGCATCAGTAAACCCAAAGTAGCCTTGTTGCACGGTACAGAAAAGATGAACCCGAAGCTCAATTTCATGTCTGATTATAAAAAAATGCTTGAACTGGGGCAAGCAAATGAATTCGGCGATGCCATTGTCGCTGGTCCGTTGGATTTATTTCTGGCCATTAATCCGGAATTAGGAAAAATCAAACAAGTCGACACCCCCATCGCTGGCGATGCCGATATTTTAATTTTCCCAAGTTTCGTTTCAGCGAATATTTTTTACAAAAGTATGGTTACCTTTGCACACGCAGAAATCGGGGGTATGTTGTTTGGCACGGAAAAGCCCGTAGTACTCACCTCCCGCAGCGATAGCGCAGCAACGAAGTTCAACAGCATCGCGCTGGCGTGTTTGATGTAAGATAATGAATGAACTGCAATTGAAGAGGAGATCCTTCACTTCACTTTGCTTCGTTCAGGATGACAAAAGAGTTATAAAATGGCAAAAAACAGAAGACCACATCCCATTCTCGAAAGAATTCAGATTACCGACATTGCCGCCGAGGGTAAAGCCCTGGCCCGTGTCAACGAAAAAGTAGTTTTTGTACCGCACGTCATCCCCGGCGATGTGGTTGACTTGCAGGTTACCAAAAAGAAAAGTGCTTACTTAGAAGCACGTGCCATTCGTTTTCATGAATATTCGAAAGACAGGATAGAGCCGGCATGTGAGCATTTCGGAACCTGTGGGGGATGTAAGTGGCAGATGTTGCCTTACAGTCAGCAACTTGCCTACAAACAAAAACAGGTGGTGGACAACCTGACCCGTATCGGAAAAATTGAACTCCCTGACATTACACCCATACTGGGTTCTGAAAGTACCGAATTCTACCGCAACAAACTCGAATTTACCTTCTCCAATAAAAAATGGCTTACTTCTGAAGAGATGAATCTTGGTCAGGAGCAAAATATGAATGGCGTGGGCTTTCACATCCCGGGCATGTTCGACAAAGTCCTCGACATCCATAAATGCTGGTTGCAGGATGATATCTCGAATCAGTTGCGTAATGAAATACGGGATTACGCTTTCGAAAATGGACTGACTTTCTTCGATTTAAGGAAACAGGAAGGTTTCCTGCGTACCATGATGGTGCGTACCAGTACCACGGGCGAACTGATGCTGATCGTGGTTTTCTTTCATGAAGATAAACAGGCAAGAGTAGACTTACTGCAACATCTGGCTGATAAATTCCCGCAGATAACTTCACTGTTATACATCATCAATTCAAAGGCTAACGATACCATAACCGATCAGGAAGTGTTTGTTTTCAAAGGCTCCGACTGTATTTACGAAGATATGGAAGGATTGAAATTCAAAATCGGCCCGAAAAGTTTTTATCAGACAAACTCTAAGCAAGCTTACGAACTGTACAAAATCACGAGGGAATATGCCGGACTCACCGGAAATGAAATCGTATATGACTTATATACAGGCACCGGAACGATTGCCAACTTCGTGGCGCACCAAGCCAAACAGGTTATCGGCATCGAATATGTCCCCGAAGCCATCGAAGATGCCAAAGAGAATTCGCGACTGAACAAAATCGACAATACTTTGTTTTACGCAGGAGACATGAAGGATATCCTGAATCAGGAATTCATACTGCAACACGGTAAGCCGGATGTGATTATCACCGATCCGCCCCGCGCCGGAATGCACAATGATGTGATTGACGCCATCCTTTTTGCCGCACCCAAACGTGTTGTATATGTTAGCTGCAATCCCGCGACACAGGCACGCGACCTGAGTCTGCTCGACAAAGCTTACCGGGTTACCAACGTTCAGCCTGTGGACATGTTCCCGCACACCCACCATGTAGAAAACGTGGCACTGCTGGAAATCAGGGAGTAAAGCTCTTACACCTGCAACGCGTTAATAACTGAATTTTTGATATGTTGCAGAACATCATCGTCATACTGATTATCACCGCTGCCGTAGCATATACCATATATGCCGTGGTTAAATCCCTGCGCTCAAAAAGTGCCTCCAACTGCGATGACTGTACCGGTTGCGACATCAAACATGAAATTCTGAAAAATTACGAAAAGAACAAAGATAAAGAACCTTTTCATTGCGGCGATTTCAACAAACGGTGATGTATCAACCAATTTTCTGCAAGAAAAGTTAATTATTATTTGTTTTTCAGTTTGAAATGGTTTAAATTTGGGCAAAAGAGTTTTTACCATATAAGTCATATAAGTAACATATAAGTTTATTTACGATTTAAATGATTATAATTTACGCTTAAAAATAAAAAACTTATATGTTACTTATATGACTTATATGGTTCAATAAATTAATATTATTATGAAGATACACGAATATCAGGCAAAAGAATTTTTCTCCCGGTACCGCATTCCCATCACGAAGGAAAAGGTTTGTTTTACGATTGACGAGGTGGCTGAGACTGCCGTGGAATTGGGATTTCCGGTTGTGGTAAAAGCGCAGGTGCTGGTTGGCGGTCGCGGAAAAGCCGGCGGGGTGAAATTAGCCAAAAGCATGGAAGAAGCCAGAGCTGCTGCCGGCAAAATCCTCGGCATGGATATCAAGGGTTGCACGGTAGAAAAGGTGCTGGTGGCTGAGGGAATTAAGTTCAATTCTGAGTTTTACGTGGGACTCACCATCGATCGCAACTCCAAGTCTGTTATTTTCATGGCCAGTGCCGAAGGTGGTGTTGAAATTGAAGAGGTTGCCAAAGAAAACCCGGATGCCATCCACAAATTCATCATCGACCCCGATCTGGGTATGTCGCCTTTCATGGCCCGTAAAATTGCATTCAAACTTTTTGATGACATAAATCTGGTAAAACAGGCAGTTGATATGTTCCAGAAACTCTATCAGCTTTTTATCAACACTGATGCTTCTCTGGTTGAAATCAATCCGCTGGTAATAACTGATGACGGTAAACTGCTGGCGCTGGATGGCAAAATGAATTTCGACGATAACGCGCTTTACCGCCAACCTGCAATAGCCGCACTCAACGAACCCGATGAAGATGAAAAGAAAGAAATCGAAGCGAAGGAAAAGGGGTTGTCTTATATCCGGCTCGATGGCACCATCGGTTGTATGGTCAACGGTGCAGGATTAGCCATGGCAACCATGGATTTAATTCAGTACTTTGGAGGACAACCGGCCAACTTCTTGGACATCGGTGGAAGTTCAAATCCGCAAAAGGTGGTGGATGCCATGAAACTGCTGATGTCTGATAAAAATGTGCATGTGGTGATGATCAACATCTTCGGCGGCATAACCCGTTGTGATGATGTAGCAAAAGGATTGATTACTGCACTGAATCAGATTGAGGTGAATATTCCTATAGTGGTTCGTCTTTCCGGCACCAATGCCAAAGAAGGGCTGGAAATCATCAAACAGGCCAATCTTCCGGTAGTCAACACCATGAGCGAAGCGGCACAAGAGGCTATGCGCCTTTGTAAGGGTTGCAGTCAGGAGAAACATTAACTGTCGAATTCAAAAAAAACTACGCACATGAGCATATTAATCAATAAAAACACGAAATTATTAGTACAGGGAATTACCGGCAGGGATGGCAGTTTTCACACCACCAAGATGAAAGCCTATGGAACCAACATCGTCGCGGGCGTTTCACCCGGCAAGGGCGGTCAGACTTTCGAGGGTATCCCGGTTTTCAACACTGTTGAAGATGCCGTAAAAGTGACCGGCGCCAACACATCGATTATATTTGTACCGGCACCTTTTGCCGGGGATGCTATTTTAGAAGCCGCAGAAGGAGGCATCGAACTCGTGGTTTGCATTTCGGAAGGTGTTCCGACCCTCGACATGGTAAAAGCAACGGCTTACCTGAAGAAAAAAGGCGTGAAGCTGATTGGCGCCAACTGTCCGGGACTCATCACTCCCGATGAAGCGCTCGTGGGTATCCTGCCCGGCAACATCTTCATGAAAGGAAATGTAGGGTTAATGAGCCGCAGTGGTACGCTAACTTACGAAATGGTGAATCAGTTAACAACCAATGGTCTTGGACAAAGCACCTGCGTTGGTATCGGCGGTGACCCGGTAGCCGGACTATACTATCAGGAGTTATTACAGATGTTTGAAGATGACCCTGAAACAGAAGCCATTGTGTTAATCGGCGAAATCGGCGGTGATGCCGAAGAACGTGCGGCACAATATATCAAGGAAAAAATCAGCAAGCCGGTAGTTGCCTTCATAGCCGGACAAACAGCTCCTCCGGGCAAACGCATGGGACATGCAGGCGCCATCATTTCCAGCGGTAGCGGCACAGCTGCCGAGAAAATCGCTGCCTTCGAAGCTGTTGGTGTTCCCGTCGCGAGACGTCCGATAGAAATCCCGGCATTGGTGAAGCAGTTGTTGGCGAAGAGGAATTAATAACTCTAACCGAGATGGTAGGTACGAGAAACACGATTATAGATACTCGTATGATAAACCTGTCAGTTTCTGATTATCAGAATTACAAATAGGCTGAAATTTCACGCATTGATATTATAAAAATCCTATCCAACAGCAACATACACGACTTTCATTTCAGATGTTTCGACATAAGGTTTATCCGGACTTAAAGTCACTTCCGTGCTACTAACCATAAGTGGAGTATCTTGTTCAATAGGATTATTATCTCCACAGGAAAACAATAATACAGTTAATAACACAACGCATAAATACTTATTTTTCAACATCCTATTATTTGTTTATGTACATCAATTGGAATAAATGCAAATTGAGGTGTATATGTGATTTTTCAGCCCAAAGATATAAACTAATTTTCAGATAATTAACAGATTGAGGGGAATTTTTTATTTCGCATAATATGCTAACTGCGAAATTATGATTGTAATAATTTGTTGAATACCCCGGTTAATACCTATAAAAGGTCATTTATGTTCTTCAACATATCTCCCACGGTTCTTCTATCTAATTTCGAAAAAGCAAACCACCGCTTTCCTAAATCCTTAAGCGATGCGCCTAAATGATAGATTTCGTTGTCGTCAATAATCAAAAAGCGGTCGTGACTTTTACTAAAAGGCTTTAGTTCGAAGTTTCCGTATTGCTCGTTCACTTTTTGAACATCTAAGATCAGTTGCTTGCTGATGGTTTTGGTAAGCAACAACAGCGAGATAGCTTGTACATTGTCTTCGATACGGTTTATCCGGTTATTAAGGGCGTAACCTTTCAGCAGGTAATCTTTCAGGATTTTATTTGCCCAAATGCGGAATTGGGTGCCTTGCTTAGATTTAACACGATATCCAACAGAAATGATTACATCGAGGTTGTAATACTCTATCTTGCGTTTCACGATTCTGTTTCTCTCTTTCTGAACTGTCAAGGATTCCTTGACAGTTGCCGGTCTTTCCAACTCTTTTTCTCTGAAACAATTATTGATATGCAGACTTATATTCTGTTTTGTTTGGTTGAATAAGGTAGCCATTTGTTGTTGGTTTAACCAAACAGTATCCTCATCAATTCGCACTTCAATGTGTTCGCTGAGTTCATCAGGACGGTATAAAATAATTTCGTTTTTCATCATGAAAACATGATTGGGTTTAGGGTTTTTTTGTATATTCCCGATTATCCATCACGAGATACCATGTACTTCCCGACATCGTTGGTGCTTCATTAATAATCAGCTTCTTAAAACCGATTTTCAGGATTGAATCGTTTAAAATAAAATTGCCGTTATAGCTTACCGCAGTATATGAATTTCCTGAGCTTGTTCGCTCTTCATAAAAGCTTCTTCCACCGGTTTTAACTTCTAATGTGCGTGTTAAATTTCCATTGACATTGGTCCATACTCCTATGTAATCGGTATGTTCTGCGATGTTGCTCTTTTCACAGCTGATGAGGATGAATGTGGATAGTAAGATAAAAAGTGTTTTTTTCATAGGTTGGATTTTTTTTATAGTTATTTTCAATAGGGAATTTCCAGAAAAGTCCCTTAATCCTTAATGCATCTGATTGACAATCCGCTTTTTTTATCACTAAATCCAATTGTTACTGCACTTGTGTTATATAGGAAAGCAAAGTTGAAAGCACTCTCGACATCATCATCAGTACACCAATAAATGCTTAAATATCTCTCATTATCAAATTTACCAAAGAAACGTGATCCACTTGGGAGAGCACTAAATCCGGTAAGATTGGTAGCATTTGTATTAGGACTGAACCAATTTTTTGTGCCAGATTCTTTTAGTTTTCCACCAGCCAAACTCTCGCCTCCCAAATATGCAAAAAGAGTTTCCCATTCATTTTTAGTCGGTATATGCCAACCTACCGGAGCTAATTTTCCAGTATTTACTGCATACCAATTATACAATGCCCCATACTTTTCTTTAAATGAAATAGAATCATTTTTAAACCAACAATAACCCGGACTTGTTGTCATTGTCCATTCGATGCTGTCTGAAATTTCTGGAATTGCTATTCCATCATTAAACTTTTTCGTTCTTAAGTTTTCGACCATCCATGTTTGCGTCCCTATTTCAACTGTATGATATACATTACCATCTATATCTGTCACCGTATTTGCAAGTATTGGCTCATCTGCATTACAGCTAACCAAGTTAATTATTCCAATAACTAAAAGTAAAATGATTATGAAGTTGAAGATTCTTTTCATTATAAATATGAGTTTACATATAATAGTTTGCTATATAGTGAGAGTATGGTCAAAAACATCAACTACTCTTTAATTTATTCAATTTCAATTGTTAATTTAACTCTTCTCAATTTAGTCTGATTTTCAGAATTAATTGCAAATAATTATTAAACACATTTGATTCCCCAAAAGAATCTCCATAATGATCTAACCAACTAACATGAATAAGTTCTTTTAATCCTATGCCATATCGTAACCCCAAATCAAATTTGCGGTTGATGTTGTAATGTAAACCAACCAGTCCCGAATAACTTAGTCGATTATTGTCATCGGGTAGAATATCATCAGCCAAGACATGGTTTTCTAACACTTTCGCAACAAAAAATGATTGGTCATTCCAAGTTACCTGGTCAGTCATAATAGCTTTCTCAGACAAGCGATATTCAAACTCAAAACCTGCCGACATATATAATTTTTCATTCAAATATATATCGAACAAAACTGGCAACTCTAAGGAATTAAACTCATTCCTTACTTTATAGTGAATTGCCATATTATGACTATTCATATAGTCAAACAGCTGAACACCTCCTTTTCTTATAAATCCAGGTTCTAAACTAATACCCCAAAAACTTTTACTCTTATAAGAAATGAATCCGTTCACATTGAATCCTAATATTGGAGCATACATAGAAGTATATTCAATATCTTTAGGAACGTTTCTCATTTTCATTAGGGAAACATCAGTGCCAATAATTACTCCATAACTTAGTCCTTGTGCTTCAATTGTGGTAAATGATAAAAATATTAATGCAAATAGTGCAAAATTTCTAATGTGATTCATAATTAAATAATTATAAATAAACTCGTTTTCTGTTGTAAGATTTGTCGTTTGTTTCGTTCGAGTAAATAATCCTTTTGTCAGTTTTTTAAGCCTATATGCCCCCTCTCCTGTATCCAAACCCTCATTCGATATACATCTGCTTTTTGCAACATCTTATTTCCTTTCAACAAAGAAAATCAGCAAAAAATTAGGAACCGAAATATCACATACAATTACACATACAGAAAATTAGATCAAATACAAATTGAGGTGTATATGTGATTTTTTCTGTCCAAAGATAAAAACTAATTTTCAAATAATTAACAAATTGTGGAGGTTTTTTGTGGCAATCAAGTTAGAAATCAAGTTAAGAGGAGTGAGATTATGTGCGTTCTCACTGAAGTTGATTGTTACAATCAAGTTGGAAATCAAGTTATTGCTAATAAGGTTATTCGCATATCACTGAAGTCTGAGGTAATAATCAAGTTGGAAATCAAGTTTACATAAATCCGGTTCTGAAATATCTTACACTGATTCTCTTAGGTTTCTTGTGATGTACCGGTAACCCTGCATGTGACGAACCGGCAACCCTGTCATCGACGTACCAACACGCCGTCATTGCGAGCGAAGCGAAGCAACCCCCTTACACCTGCACTTGGCTATTCAACGCCGTCATTGCGAGCGAAGCGAAGCACCACCCCTTACACCTCACTTGGTTTATTTAACCCTTCGTCATTGCGGGCTTGACCCTTCGTCATTGCGGGCTTGACCCGCAACCAACAATCGCGCAAGCCACCACTCCTGCGGTCTCTGTTCTCAGGCGGCTTTCGCCCAGGGATACTGGTTGGAAACCGTTCTGGAGGGCTTTTTCGACTTCTTCAGGACTGAAATCGCCTTCGGGACCGATGAGGAGGAGGATGTCATCCTGACCGGGTAACTGGTCTTTTAAAAGTGCTTTGTCGCCGGGATAGCAATGGGCGATGAATTTGGCTTTCGCTTCGTGTTTTTTGAGTAGTTCGTCAAAAGTGCAAAGTGGGTTTAAAACCGGAAAATAGGCCTTGATGGATTGCTTGGCGGCTGAAACGATGATTTTTTCGAGGCGCTCGTTCTTGATGATTTTGCGTTCGGAATAGCGGCACAACACGGGCGTAATGGTGTCGATGCCTATCTCCACGGCCTTTTCGAGGAACCACTCGAAACGCTCGATGTTTTTGGTGGGAGCTATGGCGATGTGCAGCCGGTAATTGCGCCTGCCATATTCGTGAATAGTTTCAGTAATCTCAAAGGCACAATGTTTCGGATGCGGCAGGGTTATCCTGGCCTGGTGATACCCGCCTGTCCCATCTACCACCACAATAGCATCCCCTGCCTGCAACCGCAATACCTTGACAGCGTGCAGGGATTCTTCTTCGGAAAGAAGAGAGGAGGCGATATTTGGGACGTAGAAGATGTGCATTTTAATAAACCTCTTTCTTCGCTGCCAACAGCGTGTTCTTCAGCAACGAAATAATCGTCATCGGCCCTACGCCACCGGGAACAGGTGTGATGTAGGAGGATTTGGGTGCTACTTCGTCGAAGGCGACATCGCCTTTCAACCTGAATCCGGATTTGGTTTCGGTGGAAGCTACACGGGTTGTACCCACATCGATAATCACGGCGCCTTCTTTTACCATGTCGCCTTTCAGGAATTCGGGCATCCCAAGGGCCGCGATGATGATGTCGGCCTGCAGGCACATTTCCTTCAGGTTTTTGGTGCGACTGTGACAAACGGTTACGGTGGCATCGCCGGGATTGGCTTTTTGCATCATCAGCGAAGCCACGGGTTTACCCACGATGTTCGAACGTCCAATCACCACGCAGTTTTTACCGGATGTAGGGATTTCATACCTTTTGAGTAATTCCATGATACCGGCGGGGGTGGCTGAAACAAAACAGGGCAGTCCGATAACCATGCGTCCCACGTTCACCGGATGAAAGCCGTCCACATCTTTTCTATAATCAATAGCTTCGATGACTTTCTCTTCTGAAATGTGTTTCGGCAAAGGTAACTGCACGATGAATCCATCAACATCTGTATCTTTATTAAGTTTGTCGATTTCTGCCAGCAATTGGGCTTCGGTCACATCTGCCTCGAAAGCAATGCGGGTAGATTTGAAACCGACCTGCTCGCAGGATTTTACCTTATGTGCCACGTAGGTCTCGCTACCGCCGTCGTGTCCCACGATGATAACCGCCAGATGAGGGCGTTTTCCGCCATTGGCGATGATTTGTTGTACTTCTGCTGCAATCTCCTGCTTGATTTGGTCGGAAATGGCTTTGCCGTCGATGATTTGGTAATTGGTCATGTTATTATGTCTGCGGTCTCCAGTCTCCAGACTCCAGTCTTCAGCCGGGCGACTGGTGACTGGCGTCTGGTGTCTGATGACCAAATTTAACGTCGTTTCCCCGCTTTCACCTTGCCGGGTTTCATGGTGGTGGCCATGCGCATCATCTTGCTGGTCTGCTCGAACTGCTTCAGCAAACGGTTGACTTCCACGATGGTGGTACCGCTACCTTTAGCGATGCGTTGTTTCCGGCTGCCATTCAGCAGCGAAGGATTTTCTCTTTCTTTAGGTGTCATCGAATGGATGATGGCTTCGATGCCTTTGAAGGCGTTTTCGTCGATGTCCACATCTTTCAGCGCTTTCCCCATGCCGGGAATCATGGCTGCCAAATCCTTGATATTACCCATCTTCTTGATTTGCTGTATCTGCGAGATGAAGTCGTTGAAGTCGAACTGGTTCTTCGCAATTTTCTTGTGCAGGCGACGGGCCTCTTCTTCGTCGTATTGCTCTTGTGCACGTTCTACCAGCGACACGATATCACCCATCCCCAGGATACGATCGGCCATACGTTCGGGATGGAATACATCCAGTGCATCCATTTTCTCACCGGTTCCGACAAACTTGATGGGTTTGTTTACCACCGAACGAATCGACAGGGCTGCACCACCGCGGGTATCACCATCTAACTTCGTCAGGATAACACCGTCGAAATCGAGTCTCTCGTTAAACTCTTTGGCTGTATTCACGGCATCCTGACCGGTCATGGAATCGACTACAAACAGGATTTCCTGTGGTTTCAAGGCTTTCTTGATGGCTGCAATCTCGGTCATCATCATCTCATCAATCGCCAAACGACCGGCTGTATCGACAATTACCACATCATGGTAATGCTGTTTCGCGTATTTGATGGCAGCTTCTGCAATAGCCACCGGATTTTTACTTTCAGGCTCTGAATATACCGGCACTTGCAATTGTTCGCCCAACACCTTCAACTGCTCAATGGCAGCGGGACGATACACGTCGCACGCCACCAGGAGCGGACGTTTACCTCTCTTGTTTTTCAGCAGGTTGGCTAACTTACCGGAGAAAGTCGTTTTACCGGAACCCTGCAAGCCCGACATCAGGATGATGGCCGGATTGCCTTTTAAATCTATGTCAACACTCTGACCGCCCATCAGTTCTGCCAGCTCATCGTGCACGATTTTCACCATCAATTGAGAAGGTTTCACTGAGGTGAGTACATTCTGACCCAACGCCTTTTCCTTCACGGTATCGGTAAAAGTCTTGGCAATCTTGAAGTTCACGTCGGCATCCAACAACGCTTTCCGCACATCCTTGAGCGTTTCTGCCACGTTGATTTCAGTAATTCTGCCTTCGCCCTTCAGTATCTTAAACGACCGATCTAATCTTTCACTTAACGATTCAAACATATTGTATCTTTATCTGTATTCTTGTTTCAAAATATTAAAGCGATGCAAAAGTACAAAAAAATGATGTATTTCTTAAACAAAAGGCCTACTTTTGTGTTTATGATTACTGAATAATTTCTTTATTTTTAAAACCCAAATGACATTGATAACAAAACTAAGCAAGCGTTACGCAAGCAAACAAATGAACGGTAAAAAGTTACCGCAGGACAAAGTTGACAACATACTCGAATCCATCCGTTTAGCCCCTACTTCGATGGGATTGCAGCCTTATAAAATTTTAGTGGTTGAATCTCAGGAGATAAAGAACAAAATTTTCGAAGTGGCTGCACCCGGACAACCACAAATTCCAAATGCCTCGCAGGTAATTATTTTTGCCTGCTATCGAAAGGTGACGGATGAAATCTTAGACACCTACTTCGAACTGATTAACAAAACCCGGCCGATGTTAGCAAAAGAAAAGGTGATAGCTTACCGCAACATGATGAATGGATTGGTAGGCGCTCCGGCTGATGCTAATTTCCAGTGGGCTGCCCGTCAGGCCTATATCGCCCTTGGATTCGGACTGGCAACTGCTGCGGATGAAGAGGTGGATTCTGTACCCATAGAAGGTTTTAGTCCTGAAGCATTGGACAAACTCTTAAATTTACACGAACGGAACTTAGGTTCTGTCTGCATGCTCGCCATCGGTTACCGCGACGAGGAAACTGACTACAACGCACGCCTGCCGAAAGTAAGAAAAAGCACGCAGGAATTGTTTGAGTATCTGTAAATCGCCAAAATAACGTAACTTTGTGGCTCATTTTTTCATTTCATGATCGATCATTCTGTATTCAACAATAAAAAGGTTGTCTTTCACACGCTTGGGTGTAAACTGAACTTTGCCGAGACCTCTGCCATCGGAAAAAAGATGCGCGAAGAGGGCTTCGTCAAAGCAAAATCCGGTGAACAAGCCGACGTTTGCGTCATCAACACCTGCTCGGTGACCGATGTGGCCGACCGCAAATGCCGCCAGGCAATTGGTAAATTACACCGTCAGCATCCGAATGCCCTGATGGTGGTTACAGGCTGTTATGCCCAGCTTAAGCCGGAGGAGATTGCCAAAATAGAAGGAGTAAACTTAGTACTGGGAGCGAACGAGAAGTTCAGTATCCTGGAATACCTGCGTAATTTAAACAAAGACGATTCCGCCGTTATACACCATGGTTCCGTGAAAAAGGTGAGAGAATTCAAGCCTTCCTGCTCCCGTGACGATCGTACCCGTTACTTTCTGAAAGTACAGGATGGCTGCGATTATTTCTGTACCTATTGCACCATCCCGATGGCCAGGGGTAGAAGTCGCAGCGCTTCGGTAGCCGAAACGGTTGAAATGGCTAAAGAAGCCATCCGCGAAGGTGCAAAGGAAATTGTACTTACGGGTGTGAATATCGGTGATTTTGGCAGAAGTACGGGTGAAAGTTTCTTCGATTTGGTCAAAGCGCTGGATAATATCGAAGCTGATGTCCGTTTCCGGATTTCTTCCATCGAGCCCAATCTCCTTTCGGATGAAATTATTACCTTTGTGTCGCAAAGCAAAAGAATCATGCCGCATTTCCATATCCCGCTACAATCGGGAACAAATGAGGTACTGAAGCTGATGAAAAGGAAGTATGACCGGGAACTCTTTGCCCGCCGGGTGGAGAAAATCAAGTCTGTGTTGCCGGATGCTTTCATCGGAGTGGATGTGATTGTAGGAGTACATGGAGAAACTGCCGAACTGTTTGAAGAATCCTGTCGTTTCATCGATTCATTAGATATTTCACAACTGCACGTGTTTACCTATTCGGAAAGAGCCGGCACGAAAATGCTGGAAATCGAGCATCACAACTCTGTCACCGAAAAGAAAAGAAGAAGCGACATCCTGCATTTGCTTTCAGAGAAAAAAACAAAAGCGTTCTACGAAAAGCATCGGGGTAAAACCTATCCTGTATTATGGGAAAGCCGCAATCACGGCGATAACATGGTAGGTTTCACCTCCAATTACATCCGTGTCGAAAAACCAGCTGACCGCAACCGCATTAACACGGTGGAAATGGTGCAATTAGGGGATTGGAATGATGAAGGAAACGCGTTAAAAGCGGAAAGCGGAAAACGGAAAGCGAATAACGAATAGCGAATAGCGAATAGTGAATAACGATCAGGTTTCTATAGACCGGAGTCTGGAGACCGTAGACCGTAGACCGTAGACAATTAAATATTATGTTAGCAAAACGAATCATCCCCTGTCTGGATATCAAAGACGGAAAAACAGTAAAAGGCATCAATTTCCTCGACATCAAGGATGTGGGCGACCCCGTGGAGTTGGGTTCATTATACGCCGCTATGGGAGCAGATGAACTGGTATTCTTAGACATCACGGCTACCAACGAGAAACGTAAAACGCTTTCTGAATTGGTGACCCGCATTGCAAAGCACATCAACATCCCCTTTACCGTTGGTGGAGGTATATCCAGCGTGGAAGATGTATCTTACCTGCTTTCCTGTGGGGCCGATAAGATATCAGTCAACACAGCCGCCGTACGCAATCCACAACTCATCAAAGATCTGGCAGGTCAGTTTGGCAGTCAGTGTGTGGTATTGGCCATCGACACCAAATGTATCGACGGCGAATGGTATGTTTTTCTTAACGGGGGCAGGATTCCAACCGAAATAAAAACCATCGAATGGGCAAAAGAAGCGGTTGCATTAGGCGCCGGAGAAATCCTGCTGACCTCGATGAACCACGATGGCACAAAAGATGGATTTGCATTAGACATCACCCGTGCAGTCTCGGAAGCGGTAAATGTACCGGTCATCGCCAGTGGTGGCGCCGGGAACATGGAACATTTCGTGGATGTCTTCACCGATGGTAAAGCCGATGCTGCGTTGGCAGCCAGCATTTTCCACTATAAGGAAATCGGTATTCCGGAGTTGAAATCGTTTTTGAAAGAAAAAGGTATTGTTGTACGATAATAACTTCGTCAATAAAACATAATTACATTGATAATCCCGGTTTCAAAAGAACCGGGATTTTATTTCAGCTAATAATTTCTTTTGAAATCCACGGAGGATGGTGTATATGATAAGTGCGATACCCATGCCCAACACCACACCACCGAATATATCCAGCGGATAATGCACACCTAAGTATATTCGCGAATAAGCAACCATAGCAGCCCAAAAGAAAATCGCCCAGGTATATACCTTTTGTTTCAGTATGAGTGAACTCAGCAAGGCAAAGCCAAACACATTGGACGAATGCCCCGACACAAAGCTGAAATTTCCGCTTAAATAGCCATTCACATGGTGTACCAGTCCTTTCAGTGCCGGTTCATGCGAGGGTCGTAACCTCTCAAAAAACGCTTTCGTAAGGTTCGTCAGCTGGTCTGTCAACACCACACAAAGAACGATCGACAGGATAATCCAGATTGCTTCCATTTTCCATTTTTTAATGATAAAAGCAATAACACCCAGGTATAACGGTATCCAAACCCAGACTTTACTGATGATGTACATAAACTCATCCAACAGAGGTGTATGTAATCCATTCAGGAATAGGAACACTTTCGTATCCTGTAACAACAACCAATCAATAAAACTCATATTTTTTCTACGTATTTACTTTCTACCCAACCTACACTCCCACTTGCAAGTTTCACTTCAAACCAATCGCCTAAAGTGCTTACAACATCAACCCTCGTTCCTTCATGCAACTGAAACAAATCAGTTCCGCTCCGGTCGGGAGAGCCTTTGATTACAACCGCTCCTGTCATGACAATACCGGCTTCATGATTCACCATCTGATTTTTCCTGATACCTGAGAAAACAAGAGATACTATGCTGATAATCATCAGAACAGAACCTATATAGAAAGACGTTTTACGTAGCACTTTCGTATTCCCGAAAACAAACAACAGCAAGGCTGCCAGTGCCGGAATAAAGAAAACTGCCGCGAAATAAAACCATCCGTTCGAAGTCATCAGTCTCATGATGGCTCCTATCCATTTTTTCAGAAAGAAGGTATCAGACAGCTCTATGTTGTCAATCACCTTCTGATTGGCAAATTCTAAGTTAAAGCGGGCATCGGCATAACGTGGCGCCAGACGCAGGGCCCGCTCGTAATTTAAGATGGCTTTGCCCAGTTCGTTCATCCTGAAATAGGCATTCCCCAGGTTGTAATACAGTTCAGGGGCAACTCCTTCTTTTGCCAGAATCTCTTCGTACTTCAGGACTGCCTCCGCGTACTTCTTGTCCGCATACAACTTGTTGGCGTCTTCTACGGTAGCTACTTCGGCACGGACAAACCCGGCTATCATAAACATCAAAATGGATGATATTATTACGCTTCTCATATACCGTTTACTTTTTAATGACATCTTCGAGTTGACTGATGACTTCGATTGTTTCTTCATACAGATTACCCATTTCCTGTTGTCCTGAGTTCGGCGCAAAGCGGGCATATTCACAAGTATTCAGGATGTTCTTCAGGCGACCAATCAACTCTTCGCCGACCTGGTTCCCAGTTAATCTTTCGATCACGATTTCCTTGTTAATAGCGGCTACCGGAATAATCAGCTTATCGCTGAGGTAACTCCATACAGCTTTCATCACTTCTTCGTAGAATTTATCCTTATTGCCTTCACGCAGCAGTTTCTGAGCAAATTTCAGACGCTTGCGGGCAATCCGGTTGGCTTTCCTGTTTTTCACCATATTCAGGTCGGCATTGTCTTTGACCTGTTTCCTGAACAACAAATACAATACAAGTGAAATCAACAGCGGTATGATAAATATCAACCAGAAAACAAACTGTTCAAACACATACACTTCTCCTTGTTTTAGCTTGATATTTCCGGTGTAGATATGGCGGATATCGTTTCCAATCTGTTTAACATCTTCTTTGTTGGTAAAATTGCTGACAACCGGATTTTCTTCCACTGTACCATCACTCTTCAACACCTGAATACTGTAGTTTGGTGTCCGCATTGTTTTGTACTGATTCTCCTTCGGATCGAAATAAGCAATTTCCGTGGAAGGAATCTCAAATGTACCGGCATGTCGCGGGATAAACATGATTTCGACGATTTTATTCCCCGTCAATCCGGCTGCGGATGTCTTGAAATTATTGGTAACTTTCGGATCATATACTTCAAAAGCATCCGGAAATTTGATATCCGGATTTTTCAGCAACTTCATATTGCCACTTCCTCCGATGTTGATTTTCAAGGTTACCGCATCATTCACTTTCACCTGGTTTGCCGACACAGAGGAAGTCAGACTAAACTGTCCCACCACCCCGTAGAACGACACAGGTCTACCTTGAGGCAAAGGCTTTACATGTATTCTGGTTGCCGGAACTTCTATGCTGCGGGCAACATTTGAATACGACTCAAAAAAATCATCAAATATGCTGCGTACCGGCTGTTTACTCTGAACGCGAATGATGGCTTCAAAAGTCGCTTTATCGATAACCAGTTCACCGGATGTCTGCGGGTAAAGGATTACCTCATATAGTACAGCCGTCAGGAAATTGCGACCATTGTAACTTTCATAAGCCAACTGGGTATTGCCGGTCTGTTCGAACTCCTGCTTCAGGAATCCTTTGAAATCGGGCATCCCCTTGTTGCTGAACTGAATTACATCATAAGTCGTATATAACTTATAGGTCAACTTCACAGCTTCCTGTTCATATACATTGTTTCGTGAAATAATAGGTCTGATAAACAGATTGGATGCCGATATGGAGGAACCGGCAGCAGATGATTGCGAAGAGGAAGATGATGAAGAAGAACTTTTATCATCCTCCGGAAGCACCTTAATGCTCAACCCATTGGAAGTCACTTTTTGCCCGTCAATGGTGACTGTTGCCGAGGGGATGGTGAACGTTCCTGTTTTCTGTGCCTGTAATGTGTAAGTGAAAGTTATGGAAACCGTTGAGGACATATTCCCATTGATAATCTGCGAACTGTAGCTTTCCGATTTAAACGGACCCGCCAGGATATCAAAATTGGTAATAGCCGGCGCCCGGAAATCCGTTACTTTGGCATTGGCCGTGTAGGTTATCTGAAAGGGGCGTCCCATGATAACCGTACCGGGAGCAGATGCTGAAAGTTTGGCTTCATCATTGGCAGCCAGACTGAAAACAGTCAGCATGAAAACTGCTACAAGCATTATTTTATTCCCTATTTTTCGCATAACGTCCATACAAGTTTGCTTTTCAGGTCATTAATTACCAATCTTTTTCAACAGATCGTCTGGAACTTGGGGGCATCTTTTTAGCCTTTTCCATCGTATCGTCCTCATCCTGCATCAAGGCCTGCAAGATTTGTTCTGCCTTATCCTTCGACATATCTCTCGGCTGATTTTGCTCCTGAGGCTTTGATTCGTCGGGTTTATTTTCTTTTTCTTTTTTATCCTCTTCAGGCTGTTCTTTTTCTTCCTCCTTTTTATTCTGATCCTTGTTATTTTCCTGATTCTTCAACAGATACTGTGCCAACGCCAGGTTATAACGTGTTTCATCATCTTTCGGATTCAGTTTCAGTGAATTCTTATAGGCTTCAATACTTTCAGCCACTTTTTGTTGCATCAACAAAGCATTTCCTGTATTATGGAGGGCTGCTGCCAGCTTTTCTTTCGGTATTTTATCCGTCGGAACAATCTTCTGATATTGTTCGAGCGCCTCGGCATATTTTTCCTGCTTGAACAAGGCATTACCCAGGTTGTAGGTTGCCTCCAGCGATTTCGAGTTTTTCAGTAATCCTTTCCGGTAAGCGATTTCAGCTTCTGTAAACTTGTTCGACTTATAATGCCGGTTGCCTTCGCGGATATATGCATTCTCTTCCTGTGCGACAACCGGTAAGGTCATGCACGAAATCACCATGAATAATATCATCTTTTTTGTTTCCATACGCCCCTTATAACTTCTCTTTTAAATCAAATATTTTCAATCTGCTGAAACGTTTATTAATTCTTTCAAGGATAAAAATATCCATTAGCAACAACACCAGCGCAATGATAGCGAATGATTGAAATTGTTCATTATAATTAGAAAAAGTAGTTGTAGTCAATTCCGTTTTAGCTAACTGATCCAGCTCCTTCGACACTGCCCGCAAGGCTGCATTGGTATTATCAGCCCGCACATATACGCCCTGACCGGCACTCGCGATATCGTTACACATGGCTTCATTTAATTTCGACACGACCACATTACCGTTTTTGTCTTTCCAAAAACTCATGGTTCCGTCAACAGGAATGGGCGCACCTTCGGGTCGACCCATGCCGATTACATGCACCACGATACCTTCTTTCTGAGCTAACCGTGCAGCTTCTACCGCATTATCCTCATGATTCTCTCCATCGGTAATCAGGATGATGGCTTTAGAGGCCGTGCTTTTCGGGTTGAAGGATTTAATGGCTAAGTCAACAGCAGAACCGATGGCCGTACCCTGACGGGCTATCAGTTTGGGTGAAATGGTACTGAGAAACATCTTGGCCGACACGTAATCGGCAGTAATCGGCAACTGGGTAAAGGCATCTCCGGCAAAAACAACCAAACCTACCTTATCGTTGCTCATGTTGTCGATTAACTGCGAAAGTATCTGTTTTGATTTGGTCAACCGACTCGGTGCAACATCCGTAGCCATCATGGAGTTTGAAATATCAAGCGCAATCATCACTTCAATACCCTGACGTTTCACTTCTTCGGCTTTGGTCCCGAATTGCGGACGGGCAAGTACAACCACCAACAACATCAGCACTACCATCTGCATGACAAATTTCACAGTTGGTCTGACCGTGGATACGTTCGGCATCAAGCCCTTCAGTAAGTCCGGGTCTCCGAATGCAGCTATATTCCTGCGTTTCCGGATTTTGTAGAATACAAAAATCAGGGTCAGCAGGGGTACTACTAACAACAAATATAAATATTCCGGTTCTGCAAATCTAAACATATAAAAATTGTGTTTTGTCCCCGTAGAGACGCCCTATTAGGGCGTCTCTACGTTTTCCATTTTCCGTTTTCCGTTTTCCATTTTCCATTTTCCGCTTTCCGCTTTCCGCTTTTTACGGTATTTTACGGTATTTTACGCAAATACGCATTTCTGAGCAATATCTCGATCAACAGCAGCACAAAACCTGCCAGGGCAAAAATGAAATATTCCTCGTATTTTTTATTATACTCTCTGACACTGATCCGGGTTTTCTCCATTTGATCAATTTCCTGGTATATACTTCTCAGTTTCTCATTATTTGTAGCCCTGAAGTATTTTCCTCCGGTCATAGAGGCAATCTCTTCCAAAGGTTTCTCATCAAAAGCCGACTCAATCTGCTGATATTGTCTGCCCAGCGGTGTCTGTATGGGTATATTTACCTTCCCGTACGAACCTACACCGATGGTATATACACGAATACCGAAAGCCTGAGCCAGTTCTCCGGCAGAAACGGGAGCAATGTCTCCCCTGTTGTTATCTCCATCTGTCAGCAAAATCACAACTTTCGACTTGGCTTCACTGTCTTTTAATCTGTTTACCGCATTTGCCAGTCCCATACCAATTGCCGTTCCGTCCTCAATCATCCCGTATTCAATGCTGTTGAACAGATTCACCAACACGGCATGATCGGTAGTGAGCGGACATTGGGTAAAACTTTTTCCGGCAAAAAGTACCAGACCGATATTATCATTTGGGCGGGAAAGGATAAATTCGTTGGCGACCGACTTAGAAGCCTCGAGACGGTTGGGACGAAAATCTTCCGCCAACATGGAGCCTGAAATATCAAGTGCTATAATAATGTCTATTCCTTCGGTATTTTCCGTCCGCCACGAATTGGAAGCCTGTGGGCGCGCCACTGCAATCACGATCAGGATAACAGCCAACACCCGCAACACAAAAGGCAAATGAAGCAACCTCAACCGCAGGCTCTTCGGTGTGCTTGTCAGGTTCCGGTGCGATGAAATCTGCAGACTGGCATCCGACTTATATAATTCTTTGATGTACCAGTAAATAACCGGTATCAGAATCAACAGCGCAAATAAATATTCGGGGTTATGAAATGTCATCTTCCTTTATCTCCTCTTCTGTTTTAGGTTCTTGCTCTTCCTCAATTTTGGTTTCATTCACAAACACGAAAGCGTTGCTCAAACTCAGTTCATGTTCATCGGGACCCACATTCCATTTGGCAAACTTGATTAAGTCAGCCAAATGCAAAATTTGTTGCAGTTTCTGATAAACTGCTTTCTTTTCTATTCTAAGGAAGTTTAATTGTGTCAGAATCTCATCTGAAGTCATTTCCATAGCCGGAATTTCGAATACTTCTTCGATATATTCCCGCAATACATCCGTCAGTTCGGAATGATATTCTTTATGCCTGTTCTGCTGCCATAGTTTCTCCTGCCTGATTTTCTCGAGCTTACTGATAGCCAACTCATAAGGCGGGATATTAGGTTTTACCTCTTCCGTAGTCACCACTTTTCGTCTCTTCAATAAAATCACGATCAGGTAAACCAGCGCCGCGAGCAATACCGCACCAATCAACCAGGGCAATAACTTCTTCAGAAAATACTTCAGACTGAATTGCGGTTTGAATACATCTTTGATGTCGGCTACCTGAATATCGGTCGTATCAATCAGAAAAGGCTGGATAATTTTCAACGACAAATCTTTCGACCAGGTTGTGTCTTCTCCTGAAATGAATGGGAAAGGGGGAATCAACAACAGAGTATCTTCAAACGAAGTCACAACATAAGTCTGCGTGATATCAAGGTGACCATCCGCAGCTTTCACGGTATCGCTCTTCAAACGATCAACAATCTCGAGCCCCTCGACTATGGCATCAGAAAAAATGGGAGTTTGTACAAACTGGTCAGGTTGCTGACTGTATATAAAATGCAATTGCGTCTGCTGCCCAATCCAGATTTGAATAGAGTCAATACCTGCATTTACCGTAACTTGTTGTGCCAGGATATCCATCTTGCACAGCAAGGTTGTCAACAGTATAAAAATTGTAATCCTTTTTCTCATCTTCATTTCTTTTTACATCCGTGCAAAAGGTAAACTCAAGCAATCAGGCTCTCATTTTAAAGAGTTTTTTCAGGGTCTTTACATAATCTTCCGAGGTACTCATCGATACTGAATCGACGCCTGATTTTGTAAATGTCTTCTGCAATTCAAGCTGACTCTCTCCCCAGGCATGCCGGTAGGTTGTCCTCAACCTTTTATCTGAAGTATCTACCCAAATCCGGTTTCCAGTTTCTGCATCTTTCAACTTCATTAATCCTACATCCGGCAAATCAGTTTCTCTGATGTCATACACCTGCAACGCAACCACATCGTGTTTTCTGTTCGCGATCGTAAGCTCCTTCTCAAAGTTCCTATCTATGAAATCTGAAATTACAAAAGCAGTCGAACGCTTTTTGATGGCATTTGTGAAATAACGCAGGGCTTCTGCTATATTCGTCCGCGTACTTTCCGGCTTGAAATCAATCATTTCGCGGATGATGTGTAAGACGTGCTTTTTCCCTTTCTTCGGAGGAATAAACTTCTCAATCTTATCTGAGAAGAAAATCACCCCGATCTTATCATTATTCTGAATGGTTGAAAAAGCAAGCGTTGCCGCCACTTCTGTGAAGATATCCATTTTCAGTTGTGAAACCGTACCGAAAACCCGGCTGCCGGAAACGTCAATCAGCAACATCACGGTCAACTCCCTTTCTTCTTCAAAAATCTTGATATAAGGATGACCAAAGCGTGCTGTCACGTTCCAGTCGATCGAACGGACATCGTCACCATACTGATATTCACGAACTTCCGAGAAAGTCATACCCCTACCCTTGAAGGCAGAATGGTATTCTCCCGCGAAAATATGATTGGATAATCCACGTGTTTTTATCTCAATCTTCCTGACTTTTTGTATGATTTCGCTCGTCTCCATACATTAAGGCACCTCAACAGAATTTAAAATTTCGGTAATAATTTCGTCTGAAGTCATGTTGTTGGCTTCCGCTTCATAACTCAGTCCGATGCGGTGGCGCAACACATCGTAACATACCGCCCGCACATCTTCAGGAATCACGTAACCGCGACGTTTAATGAAAGCATACGCCCTGGCAGCCAGCGCCAGATTAATTGATGCACGCGGAGAAGCGCCGAAGGAAATCATTTCCTTGAGGGTATTTAAACCATATTCCTGCGGGAAACGGGTAGCAAAAACAATATCGATGATGTATTTTTCGATTTTCTCGTCGATGTAAACCTGACGAACCACATCGCGGGCTTCGATGATTTCTTTGGGAGTCAGCACAGGGGTAACCTGTGGTTTTTCCTTTTTCAGGTTCTGACGGACAATCAACTTTTCTTCTTCTTTTTTGGGATAGTTAACAACCACCTTCAACATGAAACGGTCAACCTGTGCTTCGGGAAGCGGATAAGTTCCTTCCTGCTCAATCGGGTTTTGGGTAGCCAACACTAAAAATGGCTCGGGCAGTTTATAGGTGCTATCGCCGATGGTCACCTGACGTTCCTGCATGGCTTCCAGCAAAGCACTCTGTACCTTGGCCGGAGCACGGTTAATTTCATCAGCTAAGATAAAATTCGCAAAAACAGGACCTTTACGGATGCTGAATTCTTCTTTCTTCTGACTGTAAATCATCGTCCCGATTACGTCAGCCGGCAACAGGTCAGGCGTAAACTGAATCCTGCTGTAATCTCCCTTTATCAGGTCAGAGAGGGTTTTAATCGCCAGCGTTTTAGCCAGCCCGGGAACCCCTTCCAGTAAGATATGCCCGTCGGACAACAAACCAATCATCAGGGATTCAACTAAATGCTTCTGACCCACAATTACTTTATCCATGCCCATTACTAAGGCATCCACAAAATAACTCTGCTTTTCTATTTTCTCGTTAAGTTCGCGAATATCAACAGATTGTTCCATATACTTTGTATAAAATATTTTTGTAAAAAGTGGAACAAATGTACGATAAAAAAATATCTCAAAATCCTGATTTAATAACTATTAACGCGAATTTAGATTATTAAGTAATGAACAAAAAACCAACTGGTTGAGAATAACATCATTTCTTACCCAAACGGGCTTCCACCCACTCCCTTGCATTCACAAAAGCCTCTACCCACGGGGTGATTTGATCGCTGTTAATCCGCTCTGCCGGATAATGCGCCCATTGCCAGGGAAATATCGCCCTTTCGAGGTGGGGCATCATGGCCAGATGCCGACCATCAGCAGAACAAATACCGGCAGTTGCATAATCCGAACCGTTGGGATTCGCGGGGTAACCGGCGTGTGAATATTTCGCGATAACATGGTAGTCGTTTTCTTGTTTCGGCAGGTAAAATTTACCTTCTCCGTGTGCCACCCAAACACCCAACTTACTGCCCGAAAGTGACCCAAACATCACGGAATGGTTTTCAGGGATGGTGAGTCCGACAAAGCCGGATTCAAACTTATGGGAGTCGTTGTGTAACATGCGTGGTTTCACATCGTGTTCGGGAGTTACCAAACCAAGTTCAACCATCAACTGGCAGCCATTGCAGATACCCAAACTCAGTGTATCTTCACGTTTATAGAAATTATCGAGCGCTAATTTCGACTTTTCGTTGTAGAGGAAAGCGCCTGCCCAGCCTTTGGCAGAACCCAGCACATCAGAATTGGAAAAACCGCCGCAGAATACAATCATATTCACATCTTCCAGCGTTTCCCGTCCGGTTGCCAGGTCGGTCATGTGTACATCTTTTACATCGAAACCGGCTAAATACAGTGAATAAGCCATCTCTCGATCGCCATTCGTCCCTTTTTCACGGATGATAGCGGCTTTGATACCACTTGGTTTTCTGTCCTGACTCAGTCCGAACTGCGAGAATTTACCTTTAAATGCCTCGTTGAATTTGAATTCGAGCGGCTGAAATTTATAGTTTTCGTAACGAGCCTGAGCACAAGCTTCGCCGCTTTGTTTTCTATCCAGCAGATAGGAAGAGCGATACCAGACATCCCTCAAATCATTGATGGAGAAAGTATATGCAATTTTTTTCTTTTGAATTTCGATTCTTCTTTCTTCAATTGGAGTAGCAATGCGGGCAAAACCAACGCCATAAGAAGTAAGCACTTTCTCCACTTCTTTTCTGTCTTTCACCTGAATCAGCACACCCGGATTTTCGGCGAACAAGCTGGTAACCAACGAATTTCCTTCCAGGTAATCGAGTTTAACGGACAACCCGCCCTGGGCATTACCAAAGCACATTTCCAACAGAGCAGTAATCATACCTCCCTCAGAAATATCATGTCCGGCTAAAATCAGATTCTTGCTGATAAGTTCCTGAATCGCATCAAAAGCAGCTCTGAAATATTCCGGTTCCTGCACCGTAGGCACTTCATCCCCGATTTTATTCATGGTTTGTGCCAATACCGAGCCGCCTAATTTTTGTTTATCGAAAGAAAAATCAACATGGTAAACAGCCGTTTTCGGGTCGTTCACGAGCACCTGTTTTACCGTTTTCTTCACGTCAGAAACCTCTCCGGCAGCTGATATGATAACTGTTCCGGGTGAGAACACCTTCTCGTCACCGTATTTCTGGGTCATCGACAGCGAATCCTTACCGGTAGGGATGTTAATACCCAACGAGCAGGCAAAATCACTACAAGCCTCAACGGCTTTGTACAAACGGGCATCTTCACCCGGGTTTTTACAGGGCCACATCCAGTTGGCACTCAGCGAAACCGACTCGATGCCGTCTTTCATCGGCGCCCACACGATATTGGTCAGCGCTTCGGCAATGGCCAACACTGAACCTGCCTCAGGATTCGCCAAAGCAGCCAGCGGTGCATGTCCAATCGAAGTCGCGATACCAGCTTTTCCCCGATAATCCAGCGCGACCACACCCAGGTCATTCAGCGGCAACTGAATCTCTCCGGCACACTGCTGGCGGGCAATTTTACCGGTAATCGAGCGGTCGACCTTGTTGGTAAGCCAGTCTTTACAAGCCACCGACTCTACCTGCAATACATTTTCGATATACGACTGAAGTTGCTCTTCTGCAATCTCAACGGGTGCAAATTTTTCTGCTATGCTGTTGTCGGTAATCACCGTTTTGGGTGGCTTACCAAACATGTGTTCCAGCTTCAGGTCAATGGGTTTCTGACCGTCAGGTTGTTCGAATACGAAGTCCATATCGCCGGTTGTCTCACCCACCACATACATTGGTGCACGTTCGCGCTCAGCAATTTTCTGCACCATGTCGATATCTTCTGCTTTCATAAGCAAGCCCATGCGCTCCTGACTTTCATTGCCCACAATTTCCTTGGCGCTCAGAGTTGGGTCGCCAACGGGTAGTTTCGAAACATCAATTTTACCTCCGGTAGTTTCAACCAATTCTGATAAACAGTTGAGGTGACCGCCTGCTCCATGGTCGTGAATCGACACGATCGGGTTTACCTCTGCTTCAGCCAGGGTACGAATTACATTGGCCACACGCTTTTGCATTTCGGGATTGGCACGCTGCACGGCGTTTAGTTCCACCGCATTGTCATAATGACCGGTATCTACCGACGACACAGCACCACCACCCATACCGATGCGGTAGTTATCACCACCCATCACCACAACCTTCTCTCCTACTTCTGGCGTTCCTTTCAGCGCATCTTTGCGATTACCGAAACCGACACCTCCGGCCAGCATAATAACCTTGTCGTATCCGTATTTTTTGTTGTTTTCCTCGTGTTCGAAAGTCAGCAACGAACCACAAATAAGTGGCTGACCAAATTTATTCCCAAAATCAGAAGCTCCGTTCGAAGCTTTGACCAGGATTTGCTCGGGAGTCTGGTACAACCACTTCCTTGGCTGAATAGCAGCTTCCCATGGGCGCTCAACTCCCCCTCCTTTGGAGGGGGTTGGGGGGAGGCTTCTCGGGTAAGAAGTCATATACACCGCCGTTCCTGCAATCGGCAAACTGGCTTTACCACCGCCGAGACGGTCACGGATTTCACCACCCGTACCTGTTGCCGCACCGTTGAAAGGCTCCACGGTAGTCGGGAAGTTATGCGTTTCGGCTTTAAGCGAGATAACCGATTCAATTTCTTTTGTTTCGAAGAAATCAGGTTTATCGCCCGATTTAGGGGCAAACTGCTCCATCTTCGGTCCGGCATTAAATGCGACATTGTCTTTGTAAGCTGATACCAATTGATTCGGATTTTCTTCCGATGTTTTGCGTATGAGTTTGAATAATGAAAATTCTTTTTCTTCCCCATCAATCACAAACTGACCGTTGAAAATTTTATGGCGACAATGTTCCGAGTTCACTTGCGAGAAACCAAACACTTCAGAGTCGGTCAGTTTTCTTCCAATTTTTTCGCTGACTTCATTCAGATACTGAATTTCATCGGCACTTAGCGCCAATCCTTCCTGCTCGTTATACGCCGCGATATCTTCGATGTAAATAATCGGTTCGGGTTGTTTGTCGATTGTAAAAATTTCCTGTGTCAGTGTTGAGTACACCCTTTCCAACATCGGGTCGTAGTCGATAGCGCCCTGTACGGAAGGCATTACCGGAACCTGCCGGAACTCCTCAATACGCAAAATGCCGCGAATGCCCATATTCTGGGTAATCTCCACGGCATTTGTACTCCAGGGCGTAATCATTTCACGGCGGGGACCGATGTAATTACTTTCAAGTGTTTGCTGTTCAAGCATTCGGGCATTCCCGAATAACCAGCTTAATTTTTGAACGTCTTGTTCCGAAAGCGTTTGTGCCGATTGTACAGCATAGATGTGTTGCGAAGCGGTTTGGAAGAATTGAATCATGGTGAGGATATTTCAATTTTTTAAGCCGCAAAGATAGTGAAATTATGCGTATCAGGCAATTGAAAAAACTGAAAATATTACACACGAAATAATTACACACAAAGCATTACAAGTTTTATAAACAGAATGCTTACTTTTGAATTTTCAACTTTATTAGTAGGATATTCACTTTTTCTTTGTCTAAACAGACATAAGACAAAAAAATGACAGAAAAAGAAATCATTCATAGCATCAAAAACGGCGATATACAGTCTTTCAAACTGTTGGTAGAGCAACATCAGCAAATGGTGTTTCGAACAATAATGGGGTTTGTACATGTCAAAGAAGATGCAGAAGATCTTACACAGGAAGTTTTTATCAATGCTTATCAATCGCTGCATTATTATCAGGAAAAAGCCGCTTTCTCAACTTGGTTATACCGTATTGCGGTGAATACCAGCTTAAATTTCATTCAAAAGAACCGGTTTCAGAAATTGCTTGACTTTGCAGAAGATAAGATGCAAATTTTGTTCAACCAACGGGACAACAGCATCAATCCGGAAGAACAAATCATAGAAAACGAAACAGACTCCCTGATTCAGAGAGCAATCGATCAATTGTCGGAAAAACAACGCACGGCTTTCATTCTCAGCAAATACAACGAACTGCCACAAAAAAAAATTGCTGAAATCATGCAACTATCAGAAGGGGCAGTAGAACAACATCTGCAAAGAGCCAAAATAAAACTTCAGAAAAAATTATCAGGTTTAGTAGGAAAATAAATAAACATATGTCTAATCATATAACAACACAATTCAGAATGAAAACCGAAGATTACATCAACCAATATATTGAAAAGGAAAAAAAGCTTGAGCCCAATCCTTATTTGAAAACCAGAATTATGGCATCCATCGAAAAAAAGGATGTTGTACAACGAACTCCTGTCTGGCATACCATATTTGCTGCTATAAGCATTAGTCTGGTTATTTTCACCGGATTTCAGCTCAGCAACTTATATAATCCGACTGTCGCGCAGGAAAAAGGATTAGTCATCAACGACAGTCACATCGAAATGTTACATTATTATCAAACTGAATCTCATGAATAAAACCAGCCTGTTATATTGGATTATTGCCCTGTTGCTGATTTTAAATCTCAGCACAATCGGGGGACTTATTTACCATCACTATGATCAGCTGGCAGAAGAACAGCCGGCATTGATACTGGATGTGCAAAACGACAGCAGGTTAACAGGACGGTATTTCCGACAAGTTATAGGATTTGATGATGAGCAAATGGAAGCATTCCGGAAAGCAAACCGCAAATTCCAACCAGCTGCCAATCAGATTATTTTCACAATTGATTCATTGAAACAGGAACAATTTAATGAATTAAAGAAGAAAAAATCTGATACAGTAAGACTGTTTGAAATTGCAGAAAAGATCGGCACCCAGCACAAGGAATTGAAAAATATCACCAACAGGTTTTATTTAGAAATTAAAAAAGCATGCGATGAAGAGCAGTGCAATAAGCTCGAAGAAGTGTTTCACCCATTATTCAAAAACACCATTCAGGGAGGAAGACATCGTAACAAAGACATTAATTAAATAAAAAATAAACATCAACAATTTTAAAAATTTCAAGGTATGAAAACAAAAGTGTTATTTATCGCAACAGCCATGGTTGCTTTAACAGGAAGCCTTATGGCACAGAACAACAACCAGCAAAAACAGACTAATGATCCCGATCGCGGTGCGTATTATGTTGATGCCGACAAGAACGGTAAGTGTGACAACTTTGAAAAAGGAAAAGGTGGAAACAATCCCAAAGGTGACGGTGTTCGGCTGAAAGATGGTAGTGGTCGTGAAAACGGCAAAGGCCGCAGGATGGGTAACGGACAAGGACTGAGAGACGGCAAAGGTAATGGTTCCGGTAAATTTGTAGACGCCAATAAAAATGGGATTTGTGACAGAAGAGAATAAACTATGTGCGAATCAGTTCCACTATGGAGATTCTAATTAATTAGATTGAATCCTCAAGATCAGGCATATAAAAACAACTGATTATGAGGATTCAATCTTTTTTTGTACTAATAAAGATATTTCCATCGCAGGAGCAAATTCACCCACTCATCTTCAGGATTCTTCTTGTTTCTAAATCCAATTCCGCCATGTCCACCTTCACCGAAGATATGCATCTCTGCAGGCACCCCGTTTTCTGTCAGTTTTAAATAATAACTGATGGAGCCCTGAACAGGTGCGGCTTTGTCGGTGGTAGCATGCACGATAAATGCAGGAAGCACAATTTTTCTGACTTCCTGTGCGTTTGAACACGAATTTAAACCAAGCAGAAATAGCATCAACAACAGTAACATGTTCATTCTTAACATGTACTATTATTTATCAGTTTTTCCTGATTATTTCCCGGAAATTAGCCATACCATTATATATTTTTAAGATGTAGCATCCCTTATTTGTTAATGGTATTATCTCATCTGCCGAAATTTGTTGACGTTGACTCAACTTAACACCTGTAAGGGTATATATTTCCACGTGATAACCTTCATATCCCGAAACCTTGATAGCATCGGCAAGTACTTTTATTATTCCATCACCAACATTATTGACTCCGGTGCCGGTATCCGAACTGGCAACAAGTTCAATTGTTCGTGTTATGCCTGAAGTAGTCAACGTGAGGACATCATTATAATCTCCTGTACTTGCAGGTGCTGTAAACTGAACATCAATGTTCGCACCGGCCAAGGCACTTGCCTGAGAAATTGTCGCACCAGAGCTTATACTGAAATTTGTTCCATTTTGCAGTGACAGGGTTACATCACCCGTTAGGTTGTAACCTTTCAACGGGATGTTGACAGTCTTATTTCCGAGAGGAGTTACCTTGCCAAAATCGGATTGCTGATTTAAATAAACGTTGAGTGCGGGAGCAGTGGTATAATTAACTTTTATATTATCAATTATTAAACTTTCGCAAGTATGATAACTTGCTGATATATAACAAAAAAGCAGCATAAAATTTTGGTAAAGTCACTGATATTCAGTAACTTTAAGTCGCAAAACAAAACCAAAACAATATGCTGCGACACAAAGATACAATAATACTTTCAGAGATAAATAGCTTTTTTACTTCAAGTGAAAAAGCCATGGAAACAATTTTTAGTTTCATACGCTCTTTGACATTTTCGGACAAAAGATTTGGTTTTCCCCAAGCTAACAATCTCCGGTATAGTAATCACAACAAACTCGTGTTGTTATTGCTGTTTCCGTTTTTCGAGATTAAAACCTCGTGGCATTACGCTGATTCAGCCCTGTATCGTTTTCTTTGTTGCGGTAAAGATATATTCTACCGTTTAATGAACGATGCTTCGATTAACTGGCGCAATCTTGCATATAGTCTGACCATGCAGTTAATCCGTAAAGTTCAGAACAATTGCCAGGAGGATAATGCTAATCCACGCTGCTTGATTGTTGACGATACTGATTTGCCAAAAACCGGTCGCCAAATTGAGTTGATTGGTAAAATCTTCTCGCATGTAACGCACACGGTCAACTTGGGATTTAAAGGGCTTTTCATGGGTTACCATGATGGTAAAAGTTTCTTCTCCTTAGATTTTAGTCTGCACGGCGAAAAAGGCAAAAACCAAAATAAACCCTATGGACTCACTCCCTCGCAAAGCAAAAAGCGTTACAGCAAAAAGCGCGACAAATCAAGCATGGGCAGTAAGCGTGTCGATGAATACTTTTTAAGCAAGATAGAATCCATGATAAAGATGATTGGTCTTGCCATTGCAAAAGGCATTCGTTTCGATTATGTGCTTACCGACAGCTGGTTTACTTGCTTCGAGTTAGTCAAATTCATTGTTACGCGACGTATCGGTTGCCATTTTATCGGTATGATAAAAATGGGGAAAACACGTTATAGCGCTTTTGGCAAAAATTTAACTTCCAAAGAAATAGTTGATTTGCTTCGTCGCAAAAAAATGACGAAACGATCCAAACTGCTTGGATATTATTATGCTGAAACAATCGTTGATTTCAAAGGCGTACAGGTAAAGCTATATTTTTGTAAATCCTCTAAAAAAGGCAACTGGAACGGCATGATGACAACCAATATGGAATTAACTTTTGAACAAGCCTACAAAATCTACTCAACCCGCTGGTCGGTAGAAGTGTTTTTCAAAGAATGCAAACAACACCTTGGTTTAGGTAAATGTCAGGCACAGGATTTTGATGCTCAGATTGCATCCACAACGCTTTGTATGATGCAACACAACCTGCTTTCGGTTGTAAAACGATTCAATGATTACGAAACACTTGGCGAATTGTTTCGGGCATCACAGAAAGATGCTCTCAGCCTTACAATAGCTGAACAGATATGGTTGATTATCATTGAACTTATAGCCGAATTGTCCGAAATTTTCAACATAGATAATGAAATGTTAATGGAAAAATTATTCTCTGAAAATGAAAAACTTACAAAATACTTAAATTTTAAAAGCCTACCGCAAGCGGGCTAATGGAGCTTGCGAAAGTTGAATCAATTAAAATTTGATTGTTATCCAATTTTATCCCCGTAAATCTTAGTTTACTGTTTGCTGTGCCAATGGATGCATCTGATGTCTTAAGATTCATTGAGGCATTTGTTTGAACTGCTGTTTGGAACAACTGATCATCAACATATACACGAACCCTGCCATCAGATGGATTTACTAAACTCCTGATGTGGAATTGCAATTCAAAGGGTTGACTTAAGTCTAATTCCGGCGTTACAATATATGCTGAATCGGTTGCAGTAGAGCCTAAACAAAGGCATCCGAGAATATCCGCATTTGAACCTCTTGATTCGTATAAATAAGCTCCCGTCCAATTGGGAGTGAGGGTCAGTATATTATTGCCCGGGATTACAGGCAATAAACTCAAGTCGGTACCAGCCGCAGTAGTGTTGTTATAATTAGAAAAATCTTCAAACAACACATAACAAGTAGCTGTGATGGGAATTTCAATCGTAGTCAGACCCGGATTTTCAATTTGCAAAACTGCCTGATGTGGAGTATTGGTTGTTGTAGCCGGATCGTAGGTAAGTACTGAAGCATCGTAGGTTACATTGACAGTAACATCCTGACCGTTCAATTCTTCTGCTGTCAAAGAAGATTTATCTACTTCAAAATAGGCATTGTCCGTTCCTGTCAGACTTAAAGTTGTTGTTTGATCGAGATACAAACCGGAAAGCTTCACTGGAAAAGTGTAAGGATGCTGATGTGATGCTGTCAGTGTTTTAGAAGTAATATCCGTTGTAATTGCAGGATCAGTTGCAACTGTATATGTTCCCCAAACTTCGATTTTATCAATTGTAAAAGGATTAGATGCCTGTGGGACAAATGAGAAATAACGGGGATTGTTATCTGTTACTGTTGGATAAGGATTGGTAGCTGACTCAATGGTGAGCGTATCAAAATCAGGTCCAACATACGGCACTACCACAGCAGATCAAATTTTATAGGCGCCATCATTAACAGATGATGAAACACTTAAGGTGTTTTTCTGATTTGCATCGGCACCTCCTCTTTTATATAATACTTTTATAGTCGACACTTGAAATTGGTCCAGCGTCACATCCTTGTTGATTGTAAACTGAATACATTGTCCTCTACCAATATTTTGACTTGAGGCCAGCCAACCCGTTGTAACGACAGCATCATTTTCATAAACAGCTGTAATGTAGATACTACTCGTATACTCCAACGCACCAGAAAAAGTTAAACCACTGACAACATTTGTTGCTTTGTCCTGATTGGCCCCGGTGGTAAACTCATATTGACCCAGCAATACATCCTGGGCATTCAGCACAGTAAATGATGAAAATAGAAATAAAAATGTTAAGCAATAACAGCTAACAACATTTCTCTTAAATGAAGGTAATTTTTTTCTCATGATAGAATTAGTTTTTTGGTTGAAAAATAAAAATCAGTTTAAACTACGGAAGGTTACATGCAAATATAAAACAGATAAAAAAAACTCATAAGATAAGAATTAACCAAAAATAGGGGAATAATTATTCATTCCCCTATTCGTGTAATATAAAGCATTAATTTTTACTGAATTATCGTCGGCGATCCAAAATTAAACACCTTTGAAGGTTCATGCGACTCCTTCATGATTTGTTCCAGTTCTGCTACAACTTCCGGATGTTGATTGGCAATATTATTTTCTTCGCGCAAATCAGTTGACAAGTCAAATAATAACATCGGCGCGTTCGGTTTCTTAGCATAATTTAGTTTCACGCCTTTCCAGTTTCCTTTTCTGACCGCGATGCGACCTCCCTGTTCGTGGAATTCCCAGTACAAATAAGGATGCGCCTTCTGACCTTTCTTCGACAACAATGTAGGAACTAAAGAAATCCCATCGGTTCTAACTTTAGTTTTGCTACCAGATAGCTCCCGTAAAGTAGGCAACATATCCCAAAATGCAGAGATGTGATCTGAAACGCCGCCGGCTTTTATTTTTCCGGGCCAGTAGGCAATCATCGGGACACGAATTCCTCCTTCAAACAAATCACGTTTTGTTCCGCGTAATGGTCCGTAACTCTTGAAGAAATCAGGATCGGCACCACCTTCCCTGTGCGGACCGTTATCACTACTAAAAATAATCATGGTATTTTTCTCAATTCCCAGCCGTTTCAATTCCGCTACAATTTGTCCAACATGCATATCGAGTCGGGTAACCATAGCCGCGAAGTCAGTTCGTGGAAGTTGCGACGAACCATAAGGTCCGTTTTTATAATTCTCCCCGCCATCAACCCCCTTGTATGATTTCACTTCCTGAATTTTTCCTTTGTACAGCGCATAAATGCTATCGTCGGGAGCTACTAATTCGGCATGGGGTATGATATGAGGAACAAACAGGAAGAACTTCTTATCAGCATTCGTCCGGATAAACTCCAGCGTTTTTTCCTGAATAATATCCGGTGCATATTGCTCTTTCTTCAAACCCTGATTACCTTTCAGGATCACTTTTTCCTGATTGTGATACAGGTGATCCGGAAAATAATGATGAGCCAGACGCTGACAGTTATATCCGAAGAACTCATTAAATCCCTGGTTATTAGGATCACCCTCTGAACCGGGATACCCTAAGCCCCATTTCCCGAAAGCTCCGGTTACATAACCTGCTTCCTGCAACATTTTTCCGATGGTATAGGTGTCTGCAGGCAGGGGATATTGCCCTTCCGGATTATGTTCCTTGTTTCCCCTGATGAAGGTATGCCCTGTATGCAACCCGGTCATCAATGCCGAACGGGAGGGAGCGCTGACTGTTGAACCGGCATAATGTTGCGTAAAACGGATCCCGTTAGCAGCCATTGCATCCAGATTCGGTGTTTGAATAATTTCTTGTCCGTAACAACCCAAATCGCCATATCCCAAATCATCTGCCAGAATATAAATGATATTGGGTTGTTGTGTCTTTTGTTGTGCACAGGAAGTTGATGCGATTAAAAGCGCTCCCATGCTTTTTAAAATTGTTTTTGTTTTCATGCGTTTAACTGGTATCTGGAATTGATAAGAAATATTATTTATTTATACTTGGAGCACCATGATCTTTTGCTGATTTCTCAGCCCAACCACTGTTATCGAGCGGGTAAACCTTATTTTCTTTTGCCCATTTATCCCATTCTCTGATCATTTTATCAACTTTCCCGGGATATTTTCTTATTAGGTTTCGTGTTTCTGTCCGGTCCCTCTTCAAATTATACAACTCCCAATCTAAAACATAGGGATATTCCTTTGTCGATTTTGAGACTAATTTCCATTTACCCGAAATCAATGCCCTGTTAGCTTCATGTTCAAAATACAATGTTCTGGGTTTTGTTTTCGTTTCCTTTACAATTGAAGGCAACAGGCTGATGCCCTGCATGGGATGAATATCATAACCATTATATACTTTCGGATACTCCGCATCAGCCAGTTCGACAAAAGTAGGCATAAAATCAATTACATGACCCTGCTGAGCACTCATCCTCCCACCCTGTTTTATTTTGGCAGGCCAATAAGCGATTAATGGTGTTGCTATCCCCCCTTCATGGGTGTTTTTTTTGTATTCTCGGAAAGGGGTATTACTCACATTACCCCAATTAGCTCTGTAACTTTGTGCTGGTTCATTATTACCCAGTAAGGGCAACTGATCGAGGGTTAATTTACCACCCTGTCCTTCCGCATTACCACCATTATCCGACAAAAATAATATGAGGGTATTTTCAAGTGCATTGTTTGCTTCAAGTGTTTCAATAATTTTACCAACACCCTGATCCATACAATCAATCTGAGCTGCATAGACAGCCATCCTGGCATCCCAGATTTGCTTGTCTTCCTCCGGTAATTCGTCCCATGCAGGAATTTGCGGATCACGTTCACTCAACACATCACTTTCAGTGATAATCTTCAGTTCTCTCATTTTATTGTATCTTTTTCCCCTTTGCTTATCCCATCCATCCATGAATTTCCCCCGGTATTTGGCAATATCTTCCTGTAATGCATGTAATGGGCGGTGAGGAGCATAGTAAGAAACATAGAAGAAAAACGGATTTTGCTCCTTCTTATGAAAATGATGATTGAGGATGGATACAGTTGAATCGGTTACCGCTGCAGTTAGATAAAATCCTTCAGGTGCTTTAACATGCTCGTTATCACTTGTCAATGTCGCGGTTTTAAAATAACCACCACCACCCGACAATTGTCCGAAGAAACGGTCAAAGCCCCGTTGCAGCGGCCAGTTGTGTTTGGGACCCTCCGGTTTCATAAAACTATCATAGGTTACATGCCATTTCCCGGTCATATAACAAGCATAATCTGCCGTTTTAAGCACTTGTGCTATGGTAACAGCTTGATTGTTCATATCTCCGGTATACCCGGAATGTCCGAGATTTGCTGAGGTCATCCATCCCAGACCGGTTTGATGCGCGTACTGTCCGGTAAGTAATGAAGCCCTTGTCGGGCAACTTCTTCCTGCATTATAAAAGTTTGTAAAAAGCAAACCGTTGCCTGCCAGTTTGTCTAAATTCGGGGTTTCGATACCTGCACCCATAAATCCAAAATCAGAAAAGCCCATATCATCAGCCAGAATCAGGATGATGTTAGGACGCCCTTCAGCAGCTTTGTTTTCAGCCTGTAGAGTATGACCGGCAGCCATTAACAATGGTAAAGCCGAAATCATATATTTTTTATGCATATTCGTCTTCAGTATTATTCTATAACTATTTTCAGCGATTCATTTTTTAATAAACCACCAGAAACCACCAATTCCAATTCACCCGGTTCTTCACCCGATTCAATGGTAGCCACTAATTTTCCATTGAAAGCTCTCATGTAGTTGGATGCAAACGAAGTATGATCAGTTGGGTCGCCATTGCAAAGCGCTATTAGTTTTCCGGGGCCTTTGACTTCTACAAACATTAAGTTCGCTGCTCTGGGGCACAAATTCCCATTTTCATCCAGCACTTCAATTGTTATGTAAGATAAATCCTTACCACCGGCTTTAATCGTTTCCCTATCAGCGGTTAGTTTAAATGTTTTAGGTTCACCGGATGTTTTGATTACTTGCTGTGCAAGCGGATTGTTTGCTTCATTATAAGCTACCACTTTTATCTCTCCCGGTTGATAAATTACATTGTCCCACATCAAACGATAACGGGTATACTTATTGGACTTGTCTTTTTCTTTTACCCCCATACTTTTACCATTCACAAATAATTCTGCCTTAGGGTAATTGGTATAGCAATAAACCGGCACACTTTGTCCGACCCTTTCCGGCCAGTTCCAATGAGGCAACAAGTGCAACACAGGAGTATTACTCCACTTACTCTGGTACAGGTAAAAGCGATCTTTCTTCAAGCCGGCCAGATCCACAATCCCGAAATAAGAGCTTCGGGCCGGCGTACCTTCGTTGTAGGGAGTCGGTTCTCCGAGATAATCAAAACCTGTCCACACGAACTCACCCAACACAAATGCATTGTCATCCTGCATTTCAAATTCCGTATCAGGTGTAGAAGCCCAGCGAGGATATTCCATATCGTAACTCGACACATGATAATCCTGATACCAGGGACTTTTCACCTCCTTAACAGGGAATTTGTATTCACCCCTGGAACTTACCGTTGAAGCCGTTTCACTTCCATAAATGATATAATGTGGATTTTCATCCTTTTTGTTCTTGTAATCATAGGGCTTATAATTAAACCCTACCAGATCTACCACATCAGCCAAACCGTTCTTAATGGAGCTTGTATGGTTGTTAAAACCGGCAGTAACCGGACGGGTAGGATCCTCATCTCTGCATATTTCCGCCAGAAAACGGGCAATCTCTTTTCCTTCTTCTCCTTTATTTTGTTCCCGGATTTCATTTCCTATGCTCCACATGATTACAGAAGGATGATTGCGGTCGCGACGGATCATATTCCGCAAGTCCTTTTCAGCCCATTTTTCGAAATAGACATGATAACCATTTGCATTTTTCCCGTATTTCCATTCATCAAAAGCTTCCACCTGAACAAGCAGGCCCATGCTGTCGCATATCTGAAGCAATTCAGGTGACGGAGGGTTGTGAGAAGTCCGGATGGCATTCACACCCATTTCTTTCATCATTTCCATCTGCCGTTCAGTTGCCCTGAAGTTAACAGCAGCGCCAAGCGGTCCCAAATCATGGTGCATACAGACGCCCTGCAATTTAACCGGTTTTTCATTTAAAAAGAAGCCTTTGTCAGCGTCAAACCGGAGACTTCTGCAACCAAACCGGGTGATATACTGATCTTTCAATACATTGTCAATATAAACCTTAGTCACTGCCTTATATAGATGCGGAGATTCAATATCCCATAACAATGGATTACTGATACGGAATTCTTGTTCGAAAAGCATCTTTGCCTGCATCGACTGTTTTGAACTAACAACACCCACTTTTTTGCCTGATTGCTGGTAGATTTCTGTTTCAAGTTTTACCTGAGCAGATTTACCCTCCATACCGGTCACTTCTGTTTTAATCAGCACATCTGCCCTTTTTGTATTCACCACAGGTGTTGTAATATAAGTTCCCCAATGAGCCACATGTGTCAACGGCACTTTCACTAACCTCACATTTCTGTAGATACCGGCACCGGCATACCAGCGGGATGATTCGGGCTTGTTTTCAAGGCGAACCGCCAACAGGTTATCTTCTCCAAACTTCACAAATTCGGTCAGTTCAAATGAAAAAGAGGAATATCCATAAGGCCATTCACCCACGTATTTCCCATTCAGAAATATTTTTGAGAGACTCATGGCGCCGTCAAATTCAATAAAAATACGTTTTCCGGCATCGGCTTTTGAAACGGGTAATACCTTGCGATACCATCCCACGCCGAATATAGGCAAAGCGCCCGTTCTTCCGGTCCTCAAACGGGGAACCTGCTCTCCATCTTCCACTACCTGAACCAGCTGAGCATCCAGGTTCATATCAAAGTGACCTCTTACAGCCCAGTCGTGTGGCACATTAACGCTTTCCCAACCTGAATCGTTGTAATCCGTATTTTCTGCATTGGCGACATCTGAGTTATAAAACTTCCAGTTTGATTCGAGTAACATAAGCTCTCGCTCCTGACCATTCAGAGACACAAAACATAACAGAAAAAAACCAATGAAAAACTTTTTTAGCAGTCCCATTTCTTAAATTTTAAATTATTTTACCACATGAGTGAACATAAGAATGACATCCTGAAGTGAATTACATATACACTTTTATTCCAGCACAATATCCTTCACATTGGTTTTAAAGTATCCTTTCGTTATTTCGAGGAAACGTGATTCCATCTGTTTATATTTTTTTGCATGCTGTTTGGCTACATTGGTTTCCTGCCCCAAATCCGATTTGAGGTTAAACAGTCCACCTTCGGGCAAATTACCCAGCTCGTTGCCGGTTTGATTTCTGACAGCTCCATTATAAGGAGGAATAAAAGCCCAGTCACCGGCACGGTATGCAAGTTTACTATTGGCTTCGATAACAAGTTCTTCACGACCTTTTTTCGATTTGCCCATAAAGGCTTTCAAGGTATTCTGACTATCTAACTCAGCAGGCAGTTTTTTCTTAATTAATGTTGCCACCGACGCCATGATATCCAACTGACAAACCATCGCATCAGAAACCGCGGGTTTGATTTCACCCTTCCAGTACACGAAAAATGGCACGCGTGTTCCGGCTTCGTATAAACTATACTTTCCGCCTCTTAATAGTCCGGCCGGCTTATGTTGACCAAGCAACTCAACCGCCTGATCTTTATATCCATCGTCCAACACCGGGCCATTATCACTGGAAAAAAACACCAGCGTATTCTCAAGTAAGCCTAATTTATCCAGGTGAGCCATGAGTTCACCCACGCTCCAATCAGCTTCGAGAATAGCATCCCCACGAGGCCCCATTCCACTGCTACCGACAAACCGGCTATGCGGCGCACGCGGCACATGCGGCTGATGTAAGCCAAAATACAGGAAGAATGGTTTGTCTTTATGATTCGTCATAAAATCTTTCGCGATACCTGTAAAATAGTCTGCCATATCTTCATCGACCCACATCGCGCTTTTACCGCCTTTTTGGAAACCAATGCGGGGTATGCCGTTATGGATGGACTGATTGTGCCCGTGAGACCAATGCATCTTCAACATTTCAGGATTTGTAAGCGCTGTTGGCTCGCCATCAAAGTTCTTCTTATAATTCACTTGAAGTGGATCTGTCATATCCAGTCCGATAACATTCCCATTTTCAACATATACTGTGGGAACCCGATCGTTGGTCGCAGCAATCAGGTTCGAGTAATCAAAGCCAATTTCTTTTGCTCCGGGTTTAACCGTTTTATTCCAATCGGCATTGCCATCGCCCATACCCAAATGCCATTTCCCAATAGCTGCTGTGGCATAACCCGCTTCCTGCATCATTTTTGGCAGGGTATATTGGTCTTCCTTTATAATCAGGGGAGCATTTCCGGGAAGGATCTTCGCTTTGTCATTTTTCCAGGGATACATACCGGTCATCATTCCATACCTGCTGGGGGTTGAAGTAGCTGATGTAGCATAGCCATTCGTAAAACGAATCCCTTCGTTGGCTAACCGGTCCAGGTTAGGGGTTTTTATGGTTGTTGCACCCTGTGCACTGACATCGCCATATCCAAGGTCATCGGCCAGAATAACTATAATATTAGGCTTTTGGGCTTCAGTGAATGAAAAGGAAGCGAATGCAAATAATGATGTTGATAATAAAACGGGGACTTTCATATACTTTGTAATTTATTTTTTCAGGCTATTGTTGATAATGATTTTATAATCACATTGCTTTAACCAAAAACTGAATTATTTTTGGTTCCAGTCCGGGAGATTTAAGTTTTACGGTTACAGTACCGCTTTGAGTTGTTGATTGCAACATCAACAAACACTTTCCCCTGAAAGCTTTTTTCTGATTGACTTTATAAGGCGTTAATTCGATGGGGTCACCATTATCCATCGCCAGTATGGTAGCCGGACCCGACACTTCAACCTCGACAAGATTGGAAGCCAAAGGGCAAATATAACCATTTTTATCCACCACATCAATCTCAAGATGTATAACATCCTTCTCATTGGCCCGGATAATTTTCTTATCCGCTTTCACATCAAAACCGGCGGCATCACCCGCACTGTGATATGCTTTTGAGGCAACTTCTTTTCCGTTTTTATACGCTTTGACTGATATTTCACCTCGCTGATAGGGCACCAACCAGACCAATTGTTCCCCGACATAATCCTTTTTACCTAAGGATACCCCGTCCAGGAACAATTCGGCAGCATCGCAGTTGGTATAAACCACGACCGGTATTTCAACGCCTTCCTTACCCGGATGAGTCCAGTGAGGCAACAGGTGTACCATGGGCTTATCAGACCATAAACTCTGATAAAGGTAATAATGATCTTTGGGAAAACCACAGATATCAATAATACCGAAGTTTCCGCAACGTTGTGGCCATTCCGCTTCACCCAGATAGTCAAAGCTTCCCCAGCGGTACTCTCCCATCAGAAACGGGAATGACGTAGTTCGCTGCCAGGAGTGACGGGCACTGATGCGTACAGAGGCATTGTCATAAGATGACTGGTAATATTTATTTTCAATTTCTTCCGGGAATACTTCCTCTTCCGTTAAATCAGGAATTTCAAACACACGATCTTTGAATTTATCCCAGGGAATAATATTCTTCAACTCCCAGGGAGCGGGAAAATCCCTGCGACGCCAGGTTGTTTTGGTTCGGTATACACCGCGGGTTTGATAGGTATGCGGCACCTCTGTACCTATTGCCGGACGATTGAGGTTCTTTGACTGAAACATTTCAAACTCTCCGACTTCTTCTCCGTTTCCATTAAATCCTACAATATCGAGATACTGAAAATTTTTATCATAATCAACGGTCATACCCCGCGTTGGATCAGTACCACCCTGTGTTACCGGGCGGGTAGGATCTAATTGATGTATTGCATCTACCAGCATTTTCTGTGTTTTCGGAGTTGCTTTACGCACCTCGTTTCCAATGCTCCAAATAATTACCGAAGGATGATTTCTATCCCGTTTGATAAAATCCGTCAGGTCGCGTTGCCACCATTCTTCAAAGAAATTGCCGTAATCATGTTCTGCTTTTTCAGCTTCCCATCCATCAAAAGCTTCATTCATTACCATGATGCCTAAGGTATCGCACATGGCATAGAAAGTTGGCGAATAGGGATTATGCGCGGTACGAATGGAGTTCAAACCCATGTCCTTCAGCAACTTTAATCTTCTGTACAATACGTCGTCGGGAATAGCTGCACCTACGGCTCCTGCAGTATGGTGATCGCAAACTCCTTTAATCTTCATGGAGACATCATTCAATTTAAACCCTTCTGTTGCGGAGAAACTCAACTTTCTGATTCCCACCAGTTGCTCCGTCTGATCTAAGATTTTTCCTTTTACAGATAAAGATATCCTGAGTGTATACACATAAGGATTGTCGGACGACCATAACCGGGGATTTTTCACATCTACTGATAAAGCCAGCTGTTGTTTCCCTTTTGATTTCACGGAAGTTACTTTCTCATCGCAGCTTACCACTTTTCCTGATTTATCAATCAGTTCTGTTTTCACAGTCAGCGCTTTTCCTGTGGAATTAACAAATTCGACATCAACCTTACAGGCAGCCTTTTCTTTACTTACCTCAGGCGTTTGAAAAAACACGCCCCATGGATCTATGTATGTTTGGTTATGCACCAATAAATAAACAGAGCGGTAAATCCCGGAACCCGTGTACCAGCGACCGGTAAGGGGCTTACTATGATCAACTTTAACAGCAATAACATTTCCTTTCTTTTTCAGATGCGGCGTTATATCATAATAGAAGCTGACATAACCATTCGGGCGATGTCCCAAATGATGACCGTTAATCCATACATCGCTGTTCAGATATACGCCATCGAACATCAGTTGAACCATTTTGTTTGCCCACTTCTTATCCATGTCGAATGTCTTCCGGTACCATCCCACTCCAACAGGCAGATAACCCGACTGCCAATCGGTTCCATTTTCTGTTTCTTTATACTCGCCTTCAATGCTCCAGTCGTGTGGCACATTTAATGACCTCCATTTTTGATCATTATAACCAGCTTGTTCTGCACCTTTTACATCTTCCTGTATAAACTTCCAGTGCAAATCAAAATTGATTTTTTCTGTTGCCTGTAAGTCTGCAAACAAGATAAAACATACTGTTAATGCAATAATTGATATACTTCTTTTCATTATAATTCTTTATTTTTTTAAAAGAAAATCTTCTTCATTTGCGTACCATTTTCAGAGAAACTGGTTTTTACAATGTAAATACCTCTATCTTTAATTTTAATACTGATTTCCTTCATACCTTCCTGTTGTGCTATGCGTACACCTTGCATGTTATAAACAGACACTTTCAGCCAGTCATCCGCTTTCACACAAATGTATTCACCTTCGGTATTTACGCTTATTTCCAAGTCTACAGACACCTCATTTACAGCCAGATACTGATTATTAATAAAGTTGAGTATCGCGGTTTGCACAGGCACTATACTAAAGGAGCATGAACTTCCAGATACACTTACCGGCAAATCATTTTCAATCAACCGGATAGGCACAGTATTCATGGCAGGAGCATCATAGACTTTAGCATCAATCAGGGTAAACTGTTCCATCTCCGGCAAAAACATGGTTACATCAACAGATTGAGCACTAATTGCCCTACCACTTATTAATACAGTCAGTTGCTTCCCATCATAGGTCACAACAGGAAAAATCTGCTTATCGGATACAGTCTGTAGCATATCTCCTTTCAGGTTGTTACCCATCAATTGTAAAACCTGATAAGCATATCCTTCTTCTTTGGTGTTAATGTGCATCATAGACCTGCGGTTGCCATCCACTGAATTTCGCAAGGGCCAGAAATTTGCAATCTCCACTCCTGCATTCAAAAAGCGTCCAATTCCATCGAACAGACCGGAAATGGCCAGTTTGTGATCATTGTGATTACAGTTATATTCTGTCATACACAGGGTATAATTTTTATCCGGATATTTGGATTTAAACAATTGTCTGATTTGATTGAGGTTTTCAGTCATGCTCCCCATATTGGTACTCCCACTGAAATACCAATGTACGCTTATCATATCAATATAAGCTCCACACTCATCCGCAACAATCGACCACCATTTCTCGGTACCATTCCTGATATCTGTATCTTTGAATGAATCGGCATAGGCATCTGCTGCTTCTGTATCTGTTTTGGAGGCAATATTCAAATACATCTGGCGAATTGTTTCCCATTGTGACTGATTGGTGCGTTCTTTAGTTCCAACCATATTAACATCCCAATGACCATTTGCTGAAATATTGATTGTGGGATCAACTGCTTTCATGGCCTGTACATATCGCTTAACAGCTTGTCCATATTCGCGGGCAGTAAAAAATGGATGCCAATAGGTTTCATTCCCGATCTCCCAGTATTTTACTTTATACCCTTTATCTTTACAATACTGAACCCATTCAGTAGCTTCCTGTATTCCTCTATCCAAGTCCTGTTTAATCTGCCATGATTCTGTATTAACAACCAAAACAGGTTCAGCACCGACACGCATGCAAAAAGCCATAAATTCATCAAAATCGGTTTCACTCTCGCCTTCCTGATAAGGAAATCTGAATTTATTCTCCAGCATATTTGTTTTCCAGTGAAAATTATCAGCTACTGTTCCACCAGGGTATCTCAATGATTTTACCGGTAACTTCTTCAAACTTTCTTCTATTTTACCGTCCAATAATGCTTCATCGTCTTCAATCCAAAATAAGAAATTTGCACCCCAAAACAGCGGATTCACTGTCCCAATTACCTGATTCAGGCTGATTGTAAAATTCTGTCTCACACCATCAGACAATGCATTTGATATTGTTCTGCTTGCAGTAGCATCCTCAATTAAAAATGTATTTATATTGAGAAATACGAGTATTAATAATGTAAATATAACTTTTCTTTTTTCCATTAACACAATAATATTAGTCTCCGGTTAACCGGGAAGTTTTACACTGGTTGTATCAGAACACCATTGCTTTTTTAGCAATTACTTCATCTTCCGTCCTTATTTTCAGCAGGTAGATACCAGCATCTAATTCACTGATTAGAAAATTATCCGGCAAATCCGAGTAACTGAAAACATGTTTCCCTGACTGGTCGTAACCATCTAAACCGGCAAAAGGGAAGTGTTGCAGAAATAAACTACGATAACCCGTACCAATTTTGATTTGACTTAGAACATCTTTAGTTTCTTTTGTCCCTGATGGAGGCAGCATGACATCCGGCGTATTAAAAACAGATTTTGCAAATGCATACATTTTGAGCACTACATCTTCAAACAAATCTGAATTGCCCCGGTTAAAAAAGCCATGTACATAATAATCATAAATGTTTTTTTCTGCACGTCCACCTTTGCTGAGAACTGAATCACAGAAGGCTACTGACTGAAGATAGGAAATAGTAAAGTCGGCTGTACCATGAAAAACAGCAACAGCAGGGATATTAATCGGGTTATCCGGAATATAATTAATAGCAGAAATGACATCACGACTTTCTCTGGTTGGGTAATTCTTTAAATATTTGGATGTACCTGACGCGAATGAACCGGTCATGTGGTTTTCGAAATCATAAATACCGTTACACCCTATAAATAGCTTACAACCATTTCCGTTGTGCTTCATGGCTGCAAGCGATGATAAGGGTGTCCCTGCAGAACCGCCGGCATAACCGAAACGGGTCATATCCAATCCCCATTCAGCAGCGTGGGACTGCACAAACGCAAAAGCATCAGCCAGCTCCTGCATGCCAATATCAAAATCACCGTCCTGTGACATCAACGAATACGTGATTCTAACCCCCGCAATGCCGCGTGACGCCAAATAACGCGACTGATTTGAAAATGCATTGTTGTTTCCGCCGCTCCAGCCACCACCGTGAACCCAAATGACAAAAGGATGAGGTCCGACTGTCAGCTTGGGGATGTCGACCTCCAGACTCAGGCTGTGGGAGCTATAGGTTTTAAAGGTAAATTTCAATGTTGTACAATGTGCATAATCATAATCGCCAATGAACTGTGGCTGATAACCGGCATAAGCTTCATATGCATCAGCAGGCAGCGTTCCACATCCGCTCGGAATAAGTGGACAGATTTTCGATTCATCTGTAAGTGAATAATTTCCTGCACTACCAGTTAAGGACATACCATAGCGGTTTTTTTGTGCGAGCAACGTGAAACTGCTATTCACACCAAGCAGAATTATTAAAATTATCTTTGTTGCATGGATTGTTTCGATTGTACTTTTCATGTTTTAAATTTATGGAGAAATACCACTAACAAATTTATTTTCTATCTTTTAAGCTGATAAAAACAAAACTATCCGGCTCAACCGGCAGACTGAGCATATTATCGGCTATATCGATTAGCACAGGCTCTGAGATCAGATTTACAGTTCTTTTCCCTGATATACCAGCAAAACACTTCATTGATTCAATCTTTTTTGAAGATAATATCACCCCGGGTATCTCAACAGTTATCATCTTCTTTGTATCCACTTCTGTTCCCGATAATACAATACTAATTTGACTGTCTGAAACTGACGCAAAAGCAAAAACATCTTTTAACGAACCGCACTTCACCATATTGCCTTTCAATTCATTACTAAAAAGTTTAAATACCTGATAAGGATACTGAGGCTTTATTTCCTTTAAAGAAAACATCGAACGGTGCTCCATACCCCCAATGCGCATCGGCCAGTGAGTGGCCACCTCAAATCCGAAATTCAGGAATTTACCAATCCCTTCAGCAAAACCGGAGACCCGTTGTGAATCATTATCTGTATTACAGTTGTATTCTGTCAAAGCCCACTTATATGATTTGCCATTCATTTTTTTTGTAACAAAAGATTTCAGCTCCTGCAATTTCGGCTCTATATCAAACAACCTATTTTCGTGATAATACCAATGAACAGAAAGCATATCAATGTGATTTCCACATTCATCCAACACGTTATCCCACCATTTTTCTTCTCCCCGGGTAATTTTCTTTTCTACAAGCATTTCCTTACCCTCTTTCATCAGCCTGGCTTTTTCTTTTTGATCCGCAGTTTTTATCGACTCGAAGAAAGTCGCAAGAAATTGCTTATCCGTTCTCTCTTTTGCTCCCACCATATTGATATCCCAATGACCATTAGCACTGATTATGATATCCGGATTCACTTTTCTCATGGCTTTAGCATACTTAGCGACCAAAGCGCCGTATTCACGTGCAGTCATTACATGGTGCCAATAGGTTTCATTTCCAATCTCCCAGTAACGCACCCGATAACCTTTGTCTTTACAGTACTGAACCCAGTCAGCAGCATACTGAGCGCCTTCCTCTACTTTACCATCCAGGAACCACGATTGCGTATTCACAACCAACATTGGTTCAGCACCTACTTTCCTGCAGAATGCCATAAACTCCTCGAAATCAGACTCAGCTTCACCACTTTCATATGGGAACATAAACGGATTATCTAAAGCAGCTGTTTTCCAGTGAAAATTATCAGCAACCGTTCCGCCTGGATAGCGGAGTACCGGACAATTGTTTTCTTTCAGCAGTTGTGCTAATTTCCCATCTGCAAGCGAGGTGTCGTCCTCTATCCAGTACAAAAAATTACTGCCCCAAAAGTTTTTGCTCACAGGAGCCAGCATTTGTTGGGTATCTATTACAATTTTTTCAGCTTGTTGGCTAAATAAATTTGTAATTATAAGCATCAACAACATGACAATATAAAGTTCTTTTCGCATGAGCCTCTATGTTTGTATTATATTTAAGTTTCTATTTTCAGATATTTCACAAAAGTATTTCTTTCTAAAGATAAATGATGGATATTTTTTAATCAATTGGTATGAAATATTAGTCAACAGCTAACAAATTACAACACTAAATTTATTTCAAATCACATTTTTAATAATAATGCGAATCACATTATATCTGAGTTTATTATTTTCAACACAAAATTTGTTAATCTGAGCAATTATAGTATATTTGCACAGCTTTAACTGAATCAATATGTCGAAAAAAATCTCCAAAACCAAGAAAATGCTGATTGAAGTCGCCCGCGACTTGTTTGCCACCCACGGTAAGCGTAATATTACCATGAATGATATTGCAGAAGCATCTAAAAAAGGGAGACGTACGCTTTATACTTATTTCAATAATAAAGAAGAAATCTTTAAGGCAGTTATCGACAAAGAACTTACTTTCCTGCTGGAAGAACTAACCAGGGTTTCACAAGAGGCCTATGCTCCCGACACCAAACTGCGGAACATTGCCATCACGCACCTGGATGCAGTCAAATATATTGTGAACCGCAACGGCTCGCTTAGCGCCGACTTCTTTCGTGATATTTATGAAGTAGAACGTGCCCGGAGAAAAATCGACATGGCTGAAATCAAAATGATTCGGGATATTCTTGAAGAAGGGATTGAGCAAAAAATCTTCAAAAAAATGGATCTGGATTTGTCTTCTGTGGTTGTATTTCATGCCATCAAAGGCCTGGAAGTACCTTATATCCGCAAAACGCTCACTAAGGCTTTTGAAGAAAACAAATACAACATCATCGAGTTTATCTTCAACGGTATCAAAACAGAAAAGTCCCCTTACAACAATTGACTCCCAGGCTCGCTATCCTTGTAGCCTGATTGTAACATCTTCTTCTCATATCTGAAATACACGTTTCGTAGTTTTGCAGCAAAATTTCAAACACGATACTGCAATGACGAAAGGTCAATTTCTTTATTTATCTATCATCCTGTTTTTCTTTTCAATTTTTTTATCTGTGCAGGCTCAGTCTGTAATCAGGGGAACTGTCACCGACCGGAAATACAACGAACCGCTCACCGGCGCCGCCATCCTGGTTGAAGGAACCACAACAGGTACCACCGCGGATATTGACGGTAATTTTGAAATTAAAGTTGCACCCGGGAAATACACCCTGATTGTTTCTTACGTTTCCTATACTACACGAAAAATTACCGATGTAACTGTTTCGAAGAATCAACCTGTGATACTTAATATTGATATGGAAGAAGCTTCCATGGAACTTGAAAGCGTACAGGTGGTGGCCAGGATGAAAACCGACACCGACCTGTCAATGATCAGGAGTGTACGGACTTCGCTTCAGGTAGTTAGCGGCATCTCATCTCAACAAATAGGACGAACACTCGACCGGGATGCTTCTGAAGTCGTAAAAAGGGTACCCGGCGTAACTATTCAGGATAATCGGTTCATCATTGTCAGGGGATTAAACCAACGCTATAACAACGTTTGGCTTAACAATGCCGCAACACCCAGTAGTGAGACGGATGTTAAGGCTTTTTCCTTTGATGCCATACCCAGCAATATGATTGATAATCTATTGATATACAAAACCGGCGCGGCAGAGCATGCTGCTGAAGCTACCGGTGGATTCATCAAAATTACAACCAAAAACATTCCCGATGATGATTTTATGCAGGTAGAATACGGGATTGCCTATAATGATGTAACCACTTTTAAAGAAATGCTATTGCCTGATTTAATGCCAATCGATTTATTGGGTCTTGGTTCGCTCTCCCGTGCTTTGCCAGCTGATTTTCCGGCCAACCTGAATGAAATCTCCCTAACCAAACGGGATGCTGCCGCATTACAATTGCCGTCCCGGTGGGTTGCTCAACCACTCATTGCACTTCCCAATCAGAAACTTTCGTTTTCAATGGGTAAGAAATGGAATTTAGACCTTGGTGCCCGAATCGGGACCATGACATCGGTAAGCTATAGCAATTCTTACAGCACCCGCGACAATATGTTGAATTACATGTACGAAAGATATGATGAAGTAAATGACACACCTATCTATTTGTATCGGTATACATCAGATATCTATTCCCGTGACTTTAAAATTGGCATACTACACAATTGGTCCTATCAAAATGCGGAAGGAACAAGGTTGGAATTTAAAAACCTGTTAAACCAGATTGGCATCGATAAAACAGCCAATGCTGAAGGATGGAACAACTACAGGATGAGTAATTTTCAATATTTCAGCAATCAGTATTCTTCACGTACTACCTATTCTGGTCAGTTTAGCGGCAATCACAAGATTAAGAATCTCGATGGCAACCTGTTAGACTGGAATATCGGTTTGGCCTATGCCAATCGGATAGAGCCCGACCGTCAAAACCGCAGCAACAAGGAAGTATCTCCCGGCGTATACCAGTATGTCCTGCCCGACGTACCCAGCATCAACGAACTGGGTCGTTTGTATATGACTAACCACGAATATGTACTTACCGCTGCGCTGAACCGGGAAAAGAAATTCAACCTGATCGGCCAGCAATCGACTGCAAAAGCCGGACTTTACAACGAATTCAAAACCAGGAATTTCAGGGAAAGGAGTATCACCTACCGGAATGCTTACGGCAACCTGAGTACAGCCGAAATCAACCAGTTGCCTTTTGAATCGCTGTTTACAGAACCTTATCTGGGTACCGGCAAAGTAATCAGTGCCGACGAACAAACCAATATTGCCAACGCGTATACAGCCCAAAACTGGTTATCGGCAGGTTACCTCGCACTTGTTTTGCCCATAGGTAATTTCAATATCAACGCGGGAGTAAGAGCTGAGTTCAACCGCCTTATGCTACAGGGATATTATCATGCGAGCGCCCCTGTCAGTGTCGACAACCCGGCAATTGATTTCTTCCCTTCACTGAACACTTCTTATAATCTTAACGAAAAAAATTTACTCAGGATTGCATATTCCCGCAGTATCAACCGACCGGAGTTCAGGGAAATAGCCCCGATAACCTATTACGACTTTACCGAGAAAAATTCGGTAGTCGGTAACCCTGGTCTACAGGTTGCAAGCATTCAAAACGTCGATTTACGTTTTGAGCACTACCCTACTCCCGGCGAAACATTTACCTTAGCTGCATTTTACAAGCACTTCAGAAACCCGATAGAAATGGTCAGTATCGGTCAGGGTTCTCTCTTCTCGTTCGACAATGCCAAAGGCGCCACCAATATCGGAATCGAACTCGAACTAAAGAAATCACTTGCATTTATGGGATTAAAAGACATGAACATTAACCTGAATGCATCTTTAATCTCCAGCATGGTTGAGTTTGAAGAACTGGAAACCGAACGTAACCGGGCTTTACAGGGTCAGTCGCCCTATGTAGTCAATGTTGGTTTATATTACCAACCCGAAGATAAAGGTTTGTCTGCTTCTCTCATGTATAACGTAACCGGGAAAAGAATTCTGGTTGCCGCACAACTAAATCAGGGCATAGTAGAAGTCCCAGATATTTACGAAATGCCCCGTCATGTAATCGACTTTACTTTCAACAAGAAACTGGGTAAACACATTGAACTCAAATTCGGCATTAAAGATCTGCTGGCGCAGGATCACCTCACACAGCAGGTATATGAATACCAGCAAGATGATACAGCACACACAATTACGCTTATCAACAAACGCTACAACACAGGTAGAACATGGTCGCTGGGAATTAACTGGACGTTGAAATAATTTTACTTTGTTACACACTCTACATGTTTTTGTAACATTTTTGTAACATGTATTTCATTCCTTTGCACCGAGAACAAGAATCATATTTTAATCAAATAAATTAATTTCGGATGGATAGCATTTACATTGTCATCGTACTTGTATTATTGGCTCTCGCAGCACTCGACCTGGTGGTAGGAGTCGCAAACGACGCCGTGAACTTCCTGAATTCCAGCGTCGGTTCCAGAGTCGCACCTTTATGGGTCATTCTCACCGTCGCCTCGGTCGGCGTAATTCTGGGATCATTCTTCTCCACCGGCATGATGGAAATTGCCCGAAGCGGGGTGTTTTACCCTGAAAAATTTACCTTTGCCAGTATCATGATGCTCTTTTTAGCCGTAATGATTACCGATGTAATACTTTTAGATGTTTTCAACACCTTCGGCCTACCTACCTCTACAACCGTATCGCTTGTTTTCGAATTACTCGGAGCCGCCGTAGCTGTTTCCCTGTTCACCATCTGGCAGAACAACGAGGTTGTCGATCTGACGCAATATATCAACACCGGCAAAGCGCTTAAAATCATCTCCGGCATTTTTGTCTCGGTTTTAATTTCCTTTGCTGTAGGTTCGGTGGTTATGTATATTTCCCGCATCATTTTCTCTTTTAATTACCACAAGTCATTTCAATATGTCGGCGCCATCTGGGGAGGCATCGCCCTTACGGCTATTGCCTATTTTGCTATCCTGAAAGGACTGAAAAGCACAACCCTGATTTCCAAAGAAAACATTCAATACCTCAATGATCATACAGCAATCATCCTGCTGTACACATTCCTGGGCATGACCGGGCTGATGGCTTTACTTCAGCATCTTTTCAAGGTGAAAATTTTGAAAGTTATCATTTTAACGGGGACAGCTGCCCTTGCATTATCGTTTGCAGGAAATGACCTGGTAAACTTTATTGGCGTGTTCATGGCCGGACTGAGTTCATATCAGTTTGCCGGAGAATTTGTAGCACAGGGCGGTAACATAGATAATTTATACATGGGACGATTGTCTGAAGCTGTAAATGTCGATTGGCGGTTCCTGTTAGGTTCAGGAGTTGTTATGGTACTGGCATTATGGTTCAACAAAAAATCCCGCTCCGTAACCAAGACAGAAGTAAATCTTTCCCGACAGGGAGAAGGACTTGAACAATTCTCTTCAACCAGTGCCTCCCGTTCATTGGTCAGAAATGCACTAAATATTGGTAAGTTTGTCAATTACATTACTCCGCAAAAGGTCAAGAACTTTATCGAAAGTCGCTTCAAACCCCTTGAAAAGAAAGAACCAAACGATCCGTCCTTCGACCTTATCCGGGCTTCGGTCAACCTGACCGTCGCAGCCATGCTTATTTCACTCGGGACGTCATTAAAACTACCTTTATCAACTACATATGTAACATTCATGGTGGCCATGGGTACTTCACTGGCCGATCGGGCCTGGGGGCGTGAAAGTGCGGTGTACCGGATTACCGGCGTGTTAACAGTTATCAGCGGATGGTTTCTTACGGCTGTAGCTGCATTTACAGCTTCTGCAACCGTTGCGTTTCTTTTGATGTATGGTGGTATATATGCTATCATCGGATTACTCATTCTTGTTGTATTCCTGATTATCCAATTTACCTTAGTGCACAAGAAAAGAGTTGCAAAAGAAGAAGCCAAAGAAACGACTCTAGAAATCAAAAACGAAACAGACCTAATTCATGTTTGTTCTAATGAGATGGAAGAAGCTATTGAGACCACAATCAGGATTTACAGAGAGACTTTGGACGGACTGTTTAATGAAGACAGAAAGAAACTCAATCAACTAAATAAAGAAGCTGATTTATTGTATCGTAAATACAAAAACCGCCGTCATTATGAGGTTGTACCAACCCTTAAACGTCTTGAAAGCGCTCCGGTTGAGGTAGGACAATTTTACATTCAGGTAATAGATTATTTCTACGAAATATCCAAATCCCTGAAAGTAATGACTGAATCAAGCTTTAAGTACATCAACGATAACCACGAGGGATTCACAAAAGAACAAATCAACGACCTCACCAGGCTTAGCGAACAGGTCATTGAAGTCGCCTCTGATTTCGTATCGATGATTCAGTCGTGGGATTATTCCCGATTCGACAATCTACTCGAAAAGAGACATCTCATTGCCGACTACTATGCGCTGGCCACCCGGAATCAAATCAAAAGGGCAAAATCCAAAGATTCAGGTACACGCAACAGCATCCTTTTCCTCAGCTTACTGAACGAAACAAAAATCATTGCTCTACAATCAAGCAACCTGATGAAATCACAGAAAAGATTGGTAAAAATGAAACAATAAAAGGAATTATCACAACCACTTTAGTTCCTTATACCCCAAAGCACTTAACCGGATGGCTTCAGCCAATCCGGTTTTTGCTTTCCATCCCGTTTCAGCTGTCAACAATTCGCTTGTACAAACAAATGACGAGGTGGTCATTTGCTTATATTGCCGGTAATCATAGAAATTGGGAACCCGGAACACATAAGATATGGCTGTGGATAAAACCATAATCAACCATATCAATGCTTTCGGGATACGCACAATCAATGCTTTTTTCTCTAAAGAAGCTGCAATCTCCCTGATTATATCATGGTTGGTAATTACATCAGCAGCAGTAGTAAAATACAATTTATGCTCTTCACTTATTTCTTTCGACATGATGTAAATGGCTTCCACCAAATCACCAACATAAATATAACTTAATAACTGAACCTTACCCGATGGAAGCGGAGCAAAACCCCTGTTTACCATTTTAAAAAGCGTCAGCATAGCCGGATCACCGGGCCCGATTACCGCGGGTGGACGAAAGGCTGTTGTTGGAAATGGTTGCGACTTCAGCAACTGCTCTGCCCTGAGTTTGGCTAAACCGTAGGGTTCAATCGGAGCCGCTTTATCCGACTCCCGTAAATTCAGGCTGTTTCTGTTGGGTCCCGCCGCTGCAAGCGATGAAGCCAGTATAAAACGCTTCGGTTTCCAATGCTGGCGGTTCAGACACGCGAGCAAATGAACCACGGATTCGTAATTCATGCGCTCATAGTCTTTGCTGCTACGACCTGTAATTACACCTGCAAGATGTATCACAACATCAACCTCAGGTAAGACCAAATCAATACGTTCGAAAACGTCCAACCCTCCTTTGATTTCTTTCAGTCTCCCCAACAAATCAGGTGGAATTTTCCCGGGATTTCTAACCAATCCGAACACTTCATGCCCTTCAGCAATCAACTTCCTGCAAAGATGAATACCAATAAACCCGGTACATCCGGTAACGAAATAACGCATAACTAATTACAAAAATTTAATTAAAAAAAAATCAGCAATACAAGCCACTACAAAGATAAAAAATAATTAAAAAACACGCTCAACTTAAAGCATTCTTCGTTATTTATTCTTACAATCATTAAATACCTGATTATTATCTAAATTAATGTTAATACAAATCTAAAATGAAGTTAAATTACATAACAATTTCATATCTTTGTATGTTGGAAATTGAAAAGAATACATTGATAAATATTTACCTGTTTAATAACAATTTTACCGGATACTTTACAATGAAAAAAAGAGGTTTAACATCACAAAACGCAATCTACAGTTTAACTGTATTTATTGTCGCATTGCTAAGCGGTTGTGAATCGTTTATTGATGCTCGTTTTCTGACCAATATCGCCACAAAGCCCATTTCAAACATCACTATTGAGTCTGCCCAATCGGGAGGTACCATACGCACATCTGTAAATACAGGTGGAAGTATCAAGAACAGGGCCGAAGTAACCATAACAGGACGTGGTGTGTGCTGGAGCAACTCCCCAAACCCGACTATCAACGACAACCATACAAACGACGGAATTGGCCCCGGGAATTTCATTTCCAGTATTACAGGTCTTGAACCCAATTTGAGATATTATGTTAGGGCTTATGCAATCAATGAGCACGGAATCATATATGGAGACGAAGTAGCTTTTTCAACTTATGTACCAGAAATTTCGACAGTATCCATTCCGGCAGGGACATTTGTTATGGGAAGTCCGGGTACAGAGCCGGGACGAAGCAATGATGAAACCCAGCATACGGTGACATTGAGTGCCTTTAAACTCAGCAAATATGAAATCACCAATGAGCAATTTGCACTATTTCTGAACACAAATAACGTCAAGGGTAACGGAAAATTCAGCACAGGAAGATATCCGGATCAGGTATTAATTCTTGCTGAATCCAGGATAGGACTCACATTCAATCCTACCACAGGATGGGCGCCTGTGAGTGGTTTTGAAAACCATCCGGTTGTCAATGTAACATGGTATGGCGCAGACGAATTTGCCCGTTACGCCGGAGGAAGACTTCCCACCGAGGCTGAATGGGAATATGCCTGTCGCGCAGGTTCAACAACTCCGTTTTTCACCGGCAACTGCCTCACTGATGCCGATGCGAACTACGACTGGAAACTTCCTTATGGCACCTGTACCAATGTAAATTCGACTTCGCCAACAGGAACAAGTCAGGTCGGTTCATTTCCGGCTAACGCATGGGGATTACATGATATGCATGGGAATGTGTGGGAATGGTGCGGAGACTGGTATGACATGTATACGACAACAGCACAAACAAATCCAACCGGGCCGGCATTGGGTTCCATGAGGGTTACGCGTGGGGGAAGTTGGTACATCAACAGTTTATATTCCCGTTCGGCTATGCGTCGCAGTCATTTCCCCGACAGTTATCACAGCACAAGAGGCTTCCGTGTAGCTTACAGCAACTAATTCAGTTTTTCTTTAAAGAGAAAATAAAATTCAGTCCGCCTGTACTGATGTTTTTTGCCGTAATGGTTCCACCATGATGGATGACTGCATTCTTAACGATAGCAAGCCCCAAACCTGTGCCACCCATTTTACGGCTTCGTCCCTTATCAACACGATAAAACCTTTCGAAGATTCTCACAAGATGCTCTTCTGCTACGCCGTTCCCATTATCTGAAAACGAAAAATAATAAAACTGTTCATCTTCGCGGTAACAACTCATTTCCAGGGTTATATTCGTCCCGGCATAAGCCAGTGCATTGTCGGTCAGATTTCTGAAAATTGAATATATCAATGACCGGTTACCCCTGATTTTCAACTCATCAGGAAAATCATTTATCACCGTAAAATGTTTAGCCTCAAGTTGTAGATGTACATCATTCAACACATCTTTTACAATTTCAGCAATATCTACAATCTCTTTCTCAAACAACGCCGTACTTTCTTCAATTTTATTCAGGGTTGAAATATCCTGTAACAAAGCGGTTAGACGTTGCGCCTGCTGAAAGGAGCGCTCGATAAAGAACTGTTGTCTTTCCGGGGTAAGGTCGGGATTACTGACAATACTTTCCATATATCCAAGAATGCTGCTTACCGGCGTTTTCAACTCATGGGAAATATTCTGGGTCAAATGACGCTTCAAACGGTTCTCCTGCTCTTGCGCGGTTATATCATTAATAGATATCTCAAAGGTTTCATCTATAAAAACAATGCATTGAATTAAAAAAACTTTACCGCTCTTTTCAATGGTAACCCGCTTCCGGTTCAGTTCTTTACTTCGCAATCCTTCATCAACAAAAGCATTAATTTCAGCAAACTCAGGAATCAGGAACAAGGCATCAACCGATTCCAGATTTGTGTCGGCCAGTATTCTGGAGTACAATATAAAATGTGAATTGACAAGAATTTCTTTCTTCTCAGCAGAAAAAATTCCCAACCCTTCCTGAGATATCTGAAGATGCTGAATCAGTTTTTCACGCTCTCTTTTAACCTGCGATTTCGTCTTCCATAGTTTTTTATACGTCTTTACGATATTACTGCTGATTTGGCCCAATTCATCCCCCGGGAAAATAATTTCCGAATCAACTACTTTCTCATTTTCAATATTAGAAAGAAACAACTGAAGACGGTCGATGGAACGTGTGATATTCTTGGAAATAAAGAACAACAGCAACGAAGCCAGCAATAACACCGAAGCCATAAAATACAGAAAATGCATATTGGCCTTCAGCATCACTGCCAGTCCTATATTATATGGCAAGGCACTGCGGACATAAATATGTTCGAACTTATGCGCCAGGTAGTAAAAATCGATATTGGTTGATGTAGATTTCCGTATAGAGACGCCTTTCCCCAAAGGATTATCCATGGCATCCATAATTTCCGGCCGGTGAATATGATTCTCAAGCTGACCGACATCCTGTACATAGGAATCGTACATAACAACGCCATCAGGTGCAATAACTGTTACCCGGAGGTTGCTATCGGGAAAAACCTGTAAAAAAGAAGAAAGAGCGCGGGGATCCCACGGATTCAATTCGATAAACTTATGAATCGTTTGATTATAAGTCGACAACAGCTGATCCAGTTGTTCTGTACGAAAAGCTTTTTCCCGCTGATACTGAAAAAAACCGATTACAGTCATCAACAGAAAAAAAGTCGAAAAGAAATACAAAAACAACCTGCGATTCAGCTTCATCTTATTCAGATTTCAAAACAGTAGCCATAACCCAGTCGGGTTACAATATTTTTACCATAGGGACCAATCTTTTTCCTCAGACGGGTTATATTAACATCTATGGTCCGGTCCAGAACAATCACATCATCCGACCAGACCCGGGAGAGAATTTCATCACGTGTAAAAACCCGGTTACGATATTCCAGAAACAACCGCAACATCTCGAACTCCTTTTTGGTAAATTGCACCTCTTCCCCATCAACAATTACCTTTTTGTTACCAAGATTCATGACCAAACCATCATACACAAGCAACCTGTCTTCCTGTTTTTCCTCATCAGGAGCTGCATACCTGCGGATAACGGCTTTTACCCTTGCTATTACCTCCCGAATGGAAAATGGTTTGGCTATATAATCATCTGCCCCGATATTGAAACCGGTAAGCTTATCATTCTCAGCATCTCTGGCTGTAAGAAAAACAATCGGAATTTTCGCGGTATGCGGATTGTCACGTAACAAACGAGCCATCTTAAAACCCGACATTTCGCCCATCATCACATCAAGTAAAATCAGGTGAAAAGACGCCATATCCAGCTTTAAAGCTTCTTCTGCACTATTGGCAACTTCAACCTCGTAACCTTCTGTTTCGAGATTAAACTGAAGAATCTCACATAAATCTTCTTCATCATCTACAACTAAAATACGGTAAGGATTCATATTGAAAAATTAATCGTGAATAAATAACCGTTACAAATTTAGTTCGTTGATGTTTCGATATGATGTAATACATGTTACATTTGTGTTACAGCTAACGATTTAATCAGAATTTATATTGTACCCGGACAGTCAGCACATTATCTTTTCTATCCGAAGCATAATCTTTTGTATAGTCGTTGTTTGCCAGCAGTGATGACGTTTCGTTTCTGTTCATTTCATAAAAAAGAGTCGCTTTTAAAGCAGGTGTCATTTGCCAGCAGAATCCTGCACCTAAAGTAGTATACATTACATCTGCGACTCCTGTAAAACTGGCTAACGAACCAATGTCACTTCCACTTACTCCTGTATTGGGATCATACACTTCATACTTTAGTACTGCCGACAAAGGAGTATGGATAATATTGTGTATCAGCGACACATAACCTCCGCTGAAAGGTCTGATATAAGTATCCTCGGGAGAAGGTAAAGCAGCGCGACTCGGACTTTCGCTATCGAAGGCATTACCAGGCTGAGTCCCCCAAAGGTATTCCCCACGTAATTGTGTTCGTCCAAATAAACTATTAAAATACCATTGAGCATCAACTCCCAGGTATTCTCTTTTCGCATAAGAACCTTCGTTGGAAACATCATTGTTGAATGTAAAACCTCCATCTCCCATGGTAAACACATTCCTGTTCGTTTGGTAAACCCCGCCATTATAATAAGAAAAACCAAGACCAACATGCATATCGCCAATCGGCTTTTCAGCAACTATCTGTCCAATAAAATCTTTTCGGCTGTCTGTTTCGGGATTGATGCCGTTGCCGGCAAACAGACCTCCCTGTAATGTTATAAAATCCAGGGGAGAACCTTTTGAGGGAGTCAGTATGAACATGCCGCCCAAATCACATTCATCCGGCAGCAGGGTGGTTATAATACGGGCACGTTCAGGAGATTCAAGTTCAGATGTTGAATAATTAACCTCGAAACTGAATGGACGGTTAAATATTCCTGCCTGGAAAGAACTTGCTTTATTGAGTGGAGATTTAACATTCAAATAAAGCTCTTTAATTTGCACTTGCGCTCCTTTTAAGCCTGGTTTATCAATCACGTTAAACTGAAATCCACCGGAAGCCAGGTTACCATCATCATAGAAAAATTTTATTCGTCCCCTGCGGATACCTGCCCGGTTGTACATCTCTCTTACATCATTTTCCTTGTCAGTACCTACTTGCAAATCTGCTGTTTCTTCACCCAATTGCCATTGTGGTTGCATGTACCCGGTTACAGAAAGCTTTTGTGCATCAGCAAACAAACAAAAACATAAAAACAAAAAAGGAAGTAAAAACTTACGAAAAGGTCTGTTCATCATATTTTAATACTTTTGTAATATATTTTTCAAATTCGGGCGCAAAAGTAGCCACCGGATGTTATATTCGTGTTACATTAAGAATACAAATGTAATATATATTACAAACAAATTAAAACGATCTTAAGAATCTTTTAGAAATGCCATATACATAGTTCATTCATAAATAAGGTTATCACAAAAAAAACGCGGAGTAAATACCCCGCGTCATCATGTTATGTCTTCTTTTTTATTCCTTATCTTTGACTCAGATGAACTTTTTTACTGACATCTGACTTCATATCAACGATTAAAACCTGATCTTCGTAAGAAATCATACTGATTTTCAGCTCATATTTACCTTTATCAGTATAATTAAGCATAAACTGACCATCCAAATCAGAATAAACTTTTTGATTACCAACTGAGATTGCTACACCGGCCAGACTTTCATTGGTTTGTTTATCAAGCACAACACCATATATTTTATTTCCGGTTGTTGTCACTTCCACAAGCATGTCCTGTTCTATTTTTCCATTTGCATTGATATGGCTGAATGCCAACAATGTCGCGATAACCAATAAAATTACTTTTTTCATTTTTATATGTTTGGTGTCGTTATTTTTACATTTTCACGATACAAAAATAACGGGATATTATTACAAAGATGTGACATATATTATACAATAACATGAAATGAAATTAATATTGTTTTTCGGATATTAATTTGCCTTTCTCATCCCACATGTACCAGGTACCGGATTTCTTACCGTTATTGTATTGCATTTCATAGCGCATGATGCCGGTATCGTCCCACACATGCCAGGCACCATGTTTCTTATTGTTACGATATTCTGCCTCAGCAATCAGCATTCCGGCTTCGTTGTAGGTTCTCCAGATGCCGTGGAACTCCCCGTTCCGGTATGCTCTTACCTCATTCGGACGGCCATTGGGGAAATAGACTATGTAAGCACCTTCGGGTTTTCCGTCGCGGATATTCATTTCTACCTTCAGGGCTCCATTCTCATAAAACTCCTTATATTCACCGCTATACAATTTTGTCTGCGTAGCATCGGTAAAAAAAACACCATTACTGATTACAATTGAGTTTTGCTGGGCAAAGAGGGTTGATACAGTTAACAGCAGGATAAGAATTTGGACTTTTTTCATATAAATTGTTTTAACTATGCAAACCTGACAGGTTTTGCTAACCTGACAGGTTTATTGATTGATTGCAATATTTGAAACGCTCACTAATATTTAACGATAATCGGCATTTTGCGGATCAAAATTCACCCAGGCTTCTTTAGTCCAGTCGGTTGCACCGAAAGCACCTTTGTAAGTTGCTGTTTTATCGAAGAAAACATGTTGCAACTTAGCATGAGCAAAAGCTCCGGTACTCAACAAAGGAGAACCCGCTTCCGGCAGGAAAGAAGATGGAATCGCAGCACTACCTTCTTTTGATGCATCGAAGAATGAATTTGAAATTTTTGCATCCGCCACAGTGGCTATGATAGAGTTATTGAAAGCGGGCGTATTGAAAAATGAAGTGGCATTATCATCCGTTACACCGGCAGCACCGGTTAGCGCTTTGCCTTTTGTTCCTACGATAGCCACATTTTGTAATGCCATATCGCCATTGGTAGCATTTGTATAGGTGGTAGTTGCATCGAGTAACAATCCGGTGTGCCATCCGGCAAATACCGAGTTAAAAATTGATATCGAGGTATTTCGACGCAAATGCATGGCAGCTCCATAGTTGGCATTCACATTCTTATCGCCGGTAGTTTTCAGCGGACCAATAACGGTCATATTAGAAAAAACAGCCGATGTTTTCGGGGAAGCTGCTGATCCACTACCATCATTGTCCGACTCAAACCCGTTAGAAGCTGACACGTCGGCTACGCGGGGATTCCGTATGCTCAGTCCAAACTGCACATTACCGGAATAACCGAAGTCCACATCCCAATCGTCGTCAAGTCCCAGGTAAGCAATCAGGTATTTGGCATTCACGTTGCCACCGAACCACTCAAATGAATCGTCGCCGCAATACGAAACCTGTACATGCGAAATCTCAGTTTCTTTACCTACTGCACACATCGTCAAACCGTTCGTTTCTTTATCCGGCTGCAAGGCAATGCCCGAATACTCAATACGCACATATTTCAGCACGCCCGAGTTGTCGTTCTCATCCCGGTCCGGAATGGTAGCTGTTCCATAATCAACCGGGCTCGACAGCCCTTCAACCGTCGCATTCGACTGATTAACAGGCGCTCTTCCAACCAGGATGATACCACCCCAGTCACCAGCGCCTCTTTCGCCCGCTTGCATGCGTGAGGTAAACACAATGGGTTGAGTTGGAGTTCCTTCTGCAAAGATTTTTCCACCGGGGACAACAACCAGCGTGCCTTTCGTTTTCTTATCGCCTTTGATAATGGTTCCCGGTTCAATATTCAGTATACCTTCTACATTTATTTGTCCGATCAGGATGTAAACAGAATCCTTCACGAAATTACGGGTACCGGTAATCTTTGTTTTGATAATAGCCTCATAAGGGTTTTCTTTCAAATCGGCATCCGGATCCACTTTTTCTTCACACGAAGAAAATACGGTGATTGCACTCAGCAATACAACAGCAAAATTCAGCAATAATTTTCTCATTTTTGTTTCAAATTAATTTTTTGACATGAAATATCGCTGCAAAAGTATAAGGGGTGCATTACAAAGGTGTTTCGAAAATGTGAGGAAAGTGTTTTATTTAATCAACGCCGAACTTAGAGTTTCTTGCTGGCTGCTTAAAGTATAATTTATGTTAATAATATCGCTTGAATGATGTTTTATTACGAACTTTTCGTAATATTGCGACACATTCGTAATTCATTAAATAAAAACGAAATAACATTCAATCATAGACATGGAAAAACTCACTCATCAGGAAGAAGAAATGATGTTAATCATTTTTCAGCACGGCAAAGGATTCATCAAAGATTTCCTTGACAGGATGCCCGAACCCCGTCCGCCCTACACCACGGTAGCATCCATCGTAAAGAATTTAAAGCGAAAAGGCTATCTCACGGCAAAAGCTTACGGTAACACTTACGAATACAGTCCCACCCTGGAGGAAAGCGAGTACAAATCAAAGTATCTTTCAGGTGTTGTCCGGAATTATTTTGAGAACTCCTACAAGGAAATGGTTAGTTTCTTTGTCGAAAAACAAAAAATATCAGCGGAGGAATTAAAAGAAATCATACAATTAATTGAGAAGAAATGAGTACCCTGATGATTTATTTTATCAAAGTAAACATCGCGATAGCCCTGTTTTACTTGTTTTACCGGTTATTTTTTGCCGGCGACACGCTCTGGAGATTACGGAGGATGTATTTAGGTGGAAGTATGCTGATTTCCTTTACCTACCCATTTTTAACTATCACAGAATGGATGAAACAAAGTTTACCTATACAGGAGATGATAAGCAATTATAGCATCCTGTTAAAGGAAATCACCATTACAGCAAAAGAATCATCGACATATAATTTCACAACATTCTTTTATTTGTTGTATGCATCGGTTTCAGTGTTGCTTCTCATCAGGTTAGTTGTACAATTAATCTCAGTTCTCAATTTACATTTACAAGGCAGAAAGGTGATGATAGACCAAACCAAGGTCATACAACTGGATAAAGAAATTGCTCCATTTTCATTTTTCAACAAGGTATATATAAACCCGTCGATGCATACTGCAATTGAGCTCAAAGAGATACTGGCTCATGAACACACACACGTACGACAATTACACAGTTTCGATGTAGTGATTGGAGAATTGACGACGATTATCTGTTGGATAAACCCGGCAGCCTGGCTTTTGAAACGGGAAATCAGACAAAATCTTGAATTTTTAGCTGACAATCAGGTTATAGAATCGGGATTTGATGCAAAAAATTATCAATACCACCTGATACGTTTAGCGTATCAAACACCGGAAATTAAACTTACAAATAACTTTAATGTTTCACCTTTAAAAAAAAGAATTACCATGATGAATCAGAAAAAAACGCCGAAAACAGGCATGCTGAAATACCTGTTGATTGTACCACTCGTATCGGCGCTCGTAATTTCGAGCAATGCGGAAAGCATGTTAAACTCAGCCGGAAAAGCTGTTAACGAACAGACACCACCACCGCCACCGCCACCGCCTGTTGGTGAAATCAGCGACCAGGATGTTATATTCATGGTTGTTGAAAAAATGCCACAATATCCCGGAGGTGACGAAGAACTATTTAAGTATTTAGCTACTAACATCAAATACCCATCCGATGCCAAAGAGCAAAATATTGAAGGCCGGGTAATCTGTCAGTTCGTTATTAACCGTGACGGATCAGTATCCGATGTCGTGGTTGTAAGAAGCATTGCACCCTCATTAGATGCCGAAGCCGTTCGTGTAATCAGCGCCATGCCCAACTGGACACCGGGAGAGCAACGCGGCCAAACAGTCCGGGTAAAATACACGCTTCCAATCAATTTTAAATTGGATGGTGAGAAAAAAGGTTGAAAATACGAACAACAAACCCTACCTTCTCACCACCTTTCCGGTGGCAGTTCCTTTATCCGAGTTCAGACGGATAAAATAAACGCCGGATGCGTATGCCGACAAATCGATTTCCTTTTCGTTTACGATTGTGTTGAGCAACTGTCCCTGTGTATTGTACACCTGTATATTATGCTGATAAGTATTTGTTGTGACATATACCCTATCCGATGTTACGGTCGGATACAGGAAGTTTGAATTTGTATCTTCTGACGGATTATCAATACCTGATGGAAATGTAATCACCCTGTCGGCAAACATCAGCACCTGTCCTTTGGGAACCGTAACAGTCATGCTGGTATTGGTCACATTGACCGGTTCGCCTGTCAGCACATTATACCAAAGACCTGTTTTGGAGAAATTAGGGGAAGCCGTGATGGAAGCGTCGGCCTTGAAGTTACCGAGTACTACCAGATTCAAATCTCCGTGTGTCAGGGCTATCCTGCGCCCGCTTTCCCAATCACCGCTACCAATCTGGAGCGAGAAATTACCTTGTGTAAAAGCATCGGGGAACATCCGGCGCAGGGTGATAATCTTAGCTGAGGTATCATAGGCTGCTTTTCTGTGCGGTAAATTCAGCCAATCCCATACCGGAGGCTTGTTATTCGTTCTGCCACCAAAAGCATCGATAGAATAATCGAATCCGATTTCCTGGAACTGCCAGAGCATTTTGGGACCGGGAACCAGGGTTGTAAAGGCGATGTTCAATGGAACCCGATGGGTAATCCGGTAAACAGAATCTGTTTTGACCGTTCCTGATCCCCAGGTTTTAGCTTTATAAAAGTTACGTTCTTCGTCGTGACTCTCTGCATAACCGACCCAACGACGGGGAAGTGAATTTAATCCGCCAAAATCGCTATCCGACTGAAAGCCCATCGCTGCCTGCGAAAATGCATTGTTGATGTTTCTCCACAAATACATGCCGCGGTTTGCCAGCTCAAGTTCTTCTTCATAGGCACAAAAATGTTCCAGGATAAACATCACATCGTCTTTGACAGATTTGGCAGCATTATAATAATCCGTGAGAATATTAATCCTGGAATCGTCTTTGTTTGATGCAGTGCTTTCTGAGCTTACATTTTGTGTAAATCCTTTGGTCAGGTCGAGCCTGTATCCATCTATTTTATATTCCTGAATCCAGTATTGCAACACCCTTTTGAAATAATCTCTTGTCCCCTGATATTCATGGTTAAAATCATGGAATACACTGTAAGGATGAGGAGCATTCACATTAAACCAGGGATTATCGGAAGCTGTTTTGGTGGTTATAGAATTCCAATACAAAGCCGCCATCGGACTATTGCCTGTTGCATGATTGAATACCACGTCGATTATCACGGCCATGCCGCGTTTGTGACATTCATCCACGAAGCGTTTATACATTTCCGGCGTGCCGTACGCTTTGTCGGGAGCAAAGAAATGATTGGGATTATAGCCCCAACTTTCATTTCCATCGAATTCATGAATAGGCATCAGCTCAATGGCCGTAACGCCCAGGGTTTTCAGGTAATCTAATTTTTCAATGGCTGCTTCAAGCGATTTCTCGGTTGTAAAATCCCGGAGCAACAGTTCGTAAATAACCATGTTCTCACGCGGAGGCATTACGAAATTAGGAACTTCCCAATTGTATTGTGTTTTGGCGGTCTGGAAAGTAGCCACCAGTCCATCTGTTTTCCCGGTCGGATAAGGTTTCAAATCCGGGAAACGGTTGTGATGTTCGTTAATCCATGCATCACCCCATGGATCCAACACAAGTTCTGTGTAAGGATCACTTACCCTGATGGTTCCATTCACCAGGTATTGAAATCCATATAAACGACCCGGCGTAAGGTCATTGAGGGTAATCCACCAGTATTCTCCGTCCTTTTTCAGCTGATAAGCATTTAATTTCGACCAGTCGTTCATATCTCCGATTAAAAACACATTGCTTTTATTCGGAGCATGCAGTACCAGCGTAACAGAAGTATTGCTATTGTAATTGATGCCGTTCTTTACGCCGGCAGGACGGGCTTCATTGGTCACAGGTGAAGGCACATTAACCAAAATCGTGTCATATACAGTTACCCCTCCGGTAGTAGCTGCCGCGATCACCACATAGTCCTTTGCGGTACTGAAAATCTGCGTATGCGTCAGCGTGGTAGCTGCATTTGCTGTTTTAACCGTTGTTTCATCTACTTTCAGACTTAAATCAGCTGTAATGGACGACACAACTGAAAAACTTATAGATGCTCCCGCTGCCACACTCTGATTGGTTGTTGGAGATGAAAAAGCCACATTGAGTCCGGCCTCATACACCGGCACAAAAATATCTTTATCTCCTGTATCTTTTCCTTCTATGTAAGTTGTACCTGTTGGCCCAGTTCCGGTTCCATTCCTGAAAACAAAAGCCAGTTTGGTTACTACTTCTCCCGATGTCAATCCGTAATAAGAGGTCATATCTGGCGTTATCATCAACTGCCATTTGTTATTTCCTAAGGAAGTCATTTTGTATTTCGCAGCATTATCACCCCACGTTGGCGCATGTTTCCAGTCCGTATCGGTCTGACTGGCAGTTGTAATTACTCCTGTATGCGCGTAAACACCATCTGCGCCTGCATAATCTTTCAATTTGGCAGCACCCAGACTGGCATCAAAAACCACTTCAATTGTACCTGTGTAGTCCCGCGTTACAAAAGCAGGATTGGTTACAATAATTTGGGCTGAAACTGCAAACGACAGCATACCCGACAAGAATAAAAGTATTGATTTTTTCATACTTAAATAATGATTTTGAGTTATCTGATTGAATTATTTACAGTTGCAAATATATGGGAAAGCCTTGTTTATCAATATTATTGTACTGATTTTAACTATCGGGATAAGCGCAAACGTTTGAAATAAGTGACACCAGTCTCCGGACTCCAGACTCCAGACTTCTGACAGCATTGCTTGAGCGTTTTTTTTTAATATGATTATCCGATATTTCGCCTATAATGATTATCTTTGAAGTAACTAATCAGAAACGGCATGAATTTATTAAATTTTGTTGCGCAATACCCAGACGAAGCAAGTTGTAGAGTCAAATTTAAAGAGTATCGAGACCAGCAAGGTGTTGTTTGTCCACATTGCGGTGGTACAAGTCATTATTGGAAACATGACAAAGAGAGTTATGAATGCAAGAAATGCGGTAAACGTCAAAGTTTACGTGCCAATACAGTAATGCATGGTTCACAACTACCATTTCGTTATTGGTTTATAGCTATTCATTTGTTGACAAGCACAAAGAAAAGCTTTTCAGCAGCTGAACTCCAACGTCAATTAGGTCATAATCGCTATGAACCAATCTGGACTTTACTCCATAAACTTCGTGAGGTTATGGGTAGAAGAGATGAAATGTATTCATTATCAGGTGTTATTGAATTAGATGAAGGATTTTTTTCAACAGAAACTCCTGATGATGAAAAGAAAAAACCATTGAAAAGAGGTCGTGGAAGCCAGAAAAAGAGCAAAGTTCTTGTAATGGCCGAAAGTCAACCTGTTGAAGGACAGACAACCAAAAGTGGTAAACCCAGAAAAGTGGGACATATCAAAATGATTGTCATAAATAACTTGAAATCAGAGACAATCACCTCTTTGGCTGAAAATAATATAACCAAAGAGTCGACCATTGATTCTGACGATTCAACTTCCTACGTCAAATTAAAAGATATTGTCAAAGAGCACCGTCCACAAGTAATACCTAAAGATGAAACTGGAAAAGTATTGCCTTGGGTTCATATAGCAATCAGTAACGCAAAAAGAATGTTACTGGACATTTATCACGACATTAAACCTGAATATCTTCAAAACTACCTGAATGAATTCTGTTACAAATTCAATAGAAGATATTTTGGAGAAAATTTATTCGACAGGCTTATGATAGCCTCGGTTACATATAAAAATCAATTTAGGTAATACAACGGATAATCATAAAATTTATTTTTTCACCTCCATCTGTAATAAATGCAGTATATGAAGACATTATTCCGGAAAAATACATTTCATTTCCGTTGCCAACTACAGTCCATGTACCTGCACTCTGCAAATCAGAACTTGACCAATAACTCCTGCCTGTATATTCGTTGTAAAAAGCATCAAAGTCAATTTGTTTCAATTCTCCATCAAAACTAATAATATATTTGTCACCTTGAAACCTTAGATAGATTGTATTCTGATTCGAATCAGTATATTTGTAATGTTCATATTCAACAATATTCAGAGCCATCGCCCCAGTATATTGCCATTTATAAGTGAATTCTTCAGGCATTTTGGTTGTTATAAGATTGCTCAACTGATACATCACATTCCAGCCTTTCTTAAGATCAACATCATATTCCAAATAATCGTTGGTCCCTATAGAATTATAGCCTTTCAGTTTTCCTCTGATGGAAAAATCCCTGTCGGCATATACATAACTGCAATTTTTAAAGGAACTACTATCCGACATGCTCCGAAATTCATAAAAACTTCTATTATTCTGTTTGTTATATGCATAAAATCTTACTTCAGTAAATTTTGCTTCCTTATCGCTTATCAGCCTGAAAAACGGCTTTGAATTTTCACTTAGTTCATCTGCTGATACCAACATATTGTCCGGGATGACAGCTGGCAAGGTTAGTTTAAATCCTCCGCTCTTATATTCAGTCATAGCAACATCAAACTCGACATCACCATAATCTATTACGGCTTTTACGTGCGAAACAAAAGCATTATATCTGCTTCCATTCTCAACAACTGCATTTATCGTATGTGAATCAGGAAGATTTATGTCTTCATTTTCACAGGATAATAACGTTAACAAACCTATCAGGACAAGTACAGCGAGTGTATGCGTTTTCATTTTTTATAATATTGAATGTATTTATAAGGTCTTAGAGTCACAAAATTAATTATTTTTTTGAGATTGCATTGCTTGTGAATTAAATTAAATTGCCAATGGATAAACTTCCGTTGATGCGAACGCTAAAATCAACAAAGGAAGTTCAGTCGAATCCATATTTTGTATTTTCAAAAATACAATTTGTGTTTTATTTTGTATTTTCAAAAATACAATCTATCTTTGTTGTCTAAAAATGTAATTTATGGAAACACTTTTTTCCCGATTCTATTATCTGGTTGAAAATACAGATCTGACTTATACACGATATCTTTATCATCAAATAAACTGGAACAACAGATTAATTGGCATTGTTGGGTCAAGAGGTGTAGGGAAAACCACGATGCTCTTTCAGTATATTAAGCAAAATTACCCAACAGGCTCAACAGAAGTCTTATACGTCTCACTCGATCATATATGGTTTACGACAGGCTCATTATGGGACCTCGCTGTTGATTTTCACAATCATGGAGGGAAAAGACTTTTTCTGGATGAAGTACATAAATATCCTGATTGGTCGCAGGTGATTAAAAATATTTATGATTCTTTCCCGGAAATGAAGATTGTTTTCACAGGATCATCCATCCTTGAAATACATAAAGCGAAAGCAGACCTGAGTCGTAGGGCGGCTACTTATGTTTTGCACGGGCTCTCATTTCGGGAATTTATTGACTATGAATATGGTATAAAAATCAATCAACTTAGTTTATCCGACTTATTACAAAAGCATGTGAAAATTTCATTGGAAATAAATAAGCAGATAAAGCCTCTTGTCGCGTTTAATGAATTTCTCAGGTATGGTTATTTTCCTTATTACAAAGAAGATAAACAAATATACCATTTTAGGGTATTGGAAACAATTAACGCGATCATTGACATTGACTTACCTGCATCTCAGAGTATGGAACATGCTACCCTTATGAAAATTAAAAAGTTATTGTCCATCATATCATCCATTGTTCCATTTACACCCAATATCACAAAACTTGCTTCTCAAATCGAAGTAACCCGCCCGGCTCTGATGAATTTCTTAATCCTGCTCCACAACGCTCATGTTCTGCTCTTGCTCGACAAAAAGGCAAATGGGATAAAGAAGTTAGTGAAACCCGAAAAAATTTACCTCGCTAATACCAATTATTCTTATGCTTTTTCAGGAAACAATGCTGATATAGGGAACGTTAGAGAAACTTTCTTTTTCTCGCAAGTACAAGTCACGAACTCAGTATCCTATTCTGATGAGACTGACTTTATAGTTGACAATCTTTATCATTTCGAAATCGGAGGGAAAGATAAAACAGAACGACAAATACAAAATTTAAACAATGCTTATCTTGCTAAAGACAATATAGAAACCGGCTGGGGCAATCATATACCACTCTGGATGTTTGGATTGATGTACTAAATTAGATTCAGGACTTGAGGAAAATAATTTCACTCATCGGGAAAAATCCTTTATTTATCGATTTTTATTTGAATACCTGACACACGCACCATACCTTTGTCACAAAAAATTAAAATCGACAAAAATGGAAACATTAACAAACAACACTGGTTACCCGCGTCGTTTTCGCGGATTGGGCTTCGGGATACTATTAATATTAGTAGGAGCCGTTTTACTCGGAATTAACTTTGGATTTATTCCGCAAGCTTATAAAGGCATTATTTTCTCCTGGCCTTCTGTCGTTATCCTGATCGGATTGTGCCACTTCCGGAAGAAACACCAGTTTGCCTGGGGAACTGTCTGGGTTATCGTGGGGGCATTTTTCCTGATGCCGAAAATCTTCAAAGCCTTCCCCGAAACATTCCCGGGCATCGGAGATAATTTCGCGGCTGTTTACTGGCCCTTGCTGCTCATTTGCGCTGGTCTGATTTTCATTACCTTCCGCTTTCTGGCTCCAAAAAAAGACTGGTCCGACTACTGGAAAAACAAAACGCATCACTACCATCAAAAATCTACCGGTAACTTATCATCCGGTTTCGAAAAAAACACTATTTTTGGAAGCGGAGAGCATATTATATTAGACGAAGTGTTTAAGGGTGGAGAAATGAACGCGATTTTCGGGGGAGCAACACTGGATCTGCGCCGGACCACACTGCCGGAAGGTGATACTTACCTGGAAATAAACGCGATCTTCGGAGGAATTACCTTGTATATTCCGGGCGACTGGACGGTTGTTTCTCAGTTGGATGCGGTTTTCGGAGGTTTTGATGATAAACGCAGAATCATTGAGCCGGTAGACAAAACACGCAGGCTGATCGTGAAAGGATCCTGCATATTCGGTGGTGGAGAAATCGTTGGTTAACCTTTTCTTTTATAACTAATCCATCAACAGATGTTATTAGACGTCATCAAAAATAAATTAAGGCTTATTCTCTTTGGGTTGGCAGGGTTCGCGATATTGCAAACCTTGTCACTCCACACGCTTGTCGTACCCTTGCCTTTCCTTATCCTGCTATTAGACACATTCATTTACTGCATCTTGTACTTTGTTATCGCAGTTCCCCTGCTGAATGTAATCCGGTTCGGGAATATGAATGTGCTCCAACTTCCCGTCAGGGTCGTGAATTATGTCGCGTTGGGGGTGGTAACACTCGGACTTACCATCGGCATTGGATATTCAATAGAATTTCTGTTTTTTAAGGAAGATTATCGCACTATTTTTTATGCCCTGATACCGGTACGTTTCTTTTCATCTGTGTTAGCTTACCTGCTGATCCTGCTGCTTTGTCTGAAATATGAAAAAGAACAGGAAAAAAACGATGAAGAAAAAAATGACAGCAGCGAAGAGCCCGAAAATACCCGGATTGAACCAAACAACACATCACCAATCGAAAGGATTGCTGTTAAATCGGGCACCAAAATCCATGTTGTGCCGATAGCCGAGGTTATCTGTCTGATTGCTGATGGAGATTATGTGCAGGTGGTCACCGAGAAAGGGAAATTCCTGAAAGAACAAACGATGAAGTATTTCGAAACTCATCTCCCTGAAAATCAGTTTATCCGCGTGCACCGTTCCTGCATCGTCAATGTCGAGGCCATCTCCCGTATCGAATTATACGAAAAACAAAGTCAGCAACTAATGCTGAAAAACGGCGATAAAATCAAGGTAAGCCAGGCGGGGTATAAATTGTTGCGGGAGAAACTAAGTCTATAACTGAAAGCGGAAAACGGAAAACGAAAAGCCGATTGGTTGTGCGAAATTCATTTTCCGCTTTCCGCTTTCGGTTTTCCGCTTTTTTCACTATCTTTGCGCCCTCAAAAAAGAATGTGTTACATGCAGAAAATCAGAAATATCGCCATCATTGCCCACGTTGACCACGGAAAGACCACCCTGGTAGATAAAATGCTACTGGCCGGCAACCTGTTCCGCGACAATCAAACGACGGGTGAATTGATTATGGATAACAACGATCTGGAGCGTGAGAGGGGTATTACCATCCTCGCGAAAAACGTTTCGATCGACTATCTGGGCTATAAAATAAATATCATCGACACCCCGGGTCACGCCGATTTTGGCGGGGAAGTAGAACGGGTGCTGAACATGGCCGATGGCGTATTGTTGCTGGTGGATGCTTTTGAAGGTCCGATGCCGCAAACCCGGTTCGTACTTCAAAAAGCGTTGCAAATCGGACTTACCCCCATCGTGGTGGTGAATAAAGTTGACAAACCGAACTGTCGTCCCGACGAAGTGCATGAAATGGTTTTCGACCTGATGTACCACTTAGATGCTACTGAAGAACAGTTAAACTTTCATACCATTTACGGTTCAGCCAAGAACAACTGGATGGCGGAGGACTGGAAAACGCCTTCCGACAACATCAGACCTTTGCTGGATGCGATTATCAAATACATTCCGGCTCCTGAGTTTTTAGAAGGAACACCCCAAATGCTGATTACGTCATTGGATTATTCCAATTACGTGGGACGTATCGCGGTGGGACGTATTCACCGCGGCATACTCCGTGAAAACATGGACGTAAGTTTAGTGAAACGCGACGGATCAGTCATTAAATCCAGAATCAAAGAACTGCATACTTTCACCGGTCTTGGCCGTACGAAAACTACCGAGGTTAAATCGGGAGACATCTGTGCGTTAGTTGGTATCGATGGTTTTGAAATCGGGGATTCAATCTGCGACATCCAAAATCCGGAACCGCTGAAGCCTATCGCGATTGACGAACCTACGATGAGCATGGTGTTTACCATCAACGACTCTCCTTTCTTCGGAAAAGAAGGTAAATTCGTTACTTCCCGACACATCCACGACCGGCTGGTAAAAGAACTCGACAAAAACCTGGCATTACGCGTTGAAAAGAACCTGAATGCCGATGTGTGGACCGTATATGGCCGTGGGGTATTGCACTTGTCTATCCTCATCGAAACCATGCGCCGCGAAGGCTATGAATTGCAGGTCGGTCAGCCGCAGGTTATCTTCAAAGAAATCAACGGGGTTAAATGCGAACCGGTCGAACAACTGTCTATCAACCTGCCGGAAGAAAGCTCCGGAAAAGTCATCGAGATGGTTGCGACCAGAAAGGGCGAAATGATCAGCATGGAAATTAAGAACGACCGTGTTCAGTTGGAATTCCACATACCTTCCCGCGGCATCATCGGACTGAGAAACAACGTGCTGACGGTATCAGCTGGCGAAGCCATCATGTCGCACCGTTTTGTTGAATATCAGCCTTATAAAGGAGAAATCGAAAAAAGAATTAACGGATCCATTATCGCGATGGAAAGCGGTACTGCATACGCTTATGCACTTGACAAACTACAGGAACGCGGTAAATTTTTCATCCATCCGCAGGATAATATCTATGCCGGTCAGGTGGTAGGTGAAAGTTCCAAGGAAGGCGATATGGTGGTAAACGTTACCAAATCGAAAAAACTCACCAACATGCGCGCCTCGGGTGCCGATGACAAGGCCAGACTGGCGCCGCCCATCATCTTCAGCTTAGAAGAAGCCCTGGAATATATCAAGGAAGATGAATATGTGGAAATAACGCCTTCGAGCATCAGGCTCAGGAAGATATTGTTAGACGAAAACGACAGAAAAAGAATGTCGAAAAAATAATTTGTAAAAAATTTGTATCTTTGCAGGCCGTTTTATAAAGCGAAAAGCGAAAAGCGAAAAGCGAAAAGCGGAAAGCGGAAAGCGGAAAGCGGAAAGCGGAAAGCGGAAAGCGGAAAGCGGAAAGCGGAAAGCGGAAAGCGGAAAGCGGAAAG
>JANJVQ010000031.1 GCA_024710005.1 Paludibacter sp. | reverse complement strand
TTTTTTGATCTAAAAACCAAAAAAACACTTAAAATCACTTCCTGAGATTTGAACAGATAGAAATATCTTGAAAAAACAACTTTTTCTATTTGAAAGGAAAGAGGCTGACTCAATTTTATTTTGAGACAGCCTCTTTTTGTTTAACCCTGTTTTAAAATATGTTTAATAACATAAATCAGCATAAAAGATGAAATTTATTTTGCAATTAAAAAAAGTATGCATAATTTTGGTCGACCAAAAATTGGTATACCAATATTGCGATTATTTATTTTTAAACATTAAAAAAGTAATTTCATGAAAAAAAACACAGACAAGCCACAATGGATCAGTAAATGGATGTTGGTGCTTGTAGTAATCTTTACAAGTTTAGCCGTGTTGGAAGCTCAGGTTAAGGTAAGCGGCAAGGTCACCGATTCGAACAACGAGCCTCTGATTGGCGTGAACATTACCGTTAGTGGCTCCAAAACTGGGACAATCACAGATTTTAACGGAGCGTATACATTAGAGGTTCCGGATAGTAAATCGGTATTGGTGTTTTCATACATCGGCTATAAAACGATGTTGAGAGATGCAGGAACAACAGGAGTTGTAAATGTTACCCTTATTGAAGATGCGTTGCAGATTGAGGATGTAGTAGTGGTGGCTTATGGTACGCAGAAGAAATCGCATTTAACCGGTGCAATTGCGTCTTTAAAAGCAGAAAAGCTTGATGAAATACCAGTTACCAGGGTGGATCAGGCTTTACTGGGGAAACTGGCCGGAGTACAGATTCTAAACACCAATCCTGAGGCCGGAGAGGCTCCGCAAATCAGGGTTCGTGGCATGGGGTCAATCAGTGCGGCCAGTGAACCTTTGGTTGTTATTGATGGTTTCCCTATCTCGGGTGGATTGTCGATGGTCAGTATGAATGATGTTGAATCCATAGAAGTGTTGAAAGATGCGGCATCTGCTGCCTTGTACGGCTCCCGTGCCGCTGGAGGAGTAATCATGGTTACCACAAAAAGTGGAAACATAAAAAAACCAAAGTATACCTTTAAGATGTATACTGGTGTGCGAACTGCACTTAAATTACCGGAAATACATACTACAGAATCATACCTCGGTATGTTGTATGATGAAGCTGCAAAAAGAATGATTGATCCTGCGATTAATGGTGTTGCCGCAGAAACAATGGCTTTCAACCGGGCAACAGATCACGAACGTGCGACCTTGTTGTTACAGCGTTATTTTGTAGATCAACCAACTGATTGGTTGCAGGAAGGTTTACGGGCATTTGGTTCAAATCAGAGTTATCAACTTAGTGCTTCAGGTGGTGACAAAAATATCCGTTACTATATTTCCGGAAGTTATGTTGGTGAAGAAGGAATTATGAAAAACAGTTCTTACGATAAATATAATTTCAGGGCAAAAGCTGACATCAAACTGTCGAATAAAGTTACATTAGGTGTAAACCTGAGTCCTGCTTTCTCTCGTCAGGAACGCCCCGGGACCGATCTGACCGACTACATTCGTTTTCCATCCTGGATTCCCATCCGACACAATGAGGCAACTGCTGCTTTGACCGGCAAGGTCGCCGGAGATTATGCTCAACCGGCTGATTTTAATGGGATTTCGATCAGTGGAGAAGGGTTAAATGGCGAAATATGGCACCTGTCAGGGGTTAATCCATTCAGTTCAAGTAACAACAACCCGGTATCTATTCGCGAAAGAACAAGCATTTTTACCGATGAATATAAGTTGCAGGCAAATACTTATCTGACAATAGATTTTACTCCCAATCTTCAGTTTAAAACTTCTAATGGTGTTTATTTTGCGTTCAAAGAGTATAACAAAAAAGAACAGACTTCAGCGAATAAACAGGGTAATCCAAATATGCTAACACGGCAGTTGACCATGCGCAGGCATTTAGTTAATGAAAATACACTGACATATAAGAATAATTGGGGTGGTCATGAAATAGAGGGGTTAGTAGGATTTACTGCTGAGAAAGAGTTTAACAGTTATAATGCCATTGTTGGGACAAATTTTCCTGACGAGAATATTTTATCCTTTAATATGGCTTCTCAACTAATATTGAATAGTCCAAGTATTTCAGGAACGACCTCTTATTACGATTCGAAAGCCCTTGCATCATTCATTAGCAGGGTTAATTATGCTTATCTGGGAAAATATCTTTTTTCGGTGAGTGCGCGTGCTGATGGTAGTTCATTGTTTGCATCGGGACGTAAATGGGTTAGTTATCCGGCAGGATCAATCGGATGGAGACCATCGGAAGAAGATTTTATGAAAGATCTGGACTGGTTGTCGAATTTGAAAGCCAGGGTTAGTTATGGGATAAATGGTAATAATGCTATTACGCAATATGCCTATATGAACCTTATCAATACCAACAATTATGTACTTGGTGCAGGTACTGGATCTTTGGTACAGGGTATGGCGTCCAATGATGCAGCACTTGGTAATCCGGATATTACCTGGGAGAAACTGGGAGAGTTAAACGTTGGGTTGGACTTGGGATTCTTCAACAGTAAAGTTAATTTGTCGGTTGAACATTACAGTTCAAATACCATTCAAATGTTGCTGCAACAGCCGGCAATGTACATAACCGGTCACCAAACCTACTGGAATAACATCGGGTTGGTTAATAATAAAGGATGGGAGTTTGAGCTCACAACAACCAATATAACCCGCAGAAACTTCACATGGAAGACAACGGCTAACTTATCAACCAACAAAAACACCTTACTTGATTATGGTGATAAAGATAACGAAGACCATTTCGGAGAAAGAAATGAAGTGTATCGTTCGATCGTAGGTCAGCCTGCTATACAGTTTTACGGATATAAAAGTGATGGTGTATGGACAAGCTATGAAGAGGTTGCCGCAGCGAAAGCTGTAACAGATGGTGAAGGTAATCCTTTTACTTATACACGTTATGCCCCAACGGTAGGAGGGCTTAAGGTTAAAAACACCAATGAAGATAACCGGATTGATGCCGATGACCGTACGGTATTGGGAGATCCGTTCCCTGATTTTACCTGGGGTATTACCAATAACTTCACATGGAAAAGCTTTGATTTAAGCTTTTTGTTCCAGGGAGTTCAGGGAATAAAGGTTGTCAATGGGAATATCAATTACAATGAACAGTTAAGATATAATAAAGCTTATACAAATAATAGATATGTGAGCCCGATGTTCCCGGGTGACGGAAATACTGTTTATTCTACCACAACTTCTGGAGGTGATTTGATGCTTACCGATTACGCGATTGAAGATGCATCCTATGCTTCACTCAGGGACTTTACACTCGGTTACAGGCTTCCGGAGTCCTTTGTGAAGAAGATTAAAATAAGTGACGTGAGAGCTTATTTCTCTGCACAGAATATGATTTACATCATGGCGGCAGATTATAGGGGTATCAATCCTGAAGCACGAAGAACTTCAGGTACTTACGATAACCCGTTAATTGAGGGTTATCAAAGGGGAGCTTTCCCACTTAACAGAACATTTACCGTAGGTGTGGATATCGTATTTTAATTGTAATAGTAAATAAAATTGAAGTAAAATGAAAAAGATATTATATATAATCGGCTTATTCTCTGCCATGGCACTTTTCACAGCTTGTGAAGATTTCCTGACAGAAAAACCGGAATCAGTCCTTACTCAGGTTGATTTTTACACTACCCCAGTTCGTATCAATCAGGGAGTGTTGGGTACCTATGCCGGTTTGGCAAGTACTTTACGTGACGAATGGGTGTTTACTGAATTAAGATCAGACAACACTTGTCAGGATAGCTATGGTTCCAGTACTACGGCCCGTATCGACCAGACAGATGTAGCGCTTTTCAGGACATCGCCGAGCTTACCGATATTGTTGGATTATTGGTATAAGGTTTACCAGAATATCTCAAATGTAAATGCTGTATTACCTTCAGTCAAGGACAATACATACATCACGATTGAATCGCAACGGGCTCAGTACGAAGCAGAGTTGCTGTTCATCAGGGCTTTGCATTATTATAATCTGGTAACATTTTTTGGAGATGTATTCAAGGTTACAACGGTAATTGGTCCGAACGAAGCAAAACGCATCCCCCGTTCATCAGTGAATGAAATTTATGATGAGATTATTATTCCGGATTTGATAAAAGCGGCTAATCAGGCGCCGCCAACTTACCCGAATGCTGAAAAGGGACGTGTGACAAAATGGGCTGCCAAGGCTTTGTTAGCTAAAGTCTATATGATGCGCGGAGGTGATAATAATATTGCACTGGCAAAACCATTGCTGGAAGAGATCATGACATCATCTCCTCATAGTCTGTTGACCGGAGCAAATGCATTTGCCAATGTTTTCAGTACTACAAATGAAATGAATAATGAAATTATTTTTGCTGTCAGGTATAAAGGTGGTGCATTGGGAGTAGGTTCTCCTTTCTGGAGTAATTTTGCTCCTTTAGGCTCCGGAAATCAGTTTCTGAAAATAGGGACTCCCATGGGCTATAATGCACCAACATTTGAACTTCGTGCATTATTTGACAGCATTGACGGTCCAACCAGAAAGGATGTGTCATATCGTATATGGAACAGGTCAGCAACATCGCAAATTCCGTATATATTCAAATTCAATGACCAGGCTATTTCACAAGCATTTCAGGCAGAAAACGACTGGATTTTGTTGCGGTATGCCGATGTAGTCTTGCTTTATGCGGAAGTATTGGCGCAGGATGGAAATCATGCAAATGCACATACCTATGTAAATCAGATTCGTAACCGGGCAGGAGTTACACCAGTCGGAGCATATGGTTCTAAGAATGAGGCATTGGATGGTGTTTACACTGAAAGAAGGCTGGAGCTGGCATTCGAGAATCAGCGTTGGTTTGATTTGCTCCGCATGAATAAATCATATAATGACCCGATGAAGGCAGTCAATATCATGAAGAAACATGTATTTGAAACAGATTGGGATTTGCTTTATTCGAAATATAACCCAATTCAGCCACCTGAAGAAAGATTCTTTATTCCAGCCCGTTTGATCTTGCCTATTCCTCAATCAGAAATAGACACAAACAATGAGATGGATATTGAACAGAATGAAGATTATTAATCAGTGTAAGTGCATAAATTATAAACGTATGAAAACAAGAAGTTTTATTCAATATTTTTTGCTCCTGACTGTTGTTGTGTTGATGGGAGCCTGCTCGACGGATGAAGAAACGGTAATTGTACCTAAAACACTTGAACAATACAAGCAGGAACTACAGGCGTTTGTGACTTCACAAATTGATTTTGTTGACAATTGTGTTGTTGGTTATAACAAAGGTGATTTTCGTTCCTCAACCAATTATGAGCCCTATTCAACTGCTTATAAAGCAAAGTTGAACGCGGTACTAACCACGCTTGATAATCCGGATTTAGTTATTGCTGATGTGGCCAATGCATATAAATCATTTGCAGCGGAAGGAAAATTATATCAGGCCGAAATTTTCATTTCAGATCGTCGTCCTTTGCATGAACTCATTGTAGCGTGTGAAGCCTTGAACACTGCAACACCTGATGGATCTGCTGCCGGTCAGATTGATCCGGCTGAAAGAGTTCCTTTTGTGGCTGCAATCACAGCAGCTAAAGCAAAAAGATCGGCTTCTGCACTCGTTCAAAGGCAGGTACAGGAAGAAGTCGATAAATTAAATGCGGCGAAAACTGCATTTGAAAATGCCATTGCTAAATAAACCACGATAGATTTCTTAAACCTGTCAGGTTTTTAAAACCTGACAGGTTTAGTTGCTTCGTAAATAAATTAATATTATGATTAACAAAGTAATATGCTTCATTCTTTTTTCCCTGTTTTCATTTCAGTTTTCTAATGCAAAAACAATCAGGGTTCAAAATATAAATGAGTTTGATCAGGCTGTAAAAACACTGAGTGCCGGAGATTCGATTGTGTTGGCTAATGGGATTTGGAAAGATGTCCAGTTTAAACTGAAAGGCACAGGTGCAAAGGATCAGTATATTCACATGCTAGCCGAGACTCCCGGTAAAGTGTTTATTGAAGGCAAATCCAGATTGCAGTTTTCAGGAGAATACCTGCACATTTCCGGACTGGTATTCCGAAACGGGAGTACACCCAAGACTGCTGTGATTGAGTTCCGTACAAGCTCCACCGATTATGCGTACAACAGTGTATTGTCCAATTGCGTGATTGATAATTTTAATCAGCACAAAGACACTTCGGACCACTGGGTAAGCATTTACGGAAAAGAAAACCGAGTAGAGTATTGTTATTTCGGAGGAAAAGCCAACGAGGGTGTAACGCTGGTTGTGTGGCCCAATGATTCGAACAGCATTAACAACAATCACTTGGTGACCCGGAATTATTTCGGTCCGCGCCCGCGACTTGGCTCCAACGGCGGTGAAACTATCCGCATCGGAACCAGTCATGTTTGCCACTTAAATTCGGGAACCATCATCGAAGGCAATTATTTCGAGAGATGTAATGGCGAAGTTGAGATTGTGTCGAACAAATCAGGAGGAAACAAATTTCTGAACAACACCTTTTTCGAGTGCGAAGGAAGTTTGGTGCTCCGTCATGGCGATAATGCGGTGGTTGCCGGGAACTGGTTCATTGGAAACGACAAACCCTTTACCGGTGGTGTTCGCATCATTAACGAAGGTCATCATGTTTTCAATAATTTCTTTTATAAACTCAGGGGAGATGATTTTCGTGCACCATTAGTGATTATGAACGGTATTCCAAATTCTCCTGCAAACGGATATATGGGGGTGAAAAATGTAGTGATTGCCCACAATACCTATGTGGATTGCGCTTTACCCTGGTCGTTCGGAGTTGGCGCGGGAAGCCGCGACAGAACGGTGACACCACAGAATACGTTGATAATGAATAATCTGGTGTATTCACCCAATGAGCAGGAATTAATCAGGACTTTTGACAATATTGATGGTATCCGGTTTGACAATAACATGATGGTCAGCAAAGCCGGCATGCTCAGCGGCGAAGGAATGGTTACCGGTGAGGTGTTGAAAGGAGAAGTGTGGGGAATTGATTTTATTACATCGACGGCAAAAGCGAGAAGACTTGGATTTGTTCGTACCGATATCCTGGGTTCACCCCGAACCGAACAGGTAGTCGGAGCTTTTTCGCCAAATTCGACTCCTCAATTTGAAATGGCATCAGCCCAGAATTCCGGTCCGGAATGGTATAAACCCAAACAAAAAGCAGTTGAAGCAAAAGCGGCTAAGGTGCATACCATCAAGCCGGGTACCGATGTCCTGAGAAAAGCCCTGTCGAAAGTAGCCGATGGCGATGTAGTTGAGTTGGAATCAGGCGTACACATTGTAACCAGTAAAGTAGTTCTTTCGAAAAGTATTACCTTCCGTCCGGTTGATAAAAAGGCAGAGAAACCGATAATTAAAATGGAAGTGCAACGCGACCACGCTTTTATTTTCGAGATAGAAGGAAGTCCGACCGTAAAATTTGAAGGTATAGCCATCAGTGGCGACATGAAAGCCCGTTTTCCGGTGAAATATGCATTTGCAACTTCGAAAGAGTTTGCAACCGGTTATAACCTAATCATTGATAAATGTGAGATTTCTGATTTCAATGTATCAACTGGTGCGGTATTCAATGCTTATAAAGGCACAATCGCCGATACCATCAAGATTACAAACTCCGATGTCAGGAACTGCTTCAGGGGATTGATACTTTCTCAGGAAAAAGACGACAAAGGAAAATACAGCGCAGAATGTGTGTACCTCGAAAATACCTCTTTCAGTAATATCATGCAGTATGTAGTTGATTATTACCGCGGAGGAGTTGACGAGTCGACACTGGGAGGTCACCTGTATGTGAACCATTGCGTATTTGACTTATCGGCAAAAGATGAAAAGCAATACATCCTGAGAAATAACGGCATTGTAAATGTAACAATTAAGAATTCCATTTTCAGTCGTTCACAGGCCAAAACACCACTGCGTTTGATTGGTCCGAAACATCAGATTTTGCATTGTAATTTCTTCGAATGTCCCGACCCCAAAGTTGAAAAAGGAGCAGTTTCGAAAGGGTTGATGTATGAAAATCCGCGTTTCGAGAAAAGAAGTTATGTCCTTAGTAATAAATCGAGATTGAAAGGCAAGGCAGAAGATGGGGGTGATATTGGGTTGAAGTAAACCGACTGATATCCGGTAAAAAATAATCAAATGAACAGGTTCTTACATATCATGACAGGAGTAATGTGTCTGTTTGGGGCAACTCAGATAGTAGCACAAAACTCCTGGCAATCTGCTTTGTTGTCGGTTGCTCCGGATGGACAAATTACCTATCACGCAGACAGTCATGGTTTCCGGTTACCCGATTTCAGTCATGCCGGCTACAAGGGCGGAGGTGTTGATTTGCCCGAAGTACCCGTTGTCAGGACAATTTCTCCCATTTTGGGTGATAACACCAAACACATACAGGATGCGATTGATTATGTGGGAAATCTGCCGAAAAACAGCGATGGCATCCGTGGCGCTTTACTACTTGAAGCCGGTCGATATGATATTGATGGGTCATTAAATGTAAAATACGACGGGGTAGTGTTGCGTGGAGTAGGCGATGGCGCAGATCCGGCGAACTCAACCATCATTTATGCGCGTGGCAATACACCTGCACAACGCACAGTCATCACCTTAGGCAATACTTCCCAGATCAACGGAACTAAGCAAATCAGCAATACGCTCAGTAATATCACTGATGATGTCGTTGAAGTAGGTAGTTTTACCTTTTCAGTGGCTAATCCTGCTTTGTATGCAGTTGACGATCGAATCGTGATTTATCATCCGGCAACACAAGCCTGGGTGGATGCTGTAGATAAGGGTGGTGTGCCATATCCTGACCCTTCGGCACCGACAAATCCCGACGAAAGGTGGAAGGCCGGTCAGTTGCCCATCCTGTTTCATCGCTATATCAAAGCAATCGAGGGAAACCGTATTACGATTGACGCCCCCGTGTTTTATACCCTGAATAAATCATTGTCACAAAGCTATATTTACAAACCCAACATGACCGGTTTGATTCAGCAGGTAGGATTGGAGAATTTGCGAGTTGACATTGAGACCGCCGGAGGCACTGATGAAAATCATGCCTGGCAGGCAGTCAGGTTCAAGAGTTGTGAAAACGCCTGGGCAAAAAACTGCACGTTCATTCATTTCGGACAATCGGGCATCATCACAGAAGCCTGTTACAGGAGTACTTTCACGAATTGTTCAGCTATCGATCCCGTTTCAATCATTACAGGTGAACGCAGGTATAATTTCAACACCTATGTGTATTCTCAACTGAATTTGTTCAGCCATTGTTATGCCAGCAAGGGGCGACATCATTATGTGTCCAATGGAACCTCAACCACTTCGGGGAATGTATTTTTGCGTTGTGTTTCCGATGCGACCAACAGCGTTGCCGAAGGTCACCGGCAATGGACGCAAGGTATGTTGTATGATAATTACAAGGAAATTAATTTAAAACGGGATTTTGTACTTGGACTCTATAACCGCGTAGCCATGGGAACAGGTCACGGGTGGGCGGCGGTACATTCGGTATTGTGGAATTGCGATGTTACGGCATCGTATGGCAAGATTGGATTACAGAAACCACCCACGGCACAAAATTATGCCATCGGCTGTTTCGCGAAAACCATTACGGGTAACCCGGTGAACGCATCTAATTTCACAAGAGGATATGTTGAAGGGCAAAACAAATCCGGGTTGTTTCCGGAATCGATATATGAAGCACAGTTACAGGCTCGGAAAGTCATGTCTGCCGTCATGAGAAATAAATATCAGCCTGCCATTATTCAGGTATTACCTGCCCCGGATGGAAATCAAATCAACGTTCGCATGCAAGGTATAACAACCGATACCCTTGTTACGATTAGAGACATCAGCGGGAAAAAAGTTTCCGAAGCAAACATAAACGGTGTTGATAATTTTGTGCAAATTGACCATTTGTCTTCAGGAATTTACCTGCTTGAGTGCAGGAACAACGAGATATCATCATCCGTAAAATTTATAAAAAAGTAATATATGATCGTAATAAAAAGATTTTTTATCTATTTATCCGCTGTGTTATTGGTTGCAGCATGTTCATCCAAAAACAAAAATATTGAACCCTGGCTCGAACATGCCATTCGGGTTTCAGAAGAGCAACTCTTGCTGGCTGCCGAAGCTTTTGCTGATTCAGCCAAAAATCCACGGACATATGAACACGGTGCGGTTGAGTTGGTTAACCACAACGACTGGACCAGCGGATTCTTTCCCGGAAGTTTGTGGTATATGTATGAATTGACAGACAACAACAAATTAAAAGAAGCCGCCCAACGTGCCACCGGGTTCATAGAAAAAGCACAATTTCGTACCAATACACACGACCTGGGATTTATCATCCATTGTAGTTTTGGTAACGGTTACCGGATTACAGGCAATCAGCATTATCGCGAGGTGATGGAACAGGGAGCGCTTTCGCTGATGAAAAGATATAACAGTCGCATCGGTTTGATTAAATCCTGGGATCCACATGTCGGACCCTGGCAGTTTCCGGTGATTATCGATAACATGCTGAACCTGGAATTTCTGTATGAAGTTGGAAAGCTGACTGGTAATCAGGAGATGATGTATGCCGCGGTATCACATGCTGATAAAACACTTGTGAATCATTTCAGACCCGATAATAGCTGTGTGCATGTGGTTGAATATGACAGTATCACCGGTGAGGTAATCAGCAAAGAAACCCATCAGGGGTATAACCATGAATCCTCCTGGGCGCGTGGTCAGGCCTGGGCTTTGTATGGATACACCATGATGTACCGGTTGACTCAAAAGCAGGCTTATCTGGAGCAGGCTCAGAAAGTGGCAGGTTTTATCTTAAATCATCCTCGTTTACCTGAAGATAAAATACCATTCTGGGATTTTGATGCCCCGGGGATACCCGATGAACCCAGAGATGCCTCAGCAGCAGCTATCATTGCTTCAGCATTGTTAGAGCTAAGTGGGTATTTACCAGAAAATAAAATTTATTTTAATGAGGCAGTTGCCATCATTAAAAATCTTTCTACAGAAAGATATTTGGCTAAACCCGGTGAAAACGGCTTGTTCATTCTGAAACATTCAACCGGGAACTGGCCCAAAAACTCTGAAATTGATGCGCCACTCTCGTATGCGGATTATTATTACGTGGAAGCGTTGACGAGAATAATTCGAATGAATCGAACCGAACGACTCGAATAGGTCGAATGGGGCAATTCGAACCAGTCGAATGGAACGACTCGAATGAATCGAACCGAACGATGCGAACGACTTGAGTAGGACGACTCAAATGACTTGAGAGGAACGTCTCAAGCGGTTTGAGTAGAACCACTCAAATGATTTGAGAAGAATGAATACTGAAAATTGAATAACAACAATGAAGAAATCAACATTAAAATTAATACTTGTGGCTTGTTTTGCCATATTTGTTTTCCCAATTAACTCACAAACAATACTGGATGCTGATGGGCCGGGCAATACCTACGAATTGATAAACAGCGTATTGGCACCGGGTTTTGATGTGATTGAAACGCCGGATTGTGCACATCCTGCTTTTGGTCGTCACATTACCGAAGCCTGGGATTCCCAGTTAAATCGTTATGTGTTTGAATTCCACATCCATGTTACACCTGATAACGATCGCTGTATTAATTTCGACCGGCAGCGCAATGAGATAAAAACCTATGATAAGTCTCCTGCAAACTTAATCGGGGTGGCAGGCGAAACAGTAACATATAAGTGGAAGTTTAAATTGCCCACCGGTTTTAAAGTCTCCTCCAATTTTACACATTTACATCAGATTAAAGCGGTCGGGGGTGACGAGGCAGATCCGATTTTTTGTCTGACAGCGCGTAAGGGAAATCCCAATAAACTGGAATTGAATTACTATGTTGATTCTGATTTAAGTGCCGTAAAGCTTACTTCTGAGAACTTATCACTATTTGAAAATACCTGGGTGGAAGTTACCGAAAGAATCAAAATCGATAATGTAAACGGGACCTATTCAATTGTAATCAAGAATGTAATTACGGGAGCTACCCTCCTTTCTTACAGCAATAATCAGCTATTAACCATCAGAGCAGACAATGCTTTTATCCGTCCTAAATGGGGCATTTACCGTAGTTTGAATAATCCTCAGGATTTAAGAGATGAAGTTGTTCGTTTTGCTTCCTTCTCAATTGAAGAGGATACCTCTACTTTTGTTCGTTCTGTAAAAGAGCTAAAACCCAGAATCATGGTAACCCAGGATTTGAACCCCAATATTCAAATGCTGAATTATTCGCTGGAAAAGCAAAGTCGGGTGAGTATTCAGCTTCTCAATGTCGTTGGGAAACAGGTAAAAACCCTGATTAATGATCAAATGCAACAATCCGGAGATTATCGATTGAAAATAGATAATCATACCTTATCAGACGGGATTTATATTGTAAGTCTTGTTACAGATCAGGGACAGTCGACAGCAAAAATGGTAATTAAGAAATAAGACGAAGACAGGTCTGTTGTTTGGTATACCAATTCTATGTTCTACAACATATTTTGCAATAAAACCGCATATTTTATTTGGATGTTAAGATAAAACTACTTATTTTTGGTCGACCAAATAATTGGTATACCAATTAAAGTAAATAATATCTCCATGAAAGCATTGCGTGCTGTTTTTACTTTCTTTCTTCTGATGACGTGTTCTCTGCTTATACAGGGCGAGACACTGATCAATACATCATTTGAAAGTGGTGAAAACTATACCATCGGATCGGTCAATAACCAGCAGAAATGGAAAGTGACTACAGGTTCAGGAGTAATCACCAATGAAGCGGCGTTGGTGTATGCCGGTCAGCAAGCAATGCGTACCATGGCTACTGCAACAAATCTGCAGGTCGAACACATTGCATACGCTTCCAATGCCACCGCTTTAGGAGGTGATGTTTATGTAGATTTTTATATCCGGCAAAATACATTGCCTACAGTTAATTATGCTATTACAGGTTACGACCTGGGTTCGAATACCCACCGGAGTTTCATGATTGAATTTCAGCCGAACGGAAAATTAAAGTTGTACGATGGCAGTTCGGGTTGGTCGACTCAACCGACTTATGCAGTCGGCACCTGGGTTCGTATTTCAGTAAAAATTGACAATGGAACCGGGAAATACCAATTAGCTATCAACGGGGAGTTAATCAATAAGATTTTTAATTTCAGGGAAATCAAAAACAATGTAACCACCTTTGATTTTCATGCCATCCGTTTTTCGATGAACAGTGGAACCTGCGATGCTGCCATTGATAATTTGTATATTGGTTCTGACCCCATCGCGGATATTACATTTCAGGAAATCACGTCAGAAATAACCATTAACATCACGCAGCCAGCGAACGGGACGATAACGCTTAATCCGCAAAAAAGCAGCTACGAACTGAACGAGCAGGTAACTGCAAGTATATCGCTCGCTGAAAATTACATTTTTAATGGATGGACAGGGGACCTGAGTGGAACGGAGAATCCCAAATTATTTACGGTAGAAAAAAGTATGGTAATTGGTGCCAGTGTGGTCGTTGATCCTTTAGTGCCATCCGTTACAAGAACCGTTTCTACGGTAACACAATTCAAAAATGCCCTGAATGCAATGAATCCGGGCGATACAATTCTGGTGCTTGACGGCACTTACAACATGGGAGGTGTAAAAATAACCCGTGGAGGAAATGCATTAAAACCGATTCTGGTAAAATCACAAAACCTGCATGGAGCGAAAATTAGCGGTGCGACTACGTTTACACTATCGTATCAAAGCTACGTGACTTACGAAGGATTTGATTTTGATGTTGATCCGGTAAGTACCATCATTAAAATGGAAGGTTGCAGTTATGTCAGGATTACCAGAAATAAATTCAGCATGAAAAAATTGAGCGATTCACAATCGTCTAAATGGATTACCGTTGGCGATATTTGGGCTAATCCGGTATGTAACAGTCACCATAACCGCATCGATCATAATTTGTTTGATGGAAAGTATGATGCAGGTGCCTGGTTAATCATCGATGGCAGCCATGGAGAAGTTCCCGATATTTCTAAATACGATCGAATTGATCATAACATCTTCAGAAACAATACGCCAAGGGTAGCTAATGAGAAAGAAACCATCCGCATCGGAGTCAGTGATTTAAGTATGCTGAATTCGTATACCCTTGTTGAAAATAATTTATTTGAAGACTGTGATGGCGATCCCGAGATTGTATCTGTAAAAAGTTGTAGCAACATCATCCGGAATAATACTTTCAGGCGGTGTTTGGGTACATTGTCTTTGCGTCACGGTCACACTTCTGTGGTGGAAGGAAACTTCTTCTTTGGAGATGGTAAAACAGCTCAGTATAGTGGCAGCGAGATTGGTTGCGGTGGTATCCGGGTGTATGGTATGAATCATCAGATATACAACAATTATTTTGAAGGACTGGCCGGAAGCAAATGGGATGCAGCCATTACCATTACCAATGGAGATGTAACCAACAGTTCATCCAGTCTGACCAGCCATTTCCTGCCTGAAAATGTAGTTTTTGCCAACAATACACTAATCAATAATACGTCTAACATTGAAATCGGATTCGATAACAATGGCAATTATGGACGTGCACCTAAGAATTGCAGGTTAATCAACAACCTGATTGTCTCTTCAACCAATCCGATTGTAAAATCATACAGTTCGACTTCCCTTGCCGGCGTGAGTTTCGAAAACAACCTCATGCATGCTACAGGAACAGCAAGTATCGGAATCGCTGATTATAACCAAACGCAGATTATTGAAACAGACCCTTTGCTGGTAAAGTCCAAATGCAGGGCTTATGATGCCAATTGCGATTATGAAACCGGTCTTGAGATTTACAAACTCACCGCTGGAAGTCCTGCCATAAATGCATCCCTTGTTTATGCCCCTGCTGAAAAAGATATCGAAGGACAAACAGCTATTGGAACGAGAGATATAGGCGCAGATGAATTCAATCCGGATGTTGTTATTTCAAATGCCCCGATGGATGAAACAACTGCAGGTCCGTTGGCTTCGGAACAGTATTCCTTTGAGGCCAACACTTCAACCGGATTGCAGTATCCAAGTATTCAACAGGTAAATGTTGGCCCCAACCCTTTTACCGGAAACACTTACCTGCGGGTACCCCATGTCGATACAGGACATGCAACGATTCAGGTTTACGATGCTACAGGCATCATGGTTAAACAGGAAACGGTTCAGATACAGAATGGAGAAGCTGTTTTATACATCAGCCGGAAAGGATTATTTTTCTGCTTGGTTGATGTGGAAAACCAACAATTTCAGTTTAAAATAATTTCAAAGTAAGAATTTATTAACCAGAAAAATAGTTATGAGTATGAAAAAAATTACGTTATTATTTGCTTTGTGTGGATTTGTGGTATCAATGGATGCACAATATCCGCAATCTTTGCCGATTGATTATAATGCGTTTTTCGCAGCATCGGCAATGGGAACTGATCCAGTGCTTGAGAAAGCAGAATATCAAACTACCTCAGATGCTATTTTAGCAAATCAATGGAATAGAAGTGGCAAGTTAACTTCAGGCGAAGGTGGTGGATCTTCTCCTTTAGTTGAAAACAGTACACTGAGTTATTCAAATTATGTAGATAATAATGTAGGAAAAGCAATTGTTCTTGATCCCACACTTGCATCCTTGACTCTCAGATCTACTATTTATAGTTTAACATCAGGAAATGAGTACAGAGGGAAAGCATTCTATGTGAGCGTGTTGGTTAATTTTTCAAGTGCTCTGACCTCTGCTAACGATTTTTTTGCATGGGATGCCAATCATACAGCAAACTCTCAAAGAGGGAGAGTCTTTGTAAAATCTGTTACTGAAGGAATTCAATTTGGATTGGGATATAACGGGCAACCGACAGTTTGGTCATCAACACTTAATCTGAATGAAACTCATTTAATAGTATTGAAAGTAACTCCTGTTTCTACCGGAGATGAGGTCTTTTCTATGTATGTTAACCCACAAATTAACGAAACAGAAGAATCAACAGCTAGTTTATTGACTACTATTACTCAGCCGGCAGCTTTGAAACAGATTAGAGGAATTACTGTTCGGCAACGTCCAAGTATTGGAGGGAAGCTTGCGGGAATCCGTTTTTCTGATAATTGGACAGATGTTGTTAAGGCTTCATCTGTCGATCTACCAAAGTTATCATCTCCTGTCGTAGGGTCTGCTTCATCTGTCGGAGCAGAATCATTTATCGCCAACTGGACAGCGGTTGCCAATGCAGTAGGCTATGACGTCAACGTGTATCTGGGTTCATATCTGATTAGTACGACTAATGTAAATGGCCAAAGTGTTGAAAGTCTGGAGATTTCAGGCCTGATGTCCGGAATTACCTATACGTATAAAGTAATTGCAAAAGGGGACGTCGAAAATTATAGTGATTCTGATCCTTCTGAGTCATCTGTCGAATTGACGACACTGGATCCCTATGCCACAAATACAATTAACACTGATTTTGGAGACGAGACCTGGGGCGAAATAGCACAATCACAACCTGCTTCTGGTACTTATGGTTCAACTTCAGTTAACGGATTTAATCTGGTGTCGGCCATCATGTATACAGGAAACACCAGAGGAATAAGAGGTGAAACCCATGTAAACAGGATTGCAATAGACAAAGCTGCTAATGGTGGAAGTGTTACATTCCCAACATTAAATTCAGTAGAACAAATTGAAATTCATGCTGTTGCCGGTACTGCCGGAAATGGTTTCCAGTTAAAAGAATTTAATCCGTCAACAAATTCATGGAGTGCAATCGGAGGGACTTATGTGTACAATCAGGCCTCAAAAGACAGGAGTGTGGATTCAATTTACATCATTTCAATATCACGTGCAGAACCTGCAAAGTTTAAAATTGAGAATCCTACGAATGGTGCTATTTATATAACGCAAATCATCACCCGCACTACCAACCCAACTTTACTCGATGCTCCTGTTGTTGGTGAGGCATCAGTAGTTAATTCAAATCATTTTACGGCTAACTGGACAACGGTATCCAATGCAAGCGGATATAAGGTCCTTGTATATCAGGGAACTTCAAATGTAAAAACAGTTGATGTTTCGGGACAAGCTACAGCAAGCGTTCAGGTAACCGGATTGGACCCTGAAACAGAATATACGTTTAAAGTGTTGGCAGTTGGAGATGGTTTTATTGATTATGCCGATTCGTATTTGTCTGCAGCCTCAACTCCTTTTACAACCGGTATCACTTCCGGATTGGATAATCTTTCCGGATTGAAACTGACAGTGTCGGGAAAGTCAATCAGGGCTAGTGAAACAGGCACCTTTGATGTGTACAGTTTACAAGGTGCTAAGGTTTATCAGGTAAAAAATGCCGATATTGCAGAAACAGCGTTACCAACAGGACTTTATATCCTGCAATTTACAGGTGATAATGGAAAACAATCAACAAGAAAAATCTCGATTAATTAATGATTGATTAAACCGGCCGGACACCGGGTGTTATTTTCGCGGTGTCCGGTTTTATACTACATGCAAATAAAACAAGATGAAAAAAATTACTTTATTACTGATCTTAATTTGCTTTACAATAATTGCTAAAGCAACGGTATTACTTGATGAAACCTTTAACTATACTGTGTCGAATCTGGCTGATGAAACTACCTGGACGACAGCTGGTACTTTAACTACCGGTACAGGAAGAAACATCGTTTCGCCTGCATTAACTTATACCAGTAATGGTAAAACTTACATACTTTCCGGTATCGGAAAAACATTAAATAGTGACATCTCGTCTGCAACAGACTATAAATCATATAAATCATTTACCTCAACACCAATCAACAGTGGAGCGGTGTATTTGTCTTTTTTATATAAAGCAGGTGTTGCGCAGGGACAAACCAACTCAGAGGTGATGGGACTTGCCGATGGTACCAGTCAGGGACCTCGTTTATGGGCAGGAAAAGGAAGTGTAAATACAGCTAATTATAGATTTGGATTAACCCGTGGAAGCACAACTTCTGCAACTGTTATCTGGGGAACAACAGAATATACTGATGTTTCAGAAGCGTTGTTGATTGTTATTAAATATGATTTTGCAAATTCTACGGCTTCGGTATTTATCAATCCGGCCCTCGGATCTGCTGAGGAACCGGTTGCCGACATTGTTGATAACACAACATCTACCATCAGAAACAAACTGGATAATTTATGGTTCAGAAGTCAGGGTTCCAGCGCTGCTAAATTCAACGTGGGCGGAATAAGGGTTGCCACAAGTTGGGCTGAAATTGTTACCGATCGCAATACTCCAAAACTAGCCACTCCGGTTGTTGGTTCAGTATCTGCTGTTACAGGTGAAGGATTTACAGCCAACTGGACTGCTGTCGAAAACGCGACCGGTTACGCTGTCAATGTATACCAAGGTACAACCTTGGCCAAAACATCGCAAATAAGCGGAGGAACAACAACGAATGCTGAGATTACAGGCTTGTTACCCAATACGGCTTATACTTATAAAGTAATTGCCAAAGGGAATGGAACGGATTACAGCGATTCGGATGAATCAGACGCTTCTGCTGTTTTCCAGACTTTAAACACAGGTGTTGATGCCATCCTGACCAATTTTGGCGATGGAAGCTGGGGTACGCCGGTTTCATCTGCGCCTTCATCAGGAAGTTATCCGACCTCAACTATCAATGGATTTAATTTTGTAAAAGCTGTTTTGCTAACAGGTTCTGTTACTTGTGAAACCGGAGAGTCTCACGTGAACAGGATCCTGTTGGATAAGAGTTCTCAGGGAGCTGCAATTGAATTTCCGGCACTGAAAACTGTGGGAGAGGTTGAAATTCATGCTGCAACAGGTACCGAAGGAATGAGTTTTCGGTTAGAAGAATGGGTAAGTGGTCAGTGGCAGGTTATTGACACTTATGTTACCCGGAAATCACCCGACAGTATTTATATCGTGTCGCTACCAAGGGCTGATAATACAAAACTACGTATTGCTAATAACACAGGAAGTGGATTATATCTCTATAAAATTGTAACACGCACCTTACAGGAAACTATTGACCTCACATTAAGAAGTTCTTCTCCTGGAGAAGGTGAGGTATGTTTTTACAATCTCAAAAAAGAAATTACCCTGAATTTCAATAAAAATGTGGCATTAGGCAGTGGATCTCTGTTGTTGAACGGAGTGTCGATACCGTTGAATACCTGTGTGATAACAGGTAATTTAGTCACTATTCCTATTCAACTGGAGGGGACGCCATCAGTCAATAAAAATTATACATTTACGGCTTCTGCAGGTTGTTTTGTTGAAAAAGACAATGTAGCAAATCAGTCAAAAGCCTTTACAGTTAATTTCCAAACCTTGAAAACGGTTGCTTATCCTTCAAATTATGCTGCTCAAATGGATGTTGTGTACAAGGATGTAAATAGTCCGAATACCCGGATGGATATTTACTACCCTACGAATCCTGCGAAACCGGTACCGGTGGTAATCAATATGCATGGTGGTGGATGGAACCACGGATATAAAGAAGAACAGGGAGGATTTAACATGTATTTCAATCAGGGCTATGCTGTTGCCAATGTAGAATACCGCATGACAGGCGAAGCAAAAGCACCTGCTGCTGTCGAGGATGTTCGTGCAGCCATGATTTATCTTTTACATCATGCGGAAGAACTGAACATCGATAAAAATAAAATCATTTTCCAGGGAGGATCTGCAGGAGGTCATTTAGCATTAACTGCCGGATATCTTCAAAATAACAGAATGTATGATAATGATACCCAGGCATACTCTGATGAAATAAAAGTGATGGCTGTTGTTGATAAATATGGTCCCGCCAAGCTGACTGATTTCATGTTTTATACGTCACTGGTAAATTGGTTGGGAGAAAATGCAACTAATCAGACTTTTATCGAATCAGTTTCACCGGTAGATATGATCGATGCAAATACGCCACCAACCTATATCATACATGGTGATGCAGATCCGACAGTTCCATATAGTCAGTCGGTTACTCTACAAGCAGCATTGCAATCTGAAGGAGTTAAACATAAATTTACAACGGTCCCCGGAGGATTGCATGGAGGCTTCCCTGCTGCATACAATACGCAGTTTGAAACAGAAGTTATTCAATTTCTGAATGAAGTAATTGCTGAACAGGAGGCTTCAACCGGAGTTGAATCATCAATAGAAAACTCAGTCAAAATTGCTATTGATAAGAAACAAATCACAATACTGACCGATGAACCTATTAAAGCAACATTGTATGATACCACTGGTAATTATATATTGCTGACCAGTGATAATAAACTACAGGTTAAGAATTCTGGTTTTTATATATTGAAAATTCAATTAAATGAAGGTGATATAGTCAAGAAGGTATTCTTACAATAGAAATTTTTATGGAATCAAATAGGATGAAATTGATTAATCTTCTAATATCATTTATGTTGTGGTTTGGTAGTGTAACCAATGCACAACAACTGTCACTTGCAGAGATATTCAATGAGGGGATGGTGTTGCAGCAAAAGTCAGATGTGCTTATCTGGGGAAATACGCAGCCAAATGTGCCGGTTGAAATAATAATTCAACGCAAATTATTCAAAGCAATAGCTGATAAAAACGGGAAGTGGGAGGTAACCCTAAAAAATCTTAAACCAGGTGGTCCTTATTCCATGAATGTAAAATCAGCTAATGAGAAGATATCTCTTGAGCAAGTTTTTATAGGAGAAGTTTGGATTGCAGCGGGCCAGTCAAATATGGCATTTACCTTGAATAAATCAGCTAATGGAAAATCAGAGATTGAATCTGCTAAAAACCCCAACATTCGTTTTGTGATGGTTCCTGTACTAAATTTCGAAGGGGATAAAGTGCGGGGTGACATGAACTGGAGAACTGCAACTACAGAATATGCAGGTACTATGTCTGCGGTAGCCTATTATTTTGCAAAGCAACTGCAACACAAACTGAAAGTCCCAATTGGGGTCATTTGTTGTTATAAAGGTGGTACAGCAGCTGAAGTTTGGATGAGCCGAGAGAAACTCTTAAATAATCCTGATCATGCTCCAATTGTAAAAAATTATGAAGATTATTTGCATGAACTCGGTATAAATAAATATCAGGAGTTGGTTGCCTCATACGAAACAGAATTAAAATCTTATCAGGATTCATTAAAATCAGGTTTTACCAAAGTTGTTCGTCCGGTAGAACCTATGGGTATTAAAAATTATAAACGTCCGTATGGTCTTTATAATACAATGTTTAAAAGGATCATGCCTTACACAGCTAAAGGTGTAATCTGGTATCAGGGCGAAGCAAATGCTCCGAGAGCCGAGCAGTACCAAACACTTTTCCCGGCTTTAATTGATGAATGGAGGACTAATCTAAGAAACCCTGAATTGCCATTTTATTTTGTTCAATTATCAAATTATGACCATCCTGCTTACGGAGAACGTCCGATGTGGGCTGAATTGAGAGAAGCTCAGTTCTTAACATGGAAACAGGTTGAAAATACAGGCATGGCTGTCTCAATTGATGTGGGTGATAAATTGGACATTCATCCAATCAACAAGAAACCTGTCGGAGATAGACTGGCATCCATCGCATTGAATCAGTTGTATGGTTATAAAGTCCCATTTTCCGGTCCTGTATTCAAATCAGTGAAGTTCGAAAACAACAAGGCTATACTTTCTTTTAATTATGTATACAGTGGATTAACTGCTGATGGACAGTTAAATGGTTTTAGTATATGCGGAGCAGATAGAAATTTTATTCCTGCAGTTGCGCAAATTGTAGGCAATCAGGTTGTTGTTTATTCTGATAATGTAGATAACCCGGTTGCAGTTCGTTACGGTTGGTCGAATTGGACAAATGCTAATTTGAAAAATAAAAATGGATTTCCAGCCGTACCATTCAGAACGGATGATTTTGAATTGTTTTCGAGAGGAGTTCTTTCTACAAAATACAACTATACTTCTGACTCTCAATTGAAAGTCCGCTATGTTGCCAATAGTGGATATTTTATAACAACTAAAAATCATAAAATTCTAATTGATGCTTTGTTTGCTGAAAGTTATGGGGTATTTGAAACACCACAAAAAGATATAATGAATGATATACTGAATGGTGTTATACCATTTGATGGTGTAGATTTTGTTTTTCTAACACATTATCATAAAGATCATTGCAATCCATTATTGATGGCAAAATATCTGAAGAAGTATCCCAAAGCGCGTTTAGTAACCAATAAACCTGCATTGGTTTTTATCGATGGTGATCAGTTTGGTTTTGTAACATATAAAAATCAGTTTATTGAACTAACTCCTGAAATGAATGGCACTATTGCAACATTTGTAGATGATGTGAAAATAACATCTCATTGTTTAAAGCATTTATCCTTTATAAGGAACGGTGTTGACCTCGAAGAATATATGTATAATTCCGCATATACCATTGAAACAGACGGTGTTAAAGTGTTCCATTCTGGAGACACTGATTTTAATAATTTAAAAAACTATTTAGAAAGAAATAAGCATTCCATCGAACAGGTTGATGTGGCGCTAATATATTATGATATTATTAATTCAACTGAAGATTTATCATATATCGTTTCCAACATACAGCCCCGAAAAATCATTTTAATGCATGTCCCATCGAAAAAGAAATATGAATGGGAAATTAAAACAAATCAACTAAAACAGGTTTTTCCTGAAATATTTATGTTGTCAACTTAAATTTATTATTCGCACAAACATAATAGTTTTATTATAAGAAGATTTTATCAATTAACGACTTTACATATTAAAAAATGAAATACATACAAACTATATTATTTTTGTTCATTGGATATATTGCTATATCTGCACAAAACTTTCATTTTCAGGAAGGGTTTGCAACAACAACGCCGCCAGGGTGGGTACGCAATTGCGGGACGACAACCAGTGTAAACAGAGGAGGTTTCACAGGAGCCAATGCCCTGAAATTCGATCAGGTAACTTTTGGAGCGGAGAAGTATTTTGAAACACCAGCAGTAAACAAAGCAGGGACACTCACATTTTATGCTTCGCGAAATGCCAATGCTGTATATTTTGACTTTCATGTGTATAAAGTGGTGAATGGTGTAGCTTCTTTGGTTGAAACAATTTCAAATACCACCATCGCTAAGAAACCGGATTGGACGGAAATACGTGTTCCGGTAAACGATGCATCTGATAATATTAAAATCAGAATTTGGGCTGAAGATAAAGGTACTTCTACCAGTTTTGTTGCATTAGATGATTTCTCTTTTACATCGGACGTTGACTCCCGCTTGTTAATTACGAAATCGAGTATAGTTGAAGGTCAGGTGGTTTTTTATAATCTGACAAAGGAACTGGTACTTAATTTCAATAAAGAAGTTGAGAAAGGAACATCCGGAATTCTATTGAATTCGGAAGTTTTATCATTGAATAATGCCGTGTTTGAAGGACAAAAAGTGACAATACCACTTCAGCTTACAAGTACAAAGAGCGTCAATAAATCCTATGTCTTGCAGGTGCCGGAAGGAGCTTTTGTAGAAAAAAACAATAATTCAGTGGGTAGTTCTGCATTTACCCTGAATTTTGAAACATTTAGAAAAGCAAACGTACCTGCGAATTATGGTGAGATTATCGATATTCAGTATTCGGATGCATCTCCTGAAATGTGTCGGCTTGATTTTTATTATCCGATTAACGCGACTTCCCGAACACCATTGCTGATTAATATGCATGGTGGCGGTTGGAGTCATGGTTACAAAGAAGAACAAACCAGTTTTACTGCTTTTACCAATATGGGTTTTGCAGTTGCCAATGTTGAATACAGAATGACACCGCAGGCGACTGCACCGGCAGCTGTTGAAGATGTTCGTTGTGCTATGCAGCACATGTTGAAAAATGCGACACAGTACAATATAGATCCGCGAAAGATTGTATTTCAGGGAGGATCAGCTGGAGCTCATCTGGCACTTGTAGCGGGTTATTTGCAAAATGACAGGAGATATGATACCAACTGCAATGATTATGAAGGTGAGATCAAGGTGATGGCTGTCGTAAATAAATACGGTCCGTCAGATATGTGGACAATTCGCAGTGTGTCATCCGCGGCAGCATGGTTGGGAAGCAGAAATAATGAGGAAAGTTTTGTGAAATCATTATCTCCTGTACACATGGTAAATGATAAAACACCCCCAACTTATACTGTTCATGGGGATAGCGATATGACTGTCCCAAGATCAGTTTCGTCAGATGTATTGGTGCCTGAATTGAGAAAAAAGAATGTTCAAAATCAATACACCATCATTCCCGGTGGTGGTCATGGTGGATTTACATCTGCTCAGAATACGCAGATCAACAATGAAATTACAGCGTTTATACAGCCGCTGATACAGAAAGTGGACAATTCACAGGAACCAAATGCTGTTCAAAATCCGCGATCAGGGATTAAACCGGTACATTGCTGGTATGCTGATTCAAATATTCATGCAACTTCTCCGGGGATGTTGCATATTTATAATCTGACAGGAGAGAAAGTCGACTCGTTATTCGTGCATAACTTAGTGAACATCAGTCTCGATAAAGGTGTTTATATAGCAAGGTTACACACGATTGAAGGGAATGAATTCGTGAATAAAATTTACATCCAATAATAGTTATTTCAAGAAAGAATTTAAAATGTCAAAACTAACTACTTATATTGCTTTTTTACTTGTTTTCTGTTCAGTAACAGCTTCGGGTCAATCGGTAATCTGGAATTTCGAAAGTATGCAAAAGTCACGCTCGATGAGTTCAGAAGCTGCAAAACTGCTCATTCGGGATGCAGATAAAGAGCTAAGTAGAAATATACTGACTGTTGTGGACAAGCCAATGACACCTCCAAGTGGGAACAAGCATGACTATATGAGTATGGGAAGGTACTGGTGGCCGAATCCTGATACAAAAGATGGCTTGCCCTATATCAGAAAGGATGGAGTGTCGAACCCGGAAATAGAGAAACTGGATCGTCTCCCGCTGGCACAAATGACCAGGGGTGTGAAATTACTTGCTATGGCATTTTATCTGACTAAAGATGATAAATATGCTACCAAAGCGGTGGATCATCTGCGTAAATGGTTTTTGGATAAAAAAACAAGGATGAATCCCCATTTGAATTACGGTCAGACAGTCCCCGGGCATAACGATGGTATGGGACGTGGTTTCGGGATCATCGATACTTATTCATTTATTGAAATGCTGGAAGGTGTTGAATTGCTCAAATCTTCCAAAAGATTTACGAAAAAAGACCAACAGGGCTTACAGGAATGGTTTACAGCTTACCTCGACTGGATGCTCACTTCTCCTATTGGAAAGGAAGAATACGAAGCACCCAATAACCACGGTACTGCATTCGATGTGCAGGTTGTACGTTTTGCCTTGTTCGTGGGAAAACAGGATGTGGCCAAAAAGTATTTGGATGACTTTCCTGCACGCAGGTTGTTTTCACAAATTAAACCTGATGGATCGCAACCACTTGAACTGGCTCGCACAACTGCTTTTGGTTACTCGGTCTTCAATCTGGATCATATCTTAGATATGTGTTATATGGCAAAAAGTCTCGGAGTTGATCTTTATAATGCGACTTCATCGGATGGAAGGAATATCACGAAAGCAATGGAATTCTTGCTGCCCTATGCCGGAAAAACTGTGCAGGACTTCCCGTATCAACAAATACGTGACTGGAACAGGGTACAGCAGGATTATGCCTTGTTGCTTTATCGCGCGGATAACCTCAATAAGTCGACCCTGTACAAAAAGTATTATGAAAACTACGTTAAGCAAAGCGTAAAAAATATCAATTTAATCATTTATTAATTAATTAAAATTTAGTGTTATGAAAAGGAAAATTTTACTTTTAACAACCCTTGTACTTGTAATTAATGCAGGTGCTCAGGTGTTTATTGAAAACTTTGAAGGAGCTACCGTAAATGGCAATGTAGAAGGCTACAACGACTGGTATGTATGCCCGAAAGCCTCAGATGCGTATGGCGTAAGTCCTAAAATTGATGAGTATCCATTATTCTACAATGACTATCCAAGTTCAAATGTAGGAAAAGTTGCTTTGTTAGATTCAGTAGTAGGAACAACTTCTACTACGCAAAGAATTTCAACTAAGAGGATTGTTTATGCAACGGGAGATACCTTGAAAACAGGAACTAGCGGTGCTATGTATGCGTCGTTTCTGGTAAATATCTCAGCACAGTCTTATCGTTCATTCAGAGATTTTTTTACCTGGGAGGGATCCGAAACTTCAAGTTTTACTAGAGGTCGTGTTTTTGCAAAAAACAATGAGGATGGATCTGAAGTAACATTTGCTCTTACCAAAAATTCATCCAGTGCAACTGATTTCGATGTTGCCAATACAGGTCTTTTGGGATTAGCCCTGACAACCGGTGTCAACCACCTGCTTGTTTTAAAATATGAAATTGTAGAAGGCTCAAGTAACGATATTCTTAGTTTGTATGTTAATCCTGATCCTACAAAAACAGAGTCAGTGCAAACAAATAAGCTTACAGCAAATGATACGCAAACGGATTATTCTGCTAATACGGCCATGAAGATTAATCTGAGACAAAGGGGGATCGGAGCTCAGATTGGAGGTATTCGTGTTGGCAGAAGCTGGGATGCCGTTGTTATGGGAGCAGGTACCGGATTATCAACAACGAATGATAACCCGCATCGGATTTTTGCAGCTGGTAAGGACGTAGTAACCAATGCTTCCGGGTTTCTGAGTATATATTCCTTATCAGGTAGTGAAGTAGCAAAAGCGGAGGTTGAAGATAAATTTATGACAGACCTCAATACAGGATTGTACTTAGTACGCTTTACCGATAAAAACGGTGTTGTTTCATCAGCGAAACTTCAAATAAAATAATTCAATTCTCTCATCAATCATAGTGGAGCCGGACTAAGCCGGTTCCACTAATAATCTTTTGCTTATGAGGTACATTATTGTTCCCCTTTTACTCTTGCTGTGCATGCTGAATCCACTCGGCGCCCGGCGAACTGTTGTCACTACCGCAGCGTCAGTCAATAACGGAAGCTGGTCGGCCGGAGATACCATCGTACTAAAAAATGGGGAATGGACTAATCAGACTATTTCGCTCAAAGCATCCGGAACAGCTTCACAGCCGGTTGTGTTAATTGCAGAAAATCAGGGAGATGTGGTTTTCAATGGCTCGTCCAGAATCTCCGTGTCAGGTCAGTTTATTGAAATATCAGGAATTTATTTTAAAGATGGTACCCTGAGCGGTTCTCCTGTTGTGGAATTCAGAACCTCATCTTCCAACATGGCAGAAAATTGTCGATTAACGAATTGTGCCATTATCAATTATAATCCGGCTCTCAATACTGTCGACAGTAAATGGGTATCGCTTTACGGTCGAAATAACCGTGTTGATAACTGTTCTTTCGAAAACAAAACAAATTCAGGAACCTTACTGGTGGTTTGGTTAACATCCGGGGTTGTTCCTGCTCACGTGATTGAAAACAACTATTTCGGGTATCGGGTTGCTAACCTGGATGATAAGGGAGAAGAGCTGAACGGACAGGAAATCATCCGTATTGGTGACAGCAATACTTCGATGCAATATGCTGATTGTATTGTACGCAATAATTTTTTTGAGAGATGTAACGGTGAAATTGAAATCATATCCAATAAATCCTGCGGTAATGTTTATTCTAACAATGTTTTTCTCGAGTGCAAAGGAATGCTGACCCTCAGGCATGGTAATGATTGCACGGTAGAAGGCAATTTTTTCTTTGGGAACGGAGTTTCTTCTACAGGAGGTGTTCGCATCATTGGTGAAGACCACAAGGTATACAATAACTATTTTCAGGATTTGAGAGGCTCCAACTACAGGGCAGCCCTCTGTGTAGTGAGAGGAATGCTTAATTCAGCCCTTGACGATTATTTTCAGGTGAAAAATGCCCAGGTAATTTTCAATACATTTGTGAATTGTACACAGTCGTTTTGCATCAATTACCATAGCTATTCCAAGTATACTATGCCTCCTATTGGTACAGTAATATCTCACAACCATGTCTATAACACAAATTCAAACAATACGAATGTAAATCTGGCTCAACAACATGCCAATATGGATATTACATGGAAGAATAACCTGATGAATCAGGGGAAATACACCAATTTCACGTATAACTCAACTCAGGTCATAACAGGTCAAAATCCGCGAATGCAATTAGTTGCGACACCTGTTTCTATATACGAACCTGCATCCGGCTCTGATTTAATTCATTATTCAACCGATGAATATGATAATATCACATCAGATATAAGAGGAAGAATGAGAAGTATTAGCGCGAAATTACCAGGTGCCAGTGAGATAAGTGGTGTGGTTTCAAAGCTAATGCCTGCAAAAAATACGGTTGGAGCCACTTTTTTAAATGAAATAACAACAGTCAATAATATTTCTGCTGATGAGAAACCCTTTGTGCTGAGGTCATGGAAAGGGAGTCTCACGTTTGAAAGTTTGGAAAACGGTCAAGTCAGTATACTTGATATAACCGGGAAGTCAGTGAAGGAGTTTCAGGTTGTGGCATTTGCCAGACAGGACAAAGAAATCGGTGAAGGCTTGTTTTTAGTACGGTTTTATTCTGATTTAGGCAAAAGCTATGCGCAAAAAATAATACTATAAAAAGACTTAAATTAATTTGGTCAACCAATTTATTGTTTTATTTTTGTTTGTTGTAATTGGTCAACCAATCAAGTATGCATTTAATATGAATTTAAGAAAGCACATTTCAACTTTTCTTTTATTGTTCGCTACCAGCTTAATCGTGGCAGCGACTCATCCGGGGTTGTTTCTGACACCCAAAGGGGTAAAAGAAATCCGTTCCTCTCTGGGTAAATATCCTATCTTCGATCAATCGTTTAACGAACTTAAGAAAATTGCTGATGAAGCACTTGTGGCTGAGATTATTGTTCCACAGCCCGTAGACGGAGGAGGTGGATATACCCACGAAAAGCACAAAAAGAACTACTATGAAATGAATGCAGCCGGTATTTTGTTTCAGATCACAAAGGACAAGCGATATGCTTTGTTTGTGAAAGACATGCTCTTTGCTTATGCGGCAATTTATCCAGATCTGGGATTACATCCGGCTACTAAATCTGCAACACCGGGAAAGATATTCTGGCAGGCATTGAATGAAGCTGTTTGGCTTGTACATACCTCGATGGCATACGATTGTGTGTATGATTTTATCTCTGAATCGGATAGAAAATATATCGAAACGAATCTGTTTTATCCCATGTGTGATTTTATCTCGAACGGGAACCCTGAAAATTACAAGGTGTTTAATAAAATGCATAACCATGGAACCTGGGCAACAGCTGCTGTTGGGATGATTGGGTATGTTATGGGGGATAAAAATCTTACCGATATGGCGCTTTATGGTTCGAATAAAGATGGGGAAACAGGTTTTATCCGTCAACTTGATTTTTTATTTTCTCCGGATGGATATTTTACCGAAGGTCCGTATTATCAGCGCTATGCAATCTGGCCATTCATGACATTTGCACAGGTGGTTCAGCATCAGCAACCGGAGCTGAAGATATTTGAATATCGCGATGGTATTCTGCTGAAAGCAGTGGATAAATTGTTGCAGAGTTCTTATCAGGGAGAGATTTTCTATCTGAATGATGCCCTCAGGAAAACATTTAAAACACAGGAAATTGTGTACGCGGTCAATATTGCCTATAAGAACAATCCGAAAAATAAATCGCTTTTTGATATCGTTGGGCAGCAGGGTGATTTTGTCGTTTCTGATGCAGGAATTGCTACAGCAAAAGCTTTCTATAAAGAAAAGAACAAACCTTATTATACCTACGAATCGTTGTTTATGCGTGACGGACAACACGGTACGGAAGGCGGTATTGCCATTATGAGAAACAGCAATACGCCTGATGCAACTTGCCTCACATACAAGGCTACATCCCACGGGTTATCTCACGGGCATTATGATAAACTCAGTATTACGTTGCATGACAACGGAAATGCAATCCTGACTGATTACGGTGCAGTACGTTTCTTGAATATTGAACCTAAATATGGTGGGCATTATACAAAGGAGAATTATTCCTGGGCTATGCAGACTATTGCTCATAATACGGTGACAATAAACGAAACCAGTCATTTTGAGGCTAAAATTGATGTCTCTTCTGAATTCCATCCGGAAATATTGTATCATGATTTTTCAACTAAAGAAGTTCAATTGATATCTGCTTTGGAGAAAAATGCGTATCCCGGCATTGAAATGCAACGCACAACTGCCATGTTGAACCACCCTGCATTTGAATTTCCTGTTATTGTTGATATCTTCAGGGTGAAATCACAACAGGTAAACCGAACCATAGATTTGCCATTTTATTATCAGGGACACATGGTTTCCACCAATTTTAACTATCAAAAGAATACAGTTGAATTGAAACCTCTTGGAGATAAAAATGGATATCAGCATTTGTGGCTGGAAGCAAAAGGTGTAGCAGATAAATCTCAAGCCTGTTTTACCTGGGTAAAAGGAGACCGGTTCTACAGTATTACAACGCTCACAGATGCTTCGTCGGAATTGATGATGACGCGCACGGGAGCCAATGATCCATACTTCAACCTGCGTCAGGATCCGGCATTCATGATTCGTCAGCACAACGCGGCAAATCACACTTTTGTGTCAGTAATTGAACCGCATGGTTTATATGATATAACAAAAGAAGTGACCGTAGGTTATCGCAGTAATATTAATTCTTTAAAACTGCTTATCGACAATGAGTCAGTCAGCGTGGTAGAGATTATAACAGCGGAAAATAAAACACTGCTTTTTGCAGTAAACAATAAAACTGAAAAGTCTGTAAATCAGTTTACGCACAAAGGTGAAAATCATGAATTTACAGGGAACTATTATTTAAAATTAATAACAAATAAATAAAAATTAAACGTATGAAAACAAGAAGCGCAAATTACAATCTTGGCAGTGAACTTCAATGGGAAGTGGTAGGAGAAGGCTTATCCCGTCAGGTAATGGGTTATGATGGTCAGATTATGCTTGTAAAAGTGAAGTTTGAAAAAGGTGCGATAGGTTATGTACACGAACACTACCATTCACAGGCTACTTATGTAGTGAGCGGTAAATTTGAAGTAATGATTAACGGTGAGAAGAAAATCCTGGAAGGTGGAGATGGTTTCTATATTGAACCAGATGCACCACATGGAGCTGTATGTCTTGAATCAGGTATGCTGATTGATGTGTTCAGTCCGGTTCGCGCTGATTTTCTGAAAAAGTAAAGTAATGAATAGTGTGGCAAATTTTCGAATCAGTAGTTTGTAAATTGTCAAATAATAAATATTATGAAGATAAAAGGATTAAGATGGTGGGTAATTGGACTGATCATGGTAATTACCATCATCAATTACCTCGATAGGGGTACGCTCAATTACATGTGGGTTACCAATGTCGAATATCAGTTAGTTAATGAGTTTACATCCGGTTCAAAAACAAATGAGGCTGTTTATAACAGTGAAGCAAACAGCTATGAACTAAAAAATAAAAAGGGTGAAATCAGGGTACAATTGGCTGAGCACATTTTTACAAAAGCTGACGGTCGGATTGTTGTTAACAGAGAAGGTATTGCGTACGATTTAGGGATTATCAATTCGCAGATGACCCCGGATGATGCTTCGAAAGAAGCCAAGGACATATTGGGCACCATTACAATATTCTTTATGATTGCTTATGGTTTCAGTCAGCTTTTCTCCGGAAAACTCTATGACAAAATAGGTACCCGCAAAGGATTTGTAGTGTCTGTTCTGATTTGGGGAACAGCTGATGCGCTTACTTCTTTAGCCCGTGGTAAAATCTCATTAACAGGTTTCAGGATGATGCTTGGACTTGGAGAAGCTGGTCCCTGGCCGGGGGCAACTAAAAGTAATGCAGAATGGTTTCCGCAAAAAGAACGGGCTTTTGCTCAGGGATTGTTTGGAGCAGCTGCTTCGATAGGCTCTATTTTGGCACCGGTTATCATTTTGATGCTCTATTTATGGCTGGGCTGGAAGCTGACTTTTATTGTGGTGGGTAGTTTGGGTATCCTTTGGGTAATACCCTGGCTCATTATCAATAAAAAAGGTCCGAAAGAACATCCCTGGATTACAGACGAAGAAAGACATTATATTCTTTCGAATCAACCGGAAGCACAATCTGCAACAGCCGATCGTGGAAAAAGTTGGGGTGAGCTGCTTCGAAATAAGAAAAACTACTCGGTTATACTTGGCCGCTTCTTCTTAGATCCGATCTGGTGGATGTTCGTGACTTTTTTACCTCTCTATTTAGTAGAAGAGTTTAATTTGAATATCAAGGAGCTGGCATTTTCTGCCTGGGTGCCTTATGTGGGTGCCATGGTGGGAAGTATCGCCGGAGGATGGTTTTCCGGCTATCTGATCAGGAAAGGTAAAACAGTTGATAAGGCCCGTAAAACAGCCATGATGCTGGGCGGATCGATTATCGTACCGTCGGTTATCCTGTCTGTGCTTGCGCCTAATGCTGTTTTGGCAGTGATACTGATGGCGTTTGTACTTGGAGGATTCCAGTTTACCATGACCAACATACAGACTATCCCGAGTGATTTACATGGAGGTAAGTCGGTAGGTTCGCTGGCCGGATTGGGAGGAGCTGCAGCTGTATTGGGAACTATTATCGCGATTTTATTTGCCGGTCAGATAGCCAGTTGGCCATTGCTGTTCGGATTATTAGCAGGATTGGTTCCACTGTCATTGCTGTCAATTTATCTGACGGTGGGGAAAATAGAACAAATTAAATAATTTACAATTAAGTTATTTACCATATACTATGGTCACAATAATGGTATATAGCTTAAAATAAAACAATATTATTATGAAATTAAAAGGGAAAGTAGCCATCGTTACCGGTGGTGCACGCGATTTGGGACGTGCAATATCAGTTAAGTTAGCTTCGGAAGGAGCCAAAGTCGTGATTAATTACTACGATAATCCTGAGGATGCTGAAGAGACGCTTAAAATTATCAAAGAAAAGGGTGGAGATGGAATCGTCGTACAAGGTGATATGACCAATGCGGGTGATGTAAAAAAACTTTTCGATGCAGGTGTAGCTGCATTCGGAGATAAAATACATGTCCTCGCGAATGTTGTAGGTGGTCTCGTTGGTCGTAAACAAATAACCGAACAGGATGAAGCCTGGTATCATTTCCTGATGGATGTGAACATGAAAAGCTGCTGGTTGTGTACCCGTGAAGTTGTTCCCTACATGACCGAAGGCGGATCAATTATCAACTTCTCATCATTGGCGGCCCGCGATGGCGGCGGCCCGGGAGCTTCAATTTACGCTACAGCGAAGGGTGCCGTGATGACATTTACAAGATCAATGGCTAAAGAATTAGGACCCAAAGGTATTCGCGTAAATGCACTTGCTCCTGGTACCATTGCAACTTCTTTCCACGACAGATTTAATACCCCTGAAAACAGAGAACGCATGAAAGGCATGTATCCGTTGAGAAGAGAAGGTGATGCCGGAGACATTGCAGATCTCGTGCTGTTCTTTGCTGCTGATGATTCGGACTATATTACAGGTACGAATGTGGATATCAATGGAGGATTGTATTTCTCATAACCGGTAGAGATACAATATATTATCAGGATTATGAAGAGGAATAACCGCATTTAACAGCGCGGTTGTTCCTCTTTTTTTACAATAAAGGTTTCTTTTATCAAAAAAATCTTTATTTTTGTGGAGTTGTAATCATTACAAAAAATCTAAATACAATGTTTAAAAAACTATACCATTTTTACCGCGAAGGTTTTTCAAATATGACGGTTGGTAAAAAGCTCTGGATTATCGTAATCGTTAAACTTTTTATCATGTTCGGAATCCTCAAGGTTTTCTTCTTCCCCAATCAGCTTAAACAAAATTTCGATACTGATGCTGAAAGAGGCAATCACGTTACGAATGAATTAATTGACCGTTCAAATAAATAAAAAATCTATCAATCATTATCTTAAACACTAATATCAATATTACTTATGGAATTATTAGATGTATCATTAATTAACTGGTCGAGGGGGCAATTTGCCCTGACTGCCATGTATCACTGGATATTTGTGCCACTGACTCTCGGCGTGGGCATTGTCATGGCGATCATGGAGACTTTATATTATAAAACAGGAAAAGAAGAATGGAAAAAAGCTACCAAATTCTGGATGACCTTATTCGGGGTTAACTTTGCCTGTGGGGTAGCTACCGGTATCATTCTTGAGTTTCAGTTCGGGACCAACTGGTCGAATTACAGCTGGTTTGTAGGTGATATCTTTGGTGCGCCATTGGCCATCGAAGGGATGCTCGCTTTCTTCTTAGAGGCGACTTTCATCTCCATCATGTTCTTCGGATGGAAAAAGGTGAGCAGGGGCTTCCACTTAGCTTCTACCTGGCTGGTGATGTTGGGTGCAACTTTCTCAGCACTATGGATTTTGGTGGCTAATGCCTGGATGCAGCATCCGATTGGAATGCAGTTTAACCCCGATACAGCCCGTAATGAGATGGTCGATTTCTGGGCAATTTTACTTTCTCCAATCGCTCTGAATAAATTTGCGCATACTGTTTTGTCGGGATGGGTGCTTGGAGCGTTATTTGTCGTAGGGGTAAGCGCTTGGTTTATCCTCAAAAAACGTGAACTCGACTTTGCCCTCCGCAGCATTAAAATCGGAGCGATTTTCGGAGTAGTATCTTCCATTCTGATTATTGCTACCGGCGATGGTTCTGCCTATCATGTGGCACAGAAACAGCCCATGAAGCTGGCTGCTATGGAAGGCTTGTACGAGGGGAAAGAAGGTGCAAATATCGTGGCAATGGGTCTGCTCAATCCGGAAAAACAATACGATAACGACGAGGAAACCTTCATCGTGAAAATGGATGTGCCGATACCGAAACTTTTATCCTTGCTCGGTTACCGGGATGCAGATGCTTTTGTCCCCGGTATTAAAGATATTATAGAGGGTTATACTTTATCTGATGGAACAGTGGTGCCGTCATTCGTGGAAAAACAAGCAAGTGGTAAAAAAGCACTTCAGGCGTTTAATGACTACCGCGAAGCTAAAACTGCCGGAAATGATTCGCTGGCTGTTGTGCACAAGGCAGTGCTCGATGAAAACTTTAAAAACTTCGGATATGGATATCTCGAGAAACCGGCTGATTTGATTCCCAATGTAGCGTTGGTATTCTATTCTTTCCACATCATGGTTGCATTGGGCATGTTGTTCCTGGTTATTTTCATGGCGGTATGGTTCTTCCACTGGAAAAAGAAACTTGAAAATGTACGTTGGCTCTTGTGGGGTTCGTTATTTTCTATTCCACTGGGATATCTGGCAACACAACTGGGCTGGGTTGTAGCAGAAGTTGGTCGTCAGCCCTGGGCTATACAGGATGTGCTGCCGGTACAGGCTGCGGTATCAAGCGTGTCAACCGGGTCGGTGCAGTTGACTTTCTTCCTTTTCTTAGCCCTCTTCACTGCCCTGCTGATTGCCGAAATCAGGATTATGGTGAAACAAATTCAGAAGGGACCGGGCGAATAACGGAAAACGGAAAACGGAAATGTAGAGACGCGATGCATCGCGTCTTTACATGCGTTCGAAAACCGGGATATTTTAACAACTTTAAATAAATCATTATGACAACATACGCATTTCTTCAACATTACTGGTGGTTCCTGATTTCCCTACTGGGAGGATTACTTACCTTTCTCCTTTTTATTCAGGGCGGACAATCCATGCTTTTTTCGCTTTCTAAAACTGAAGATGAAAAAAGATTGCTTGTAAATGTACTGGGACGGAAATGGGAATATACATTCACTACCTTAGTTACTTTTGGCGGTGCCTTTTTTGCATCTTTCCCGTTGTTTTATTCAACAAGTTTCGGGGGTGCTTACTGGGTGTGGATCATCATCCTGTTTGCGTTTACCATACAGGCTTTTTCTTATGAGTTTCAGTCGAAACCGGGTAACGTATACGGTAAAACAACTTACCGCAGTTTGCTGTTCATCAATGGCTTGCTGGGCACTTTCCTGTTGGGTGTTGCCGTTGCTACTTTCTTTACAGGCTCAGATTTTACGGTTGGGAAAGGGAATATCACCAACATCGCCTCTCCGGTAATCAGTCGCTGGGGGAATGCCTGGCACGGGCTCGAAGCGCTGGCTTGTCCACGAAATCTTTTCCTGGGTTTGACAATTTTTTTCCTGGCGCGTACGCAGGCAACCCTGTTTTTTATTAACCGCCTGAAACATGAAGTACTGGAAAACCGTTCGCATAAGTATTTGTTGTATAACGCCATCCCATTTGTGGTGTTTTTCTTAGCTTTTGTGATTTCAATTTTATTGTCCGAAGGATTTGCTGTACAGGATGATGGCACTGTTTACATGGAAAAGTACAAGTACTTCAACAACTTCATCGATATGCCGGTTGTTGGAATCTTATTCCTGTTGGGTGTTGTGGCTGTTTTATACGGTATCATTGCCTCAATTCTGAAACAATCATTTAAAAAAGGGATCTGGTATACAGGAGCAGGAACGGTTGTAACGGTAACCATGTTGTTGCTGATTGCCGGGTATAATAATACCTCTTTCTATCCGTCATCAACTGATTTGCAAAGCTCCCTGACCATTTTCAATGCCTCATCCAGCGAGTTTACGTTGAAAGCCATGTCATGGGCTTCCATCCTGGTGCCAATTGTTGCGGGTTATATCTTCATTGCCTGGAGAGCCCTTGAAAAGAAGAAAACCGATATGGATGATATCAATAGTGATAGCCACGCGTATTAAACACACATGCAAAGGATCACTAATTGGTGGCGAATCTGTTGAGTAATTCTTCCGGCGAGCAAAGTATTTGTTCGCCGGTTTTCATATTTTTCAGCATGACCTTATTTTCATACATTTCATTCTCCCCGACAATGGCAACAAAAGGTATGTTTTTATTATCTGCATAGCTCATTTGTTTCTTCATTTTGGCCGGTTCAGGATAAATTTCGCAGTTAATCCCGTTTTCCCGGAGGGTTTTCAGCCAGGGTAGACAATACATCAGCTCTTTTTCGCCGAAACTTACAAATAATATCCGGGTTTGTTCTTCGGATGTTTCAGGATAAAGATTGAGTTGGGTTAGTACATCATAAATACGATCAGCGCCGAATGAAATACCCACGCCGGATACACCCGGCATACCAAACACCCCTGTCAGGTTGTCGTAACGTCCTCCTCCGGTGATGCTGCCAATTTCCACATCCAGCGCCTTTACTTCAAAAATGGCTCCTGTGTAATAGTTTAGTCCCCGTGCAAGTGTCAGATCCAGTTCTACTCTGGTTTTGATTTGCATGGTTTCGCAAAGTCCGAATATGGTTTCCATTTCATCAATGCCTTTCAGACCTGTTTCTGAAGTAGCCAACACAGCTTTCAGCTGATTCAGCTTCTCTGAATTTGTTCCGCTGAGTTTGAGGATGGGCTGTAATTTATCAATTGCATCCTGTGATATACCTTTTGAAGCAATTTCCTCGTTGACTTTTTCAAGTCCGATTTTATCCAGCTTATCAATGGCAACAGTTATGTCGGTGATTTTTTCAGCTTCTCCAATGATTTCAGCGATGCCCGACAGAATTTTGCGGTTGTTGATTTTAATTACCACGTTAATTTTTAGTCGACGATACACCTCATCCACAATCTGGATCAGTTCCAGCTCATTCAGCAGGGAGTCGCTTCCCACCACATCCACATCGCATTGGTAAAACTCACGGTACCTGCCTTTTTGTGGCCGGTCGGCACGCCATACCGGCTGTATCTGGTATCTTTTGAAGGGGAATGAAATCTTGTCGCGATTTTGCACCACGAAACGGGCAAAGGGGACTGTTAAATCGTAACGCAAGCCCTTCTCAGCGATCTTGTTTGTTAATTTGATGCTATTTCTTTCAAGTAATTCTGTATCGTTGACATTGTTAAGAAAGTCTCCTGAATTCAAAATCTTAAATAACAATTTATCTCCCTCATCCCCGTATTTCCCCATCAAGGTAGATAGATTCTCCATGGCAGGCGTTTCAATTTGCTGAAAGCCATAGAGCTGGAAAACCGACTTAATGGTGTTGAAGATATAGTTGCGATTCGCCATTTCCTGTGGTGTGAAATCGCGGGTTCCTTTTGGTATGGATGGTTTCTGGGACATAATGACAGGAATAACTTTAAAAATTCATTATAATTGGTAACTCTCGATAAATTTCAGTTCATTCAAGACAGAGTTATTATGAAAAGAAATCTGATCAAATAATTTGTGAACTTTCAGACGGGCTATAGTTTCTTGTTTAGATAAAACTCCTGTTTCGTATAAAAGAAGTGTGGCGTATAATGTATCGTTAGCAACAGCTCCTTTTACAATATCATAAGGGTGATTAACAAAATCTCGTCTGTTGGAAGCGATGAAATCTAACCATTCTTCATTTGCTGTTTCAAATGATTTGACTTTGTATTTATCTTGGTTGAATAATATCTCATTAAATTCGTAGACAGATACAATTGCCTTTGCATTACTTCCGTTTCTATTTTGCTTTATCATTGCCCACCTGTTAGCTTGTTCTTGATTACTGGTGACATAAAAGCCTTTCCCGAAGTCAAGCAAACGTTGTGTTTCAATAATCATCGGTTTTTGGACCGGTTCTGTTCCTCCGTGGTACAATTTCATCTTCTGTTGTTCATATAATGGTTTATTTCATCTAAGATGTAATTTTTTCCCTGTGTGTGTAGAACCTCATAATTATTTGAAATGAAAACAAAAACGCCATGTTTCTTAAATTCCTCTAAAGCATCTTTACCGGAAATACCTTTTGTTGTTTTGTAATTTTCAAGACAAAACAACTGAAGTCTATTTATATTATTTAATCGTATCATACAAAATCGGGAAAAATAAGTGTACCTGTTGTTTCCTCAATTAAAAGCATATCCAGCAATTTCTCCGAACTCAAATGCCATAATTTAGTTTGTTCGTCTGATAGAGCCTCGTATAATTTTGATTCATATAAAAATTGAACTGCCTCTTCAAAATTTATATTTTTGATTTCAATAATCAATGAAACCAAATCCTGAATTTTAAAAGGTAATATGGAGTCAAACTCATTGATTTTCATATGGCGTTGTGATAATATTTGATCAGATTTCAATTGAAATTAATGCAAAGATAGAAATTTCTATTGAATGATGGACGCTCCAATTTTCTACAACCATCATCTTTTAAGCATTTGTGGCACTGACATTTTAGAGTTCGCTGTTATTTTTTGAACAAAAAAGGCATCTCAAGAAATTGAAACGCCTTTTTAATGAGATTCGGAATGAAATTATTTTCTGATTCCCAGTTCTTTGATAATTGCACGGTAACGTTCGATGTCGTTTTTGATTAAATAATCGAGTAAGCGACGACGTTTTCCTACCAACATAACCAAAGCGCGTTCTGTACTGAAGTCTTTTTTGTTCTGTTTCAGGTGCTCTGTCAAATGGTTGATACGGAAAGTAAACAATGCAATCTGGGCTTCAGGTGAGCCTGTGTCAGTAGCTGATTTGCCATGTTTTGCAAACAGTTCCTGTTTTTTTTCAGCTGTTAAATACATGATAATGTGTAAATTTAATTAATAAATAGAATTTAAGCCACATTGGACTTGCCTTCATTTTTTTGAGTGCGCAAAGATAATAATAATTTGATTAACTACAAATAATCAGTTAATTATTCTTTCAATGCCCGCAGAATCTCCCGTTTTCCCGGAGGCCCCGGAATACGCCCTACTGAGAATCCTGCCGATTGCAAGGCCCGTCTGACAATTCCTTTGGCACAATAAGTGGTCAGAATAGCCCCCGGGTTACAGTGTTTATACAGCATCCTGAAGCGATCTTCTGTCCACATCTCAGGTTGTTTCTCTGGGGAAAATGCATCGAAATAGATTAAATCGTATTGCCCGGTTAATGTCATGCATGAGAAATCTTCCAGAATTTTATACAGTTCAAAATATGGAGTGACTTGAATGCGATTCTGCCAGGGTGCGGTGTGCAATTGGTAAAATACATCTTTTTTTTCGGGTGCTAATAAATCAGGGTAATTCAATAAACAAGCCGATTCAGTTGATAATGGATAAAGTTCAATTGTTGTATACTGTATCTTTTGTTGTGAAGATTCACTTTCAAGCAGGGTTAGAAATGCATTTAATCCTGTGCCGAAGCCAATTTCAAGCACTTGCAATGTGTCTTTTGCGCACGTTTTCAAACCGGCATCAATAAAAATATGTCCCGATTCCTGGATAGCGCCATGAATTGAGTGGTAGGTTTCATTCAGTTCGCTCTGTCGCAACGAGTGAGAGCCGTCTTCGGTGAGGATTATGTCGGGGGTCATTTTTTAGCGAATAGCGAGATAGTGAATAGCGTAAAGCTGAAAACTGAGAACGGAAAACCATAATGAAAAAGGAACAACCATTTATGCAGTGTGTTAACGGTTGTTCCTTCCAAATAGGGTTTAATAGTTGTTTTTCTTTTCTTCGAAATAAGCTTGCGGGTGGGTACAAGCAGGACAAACTTTTGGCGCATTTTTGCCTTTGTGTACATAACCGCAGTTGCGGCACTGCCACTCGATTTCTTCGTCGCGGTTGAATACCTTTTCAGCTTCAACTCTTTCAAGTAACTGACGGTAACGTCTTTCGTGTTCTGCTTCTACTTCTGCAATTTTACGGAATGAAACTGCGATGGCTTTGAAACCTTCTTGTTCAGCAATATCAGCGAACATGGGGTAGTCGTGTGCCCATTCTTCGTGCTCACCCATGGCGGCTGCCAGTAAATTTTCAGCCGTTGTGCCTACGATACCGGCCGGATAGGAAGCGTTAATCTCTACCATACCTCCTTCTAAATAACTGAAGAATTTTTTTGCGTGTTCTTTTTCCTGTTCAGCTGTTTCCATGAAAACGCCTGCAATCTGCTCAAATCCTTCTTTTTTTGCCTTGCTTGCGAACATGGTGTAACGCATGCGGGCCTGACTCTCACCTGCAAAAGCAATCAATAGATTCTTTTCGGTTTGTGTTCCTTTTAATGATGCCATTTTTTCTTGATTTTAAAGATGAATATTTATTTCATTTTTTATAATTTGCCAATCTATCAATTTGTTTGATGATGTTGGTTCACATCCTTGCAAAGATAGCTTTTTTGTTTGTTTCGAAAAAGTGAGACCGGCGTTTTTTAGTCTGTTTTGTTAATTTGTAATCATTCCAAATTTCGGGGCTGCTACAAAAAGCGTATCTTTGTAATTCAAAAATTAATTTTTAAACCATATAAGCCATGTAGGTTACATATAAGCACTTTCCGTTTTCCGTTTTCCGTTTTCCGCTAACCAACTAATCACTAATTAACTTATGCTCAGCTACCTTCAGATAGAACATCTTACCAAGTCATTCGGAGATTTATTGTTGTTTCAGGATATTTCTTTCGGAATATCGGAAAAACAACGTGTTGCATTGATTGCTAAAAACGGTACGGGCAAAACGACTTTGTTGAATATCATTGCCGGTATTGAAGATTATGATTCAGGTACGATATCTTTCCGCCGGGATTTGCGGGTGAGTTATCTGGAGCAGACTCCTGATTTTCCCAAAGAGCTTTCGGTAATTGATGCTTGTTTACAATCGGATAACGAGGTGGTGAGAACGATTGCTGCGTATGAACATTGTATGCTTTCGGATAATCACGACCTGTTGCCTGAGATTATGAATCGCATGGATTTGCACAATGCCTGGGATTATGAGGCAAGAATTAAACAGGTGTTGGGCAAGTTGAAAATAACCAACTTCGAACAGAGAATCGGGGAATTGTCGGGCGGACAGTTAAAAAGGGTAGCGTTGGCAAACGTGCTGATTGGTGAGCCTGATTTGCTGATATTGGATGAACCTACCAATCACCTGGATCTGGAAATGGTGGAGTGGCTCGAAGATTTTCTGAAACGTTCATCTATGGCATTGCTGATGGTAACACACGACCGCTACTTTCTCGATAGGGTGTGTACGGATATTCTCGAACTCGACCAGCAGCAATTGTTTCAATATAGCGGAAATTACAGTTATTATTTGGAGAAGCGACAGGACAGATTGGAGGCTTTTAACGCTGAAACCGAAAGGGCTAATAATCTCTACCGGAAGGAATTAGACTGGATGCGTCGTCAGCCTCAGGCACGAGCAACCAAAGCCAAATCACGCATCGACCGTTTTTATGACATAGAAGATCGGGCTAAACAAAAGCTGAATCAGGACAAAGTACAATTAGATGTAAAAGCATCTTATTTAGGATCAAAAATCTTTGAAGCGAAGTACATTTCAAAATCTTATGGAGATTTCAAAATCTTAGATCAGTTTTACTATAATTTTGCCCGGTATGAAAAAATGGGCATTATTGGTAAAAATGGTACCGGAAAAACAACTTTTCTGAAGATGTTGTTGGGTGAAGTTAAGCCGGATAGTGGTTCTTTTGATATTGGTGAAACGGTGGTTTTCGGGTATTATAGTCAGGACGGACTGGCATTTGATGAGCAGATGAAAGTCATAGATGTGGTACGCGACATTGCGGAAGAAGTGAATTTGGGTAATGGGAAGAAGATGTCTGCATCGCAGTTTCTGCAACATTTTCTGTTTACCCCAGAAACACAATATAATTATGTGTATAAACTCAGCGGGGGAGAGAAGAGACGGTTGCACCTGTGTACCGTCCTGATGCTGAATCCCAACTTTCTGGTGCTGGATGAGCCGACGAATGATCTTGACATAGTTACACTTAATATCCTGGAGGAGTATCTGCAGTCGTTTAAAGGGTGCGTAATTGTGGTGAGTCACGACCGCTATTTCATGGATAAGGTTGTAGACCATTTGTTGGTTTTCAAAGGAAATGCAGAGATCAAGGATTTCCCTGGAAATTATACTGATTTCCGTGAATGGGAGCTTGTCAGCGGAGAGCGGAAAACGGAAAGCGATGGAAGGAGTGTGGAAAACGGAAAACGGAAAACGGAAAGCGTAGAACAGAATGATGCCAAAGTAAACAAAAATAATGCATCCGCAAAACGTAAATTAAGTTTTAAAGAGAAGCAGGAATTTGAGTTGCTGGAGCGTGAGATTCCTGAGTTGGAGGAAGAAAAAGCAAAAATTGAAGAAGCAATGTCTTCGGGAGCATTAAGTAATGATGAAATTGTTAAGGCTTCTGAACGATTCTCTGTTTTGTTGGAGTTGATTGATGAAAAAACCATGCGTTGGCTGGAGCTAAGTGAAATCTGAAACTTGCGTGAATCATGAAGACCTATCTGGGATTAGGAAGCAATTTGGGACATAAAAAAGCCAATATAGACAACGCAATTCGTAAAATTGAAGCAGTTGTGGGCTGGGTTATTCGACGTTCTGATTATTATGTTTCTGCTCCGTGGGGTTTTGAATCGGAACATGATTTTGTCAACGTGGTAATCTGTGTTGAGACTGCTTTACAACCGCTTGAACTGCTTCTTCGGCTTCAGGAAATAGAACAAGAGATGGGCAGGAAACAAAAATCAGTAGGTGGTGTTTATGCCGATCGGGTAATTGATATTGATATTTTGCTGTATGAAGATTTGGTAATAGATTTCCCGGAATTGAAAGTCCCGCACCCTCTGATGAAGGAACGGGACTTTGTTATGAAACCCTTAAACGAAATCCTGGGCTGATTTAGACTTTTTAAAGATCATTCATCATATTGATGATACTCTTTCAGAATTTCCCAGGCTTTATCAAAATCTTTCTCAAACACCATTAGTGCAATGCCTTCATTGATCTCGTACAACATTGGCAAAATGTCGGCACTCGTTGAATTGGAAATGGAGCTGGATATTTTATTTTCAGAAAGTACCGACTGATCAAGCATCGCCTCTTCCATTCGTTCGTAATTCTTTAGTTTTACAATTTTTTCTTCCATAATACTTCGGATTTAGAGGTGAAACTTTCTAATTATTAAACAAAGTAAAAGGTAAAAATGTTTGCAGCTTATATGTTTATTTTCAGCACCCCGATATTTTTTTTACTTTTGCATGTTTAATATGAAAACCATGGAAATAGAAAATCTTCCCGACCATATTGTTTATACACCTCCGGTAGTTGAATTTGTGACAGTAGCTGCCGAAACTTGTCTGTTTTTAGAACATGCAGTTGATTTTTCCAGAGGCGAATTTGTCGATAAGAGTGTCAAGATACTGGCATTGTTGTATTTGAAGACATCCATGCTTGAAATACCTTCCCGGGTTTACGAGGATGAAACCGAAAGATTTGTTACCGAAGAAGATTATAATGACATCAAAGAACAGGTTGAGGTATTGCTCGGAGAGCAGGACTCATATCTGGAGACTTTTCATCCGGATATGGCCATGAGCGACACGCCTGTTGCCGCTTTTGTTTCGGAAAATCTGGCGGATGTTTACCAGGAATTGAAAGACTTTGCAGCGAATTATCAATTAGCGGATACTGATGTAATGAACGATGCTTTGGTTACCTGCCTTGAAGCTTTTGGTGAACATTGGGGGCAAAAAGCGCTGAATGCCCTGAAGGCTTTACATAGCATCAAATATAGCGGGCAAACTGATGAAAATGAAGAGGATCCTGCTGTGGCATCAGGTAAGATTGATCGCAACAGTTTTGTTGATTTTTTGCGTGATGATGACTAATAATGCATTTAAATGATTAAGCCGAAAATAAGTAAAGAAGAAGTAAATGAATTGCCCATCGTGATTTTCGGGGGTGAGGTAAAGGTAATCGATCATGATGATAAGGTGTCTGAGGCGATTCAGATACTCCGTCAGCACAACATGGTTGGAATTGATACCGAAACCAAGCCTTCATTTAAAAAAGGATTACTGCATAAGGTCTCATTATTACAGATATCCACGGAGGATATTTGTTTCTTGTTCAGACTGAATAAGATTGTTTTTCCAAAAGAACTGGGTGATTTTCTTTCGGATAAGTCTGTAAAAAAGATTGGTTTAGCCTTGAAAGATGATTTCAATGGTTTAAATAAACATCTCCGGTTTAAGCCTGAGAACATAGTTGATTTGCAGTCGATTGTGAAAAGTTACGGTATTCTCGAACTGGGACTCCAAAAAATATTTGCCATAGTATTTAATCAGAAAATATCCAAAAGTCAGCGTCTGACAAATTGGGAGAGTCCGGAGTTGACAGAGCAACAACAACGTTACGCGGCAACGGATGCCTGGGCTGCACTGATGATTTACAAGCAGCTGATGCAGGAAAAGAAGCTGACGAAAGCGGAAATAGAACTAATAGCTAATAGTGAATAATATCAATAGCCAAATGCGAGTTTGAGAGGGGTTGCTTCGTCGGCAAAGCCGACTCGCAATGACGAAGCGGAGAACGGAAAGTTATTATGTTTGATTTGCTTCCGTAGGAAGCGAAGTTTTGTAACCAATAAGCTTGCTTACTGGTTTATGGAGAATACACCACCTTACGGAGCTGCCGTAGGTAGCGACAAAACCGGAGACTTGCGACAAAATAAATTAATATGATCAAAATACATTTAAAACCCAAAAAAGAAGAAAGTCTTCGCCGGTTTCACCCCTGGGTGTTTTCCGGAGCCATTCAGTCCATTGAAGGTAAACCCGAAGAGGGCGATTTGGTTGCGGTATATGCAGCTGACAAAAGTTTTCTTGCAATTGGTCATTATCAGATTGGCAGTATTGCTGTGCGGGTTTTATCTTTTGCTGAAATAGCTATAGCGGAACAGTTTTGGCTTGATAAGGTAAATGCTGCCTATCAGTTGCGCGTGGCTGCCGGTCTGATTCATCCTGATAACAATACTTTTCGCCTGATACACGGGGAAGGTGACAACCTGCCAGGTTTGATTGTGGATGTGTATGGTGATACTGCGGTGATGCAGGCTCATTCAGTGGGTATGCACCATGCCAGGAAGGTGCTTGCTGAAGCGATTGTGAAATCTGCGCCGGGTGTGCAAAACGTATATTATAAATCGGAAACGACTTTGCCGTTTAAAGCCGGACTTGAACCGGAGAATGGATTTCTGATTGGAAAGGATAATGCAGGTCATACTACACTGGAAAATGGATTGCAATTTCAGGTTGATTGGTTAAAAGGACAAAAAACAGGTTTTTTCATCGATCAGCGGGAAAACCGGGCGTTGCTTGAACAATATGCAAAAGGTAAAAGCGTGTTGAATATGTTTTGTTACACAGGAGGTTTTTCTGTTTACGCGATGCGGGGAGGAGCGAAGCTGGTGCATTCGGTTGATAGCTCTGCCAAAGCCATTGAGCTTACCGATAAAAATATGGAGTTAAACTTTCCCGGAGATCTCCGTCATGCTTCTTTTGCAGAAGACGCTTTCCGATACCTGAATGCCAACAAAAACCAATATGATTTAATTATCCTGGATCCGCCAGCATTTGCCAAACATCGGGATGCCGTGAGAAACGCCCTGAAGGGTTACAAGCGACTCAATGCAAAAGGGATTGAACAGGTAAAGCCGGGAGGTGTAATCTTTACGTTCTCCTGCTCACAGGTTATCAGCAAAGAGCAATTCAGGCTGGCAGTTTTTAGTGCAGCAGCCGAAACCGGCCGTAATGTCCGGATATTGCATCAGTTGACACAACCTGCAGATCATCCGGTTAATATCTATCATCCGGAAGGAGAGTATCTGAAGGGATTGGTGCTGTATGTGGAATGAATAATTTAGTCTATTGAGAAGAAATCAATTTGTTTTCTAAAAATACGTTTATTGTGAGTGTGTTCAATATTTACTCAGACCGGGAGAAAGAAGCGAAAGAATTGCAATTCATTCAGAATTCTTTTCTGGAATTTTATGGTGCACTGTGCTCCTATGCTTACCGTTATGTAGAAAATACTGCGAACGCTGAAGATATTGTACAAGATGTGTTTCTGGATGTATGGAGAAAAAGAGATGAAATTGATTTGTCACTTCCACTTAAACCTTTACTTTATAAACTGACAAAGAATAAATCAATAGACTTCTTAAGAAGCGCATACTATAAGGAAATAAATCTGGAAGACTACAAAGAAATAAATTCTCTTGAAGAATATGTTAGGAGTTTGATTGTTAGTCAGGAAGATCAACTTCATATGGAAGAACTCACACAAACAATTCAACAGTGTGTGGAAGAGTTGCCCGAACAGTGCCAGAAAGTTTTTATTTTAAGCCGTGTAACGGGATTAAAGAATAAAGAGATTGCCGAACAATTGGATGTTTCAGTAAAGGCTGTTGAGAAACAGATTACAAAAGCTTTACATGAAATACGTAAACACCTCAAAAGAAAAGGCTTGTTAGCTTTTTTCCTTCTTTTTAGTTTTATCTCCAACGCTTGATTTACCTTTTTTTTATTTAATTTTTAATAGAGAGGTAGGGTTTTTCTTATCTCAAACGTGTTAGTTGTATGCCAAATAATTATTTGAATATGAAAGATATTATTATTCGTTTTTTTGATCAGGCTATCAGTTCTAATGAAAAAAAACAGTTGCATCATTGGTTAAAAGAGAGTGAGCAAAACAGGAAAGAGTTTCTTGAAATGCATGATATTTGGGCCTCATCAGCATTGATTAATAAGAAATTTAATGCAGAGAAGGCTATGGAGGTATTTATAGAAAACATGAAAAAGCTTGATGATTCGCAACGAAAACATAAAAAACTGAGAAGAATAATACAATTTGCTTCAGGAGTGGCAGCCACAATAGCTTTGCTGTTTTATATAAATTATGCTGACCGGTTGCGTGATTCTGTCGAATCCCGTTATAATTACACTCATGTTGTGAAAGCCCAGCAGTCGAAAGAAAGAGTTGTATTGCCCGATGGATCAGTTGTTTGGATTGACAAAGGATCGGTATTGTCCTATTCAGATCAGGTTAATGAAACAATACGTCGGGTAAAGATAGAAGGTAAAGCCTTTTTTGATGTGGCAAAAGATAAAAACAGACCATTTATTGTCGATCTGGGAGAAGATAAAATTAAAGTATATGGAACATCATTTAATGTCAGGAATTTAATGAAAGAAAGTGATGTTGAGATTGTGCTTCTTACAGGCAGTGTAGGACTGGAATTGTCTGGGATTCAAAAGAACATCATGTTAAAACCTAATGAAAGAGTTGTTTATTCTAAAGTAAGTAAAGACTCTCATATCGAGACAGTCGATGCAAGCAAGTTCAATATCTGGACGCAAGATAAACTTACGTTTGATAATAACACCCTGTCAAATGTCATTCCCTGTCTGGAAATCTGGTATGATGTAACGATTGACTGTCCTGAAGATCTTGCGAATAATACACGTGTTAGTTTTACGATACTTAATGAGACAAAGGAGCAGATGCTCAAGGTTTTAGCGTTGGTAGCTCCGGTTGATTATACGGTAAAAGACAATCACATTTTCATATACAGTAAAAAATAACCCGAAAATCTAAAATAAGATGGAAAATACAGGATAAAAAGAAATAAAAAATAAGATGAGTGTATGCGCCAACACACACTCATCCAGAGCCTTAAATTAACAAATCGTCGATCTCTCCAAAGATACATTGACTGTGTTATGTCAAATATAAAGCATGCAAATATATGAATAATAAAGAGAATATAACTGAGTTTGAATACTTTTTGAAAAAAATAATAACGCGTAAAATGAAACTGATTGTAATGTTGCTAATCATTTCCATGTTTCAGGTTTATGGAACTGACACTTATGCTCAGAAAACAAAAATTGATCTGAATCTAAAAAACACAACTTTAAAAGAAGTGCTAAAGGTAATAGAGTCGAAAAGTGAATTTACCTTTTTCTACAATGACAATGTTGTGGATATGGATAGAAAAGTAAGCATAGTTGTGCAGAATGAGAATGTGACAAGTATTCTGGATAAAATACTTGTTAACTGTACTTACACTGTTGAAGACAGAATGGTTGCAATCATACCGGTCGAAAAACAGGTACATCAATCTTCAACCATAACTGTGTCAGGAAAAGTCCTTGATAATCTAGGCGAAGAACTCATCGGTGTATCGGTGAAGGTTAAGGACAAACCTCGTGGAGCCAGTACGGGGTTGGATGGGAAATATATTCTGGACGTAGAGTCTGATGGTACTCTTGTGTTTTTTTATATGGGATATAAGACACTTGAGGTGCCGGTAAACGGGAAAAATACAATAAATGTTACACTACAGCCCAATGATATGTTATTGGATGAAGTTACAGTTGTTGGTTATGGCGTACAAAAGAAAGTGAGTATGATTGGATCCCAGTCTTCTGTAGACATTAAAGATGTGAAGATTCCGGTGAGAAACCTTACAAATTCACTGGGAGGACGTGTGGCTGGGTTGGTATCAGTGCAAACGAAAGGCGAACCCGGATTTGATGACGCAACAATCTATATCAGGGGGATTGCAACATTGTCAGCTTCTATGAGTAAACCGTTGGTTCTGGTGGATGGTGTTCCCCGCTCATTTTCGGATGTGGATCCTGAAGATATTGAAAATTTCAGTCTTTTGAAGGATGCTTCAGCTACAGCTGTTTATGGTGTGAGGGGAGCCAATGGGGTTATACTTATTACAACTAAAACAGGGAAGGCGGGTAAGCCTAAATTTACGGTTAGACATACAGAGGGAGTTACCACGTTTACTAAACTTCCTTCGTTTGCTGACGGAGCGACTTACATGCAGATGTATAATGAAGGGATGACAACAAGAGGTGAAGCTGAGGTTTATTCTCAAAGTGATATTGATTACACAGCAAATGGTACTGACCCTTATTTGTATCCTGATGTTGACTGGTTCAGTGAACTTTTTAATAAAACAGGTCATACACGTAACACGAATATAAACGTAAGTGGAGGTTTTGATAAAGCAGTATATTACATTGGGTTAGGCTATTACGATGAATTGGGATTATACAAAACTGACGATTTGGTAAACTATAATTCATCGATTTACTATAAGAGATATAGTGTAACCTCCAACCTTACTTTAAAGCCTACCTATACAACAACCATTAAATTTGGGGTTCAGGGATATCTGGCAAATGCAAACTATCCGGCAACCGGAGTAGGTACCATTTTTGATAAAGCTTTTTTTAAGACCCCCATTTCTATTCCTCCCAAATATCCTGATGGTAAAGTCTCGGATGAACGGAGCGGAACCCTTGGAAATCCTTATGCTTTACTGACACAAACCGGGTATGCAAATCAGTGGAGAAACCAGTTGTTTTCAAATTTAAGAATCACGCAGGATTTGCCTTTTATAACCAAAGGGTTGTCAATTACAGGTATGTTCTCATTCGATGCTTATAATTACTACAGTGCCAGAAACACGAAAACTCCCGATACCTGGATTGCAACAGGCCGGGATCTGGATGGAAATTTATTGTATGAACAAACATTTGTCGGAACAGAATACCTTGCTTATAGCAAAAACAATAACGGCTCCCGTTCTATCTATGGTGAATTTGGAGTGAATTACAACAGAGACTTTGGATTGCATAGTGTGTCAGGGATGCTCTTATACAATCAAAGTGATGAAGTGAACACACAGGCAACTACGCTTCAAAACTCATTGCCCTATCGGTTTATGGGCGTGTCAGGACGCTCAACCTATGGTTATGCCACTAAATACTTTGTTGAATTTAACTTTGGATATAACGGGTCGGAAAATTTTGACCCCGGGAACCGTTTTGGCTTTTTCCCTTCTGGCGGGCTTGGATGGGTGATTTCTAATGAAAGCTTTTTTATGCCTCTCGAAAAAATTGTACAGTTTGCTAAATTACGTCTGACTTATGGATTGGTCGGTAACAGCAATATCAACAGTGGCGACAGGAGATTCGCCTACATACCTACAGTTAATGATGCGGCAGCAGGATATAATTTCGGAAAAGACAGGGAACAAAATTATACGGGAAAGGCTATTGGAGAATATGCCAGCAGGGTAAGCTGGGAGACATCCAAGAAGTTTAATCTTGGAATAGACTTCTTTATCCTCGACAATAAGTTAAATATTCAGATGGATTATTTTAACGAAAACAGGGAAGGTATTTTCTTGCGCAGAGCATCACTTCCTGACTATACCGGGATTACTTCAGCTCCTTATGGGAATCTTGGAATAGTTATGAATCAGGGGATTGATGCGTCGATGTCATATACCAATCATTTCGGAGATTTTTATTTGAACCTGTTGGGAAACTTCACTTTCAACAGAAATAAGGTCATTGAGAATGATCAGGCCTCATATCTTTATCCCTGGCAGGAAAGAAGAGGTAGAAAAGTAGGGCAACGTTTTGGCTATATTGCACTTGGGTTGTTTGAGAGTGACGATGAGGTTGCAGCTTCTGCCAAACAGGTTGGGGATACCCGTGCAGGGGATATCAGATATAAAGATATAAACGGAGATGGGAAGATTGATTCTTATGATAAGATGCCCATAGGTTATGGTAGCGTGCCTGAAATGATATATGGTTTTGGTTTTACATTTGGATATAAATCAGTGAGCATTTCAACGCTCTTCCAGGGGAGTGCCAATGTGGACGCCATGCTAAGTGGTGAAGGAATGATGCCTTTCTCTCAGGGGTCGGGAAGAGGAAACTTGTTTTCGAATATAACGGATCGCTGGACTGAAAGTAATCCTGACCCGAATGCTTTTTATCCCCGTTTGATGATCGGAACTAATAATATGAACTATGAAGCAAGTACCTGGTGGCTGAAAAAGACGGATTATTTAAGGCTGAAAACCCTCCAGTTAAACTATAGTTTGCCGGAAAAGTGGACAAAAACAGCAGGACTCGGATCTGCAAGCATCTTTTTTCAGGGAGTTAATGTGCTTACCTTAAGTTCTTTCGATTTATGGGATGTGGAACTCGGCGACGGTAAAGGTGCAACATACCCTAATATAGGATCATATAGCTTTGGGTTTAATTTTACATTCTAATGATTTAAAAGAAACAAGAATATGAAACAATATATTTTTTATCCTGCAATTTTTTTCATCCTCATTTTTTCTGTCACTTCCTGTGATGACTACCTGGATCAGGTGCCTGATGACATCCTGACAATAGAGCAAGTGTTTCAACGTAAAAGGTATTCGGAGGACTTTCTGGCCAATATTTACAGCTATGTGCCTGATGAGTCGCATCGTACATCTCCTGTGCCCTGGGATCCTTGTTCCGACGACCTGGATGTTACCTATGATCGTAGTGGTTATAATAGTTACAAAATAAACTTCGGAAACTGGGATGCATCATCTGATTATTATAATTTCTGGGACGATTACTACAGTGGAATTCGTGCGGCGACTTATTTTATGCAGCATATAGGCGATAATAAGGAGTTGTTGAGTACTGCTATCGGAAGAAGTTTAATTAAACAGTATATTGGTGAAGCCCGCTTCCTGAGAGCTTTCTTCTATTATGGACTTATCAGACAATATGGACCTTGTATTGTCATTGGAGATGAGATGATTAGTCCTGATCTGGGGATTACAGCTCCTGAAATGAATCTGGCCAGGAATACATACGACGAGTCAGTTGCGTACATAATCAACGAGTTGGATCTGGCTCAACAAGAACTGCCGTATGCCCATTTCTCGGATGGACAACCGGAAAATGAATATGGACGTGCAACAAAGGTGATGTGTATGGCCCTAAAAAGCCGCGTGCTTTTGTTGGCTGCAAGTCCCCAGTTCAATGGAAATACAAAATACTATTCTCAGTTTACCAACGCAGATGGGACACATCTGATTAATCAGGTCTATGACAATAAAAAGTGGGAAAAAGCGGCACTTGCTGCAAATGAGTTAATTCAATATGCAGGGCAAAGTGGAAAGATAAGTCTTTACAGAAAAAACAATTCATCCGGCGTGTATGATCCGTACCTTTCGTGCCGGGATGTGTTTTTAGAACCCTGGAATTCTGAAGTGCTGTTTTCCCGGAACACGAATAGTTTGCAACACTGGGAACGATCCTGTATTTCAAGGATTTCCAATGGGTACGAGAGTATGGGGGTAACACAACAGTTGGTTGACGAGTTTGAGACTGCAACAGGTAAAAGAATAAATGACCCTGATACAGACTATAAAGAAACAGGTTTTACAGCTTCAAGGACGGCATTTGCTGCACCAGGTACATCAAACATGTATATAAACAGGGAACCCCGTTTCTATGTGAATGTCCAGTTTAATGGACGGTATAATTCTAACGGAGATTCAACAGCTGTAATTCAACTTTTCTTTACCGGGAATTCAGGTCGTAGTGGAACCTGGGATTTTCCGCGAACTGGGTATATTGCTTATAAAAACGTACATCCGAGCTCTAATCCTTTTACCAGCACTTATATAAAAAGGCCTTATCTGATTATGCGTTATGCCGAGATATTGTTAAATTTTGCCGAGGCAGTTAATGAATATGGCGGTCCTACATATACAATTGACGGTAAAGATGCTTATTGGGCTATTAATGCAATCCGCGACAGGGCCGGACTTCCACCATTACCGGCAGGATTAACAAAGCCTGAAATGAGGGAAAGAATACGTCATGAAAGAAGGGTTGAACTTTGTATGGAGCAACTTCGGTATTTTGATACAAGACGTTGGTTAATTGCAGAAGAAACAGATGGAGGCCCATTTTACGGGATGAACGTCAGTGGAGGAACTTCCTTGTCTGATCCTGTATTTCATCAGCGGGTTGTATTCGAAACACGCGTATTCCGTAAAAGTTTCTATCTTTTTCCAATTCCTCAGTCCGAAATAAATAAGAATAAAAATATTGTTCAAAATCCATTTTGGTAATTAATTCTTCAACCAGAAATCTTTTAAAAGTTAAGATCGTATGAAAATAATTATAAATAAACACAGGCTAAATCGCAATATAGTTTTCCCCGTCATCTCAATGATATGTTTTTTGTGTTCCTGTGGGGATGGTACAGGGGATATCGAAAAAATAATTGACAATCCGGACGATTACAACATCGTCTATTTTAGACAAGCACTGGATGTCCCTTCCAACTATATCTTTGCCATGTCGTTGAACAACGACACAATTCCGCTGAATGTGAATTATGGAGGATTGGGTTATCCAACGAGTGATATTGTTGCAAATATCGAGGTTACACCTGAACTGGTGGCGACGTATAATGCAGAAAATGGGACAAACTATCCTGCCCTGCCTGAATCAGGCTATGCCTTGTCTGATACTTCGGTACTCATTAAAAAAGGAATGCTCAATTCCTCAAGAGCAAATCTCATCATAAAAACAACACAAATGCTTGGTCCCGGATCGCATTTGTTACCTGTAACCATTCGTGTCGCAACAGAAGGGGTGGCAATTAATGAGAAATTGACAACAGCTTATTTCCTGATAAAAGGTAAATACATTGATAATCCTTATCAGCGTTATGACAGGACTAACTGGACGATAACCGCCAGTTCATTTAATAATTCCAATTCGGTTGTACAGAATCTGTTAGATGATAACGTTGCAACTTATTGGTCATCGGGTTTTTCCAGAACTTTACCACAGGAGGTTATTGTTGATATGCAGGAGCATAAGGTGCTGCATGGACTGATTATAAGATCCAGGGGCAATAATAGCGATGTGAATGTGCCCAGAGATTCAGGGAATCCGAAAAGTATTGAGATTCAGACAAGCAAAGATGGTTCTGCATGGGATTATTCGCAGTTGTTTGATTTGGATAACGTGATTGAAAGTTCCCTTTATCTCAATTATTTCCAGCAAGCACGTTATCTGAAAATTATCATCCATTCGAGCCATCAGAATATGGACTACACCTGGATGTCAGAAGTAAATGTTTTTTAATCTTTAATGATGGATGTTCTGAGAATTATAGCAAATGTGGTCATTATGGGGGTATTGGTATTCTCAGCATGTAAACCTGTTGATGTGCCGGAGGATCCTCAGGAACTTGAAGGCTTTCCTGTAACGGTCATGACTTATAATATTTACGGAGCAAGACCGGCTTTTGGTAAGCCACCGGCAAACCTGCCCGAAATTGCTGCTGTAATTAACAGGTATAAACCGGATTTCGTAGCATTACAGGAGGTTGATGTGTTTACCCGCCGGTCTGGTAAGGATGTTAATCAGGCAGATAGTTTGGCTAAATTAACCGGAATGAGCTACTTTTTTGCCAAAGCGATTGACAAAGATGGTGGCTCTTATGGTGATGCTGTGCTTTCCCGTCATGAAATAATAGATTCAACAGCATTCAAAATGGGGGTCAATGTAATGCTCGGAGGAGAGATGAGATCTGTAGCTATGGTAAAGGTCAATATTAATAACAAACCATTATATTTTGCTTCTACGCACCTGGATCATCTTAGTGATGAAACAAACAGGATTCACCAGGCTAATGAATTAAAATCCATTGTTGAGAGTGTTGACGGAAACCTGATTCTCGGTGGGGATTTTAATGCGACTCCAGGTTCTCAGACCATTTCGGTTATAAAAGAATATCTGACATTGGGATGCAAAAATTGCTCTCCTACTTATCCTTCGAATAATCCGGCAAGAACCATAGATTATTTGATGTATAAACCATTAAACAATTTTATTATACAGAATTACATGGTGATCGATGAGCCGTATGCCTCGGATCATTGTCCCGTAATAAGTATAATCAGAGTTAAATAAAATATTCAATAACTTTAAAATTCAATAATCATGAAAAAACTTTTTTTAATTACAATTGTCGCGCTTTTTTTGTTTGGCGAAACTGCTCATTCGGCTGGTAAACCTTTTACAGAAGGAAGTTTAGTTGTGTATCGTATGGGTGATGGAACTTCAACCTACGACTTAAGTAAAACATTAGCTACGCCTGTATTTTTGGATGAGTATGCTTTTGACGAAGATGGCTTGCTTTATTTGGTACAATCTATTCCTTTACCAACCGAAACAGATGAGGGAGGAACGGGAAATAAAAGATGTGTTGCTGCTCCTTCGACAGTTAATATGGGTTATATGAGCCGATCTTATGATGGCAGATATATTGCAGTTGGCGGCTTTGATGCTGCGTTGGGGGCTGGCTGTTGGGGTAATCAGGCTGAATCGGTAAATCGTGTTGTTGCCCTTGTAAATTCTGATGCTGTCATAAATTCAACTACAGCTCTGACCGATGCTTTCAGTACCAAAGATCTTCGTTCTGTTTACACAACAGATGGAATAAACATATGGATGGCTGGGAATAGTATCTCAGGAGGTGACGGATACCTGAGGTATACAACAAAAGGAAGTCGCAATTCAATCAGAATTAACGGGCTGACAGGAAGAATACTAAGAGGATTCAATAACAGACTGTATGTTTCGGGACAGGAAAGGGTTTATTGTGTCGGGACAGGATTCCCTACTATAGCAGACAATATTGAAGATATAACTCAAGCCCCTAATGGTGGCGATCTGGCAAAAAATCCAAACGGATATGATTTCTGTTTCGCCGATTTAGATACGGAAAATCCAGGGACAAAACAAGTACTTTATTTCTCAAATGCAAATGGGTCGATTCAGAAATATTCACTGGTGGCGGGAACTTGGACATACCATGGTGATTTTACCAATATCAACGGACCAAGAGGTATGGAATGTAGAGCTGTTGCTGACGGAGTTGAGCTTTATGTTGTATGTGAAGCCAGTGGGAATGCTTCCGGAAATGGAAAACTGTACAAATTAAAAGATATTGGTGGCTACAACAATGCTTTTGTCCAGGATGGTAACCCCTTGAAATTACTGGATTGGAGTGACAATAGTTTTAAAGCGATGCGTAGTGTTGCCTGGGCTCCTGTCCGCGAATCGATTCTGGCAGTTGATGAAATGCCGGATATGGATGATTTTTCAGTATTAACAGAAGGAAATAGTATTGTCGTAGAATCATTGAAAGATAATTTTGTTGAGGTATATAATATGCTTGGAATGCGACTCGCATCCGGTGCCGTAGCTCCGGGAGTGTCGCTGCAATTTGCTGGTTTACAGCATAATCAGATTTATTTAGTTAAAGTTGGAAATCTAACAAGGAAAATCAAATTGTAATATAATACACTCCAATTCTTAAATTTAAAAAAAATGAAAAAACAAACTATTTCTTTATTCTTGATTGTGATTGTATTGAATCTTTCTTTACAAGCATTTGGAGGCGCCTTTACGCAGGGTAACCTGGTTGTATATCGCGTAGGTGATGGAACATCAACATACGATTTAAGTAAAACAGGTGCTGCTCCGATATTTTTAGATGAATATAGTATTGAAACAGATGGTTCGCTTGATTTAGTGCAATCTATTGCCCTGCCTACCGTAGTTGATGGTGCAAACAAGCGCTGTGTAGCCGTTCCATCAAGTGTAAATATGGGATATATGAAACGTTCCTATAATAATCGTTATATTGTTGTTGGCGGTTATGATCAGGTGCTGGGGACCAGTCCCTGGGGAGCAGTAGCGTCTTCTGTCAATCGTGTTGTGGCATTTGTGGATTATAATGGAGGCGTTAATACTACTACTGCGCTGACCGATGCGTATAGTAAAAAAGATATTCGCTCTGTATATTCTGATGATGGTGTAAACGTATGGATGGCAGGTGATAACGATGCAACGGCCAATAATGGACACCTTCGTTATACAACGAAAGGAAGTACAACGTCTATCAAGATTAATACATTAACATCAAGGGTTTTGAATGGATACAATAACCAATTATATGTATCCGGAATGGAAAGGGTTTATGCTGTTGGGACTGGATTTCCGACAGAAGCTGCGGCTAATGTGGATATTACTGATGCACCAAACAGCGGTACATCAGCCAATACTAATGGTTATGATTTTTCTTTTGTCGATTTAGATTCAGAAAATCCGGGAACCAAACAAGTGCTTTATTTTACCAGTGCAACCACCGGTACTATTCAGAAATACTCATTAATATCGGGAGTTTGGACTTATAATGGCGATTATGCTTTAAATATTACCACCTTGCCAAGAGCTATGGAAGTAAGATTAGTATCAGGCGGAGTTGAATTATATGTCATCTGCGAAGGCTCAAGCACTGCAACCGGTAGCGGGAAATTATACCGGTTTAAAGACATTGGTGGCTACAATAATGCTTTTGAACAGCAAGGCAACGCTGTTAAATTGCTTGATTTTACAACGTCCGGCAAGGTAATCAGAGGCATTACCTGGGCTCCGTTTAATGATCCATCCACTTCGCTTAATCAGTTTTCCAAACCTGATGATTTTTCGGTATATTCGGAAAATGATAAAATCATAGTTGAGTCTCTTATAGAAAAAACAGTTGAAGTTTATAGCATAGTGGGGGCAAAACTTTTCTCAGGACAAGTAAAACCCGGAACTCCAACGGAATTGAGTCAGTTGCAAAAAGGGCAGGTTTATCTGGTTAAGGTAGGTGATCAGATTAGAAAAGTGATTTTTTGACCGTAATTCAGGTTTTAAAAATTAATATTACATGTGGATGCAGATGAGGAGCCTTGTATCTATGGCTTCTCATCTGAAAACATTATCAATCACCTCGAATATGCTTTTATCAAAGAAAACAGGAAACCGGACAATCAGATATGTGTTAGTGTTAGTGGCCTTATCTCATCATCTGTCGATTCAAGCCGCGGTTACTTTTGTAACAAAACCTTATTTGCAAAATCCTGCTCCCGATGCGATGACTGTCATGTGGGTCACCGATAATAAATGTCTCAGTTGGGTAGAGTTCGGAGAAAGTTTGCAATTAGAACAGAAAAGTACCCAATCGTTTGCCGGACTCATAACTGCGGATAGAATCAATAAAGTCAGACTCAAAAATCTGAAGCCGGGAACACGGTATTACTACAAAGTAGTGTCGAAGGAAATAGTTACATTGGAGCCTTATAAAGTTACATTCGGGAATACGATTTCCAGCAGTGTGTCTTATTTCATTACTCCGGGTGAAAACCCAAAGCAAACATCCATGTTGATTCTGAACGACCTGCACGAGCGTCCTGAATCAATTGGCAAGCTGTTAAGTTTGAGTAAACAGGATGATTATGAATTTGTTTTCTTTAACGGTGATGTGTTTAATTATGTTACCAGTGAAGGCCAGTTGGTGGATAAATTCATTACCCCATGTGCTAGTGCATTCGCATCTGTAAAGCCATTCTTGCAGGTGCGTGGAAATCACGAAACCAGGGGTGCGTTTGCCAGGAATTATTTTGATTATTTTCAGTCTCCGGAAGAAAAAACATATTATACCTTAACCACGGGGCCGGTTTTTTTTATAGTTTTGGACTCTGGTGAAGATAAAGCTGATAATGAAGCTGTTTATGGCGGGTTGGTTGACTTTGATGCGTATCGCCAGGAACAAGCTCAATGGCTGGAACAAGTCCTGCAATCTGAGGAGTGTAAGAATGCTCTGTATAAGGTTGTCCTGATGCATATTCCTCCTCTGTATTCGAATGGATGGCATGGAACAAACCACTGTAAAGAATTGTTTGTTCCCCTTTTTAACCGTTATGGTATTGATATGGTAATCTCGGGTCATACGCATAATTACGGTGTTTATAGTCCGGTAGCAGGATTACACGATTTTGCTGTGTGCATAGGTGGAGGCCCGGAAGATGGAAAGCGTACATTGATTAAATTAAAGGCTGACGAGACCATGCTTTTTGTTCAGATATTGAATGATGCCGGTGTTGAAGTCGGGAGATATAAGATAAACGGGAAAGTATCGGTTCCGGAAGAGAACCTGATGTTATACAGGCTTGGTGATGGCAGCCGTGAGCTGAATACAACTGATGGTTATCCGGTGTTTTTAGATGAATACGAACTGTCGGATACAACTTTCAGGAATGTGAGAACACTTGCGTTGCCAGTTACCATAAATGGCTCCAATAAACGCTTTACTGGTGTGGGGTCTGCACTTAACATGGGGTATATAACCCGTTCCGCAGATAAACGTTTTGTGGTGTTGGGTGGATATGATTGTAATGTTGGAGAGAAACCCTGGGGAAAGCCTGCATCTGAAGCTAACCGTGTTGTTGCCCTGGTTGATGCGGAAGGCTATATCGATACGAGTACAGCTTTGAATCATGTTTTCAATACCAAGGATATTCGTTCAGCCGTGTCAAGTGATGGTACTGATATCTGGGTGTCGGGTAATGGCGGACTTAGTGATAATGGTGGAGTTTTCTACACCACAAAGGGAAGTTCTTCCGGAATACTCCTCAATAATGAGGGTGGAAATACTACAACCCGTAATCTGAGAATCTTTAATGATCAACTTTATGTAAGCAGAGATACGGAAATTTTACAAGTAGGAAATAACTTGCCCAAGACATTCGGACAGGTATTTACAGATGTTACAGGAAATCCGCGAAATGTGAATGGTAGTGATTTCTTTATGGCAGATTTGAACGAAATGAATCCGGGACAGAATATGATTCTGTATTTTATAGATGCAACAAATGGCATTGTTAAATACTCCAGGGTCAATGGAAACTGGATACTGAATGGTATTTATAAGGGAATGGCCTCGCCACGGGCGGTTGAAGGTTTTGTTTCCGGGGGAAATGTGCATTTGTTTGTTGTATGCGGAAATAACACCCCGAATGGAGACGGAGTGCTTTATAGCCTCGTAGATGTGTCAGGCTTTAATCAACCAATATCAGGTAAGCAGGTATTGCTGGCTGATTATACCGGGAGCAAAAAAACAATCAGAAGTGTTTCCTGGGCACCCCGATCCGGTAGTATTCAAAGTAAGGTTGACATTGTTGCCGGAAAGCCATTTAAAGCTTATGCACGGGATAATATGTTGTGTGTCGAGTCGGAACTTCAGGATGTGATAAACATATACGATATTGCCGGCCGTAAACTGAGAAGCTGTCCGATAGTATCCGGTTTTAATAAGATAGGCGGATTCGAGTCTGGTCAACTTGTTATCCTGAAAATCAGGGAACATGTTCAGAAAGTGATTTTCTGAGATTTAGCAATCAACTTTAGTTATGAATGAATAGAATTTAAATTCAATCGTGTAATAAATTAATTGAAAATATATAAATTCAAGTGTTAGTATGAAAAAGTATGTTCTAAAAGTTTTGAAAATCAATGTGCTATTGATTGCCATCTTGATTTGCTTACCCGGTAATTATATTTCAGCAGGCGAAATAATTACTTTTAAAGAACCTGTTCGACCGGCTGGTCAGACAGATGTGCTCCTGCTCAGGTGTGATCCGATACCGGTGGTTCGGGTTGGATTTATTGGCATAGGCATGCGGGGCATCAACGCGGTAAAAAGATTTACTCACCTTGAAGGAGTCCAAATAAAAGCTGTTTGTGACATGGAACAGTATAACTTAGACAGAGCCCAGACATTATTGTCAAAGGCAAACCTGCCCAAGGCGGATGAGTATATCGGAAATGAAAATAGTTGGAAAGAACTTTGCGAACGTGATGATATTGATCTCGTTTATATTTGTACTGACTGGAAAAATCACACCCCGATTTCAGTTTATGCAATGGAACAAGGTAAGCATGTTGCCGTTGAAGTCCCTGCTGCAATTACAATTGATGAATGCTGGCAGTTGGTGAATACAGCCGAAAAAACACGCAGGCATTGTATGATGCTTGAAAACTGTTGTTATGATTTTTTTGAAATGGCAACATTAAATATGGCTCAACAGGGAATCTTTGGTGAAATTGTGCATGTGGAAGGAGCCTATATTCATGATTTAAGGAGTCTTAATTTCAATGAAAGATTATCGAAAGATTTCTCATACAATCCGGGACTAGCCCCGGGACAAGGTGATAAGCAAAAACTGCCGGGTTTGTCGGGATACTATGACTCCTGGAGATTAAAGTACAATCAGGATCACAACGGGAATGCTTACCCTACTCACGGGTTAGGTCCGGTTTGTCAGGTGCTGAATATCCACCGTGGGGATAAAATGGATTATCTGGTTTCTGTGTCTTCTGATCAGTTTGGATTGACTTCCTATGCAAAAGAAAGATTTGGGCAGAACTCAACTGAAGCAAACCGGGAGTATAGAATGGGTGATATGAATACGACTGTTATCAAAACGCGAAAGGGAAAAACCATCATGATACAGCATGATGTAACAAGTCCCCGTCCGTACAGCCGCATTCATTTGATAAGCGGCACAAAAGGGTTTGCTGTGAAATATCCGGTTAATCAGTTTGCATTTGAACCAAATGCTCATCATTCATTATCTAAAGAAGCTTGTGACTCATTGGTAAAAGCGTATGAGTTTCCTTTCGTAACCAACATAAAGGAACAGGCAAAAAAAGTTGGAGGTCACGGAGGAATGGATTTTATCATGGATTATCGCTTGATTTATTGTTTGCGTAACGGGCTTCCCCTTGATCAGGATGTATATGATGCTGCAGAATGGTCGTGCATAGTAGAATTGACAGAGATATCGGTTAATAATCATTCAGCCCCGGTACAAATCCCCGATTTTACCAGAGGTGCGTGGGATAAAGTTAAGGGCTTAAAATTAGCGGAATAATTTTTATATCGAATTCAGATAAAAATAATTCAAACTACTCAAAAATGTAAAATTGTTTCATAAAAAATGATACACATGAAAATCATATCGTATTTATTTTTATTCTTTTTATCTTTTCAGTATGGATTGTCTGCAATCGAATTGATTCGAATTGACACTGATAATACCTCAATGATCATGTCAATATCAAAGGATAATCAACTTCTACATCAATATTTTGGAAAATACATTAAAGATGTAAGCCCTTTTCTGCTCAAACAAAGTTATCGCAGGTCAGACTATGGTGCCGATCCTCAGGTATATGGAGCGGCTGGAGGAAGAGATTTCAGAGAGCCTGCACTGCGGGTTACCCATGCCGATGGGGACTTAAATACCGAATTAGTCTATAAAAGTCATTCTCAGCAGTATCTGACAGATGGGAATATTCAGGAAACAAAGATATTCTTGTCAGATAGAAAGTTGCCCTTGTCTGTAATTTTGATATTCAGGGCCTTTAGGAAAGAGAATGTTATCACTCAGCGTGTTGAGATAAAAAATGAAGATAATAAGGAAATTGTTTTACATCAGTTTTACTCGATGTCACTTCCTGTTAAGGCTGAAAAGTATTATCTGAATACATTTACCGGCGCATGGGCAAGAGAGATGATGCTCGAGGAAACTTTGCTAACACATGGCATGAAGTCGGTAGAAAGTAAGAAAGGGATACGTACTACCCACACGGAGAACCCTTCTTTTCTGTTGTCCCTGGATGCTCCTATGACTGAAAATGACGGAGAAGTAATTGCAGGGGCACTTTCCTGGAGCGGTAATTATAAATTGAATTTCGGATTGGATGAGTTTAATGTTCTCAGTATCTTATCGGGAATCAATCCTTATGCCTCAGCATACTATTTAAAACCGGGAGAAACTTTTTATACTCCTGAGATGACTGTAACGTATAGTTGTACTGGCGCAGGTGGAGCCAGCAGAAATCTGCATGACTGGGCCCGGAACTATGTGGTTTATGATGCGCAAACAATCAGACCGACCCTGTTAAATAGCTGGGAAGGGGCATATTTTTCTTTCAATGAGAAGATTCTTACAGAAATGATTGATGATGCTGCTGAGATGGGGCTTGAAATGTTCGTGTTGGATGATGGATGGTTTGGAAATGAGTATCCAAGAGATGCCGCCAACGCGGGATTAGGTGACTGGCAGGTAAATAAAGCCAAACTTCCACGGGGAATAGCTTATGTTGCCGACTATGCAGTTAAGAAAGGGTTACAATTTGGTATATGGATTGAACCCGAAATGGTGAATCCCCAAAGTGTACTTGCACAAAAACACCCCGATTGGATTGTAAAACGGGACGGAAGAGAAGTTACAACCATGAGACAACAATGGTTGCTGGATGTTTCAAATCCCGAAGTGCAGGATTTTATTTTTAATGTTTTCGATCAAACAATGAAGCTTTCGAAAAACATCAGTTATATCAAGTGGGACGCGAACCGGCATGTGGAATCGGTTGGGTCTTCCTATCTGCTATCAGACAAACAAACTCACTTTTGGATAGCATATACACAGGGACTTTATAAGGTGTATCAAAGAATACGTGAGAAATATCCCCGGGTAATCATCCAGGCTTGTGCCTCAGGAGGAGGCAGGGTTGATTATGGAGCATTGAAATATCATCAGGAGGTTTGGACCAGTGATAATACGGATGCCATTAGCCGTATGTTTATTCAGTATGGCACAAACCTCATCTATCCGGCATTGGTAACAGGTTCACATGTGTCTGCAAGTCCGAACCATCAAACCAATAATCAAACACCGCTTAAGTTCAGGTTTGATCTTGCCATGAGTGGAAGGCTGGGTATGGAATTGCAGCCTAAGGACCTTTCGGAACAAGAGAAAGTATTTGCAAAAAAAGCAATTGCAAATTATAAACAAATCAGAGAACTCGTAATGTACGGGGATTTGTACCGGGTAGCTTCTCCTTATGATGGAAGCGGATATTATGCGTTATCGTATATCTCAAAAGATAAGAGTAAAGCGGTTTTTTATGGTTATGGTTTTGATTACAAGGGTCGTACGCTGACTCCCAGGTTTAGGATCAATGGTCTGGATCCCGATAAAAACTACCTGTTGAAAGAATTAAATACAGATAAGTCCGGATTTTGGGGAGATGGCCGGGTTTTTAGTGGGGAGTATCTTATGAATGAAGGCATCAACCCTAAATTAATGAAGGTATATGACAGCATAATCCTTTATATAACAGAGACAACCAAATGAGAATAATAAAATCAATATTGATAATCGTTATTGCGGTTATCCTGACTACTTCAGGGGAACAGGTTCAAAATAATAATGAAAGGGGTAAAAATACCTTCCTTACTTCTCCTTATTTGCAAAATCCATCTCCTGATGCTATGACGGTCATGTGGATAACAAGTGAAAACTGTCATAGCTGGATAGAATATGGTGAAAACGGTGTTCTTACACAAAGGGCAGAATCTGAGCAGGATGGGTTGGTTGTTGCTAATACCAGACTGAATAAGATAAGATTGGCAGATCTAAAACCAAATACCCGGTATGCATACAAAGTTTTATCCAGAGAAATATTAGATTTTGCTCCATATAAAGTTACCTATGGAGATACCATTCAAAGTAAAATCTACTCTTTTATTACCCCTGACACCTGTCAGGAGCATCTTTCTGTTCTTGTCCTGAATGACATACATAATCAGCCATCCGTTATAGATAAAATGTTAGCATTGAATAATGGAAATGAGTTTGATTTTGTTGTTTTGAATGGAGATATAATGAACTATGTGACAGGAGAGGCTCAAATCATCTCAAATGTAATTGAGCCTCTGACAAAGAATTTTGCTTCAGAGAAACCTTTTGTGTATGTGCGGGGAAATCATGAGACAAGAGGGGTGTTTGCCCGGAATTTATTTAATTACACCGATAACCCCGGCAGTTATTTTTCTAAGTTATGGGGACCTGCTTTTTTTATTTTCTTGGATGCAGGTGAAGATAAAGCCGATAATCATAAAGAGTACTCCGGTTTAGTTGCATTTGACCGCTATCGGGAAAAGCAAGCTGTATGGCTTGAAAGTCAGTTGAAGTCTGTGGCTGCCCGGAATGCTGAGTTCAGAATTGTATTCATGCATATTCCTCATCATTATTCGGGAGATGGACATGGAACGACTCATGTTCGTGAACTATTCGGTCCCTTGCTTAACAAATACAATGTCGATCTTTTAGTCTCGGGACATACGCATAAGTACGGAGTATATAAGCCGGACAAAGGGGTTCATGACTTTCCTGTTATAATTGGTGGAGGATCTAAAAATGGTACACGTACCTTAATAAAAATGGATATCAATACAGAAATGTTGAATGTTACTGTTTTAAATGAATCAGGAGATGAAGTGGGAAACTATAAACTAATAAGATAAGAGTCAGATAAAGGGATTATTTTATTGCCCCAAAAACCTGTTTCTTAGCATAATTTAAGAAAGTTTTTTTGTAGTTTGAAAACAAATCCATATATTTGCAACCCTAACAATATTTTTAAACACTCAAAATTCAATTGCCTATAGCATAAAATTACGCTTATATCCCAAAATTAAGCAGTAATGAAAACACTGAATCAATTAACCGATGATATTCTGGTTAAGTTATATGAGGAAGGAAACAATGCGGCATTTGAAGTTTTACTAACGCGTTACAAATCAAAGGTATATTATTACATCTACCAGATTGTTCGTGATAAGGAACTCACCGAGGACATATTTCAGGATACGTTCATAAAAGTCGTTATGACTATTCAGCAGGGACGCTACTTTGAAAGTGGTAAGTTTCTGGGCTGGATCAACCGGATTGCACATAATCTTATCATCGATCACTTCAGAAAGGAGAAGAACGAAAATACCATTTCTGCTGATGGTTATGACTATGATATCATTAACAACGCCAATCTTGCCGATTTAAGTATTGAAGATATCCTGTCGAACGAACAGGTGCTTCGTGACGTGGTGAAGATGGTGGATTATCTTCCACCTGTTCAACAGGAGGTAGTCCGTATGCGTTTTTTTGAGGATTTAAGTTTCAAGGAAATAGCTGAAAAAACGGATGTTAGTATCAATACTGCCTTAGGCAGAATGCGTTATGCCTTGCTGAATATGCGCAAGCTGGCTACCGAAAATAATGTTTATTTGGAAATAAGGTAAAATCTTTCTATTTTTGTCGCTGCATTGGTTCGTTGATGTTTTGTAACTGAGACGAGTAATAGGGAATCAGGTGAAAGTCCTGAACAGTCCCGCTGCTGTAAGCTCTAAGTCCCTCAAAACTTCCCCGAAGGGGAGGCTAAGAAAGGGAAAACGTATTGAACAACACTTTTGCCACTGGCTCTTGTACCCCTCTTTTGGAGGGTTTAGGGGAAGCCGGGAAGGCGTTCAAAACGGGAGTTAGTCAGAAGACCTGCCCATGCAAGTTATGTTTTAGAGCTTTCGAGGATAGAGCCAAAACCAATATTGCATCTCACCTTGCTTTGTTGATTTTCTTTTCTTGCAAGCTATTTGGTTATAAATTAAACAAATAGATTGTAAATTTATGTCTGATTCCCGGGTTGAAATATTGCTGACCGGTTTGTGTTGTGCCCTGTTCTGCTGGTTACAACCGCATGATATACATGCCGTTGAGAAGTTGGATACCACCAAAACTTACCGGATCGGAGAGGTTACCGTCACAGAGCAGTATCGCAAAGCGGAAATCAGAACTACTGCGCCTTTTCAGACTTTATCATCTAAACAGTTTACTAAACTGAATGCCCTGCAGGTATCAGATGCAATCAGGCATTTTTCAGGGGTGTCGTTGCGTGATTACGGAGGTATCGGTGGTTTGAAGACTGTTTCGGTACGGAGTCTCGGAGCAACCCATACAGCGGTGAGTTACGATGGCATAACGCTGACCGATTGCCAGACCGGGCAAATTGATATCGGCCGTTTTTCGCTCGATAACGTGGAGATGATCGCGTTGAATAACGGTCAGAGTGACCAGATTTTTCAACCTGCCCGTATGTTTGCTTCAGCTGCATTACTCCAGATTCGTACAGTTACCCCACGGTTTGAAGATAAGAAAACATGGCAGGGTAAGGTTGGCCTTAAAAGCGGTTCATTCGGACTTTTCAATCCGACTTTCCGCCTGCAACACAAAATCAATCGGGTGTTTTCTGCTGATTTAAGTGGAGAATGGCTGGCGGCTCATGGACAGTACCCCTATTTGCTGGATTACAGCTATCTCGGTTCAGGTCTGACATCAAATGAAATCAGAAAAAACACGGATGTGAGTAACCTGCGACTTGAAACTACGCTGTATGCGAATCTCACGGAAAGGGAGTCAGCTTACCTGAAAGCTTATCTTTATACCTCAGAAAGGGGATTGCCGGGCGCAACGATTTTATATAATACCGATAATTTTTCATCTCAGCGGATGGAGGACAGGACATTTTTCGTGCAGGGACATTATGAGAAAGATTTGTCAGATCTTTTTTCGATGCAGCTGAATGCCAAATACCACCATGGTTATATGCACTATTCCGACACCACTTATTTGAATGAATTGGGACGGATGGAAAGTGTTTTCCGCCAGAACGAGTATTATGGTTCAGTTGCCATGCTTTACCATGCTTCCCGGAATTTGTCTTTTTCATTTGCTGCGGATGGTTTTGTCAATCAGATGCTGGCCCGATTTGAAACGCCGGAACTGAGTGATGCTTTTGCCAAACCTGTACGAAATAGTCTGCTTTCTGTTCTGGCGGCTAAGTTTGTGTCTGACGAACTGCTGGCAACGGCGAGTTTGCTATCAACAATGGTCAATGATAAAGTACAGGTGGGAGAAGCTCCGGACAGTCACCGACGATTATCACCCTACGTGAGTGTGGCTTATAAGCCTTTTGCCGACCAGGATATCAGGGTTCGTTTTTTCTACAAAAATATTTTTCGTTTGCCGAGTTTCAACGATTTGTATTATGCCCGCACGGGTAATGTCGGCTTACAGCCGGAAACCACTGATCAACTGAACGCGGGACTTACTTACGCGTTGAGTCTGGCCGATTGGATGCCTTTGTTTTCTGTGACTGTAGATGCCTATCGCAACTACGTAAAAGATAAAATTGTGGCTTTGCCGACAAAAAATATCTTTATCTGGAGTATGGTGAATCTGGGTAAGGTGCAGGTTGACGGACTTGATTTGACGGTTGAAACAAACCTGTCTGTAAATGATAAAATAGCTGTCTTGCTGGGTGGTACATACACTTATCAACGGGCGTTGGATGTGACAATGCCGGGGAGTAATACTTACGGGCATCAAATTCCGTATACGCCACGAGTTTCAGGTTCGGGAAGATTGGGTGTTGAAACTCCCTGGGTGAATGTTTCGTATTCCTTGTTGTGGTCAGGTGCACGCTATGCAGGATATCAGAATTATGCCGAAAACCGCTTGCCGGGTTATGCCGACCACGGAATTTCTGCCTCCCGGGATGTGAAGTTGAAAAATTGGGTCTTGTCCTTACAAGTGGAAGCCTTGAATTTACTGGATGAAAACTATGCCGTGGTGAAGTGGTTTCCGATGCCGGGGAGGTCATATAGGACAACAGTTAGTTTAAGTTTTTAGTATTCAGCTACATTTGGATATATTGGCATTAGACCTGTCAGGTTTTTAAAACCTGACAGGTCTTGAATAGAATAAAGGTATTATTATATCAGCAAGAATGATTAAATATATTTTACATATTTCAGTTTTAACGCTCATCATCCTCATTGCATCCTGCGATGATATGCACGACAAACTGCGAACAGAGGATGATCTGCCTGTGACTGAAGCAACACGGATTTTTGTGCTTTCGGAAGGTCTGATCAATCTGAACAACAGCAGTCTGGCCATGTATGACTTTAGTGCCGGAGCAAAATCTTCCGATTATTTTTTAACTGCGAATAAGCGGGGACTCGGCGATACAGCGAACGACATGGGACTGTATGGTTCAAAACTCTATGTAGTGGTGAATGTCTCCAGTCAGATTGAAGTGCTGGATGCAGGAACCGGACTGTCGTTGAAACAAATTTCACTTTTTAATGGTCAGGGAATGGCACGACAACCACGGTACATAGATTTTCATGAAGGCAAAGCATACGTTTGTTCTTTCGATGGCACGGTAGCAAAAATTGACACCACAACCCTTCAGATTGAAGGTTTGGTAAATTGTGGGAGAAATCCGGATGGCATCTGCATTGCAAATGGTAAAATTTACGTTTCCAATTCTGGCGGATTGAATTTTCCAAACTATGATAATACCGTTTCAGTTATTGATATTGCCTCTTTTCAGGAAATAAGGCAAATCTCCGTCGGGATCAATCCGTATAAGATTAAGGCTGATAGCGAAGGTGATGTGTATGTGGTAACGCGTGGTAACTATGGCAGTACAGCCTACCGCTTTCATCGCATCAGCTCGGTGACCGATGAAGTGGTACAGGATTTCGAAGATTTCAGTTTGCTGAATTTCACAATTCACAACGACACGGCATACATGTATCATTACGATTATAGTACCGGTCGGAATCAAATTATGACTTTCGATTGTAAAACGGAAACTTTGATTACCGACCGGTTTATAACAGATGGTACCACATTAACCACTCCATTTGGTATTGATGTCAATCCGATCAACGGAGATGTTTATATCACCGATGGGAAATCCTATCTGACCTGGGGAGATGTGTTGTGTTTCAATCAATCGGGGCAGTTAAAGTTCAGGTTAAAGGAAGTCGGACTAAATCCCAATAAGGTCGTATTTCGTTGAGCCCATTAAAATGTCAGATTGCTGAACTTGAGCGAAATGAACACGGTTCGCGGAATCGATGGTCCGTATACATATCCTGCATCCCGCAAGGGTCCGACATCCAAATCCTTTTGATAGCTGTTGAAAATATTTTTTACTCCACCACTAAGTTGTAAACTGATTCCATTCAGCTTCAAGTCGTATGTAGCCTTCAGATTTACATCCATAAATTCCGGCGTGGTTTCAAGCCGGTCAGTTGCGATGTAGCCTGCGAAATGCGGAGCCAGCATACTGCCGGTGTAAGTCCCTGTAGCGTTAATCAACAGTTTGCGGGTAAGATTTGCCGACAGTGAAAAATATCCGTAGTTGTTCGGCGTGCGCAGCATACGTCTTTCCGGTGCAACATTAATATCGTCCGACCATTGTTCGGGTTCGTTGTACAGACTTTGTTGCAGTGTGTAGCCAAACTGAAGCTGTAGTCTGGTAGATGGGGCAATTTTACCTTCAAAATTGATTCCACTTACCTGACCACCAGAACCATTCTGGCGCTCCACGATGATGTGCCCATTGGGACTCAGACCTGTTTCTGTCAGGATGAAAATGTCATTGATGTGGGTGTAGAAACCTTCTGCCAGCAGGTTAACTTCCGTGTTTCCCAACTTGAAATAATAATCTAATGAAGTGCTCAGACTATGAGAGTATTCCGGACGCAGGTCGTCAGCTATCTCGATAAGTTTCATTACACCGCCGGCAGCATCTAAATGCAAATCTTCCTCGAAAGCTTGTGGTGCACGGAACCCGGCTGCATAAGAGCCCCGCCAGTTAAGATCAGGAGTGAAATTATATTTCAGGGTGACGCGTGGACTGAAAACTGCTTTGTCGAGCAGGTTGTGTTTGTCAAGTCGTCCACCCAACAAAATATTCATATCCTTGTTTTTCCACTCGTTCTGAAGAAAAAATCCTGCCACACGGGTGGTTTGTTTGATGTCTCTGCCGTATCCCGGCATCCTGTCGTGTAGATCATCATATTGATACTCCGAACCAACAGTCAACTCAGATGGCATAAAAAGTAAATTTTGGAAATTATATACGTATTGCGCACCGGTTACTGAAGTCAGGTTGTCGGTATTGCCATACGCATCGGGATTCTGACCTGCGCCGTAATAGCTCTGACGAAGTACTTGTTGCAGCGAAGTGTAAACGTTCAGCTTTTGTTTGGCATCGGGACTGTACCAGTTGTAAGCAATTCCACCGCCATTAGTCTCATGCTCAACCTGTTCGGTAATGTCGGTTTGATGCGGTTGCAAGTGGAAATCATTGCCGCCGCGTCTGAATTCGTGGATGTTATGGTATTCCAGTGTCAGTTTGCTTTGTGAACTAAGTCGGTAATACGAACGCATTCCCATGGTGTGGTTCAGAAGTTTTGTTACCTCCGAAAAACCATCACCATTGTGGTCGTAAGGCAGGCGATTGCGATAGGAACCGTATAAATACATGCCGGCTTTGTTGTCGTCGCTCACCATGGAGGAATTCAGGTTGATGGCATTGTCGGACGCTGTGCCACCAATTCTTTCGTAATTGTAACCGGCCGTAAATGAGTTATTGAGTGCTTCTTTAGTTATTATATTGATGGTGCCGGCAATGGCATTGGAGCCATACAAAGCCGAGCCTCCGCCACGCACTACCTCAACCCTTTCTATCATGTTTACCGGAATTTGTTCCAAACCATAAACGCCCGACAAAGCGCTGAAAATCGGACGGCTGTCGATAAGAATTTGGGAGTATGGACCCTCTAATCCGTTGATACGTATCTGGGTGAATCCGCAGTTGTTGCAGTTGTTTTCCACGCGCAGGCCGGGTTGAAAGTTGAGCCCGTCGGCAATGCAAACAGAGTTGGTCGCAGCGAATATCTTCGGACTCACAACTCCTACTACTACAGAAGCCTCTCTGCGGTTTGTTTCGTTGCGGTTGGCGCTGACCACCACTTCGTTTAAGGACAAAGAGCTTTCTTCTGTCAGAAAATTCACCTCAATCGTTTTGCCCGATTCCAGTATGATTTCTTTCTCAACGGATTTATACCCGACTCCGCTTACCTTTAGCGTGTAAGTGCCGGTTGGCAGGTTCTTAAGATAGTAATGTCCTGTTGCATCGGTGGTGGTGCCGATCACTGTGTTGTTGATAGTTATGTTGATGTAGGGAATGTGCTCCCCTGTTTTTGAATCTTTTACGTCTCCGACAATATTGGAGTCGGTTTTTCTTTGCCCGTATGATGTCAGACTGAATAAAGCTATAGCGAAAAATAATAAGTGTTTCATATATAATTTTTTGAACCACAAAAGGCACAAAAGAAGACAAAAGGAATCTCAAAAGAAAGTGCATATTAATATTGGAGCACATTTGTCGCAAGATGACACTTTTGCACCTTTTGTGGTTATTTGTTATTTGAAAAGCAAGAAAGAAGTTTATAAAAATAACATGTTAGAATTTCTCAGCAAGCAGGAGGTGCGCGTAACCGGAGATGTAGCGCCGGTGTAAGCTGCGGTATTTGTGGTAATTCTGCGGTTTTGATTGTAGATAATCTGAAAACCAGTACCGGGATTTCCGGAAAATCAAGTTCGTCGGTCAGATTGATTGTATTGAATGTATCAATCAGCTGAAGTTGGCTGTTCGTGTGGGTATGCGATGCAACCGGTACGCCTTTATCAGTCTTTAATCCAAAGAAGTGCGAGTGACAATACAACCTGCCGTCCACCTCGTGGGTATGGTAAAACATGGTTGAATTACTGTAGTGTCCGATGAAGAACAACAGCAATGCAATCTGCAGGAAACGTATTATATGGGAATTGTGACTGTGCATTTACGGTCGCGAAAATAATTATTTACTGCTAAACAGCAAATAGCCGGGAAAAGTTCATTATTTAACTGTATAAGTAACGTGGTATTAGACCTGTCAGGTTTTTAAAACCTGACAGGTCTGGAATGATTGGTCATGTTTTTCGAAAATATTTCTATGTTTTGAAAATCTTAATAATCAGAAAATCAATTGTGTGAAAAATAAAATGGAAAATATTACCTCGAAGATAAAAAATATTATTTTCTTCTTTGTTTCTTCTTCAGCATAAAAATCCTATATTTGCATCGCATACGGTTCCGGATAAAACCGGATTAAAAGGGAATCCCGTGAAAATCGGGAGCTATCCCCGTAGCTGTAAGTTCCCCGGAGGAAAGCTTGAGTTTTCTTCCGGAAATAGGGTGGAGAACAACCCCTGCCACTGGTAAATTACCGGGAAGGCCGTTCGAAACCGGAACAAGTCAGAAGACCTGCCGCATGTCATTGATTCGTAGCTTTCGGGAGAAAAGCGAAGGATTCTGTGGCTGCTTTGTTGCGGAATAATTTCCTTTCTTCTCTTGAAATTTATAATCTCGTTGAATAATCCGATAAACCTGTCAGGTTTTTAAAACCTGACAGGTTTGAATCATCATCATTAAATTATATTTCAAAATGGAAACATTCATTATCAAGAGAGACGGGAAAAAAGAAGCTTTTTCGATTGAAAAAATCAAAAGTGCGATCAGGAAAGCATTTTTATCGGTAGGGACTTACGCGACAGAGGAAGTCATCGCGAATATCCTTTGCCGGGTGAACATCACGCAGGATGTCACGGTGGAAGAAATTCAGAATCAGGTGGAAATCGCGCTGATGTCGGAACGGTATTACGCGGTGGCGAAATCGTACATGTTGTATCGTCAGAAACACCTCGAAGACAGGGAGGTGCGTGATAAGCTGGAGTTTCTGATGGACTATTGCAATGCCCGCAATGCTGCCTCGGGAAGTAAATACGATGCCAATGCCAATGTGGAAAACAAAAATATGGCGACACTCATCGGCGAATTACCCAAATCGAATTTTATCCGCCTGAACCGCCGGATGCTTACCGATCGCATCAAAGAGATGTACGGAAAAGAAATCGCAGATCGTTATATCGATTTGCTGAACAACCATTATATCTATAAAAACGACGAAACCAGTCTGGCTAATTACTGCGCCAGCATTACCATGTATCCCTGGTTGATTGGTGGTACGACTTCTATCGGTGGAAATTCGAAAGCGCCTACCAACCTCAAGTCGTTTTGCGGAGGTTTTATCAACATGGTATTCATGGTTTCGAGTATGTTGAGCGGAGCTTGTGCTACCCCGGAATTCCTGATGTACATGAATTATTTTATCGGGTTGGAATTTGGGGATGATTATTATCTTGAATCAGATAAAATTGTTGATTTGTCGAAGAAGCAACGCACGCTGGACAAGGTTATTACTGATTATTTCGAACAGATCGTGTATTCCATCAATCAACCGACCGGAGCCAGGAATTTTCAGGCGGTGTTCTGGAATATCTCGTATTATGACCGGTATTATTTCAATAGTTTGTTTGAAAACTTCGTGTTCCCGAATGGAAGCAAGCCGCATTGGGATTCGCTGAACTGGCTTCAGAAACGTTTCATGAAATGGTTTAACCAGGAGCGTACGAAAACGGTGCTGACATTCCCCGTGGAAACAATGGCTTTGCTGAGTGAAAACGGAGAGGTGAAGGACAAGGAATACGGTGATTTTACGGCTGAAATGTACGCGGAAGGACATTCGTTTTTTACCTATATGAGCGACAATGCCGATTCGCTGAGCAGTTGTTGCCGGCTGCGTAACGAGATTACCGATAATGGTTTTAGTTATACACTGGGTGCCGGGGGTGTTTCTACGGGTTCCAAAAGTGTGCTGACTATCAACCTGAACCGATGCATCCAGCATGCTGCCCGAAGGGGTATGCATTATCATTTTTTTCTCGAAGAAGTGGTGGATTTGGTGCATAAAGTGCAGGTGGCTTACAACGAAAACCTGAAATACATGCATGAGAAGGGTATGCTTCCTTTGTTCGATGCAGGATATATCAACATGAGCCGTCAATACCTGACCATTGGTGTGAATGGTTTGGTGGAAGCTGCTGAATTTCTGGGTGTTGAAATTAATGATAACCCAAGGTACTCGTTGTTTGTGCAGGAGGTACTCGGACTGATTGAATCGTACAACAAAAAATACCGCACGAAAGATGTAATGTTCAATTGCGAAATGATTCCGGCCGAAAACGTGGGCGTAAAACATGCCAAATGGGACAAACGGGATGGATTCAAATCGAACCGGGATTGTTACAACAGTTATTTCTACATCGTGGAGGATGAATCGCTGAATATTATTGATAAATTCAGGTTGCACGGACGAAAATACATCGAACACCTAACGGGTGGTTCAGCATTACACCTGAATTTAGATGAACATCTGAGTCAGCAGCAATACAAGCAGTTGTTGAAGGTGGCCATTCAGGAAGGGTGTAACTATTTCACCTTTAATATCCCGAATACAGTTTGTAACGACTGCGGACATATCGACAAAAATAACCTGAAGGAATGTCCGGTTTGCAAAAGCCGTAATCTGGATTACCTGACCCGCATCATCGGGTATATGAAACGCGTAAGTAATTTTTCCGAAAGCAGACAGGTAGAAGCATCAAAAAGACATTATGCTACGATTTCTCAGTTATAATATTGTTTTTCAGGAAGTCCCCGGTGAAGTGACGCTTGCCATCAACCTCTCGAACTGTCCCAATGGCTGCAAGGGATGTCATAGTCCCCATTTGCAGGAAGATACCGGAGCAAGGCTTGATGAAAAGGCGATTAATAAACTTCTTGCCAGATATGGCGATGCCATTACCTGCGTTTGTTTCATGGGGGGCGATGCCGATCCGCAGGCAGTGGAAAGGCTTTCGCTTTATATCCGGACAATATCCCGTAATCGCTTGAAAACAGCCTGGTATTCAGGAAAACCAAAACTGCCGGAGCATTGTGCTGCCGGTAGTTTCGACTATATTAAACTCGGACCCTATGTTGAAAAGTTGGGCGGGTTGGATTCTCCGGATACCAATCAGCGGTTTTACATGTTGGAAGATGGTGAGATGAAGGATTTTACAGCCAGATTCAGTAAAAAATAGGAAAATTTCAATATGCATGGATTTGATGCAAAATAATTACCTTTACAAGCATTAAAAACAGATGCCTTATGCAAGAACTCGTAAACAAACAACGCCAATTTTTTAAGTCCAACAAAACCAAAGACATCAATTTCAGAATAGAGCAACTGAAAAAGCTAAAAAAGTTGTTGAAGGAAAATGAGCAACGGATGGAGGAAGCGATTTATGCCGATTTCAGTAAATCAGCATTCGATAATTATTCCACTGAAATTGCCTTGTTGTATCTTGAAATAAATGATGCGGTTAAGAAAATAAAGAAGTGGTCGTCACGAAAACGGGTGCCGACCGATTTGGTGAATCTCCCGGGAAGAAGTTACATCATGCCGGAACCGCTGGGTGTTTCGCTCATCATCGGAGCGTGGAATTATCCGTATCAGTTGTCGTTTGCACCTGCTATCGCCGCGATTGCTGCAGGAAATACAGTGCTGCTGAAACCGAGTGAGTTGCCTGCTAATACGAGTAGGTTAATGGCTGAAATAATCAACAGCAATTTTGATCCGGAGTTTTTCAGGGTAGTAGAAGGTGGTGTAGCAGAAACGCAGCAATTACTCGAACAGCGTTTCGATAAGGTATTCTTCACCGGCAGTGTGCCGGTTGGACGCATTGTCTATCAGGCCGCAGCAAAGCATCTTACACCCGTTACGCTCGAACTGGGCGGTAAAAGTCCGGCTTTTATCCTCGATGATAAAAACCTGAGCATGTATGTGAAGCGTTTGGTCTGGGCGAAGTTCGTGAATGCCGGTCAGACTTGCATTGCACCGGATTATATCCTGGTGAAACGTTCCCTGAAGGATAAGTTTATTCAACAGCTTATTGCTGAAATCAAAAAAGAGCAATTCTCCATTGAAAATCAGAATTATGTCCAGATAATCAACGAGAAAAATATGAAGAGATTGATTGGCTATATCAATCAGGATAAGGTGGTGTACGGTGGAAATTACGATATGCAATCCCGTATCATTGAACCTACGGTGATGGATGAGGTTAGTTTTGACGATGTGGTGATGCAGGAAGAAATTTTTGGTCCGATATTGCCGGTTATACCTTTCGAATCACTCGATGAGATGATTGCTGAAGTAAAACGCAGGGAGAAGCCCTTGTCGTGTTATGTTTTCACGCGTGATAAAAAACTTAGGGATAAAATAATGCATGAAGTGTCGTTCGGCGGAGGGTGCGTGAACGACGCCATCATGCATATCAGTAATAACAAATTGCCTTTCGGCGGAGTGGGAGAAAGCGGTATCGGCTCTTACCACGGTGAGTATGGTTTCAGAACATTCTCACATTACAAAAGCATACTCGATAAACCGACCTGGTTCGAAGCAGGTTTGAAATACTTCCCCCACAGCAAAGCTAAGTTTAATTTAATGAAGAAGCTGTTGCGGTAGAAGTGAATTGTTCTTGCTTACCAGATAAATACAACCCTGAAATACATGGTTTCAGGCGGATCTGAAACGAAATCACTGTTGGTTACATAAAAATGGATGTCGTTTTGGGAATAGTCAAAATCGACCGTCTTTGTCCATAAGTTTCCGTTGCTGTTTTCAAGATGCCGGGTGTAAGGCAGTGCCTGCTGAGCTCCGTTAAGTTCGATGTATCCCATTACCGCTCCGTTGTTTATCATGTAACTCGATATTCCATCCAGGTTAAACCGGCAACGGTAGTAGAGATTTAATCCATTCGGATCGGTTATGGGTACCCAGTCAGCCGCCCTCACCTGAAAATTAAATACCTGTTTTGTTGTGAGATCTTCAGGGTACGAGACAGTCTCGCATGCGCTAAATAGCAGTACTGAAATTGCAAATAGTAAATAGATGCGTCGCATAATGATTTTAATTAAATTGTTATTGTATAAGTCTTAAAAAAAGCAAGTAACTTGAAAGATACCTGCTAAATGTTAATGTTTGAAAACGTATACAAACATCTTGCCGTTTTTTTCGAAAGAACTGAGTTGAGCTCACCCCATTGTTCAAACTCATCGAATAGATATACTTCGATGCTGCATGCTTCACGATGTCAGGATTGAACGATGTACATCGTTCAACCTCAACGATGCCCATCGTTCGACCTTAACGATGTACATCGTTCAATCGCTACATAGAGTTACTTGATGATATAACACTTCTCATTTTCATCAGCGCACAATGAGGCGTGTTTACAACCTGGTTTTACAGGAAATAGATTTTAATTACTTTTGTGCAGTCAAATTATATAAAATGTAGCACAACAACTCCGAAGAAATGAAAAAATATATATCAGTACTTATTATTACAGGGATATTTTTGAATCTTAATGCACAGGATGTGGTGAAAGATTCCGTTCAATTAGAAGATGTGGTCGTAACCGGTTCGAAGTTCGAAACTTCCCGGAAATTAGTACCATTGTCAGTATCTCAGATTAGTGCTGATAACATCAAACAGAGCGGACATTACAACGTGCTTTCGACTTTGAGCGCTTATGTGCCGGGTGTTTTTATCACTGAACGTAATATCCTGGGTTTTGGAGTAGCCACTGGTGGGTCGGGAGCCATCAATGTGCGTGGTGTGGGTAGCTCGCCCAATACGCAGGTGCTGGTGTTGATTGACGGTCATCCGCAATATCAGGGAATTTTCGGTCACCCGCTGCCGGATGCTTACGTGGCTTCAGATGTGGAGAAGGTCGAAGTGATACGCGGACCGGCATCTGTGTTGTATGGCTCGAATGCCATGGCAGGGACTATCAATATTATCACCAAAAAGCAACAGACTGAAGGATTATCAGCGACAGTAAACGCTGTTTATGGTTCGTATAATACGCAGAAATTTGCCGGGACATTCGGATTTAAAAAAGACAAACTGAGTTTGTTTGTTTCGGCTAACTGTGCCAGTACGGATGGTACCCGGGAGAATACTGATTTTAAAATCAGTAACGGGTACGTGAAAGTTGGTTATGAGCTTGATAAGCATTGGAAAATGACGGCTGATATAAATATGGCGCAATACGAAGCGAACGACAACGGACCCGTTTATGCGCCGGCGCCATTTAATATTGATATACTTCGTGGAAAAGCAGCAATGTCGGTAGAAAACAAATATGACAAGCTTGACGGCGCCATCAAGTTGTATCATAATTTTGGAGAACATGATTTGTCCGACGGATTTCAATCGACCGACCGGAATTCAGGGTTGATGATTTATCAAAATTACCGGCTCTTTGATGACACACACATTACAGCCGGCTTTGATGCAAAGCAATATGGGGGGAAGGCAAACAGAGGTATTGCTGCAAACGAGTTAAAAGCAGTAAACGAATTAGCAGGATATGCCTTAATTCGTCAAAAACTGCTGCAAATTGTGGATTTGAATGCCGGTTTACGTTTTGAGCACAACTCTGTATTTGGGAGCGAGTGGGTTCCGATGGCCGGTGCAGCTGTCAGGGCAGGTGAAACTACCAATTTCAAAGCTTCTGTTTCCAAAGGTTTCCGCAGTCCCACCGTGATGGAGCTTTATTTGTATGCCCCCAATGCCGAACTGAAACCCGAACGGATGATGAATTACGAGTTAAGCTGGTTGCAGTCCTATATGGCGAATCGGTTGAGTACCGAACTGACGGCCTTTTTGGTTGAAGGAGAGAATATGATCCAGGTAGTAGGAGGCACACCTCCGAAACGTCAGAATGTGGGAACGTTCAGCAACCGTGGAATCGAATTCGCGGCGAAATACCGCGTGACTAACCAGTTGCACGTGCAGGCAAATTACACCTTCCTTGATATGGAAAAGAAAATTGTGGCAGCCCCGAAACATCAGTTTAATATCAACCTGAATTATCAGTATAAAATAGTGAATTTCAACGTGGCAGCTCAGCATGTGAATACCTTGTACGCTGCGTTGAATCCGGAAAGTATTCAGAATTTTACCTTGCTCAATGCCCGTGTCTCAGCCAAAGTAACAAAGCAACTGGATGTTTTTGTGGCCGGACATAACCTGTTGAATCAGCAATATCAGATTAACAATGGCTACCCTATGCCGGGCATTAATTTCCACGGGGGAGTTAATTTAAAGCTGTAATTCAATATCCGGAGTTTTGCCCGATATTTGGATTTGCATCGATATTAGATTTGTATATTATCAATGCAATGATATACAAATAAATTTATAACCCTGCGACGAACGCGGTAGAGGCTGTCTCAAAATAAAATTGAGTCAGCCTCTTTCCTTTCAAATAGAAAAAGTTGTTTTTTCAAGATATTTCTATCTGTTCAAATCTCAGGAAGTGATTTTAAGTGTTTTTTTGGTTTTTAGATCAAAAAACGAGGAT
>JANJVQ010000004.1 GCA_024710005.1 Paludibacter sp. | reverse complement strand
GTATCAGGTATGTTATCCTGTTTCTGTATTCTGTGTAACAGAGGGCAGCTACTAACTTTCCATGGTTGTCAACCACACCATTTATACGTATTTGCTCATGTTCAATTCCTTCTTTTATCAATGCTCGCATGCATTTACAATCAGTCGGTTTGAATTTTCTACTGACTGATTCGTAAAATGTAATAAAGTCCTCAATGCTGATTTTGTCCGTGATGCTCAAATTAGATTTTGCTGCTTTTTCAATGTTCCTGATTGTATTTTTTGAATATTTATCAGCAATTTCAGCATAGGGTTTATGCAATGATAAAATATAATTGGGGTATACTTCAGCGTCAGGAGTGAAATTGGATGCATTCAGATTTAACTGATAACTGTATGACGGTAGCTTCTGGATAAACTTTTTAATAGTATCAGTTGTAACAGCTTCGTTACTGAAAATACCCAATTGTTGAGTCAAAAGGGGTTGAACGATGTATGGTAATTTATATTTTCTCTTGATTGGAACAGGCATTACAAACTTATAATCATCGCTTATTAACGCTTCCCATTGAGGAGAGACTACATCAAGATACCAGGATAGCGCATAGATTAATCCATTATTTGCCTGTGAAATAAAATCATCCCATTCTTTTTTATTGATGCTATTGTGCGATAAATGTCTGATGATCATAATGGACAAGGAAAGTTGATTTTTCATGTAAAATTAAACAAAAATAAGGAATATAAGTATATTACCATAATTTCGGTTATTATTTTTCTATTTCAAAAGAAAATAGTAATTTTGAGGGCATTATTTTTTCCTATTATACACAGAACATTTTATGGCAAAAGAAACATCCAATAATTCCGGTTCGGCTTATAATGCGTTGACATACGGAAGTGTGATTACCGGAAATATCTCTTCGGAGAATGATTTCAGAATAGATGGAGAAGTTAAAGGAGATATGAATTGCAAAGGTAAAGTGGTCATTGGTCAGACCGGAGTCCTGAAAGGAAAAATAACCTGCCTGAATGCAGAGATTATCGGCCATGTTCAGGGAAATATCATCGCGACTGACACACTGACTTTAAGGTCCACAGCCAATGTAACCGGTGATGTAAAAACAAAGATACTGGTGGTCGAGCCGAACGCCGTTTTCAATGGGAATTGCTCCATGAAGGAAACAGAAACCACTGCATAAAGATTTAAGCGTTGAATTTGTTTCAGCGCTTTTTATTTTCATTCAAAATATTTTGTAAGATGCAATACAAGGCTTTTGTTGTTGAAGAAATTGATGATAAGTTTGTTCCTGCCATTAAGTCACTGAATGTTGATGATTTACCGGTAGGAGAGGTGTTGGTCAGGGTATATTATTCTTCTCTGAATTACAAGGATGCGTTATCGGCAGCGGGAAATAAAGGAGTAACCAAAAAATATCCACATACGCCGGGTATTGATGCTGCAGGTGTTGTGGTTCAATCGGATGTTTCTTCATATTCAATTGGTGATGAGGTTATTGTAACCGGATATGATCTGGGTATGAATACGCCGGGGGGATTTGGAGAATACATTCGTGTTCCGGCCGAATGGATTATTAAGTTACCTGCCGGATTATCACCCAAAGAAGCTATGATTATTGGTACTGCCGGATTTACAGCCGGTATTTCTATGCTCCGACTGATGGAATTGGTTAAGCCAGCTGATGGTAAAGTAATAGTTTCTGGTGCAACAGGCGGAGTGGGATCAATGGCTTTGTCGATGTTAACGAAAAAAGGATATCAAAAAATTGCCATTTCTGGGAAGGTGCAGGAGTCGGAATTTCTGACAACTTGCGGTGCTGATGAAATAATCTCACGGGATGAATTTATGGCAATGGCAGATAAGGCTTTACTGCCAGCAACTTATGCAGGGGCAATTGATACAGTCGGTGGTGATATATTGGCTCGTATAATCAAAATGCTCAAACCAATGGGTGTTGTAACCACCTGCGGAAGTGTTGCTTCGACCAACCTGCCACTCAATGTTTTTCCATTTATTTTAAGGGCAGTTACTTTGATTGGAGTTTCTGCACAGAATTATCCTACTGCATTGCGGTCTGACTTATGGCAACGGTTGGCAACCGATCTTAAACCGGATAATCTGATGGATATGTACCGGGAAATAACCATGGAAGAACTTCCGGAGGCAACACAATTGATTTTATCCGGAAAATTAAAAGGAAGAACCATTGTCCGGATTTCTGAATGATATCTTTTATGAATACAAGGTTCAATTTGATTTTATAGATATTTTTGATAAAAACCAATGGCATTAGCAAACGAAAACTACCTTAAAACACCTGAAATATATTGTTTTGACGATGTAGAGAAGCGTGTCAATGCCTATAAGCTGTTGCATCCCAATGCAAAGTTAATCCGGCTCGGAATTGGTGATGTTACCCGCCCGATTCCTTCCGTGGCGTTGAAAGCGATGCATGATGCACTGGATGAACTGGCAACTGCTGAGTTGTTCAGGGGATACAGTCCTCCCAAAGGCTATGACTTTCTCATCGATAAAATTGTAAGGGATTATCGTACCAAAGGTATCAGTATCGAGAAAGATACCGTCTTCATCAATGATGGCGCTAAGTCGGATATTGGCAATATCGGTCATGTGCTGGGGAGAGATAACATCATTGCCATCGCTGATCCGGTTTATCCGGTATATGAAAATGCAACCATCATGAGCGGCCGCGCCGGTTATCTGCATGAGGATAATAAATGGAGTAATATTGTGTACCTCAGATGCAATGAGGAAACCGGCTTTGTTCCTGAACTGCCGGAGGAAAAGGTGGATGTCATATATCTTTGCAGTCCGAATAACCCGACCGGAACCACCATCTCAAAAACTGAAATGAAAATGTGGGTCGATTATGCTCTGGAGCACGATAGTATCATTATTTTTGATGCAGCCTATCAGGCGTATATTACAGAAGAGGATGTGCCGGCAAGCATTTATGAGATTAAGAATGCCAAAAAAGTTGCGATTGAAATCCGTAGTTTCTCTAAAAGCGCCGGATTTACCGGATTAAGATGTGGATATTCCATTTTTCCTAATGAATTGATGGTGCATACACAAACCGGAGAGCATGTTCCATTGATTAAGCTTTGGAGTCGCCGGAATGCAAATTACACGAACGGTATTTCTTATGTTGTACAAAGAGGTGCCGAAGCGCTTTTCAGCAGAAAAGGGAAACAGGAGATCAAACAGCTTGTTGATTATTATATGAATAACATCCGGATGATCAGAGAAGAGTTGATACAGAGTGGATTAAAGGTTTATGGAGGAGTAAATTCGCCCTATGTTTGGTTTAAAACACCAGATGATATGCCATCCTGGAAATTCTTTCAACTGCTTTTACAAGACTTCCAAATAGTGGGAACTCCCGGTGTGGTGTTTGGTCACGAGGGGGAAGGTTATATGCGTTTTGGTGGATTCTGTAGTTTTGAGGATACCAAAATAGCCCTGAATAGAATAAAAAATCGATTATAATTAATAATTTTCAAAGTTTACAATCTAAAATTTAATCTGAAAATGTGTGGAATAGTTGGATACATAGGAAACAGAGATGCTTATCCTATTTTAATTAAAGGACTGCAACGTCTTGAGTACAGAGGATACGACAGTGCAGGAATTGCTTTGATGAGTGAAGGCAAACTGAATGTTTACAAAGCAAAAGGTAAAGTTGCTGATTTGATTCAATTTGCCGAACAAAAAAATATTAATGGAAATATTGGAATCGCACATACAAGATGGGCTACACATGGTGAACCTAATACTGTAAATGCACATCCACATTATTCGCAATCGGAAGAGTTAGCGATTATTCACAATGGTATTATTGAGAATTATGCTGTACTAAAACAAGGTCTAATTGAAAATGGATATAGTTTTCAAAGTGAAACAGATACAGAAGTATTGGTTCAGTTGATAGAATTCATCAAAAAAACAAATCAGGTTGATTTGACTACTGCCGTTCAGTTGGCTTTGAATCAGGTAATTGGCGCTTACGCCATTGCTATCCTTGAAAAAAGCCAGCCTGATATTATTGTTGCCGCCCGTAAAGGTTCCCCTTTGGTTGTGGGTATAGGTGAAAATGAATATTTTCTGGCTTCTGATGCTACTCCTATTGTAGAATACACAGATAAAGTTGTGTATATTGGTGAGGAAGAAATTGTAACGCTCAACAGAGGTAACGGCATGAAAATAAAAACCATTGCCAATGTGGAAAAAACGCCTGAAATAAAAAAACTGGAATTAACACTTACACAACTTGAAAAAGGTGGATTTCCTCATTTCATGCTGAAAGAAATCTTTGAACAGCCCAAAACACTGGCTGATTCGATGCGGGGTCGTGTTAATGTGGATGAGAACAATGTTGTCTTATCGGGCTTCATCGATAACAAAGATAAATTCGTAAATGCAGGTAGAATCATCATAACAGCCTGTGGTACTTCCTGGCATGCCGGTCTGATTGGTATGTATGTTATTGAAGAGTTTGCGCGTATTCCTGTAGAAGTTGAATATTCATCGGAATTCAGGTATCGCAAACCGGTTATTTATCCCAATGATGTTGTTATCGCTATTTCCCAATCGGGTGAGACGGCCGATACGCTGGCTGCTGTTGAATTGGCAAAATCACAGGGAGCATTTATTTTCGGTATTTGCAATGTGGTTGGTTCTTCTATTCCAAGAAACTCACATTCAGGTGCATATACGCACGTGGGACCTGAAATCGGGGTTGCATCTACTAAAGCATTTACTGCCCAGGTGACTGTTCTTACCATGTTAGCCTTGATGATTGGTAAGGAAAAGAAAACCATTAGCGAGGAAAGCTACCTGAATATCGTAAAGGAACTGGGTACTATTCCTGATAAAATGAAAAGGTTGCTCGATCAAAATGAGATGATCGCTCAGTTTGCAAAAACGTTCACTTATGCTCAGAACTTCATTTACCTGGGTAGGGGGTATAATTTCCCGGTTGCATTGGAAGGCGCCCTGAAACTGAAAGAAATATCATACATTCATGCGGAAGGTTATCCGGCAGCAGAGATGAAACATGGTCCGATTGCCCTCATCAGTCAGGAAATGCCTGTTGTTGTGATTGCGCCCAGTTCAGGCATGTATGATAAGGTAGTGAGTAATATTCAGGAAATTAAGGCCAGAAAAGGAAAAATTATAGCCATCGTTACTGAAGGTGATGAGGTTGTGAAAAATCTTTCTGATTATTGTATTGAAATTCCTGATACTGAAGAATGTCTAGCTCCGCTTCTCGCAACGCTACCGCTACAGTTGATGGCTTATCATATTGCCGTTGTGAAAGGTTGTGATGTCGATCAACCCAGAAACCTGGCAAAATCGGTTACAGTAGAATAATTTATTTATAATTTCAAATATATACTTTTAGTAAGATGTGCGGAATCGCGATGGTAAGGTTGCTCAAACCTTTGGATTATTATCAGAAAAAATATGGTACATGGCAATATGGGCTCCAAAAAATGTACCTGTTGATGGAGAAACAACACAACCGTGGACAGGAAGGTGGTGGTATTGCCGGTGTTAAATTTGATATGCCTCCCGGCGAGGAGTATATCTGGAGGGAAAGAATTGAAGGGAAAAACGCGATTCAGAAAATTTTTGCAAATATCAACAAACAGGTTTCTGAAACTGGCTCTGATGTTATAAATGATGTAGATAAAGCAAAAAAAATATTGCCTTTTGCTGCAGATGTTTTCCTTGGTCATTTACGCTATAGTACGACCAATCAGAAAAGTGGGATTATGCATGTTCATCCCTTTTTGCGAAGACATAACTGGAAAAACAGAACACTGGTGTTGGCCGGAAATTTTAATCTTACAAATGTAGATGAATTGTTTGATTATCTTACGCTTAAGGGTCAGCATCCCAGAGACAAAGGAGATACTTTTCTGATGTTGGAACAGCTTGGTTATAAGCTGGATATGGAGGTTCAAAAGGAATATGATATTATTAAGCAACGCTACACCAACGATCTTACCATCACACAAAAAATTGAGGAACAACTGGATATTGCTTCTATCATTCGCAAGTGCGAACACATGTGGGATGGTGGTTATGTAATTACAGGTATGTTGGGACATGGAGATTCTTTTGTATTCAGAGATCCCAAAGGTATTCGTCCTTGTTTTTATTATGCTGATGATGAGATTATTGTTGTGGCATCTGAACGTCCGGTAATTCAAACTTCACTCAATGTAAAAGAGAAAGATGTGCATGAGCTGACTCCTGGTAATGCCATGATTATCAAAAAGAATGGTGAAATTAAGTTTGAAGTTATCAGAGAACAGGATAAGAATCTGAAAAGGTGTTCGTTTGAACGTATTTATTTCTCCCGCGGTAGTGACTTCGACATATACAGGGAAAGAAAAATGTTGGGCGAATCGCTTGCAGATTCTATTTTGAAATCGGTTAATCAGGATGTCGAGAACTCAGTATTTTCATTTATCCCCAATACTGCTGAAGTGGCATTTTATGGGATGATTGATGGAATAAAGCAGAAAACCAACAAAACTCCACGAACTGAGAAAGTACTGATCAAAGATATTAAACTTCGTACTTTCATTTCGCAAAATAAGGAAAGGGACGATTTGGCTACGCATGTTTACGATATAACTTATGGTTCTATCCGTCGTGGAAAGGTTGACAACCTGATTGCAATTGATGATTCCATTGTTCGAGGTACTACCCTGAAACAGAGTTTATTAAAAATTATGAATAGGCTTGAGCCTAAAAAAATTGTTATTGTATCTTCTTCGCCTCAGGTTCGTTTTCCCGATTATTATGGAATTGACATGTCCAGAATGTCTGAGTTTTGTGCTTTCAGGGCAGCCATACAACTTTTAAAGGATACGGGTCGTCAACATGTCATTGACGATGTTTATAAAAAATCTAAAGCACAAGAGCATTTACCTAAAGAAGAAATTGTTAACTTTGTAACGGAAATTTATGCTCCTTTTACACAGGAAGAGGTGTCGGAACAAATTGCTAAAATGTTAACTCCTTCGGAAGTTGATTGTCCGGTTGAACTGGTATATCAAACCATTGAGGGGTTGCATAAGGCTTGTCCGAACCACCTGGGTGATTGGTACTTTACCGGTAATTATCCCACTCCGGGAGGTAATCGACTGGTAAACAAAGCATTCATTAATTATTACGAAGGAAAAGAAATTATATAATTAATTTAATTGGGTTTATGTTAAAAGAAATTTTATCTATTTCGGGAAAGCCGGGATTGTACAAAATGATTTCGCAGGGGAAAAACATGATTGTTGTTGAGTCGTTGCTGGATGGAAAGCGTGTCCCGGCTTATACAAAGGATAAAGTGGTTTCGTTGGGTGATATTGCCATTTATACCAATACAGAAGAAATTCCGCTTGGTCAGGTGTTTGAAAACATCAGTAAAAAAGAAAACGGGAGTGTTTGTCCCATCGATCCTAAAGCAGACAATAACATGTTGCGTAAATACATGGAAGAAGTATTACCAGATTTTGATCGGGATAGGGTATATCCAAGCGATATGAGAAAGATGTTTGCTTGGTATAATATTTTGATTAACAATGGTATTACTGTTTTTTTGTCTAAAGAAGAAGATAAACCTGCTGAAGAAGCCGTTGCAAAATAATTAATATTTACCGGTTGCTTCCATTTCTGATTAAAACATGCAAATAAAAACTGTTACTAACATTATTGAAACTTTTGCTCCGTTGGCACTGCAGGAAAAGTATGATAATGCCGGGTTGCTCATTGGTAATCCTGATAGTTCGGTCAATGGAGTTTTAGTCTGTGTGGATGTTACAGAATCAGTTATTGATGAGGCAATTGTAATGAATCTCAATCTGATTATTGCCCATCATCCTTTGATATTCAATGGATTGAAAAAAATAACCGGACAAAATGAAGTACAACGCTGCGTAATTAAGGCAATTAAAAATGATATCGCTATTTATGCAGCTCACACCAATGTAGATAATGTTATTGATGGTGTAAATGGTCGGATAGCGGATAAAATCGGTTTGATAAACAGAAAAGTGCTTCAATCTAAAAGTGATATGCTTGTCAAGCTGGTTACATTTGTACCCAAACTGCACGTGCAACGTGTACGGGAAGCAATATTTGAAGCTGGTGCCGGTCACATTGGGAATTATGATGCCTGTAGCTACAATTCTGAAGGATATGGCAGTTTCAGGGCAAATAGCAATGCCACTCCATTTGTGGGTGAAGTGAATAAAATTCATTATGAAGAAGAAACCAGGATTGAAGTCATTTTACCGGAATATATTCAAAACAAGGTGATTGCCTCAATGATTAAAGCTCACCCTTATGAAGAACCTGCTTATGACATCTTTCCATTATTAAATGATTATCAACAAGTTGGTTCCGGTGTAGTGGGAGAGCTGGTTGAAGCAGAAAATGAGTCTGGTTTTCTCCAAAGAATGAGGAGGTTATTTGGAGGAAATCCAATCAGACATACAGCATTGACAGGTAAAAAAATAAAAAAAGTAGCAGTCTGTGGTGGTTCCGGTAGCTTTCTTTTACAGGACGCAATCAAAGCCGGTGCAGATATTTTTCTGTCTGCTGACTTTAAATACCATGATTTTTTTGGAGCAGAAAATAAGATTATTATTGCAGATGTAGGTCATTTTGAAACAGAACAGTTCACAAAAGAGTTATTTTTTGACATAATTCGAAAAAAATTACCTACCTTTGCAGTCCATATTTCAAAAGTAAATACCAATCCCATTATTTATTCGTAACATAATGACAGCAGAATCCAAAATTGAAAAAGAAATTACCGTTGAAGAAAAGCTTTTTGCCTTGTATGACTTGCAAAAGGTGGTTTCCAAAATAGATGAAATTAAAACACTGAGAGGGGAATTACCACTTGAAGTACAGGATCTGGAAGATGAAATCATCGGCTTAAGTACTCGTATAGAGCATTTTGAAAAAGAGATCAGCGAGTTTACTTCCATGATTGCATCAAAAAAAGTTGCAATTGAAGAATCACGGATTAAAATCGAACGTTATCAGGAACAACAAAAGAACGTGAGAAATAACCGTGAACACGAAAACCTGGAAAAGGAAATTGAATTTCAAACACTTGAAATCGAATTGTGTGAAAAACACATCCGAGAATACAAAGCAGCTAAAGAAGCAAAAACAGAAGAGCAAAAATTGACGGCTGCTCAGTTGGCCGAAAGAAAACTTGACCTGGAACAGAAAAGGGGAGAGCTGGAAGAGATTATCGCAGAAACAAAACAAGAAGAAGAAAAACTGCGTGAGAGAGCTAAAGAGATTGAATCACTTATTGAGCCACGTCTATTAACAGCATTTAAACGCATACGTAAGAATGCCCGAAATGGTTTGGCTGTGGTATATATCAACCGAGATGCTTGCGGTGGATGTTTTAATAAAATTCCTGCACAAAAGCAATTGGATATTCGTTTGAGAAAGAAAGTAATTGTTTGCGAGTATTGTGGTCGTATATTAGTCGATCAGCAGTTGGCAGGAGTAGCTCCAGCATCTGATTCAGCAGAATAAAACTAAATACAAATTTGTTATATTAAATCCGGAAAGAAATTTCCGGATTTTTTTTGTCAAAATTTTTGCTGAATCGTCATATAAGGGTAGAAAATTTTAAATATTCAATTCTCAGAAGCATAAATATTCAATAACACCCTGTATATAAATGATTTAATTCCATATTTTATTAATGTATTTATGATTAAAATACAAATATCCTTGAAGATGATCATTTAGTTGATTTATTCAGAGTCTAACACTTTTAAAACTGATTCATAATACGAAAAGAATACATATGTGATATATAATTATGAATTTTTGAATAATTATCATACCATCGGCGCCAGCGCCGCCTCGGTCTCGGCCAACAGGTCGCGCAGATTCAACGGCTCGAGCTTGAGCTGCAGGTGCCCGGCCTCGATCTTGGCCAGGTCGAGCACGTCGTTAATCAGCTGCAGCAGATCGTGGCCGGCGCGGTAGATGATGTCGGCATGCCGTACCTGCTTGTCGGTGAGGTTGCCGGCGCCGTTCTGACGCAGCTGGTCGCTGAGGATCAGGATGCTGTTGAGCGGCGTGCGCAGCTCATGGGACATGTTGGCGAGGAATTCCGACTTGTAGCGATTGGCGACCACCAGCTGGTCGGCCTGGTCACGCAGGCGGCGCTCGGCCGCCTTGCGATGGCTGATGTCGATGATCACCGCCTGCACCAATTGC
>JANJVQ010000034.1 GCA_024710005.1 Paludibacter sp. | reverse complement strand
GGTCTCGATACTCTTTAAATTTGACTCTACAACTTGCTTCGTCTGGGTATTGCGCAACAAAATTTAATAAATTCATGCCGTTTCTGATTAGTTACTTCAAAGATAATCATTATAGGCGAAATATCGGATAATCATATAAATATTTATGCAAATTTACAACAACCGGACAATGATTCATTACACATTGTTTTCGAAATGTGTACTATTGTTCATATTACACTTCTACATGAATCATTTTACAAACAGCAATTTCTCTGGCGGCACTGAATAGAAACTCATCATTCCAAAATTTTCCGTAACTTTGCAGCGATTTCAAAAATGACATGGCATGCGAAGAATCATCATAGCAGATAATCAGGATCTGACCCGGGCGGGATGGATATACCTGGTTAACAAAAGCGGTATTGACATACAAATTGAGGAGGCTCAAACAAAAAAGGAATTGATTTCGCTTTGCGGACAATTTCCGGATGCACTTGTTATTTTAGATTACGCATTATTTGATTTTGAACGAATACAGGAGTTGATTTTCCTGCAGGAAAAATATTTGAAAATCGACTGGATTATTGCATCAGATGAACTGAGCGAAGAGGCGGTACGCACCCTGCTATTCAATTCCGGAAAGTTTAGTGTGTTGTTGAAGGACAGTCCAGCCGAAGATTTCATGAGCGCGTTTAAACAAGCAATGAAGGGCGAACGCTACATCAGCAGTTTCATTACCAACCTGTTGCTTGAGGCATCTAAACAAAAACAAGCCAATCAACCCCGTAACATACTGACTGTAACCGAACAGGAGATACTGAAAGAAATGGCACTGGGAAAATCTACCCGCGAGATTGCAGCCTTGCGTCACGCGAGCATGCACACCATCATGACCCACCGGAAAAACATCTTCCGGAAAATTGAAGTGAATAATGTGCACGAGGCAACAAAGTACGCGATGAAGGCAGGGCTGATTGATTTGGCGGAATATTATATTTAGTGGTTAGTGGTAAATGGTTAGTGGTTAGTGGTTAGTAGGGGCGTAACGCTTACGCCCAATTCTCATGAATCGAATAGAGCGATTCGAATGGATCGAACAGAGTTATTCGAATGAATCGAATAGAGCGATTCGAATGAATCGAATAGAGCGATTCGAATGGGTCGAACAGAGTTATTCGAATGAATCCAACAGAGCGATTCGAATGGGTCGAACAGCGCGATGCAGATAACTTGAGTGGAACGACTCAAACAACCTGAGTGGGACGACTCAAATGACTTGAGTAATAATACCTCAAAAAATCAAATTTATAAATTTTTCACATGAACATAGCAAGTTTAATTTCAGGAGGTGTTGATAGTTCGGTGGTGGTACATCTGCTTAAAGAAGCAGGCTACGACCCTACCCTGTTTTACATCAAGATAGGGATGGATGACGATGAATTGCTGCATTGCAGTTCGGAAGAGGATATTGAAATGGCTTCGCTGATTGCGCACAAATACGGGTGCAAATTAGAAATTGTGGATTTGCACCAGGATTATTGGGACAACGTGGTTGCTTACACGATTGATAAAGTCAGAAAAGGTTTTACACCCAATCCGGATGTGATGTGTAACAAACTAATCAAATTCGGGGTTTTCGAACAAAAAGTAGGTCAGCATTTCGACAAAACGGCAACGGGACATTACGCTACTACGATTGAAAAGGATGGTAAGACTTATCTTGGTACAGCCAAAGACCCGGTGAAAGACCAAACCGATTTCTTAGCACAGATAAACCACTTACAGGTATCAAAGCTGATGTTCCCGATTGGGCACCTGATGAAAAACGAAGTGCGCAAAATAGCAGAAATTGCGAATTTGCCCAGTGCCAAACGAAACGACAGTCAGGGCATTTGTTTTCTGGGCAAGGTAAATTACAATGATTTTATCCGCCGCTATCTGGGAGAGAAAGAAGGTCCGATCGTTGAATTAGAAACTGGAAAGATACTGGGCAAGCACAAAGGCTATTGGTTTCATACCGTTGGGCAACGCAAAGGACTCGGTTTGTCGGGCGGACCGTGGTATGTCATCCGAAAAGACATAGAGGCCAACATCGTTTGGGCATCAAAAGGATACGATGTAGAAGCTGCATACGGAAATGCTTTTTCGATGAAAGATTTTCACTTTATCACCGAGAATCCCTGGCACGACAAAGCTGAAAACGTCGAAATCACGTTCAAAATAAGGCACACTCCGGAATTTACCCGTGGCAACATCATCAAAACGCCTGAAGGATACCGGATTGTATCCTCAGAGAAATTGCAGGGTATAGCACCCGGACAATTCGGTGTGGTATACGATATCGATCAGAAGATTTGTATCGGTAGCGGCGAGATTATTTCTGCCTGATGAAAATCTGAATCGGTGTACCGGTGAAGCCCCACTTCGCACGTATTTTATTCTCTAAGAAACGTTTATACGGATCTTTCACATACTGAGGAAGATTCGCGAAGAAGATGAATGTCGGCACCTGCGTATCCGGCAATTGAGTAATATATTTAATCTTGATGTATTTCCCCTTCAATGCCGGCGGCGGATAGTTCTCTATCAGGGGAAGCAGGTATTCATTCAATTTGGCTGTCGGGACTTTCTTCTTTTTGTTTTGGAACACTTCAACAGCCAAATCAACCACTTTCAGGATACGCTGTTTGGTTACAGCCGAAGTAAAAACAATCGGAAAATCCACAAAAGGTGCAAAACGTTCGCGAATCGTATCTTCAAACTTTTTGGTATCGTTGGTTTCCTTGTTAGTAATTAAATCCCATTTATTTACAGCAACCACCAGTCCTTTTCTGTTTTTCTGGACTAACGAGAAAATATTCATATCCTGGCTCTCAATTCCACGGGTAGCATCCACCATCAGGATACAAACATCCGAGTTTTCAATGGCGCGAATAGAACGAACCACAGAATAATACTCCAGATCTTCATGTACCTTGGCTTTTTTACGGATACCGGCTGTGTCCACCAGGTAGAAATCATGACCGAATTTATTGAAACGGGTATAGATAGAATCACGGGTTGTACCGGGGATATCGGTCACAATAGTCCTGTCTTCTCCAACAAAGGCATTTACAATGGATGATTTCCCTGCATTCGGACGACCCACAACAGCAAAACGGGGCAATTCAAGGTCAATATCTTCAATCTCAGTGGCCGGTCCCAACAATTCTGTTAAATGGTCTAATAACTCTCCGGTACCCAATCCGTTAATCGCTGAAACGAGAAACGGATCACCCAAACCGAGTGAGTAGAACTCCGCAGAGTTAAACTGCCAGTCAAAGGTATCTGCTTTATTCGTTACCACAACCACCGGCTTCCTTGTTCTTCTTAATATAGAAGCAACTTCATTATCGAAATCTGTAACCCCATTCTGAACATCAACCACGAACAAAATCACATCAGCTTCTTCAACAGCAAGCACCACGTGTTTTTTGATTTCTTCTTCAAAGATATCGTCAGAATTCACAACCCAGCCTCCGGTATCAATTACCGAGAACTCACGGCCGTTCCATTCACTTTTACCATACTGACGGTCGCGGGTTGTACCTGCCTCATCGTTCACGATGGCTCGACGGCTTTTGGTCAGTCTGTTGAAAAGCGTTGATTTTCCTACGTTGGGGCGACCAACAATTGCTACTATATTTCCCATTATAAATAATTTATCCTGCTATTTGTTTCAAATGAAACAGCCTGCAAAAGTACGCAAAAATGCGCACACAACCAAACCTGGCTGATTATATAACAGCTTCTTATATTGATTTAGCATGATTGTCATTTCGACCGAAGGTAGAAATCTATGTTGTAAAATGTTTACCGGACAACAATGATTATAAATACAAAATAATCCTTAACTTTGTTTTCATAAAAAAACTATTTTTAAATACATAAAAATCGCATGAGACTATTTACCTGCATCTTGCTGACATTTGTACTAACTGCCTGCCAATCGAGCTCAGAAAACAAAAAAGAATCGCCTTCCGGAGACATAACCGGCACAAGCAAGCACACCCAAAAAACCTCTGAAAACATGGTCTATTTTAAGGGAAGAGGTTTCATGATGGGGTCAAACAATGGCACGCCATCTGAGCAACCTGTACATCAGGTACAAATTTCATCATTCAGAATCGATAGAAGTCCGGTCACCGTGGCTGAATTCACGCAGTTTGTGGAAGAAACAGGTTTCAAAACAGATGCTGAGAAATTTGGTGATTCCGGCGTATTCAACTTCGCAACTCAAAGCTGGGAATTAAAAAAAGGAGCATACTGGTTATATCCTTTAGGTAGAGATGCAACCCAGGCAGAACCAAACCATCCGGTTACACACATCAGTTGGAATGATGCACAAGCTTATTGCAGTTGGGCAGGCAAGCGTTTACCTACAGAAGCCGAATGGGAATATGCAGCCCGTAACGGCGGGAAGTCGAATGACAAATTTAGTTGGGGCAATGAACTTGTAATGAACGGCAAATACATGGCAAACACCTGGCAGGGAGCAACTACGGCTGACAAAAACGAAACAGACGGCTTCCTTTACACGTCGCCGGTTGGATATTATGGCACAACAGCAGCGGGTATGACCGACATGGGAGGAAATGTATGGAACTGGTGTCAGGACACCTATAAACCTTATCCCGGCAATCCTGAATATCAGCAGGCAGATCCGCAGGTAAAGGTCATCCGCGGCGGATCATTCTTTTATGACCAAAACGGAGAAAGAAGTTACACCACGACCTTTCGCGGACAAAATACAGCAGAGACATCGCTTTTTAATATTGGCTTCAGGTGTGCGGCAGATGCAGCGCAGTGAAGTTGATTGTTGAAATCAAGTTATTAATCAAGTTATGGGGTATGTGAGGTCTGTCGATTCTTGTCACTAAAGTTGTTAGTTGCAATCAAGTTGGGAATCAAGTTGGGGTAGTCTTAGGGATTTATCTTCTCACTGAAGTTGCTTGTCCCAATCAAGTTAAGAATTAAGTGCTCGTTTGTTGAACGGAGTTGATTCTTTATTATCACATAAACTTCATCTCGAACTTGATTCTCTCAAACCACTTTAGTGAGAGAACATGCACCATCCCACCTATCCCCAACTTGACTCCTAACTTGATTGCAACTAACAACTTTAGTGAGAGAGACACCCTCCACCAACTCTCCTCTCCCAACTTGATTTAAACAAACTACTTTAGTGAGAAGATGAAGCACACTCAATACCCCATAACTTGATTAATAACTTGATTGCAACAAACAACTTTAGTGAGAAGATGAAGCACACTCAATACCCCATAACTTGATTAATAACTTGATTTAAACAAACAACTTCAGTGAGAGAGACGCCCTCCACCAACTCTCCTCTCCCAACTTGATTAATAACTTGATTTCAACAAACAACTTCAGTGAAAAAAGCTGTCTTGAAATTTTTATATTTCAAGACAGCTTTGTAGTATTGTAAATCAAGTGTGAGTATTACTCCTGATTCAGCGTAACGCGTTTGAAAGCAACTGCAGTCGCTTTATTAGCTTTCAGGTATGCAGAAACTGTCATCTTTGAGTCTTTGATGAATGCCTGCTCCAGCAAAGTAGATTCCTGGAAGAATTTATTTAAACGACCTTCCGCAATTTTGTCGAGCATAGCTTCCGGTTTACCTTCCTGACGGGCTTTATCTCTACCGATTTCAAGCTCCTGTTGGATAACCTTTTCAGGAACAGAGGTGCGATCGAGAGAAACAGGATTCATAGCAGCAGCCTGCATCGCGATGTCGCGGGCAACCTGATAATCCACGTCCTTTTCTTCGAAAGCAACGATAGTAGCCAGCTTATTTCCCGGGTGAATGTAAGAGATTGTGCTACCACCCTGAACAAATTCGTAATAATCCAGTTCCATTTTTTCACCGGTAACGCCTGAGCGTTCAGTAACCAAATCAGCGATTGTACGACCATCGAGCGTTAAAGCAGCCACTTCAGCCGTTGAAGCCGGTTTAGCTGCCATAGCGGCATCAAGAATAGATTGAGTAAGCGCTACAAAATCAGCATTCTTTGCGACAAAGTCAGTTTCACATTTCAGTGCAACGATAGCCGCGTAACCATCTTTTGCAGCAGCTAGCACACATCCTTCAGAAGCTTCGCGGTCACTACGTTTTGCAGCAACAGCCTGCCCTTTCTTACGTATAATTTCAATTGCTTTTTCGAAATCGTTATCTGCTTCATTCAAAGCATTTTTGCAGTCCATCATACCGGCACCGGTCATGGTACGCAATTTCGAAATATCTGCCATTGTTACAGCCATAATTTCTTATATTTAATTTTTTATTAACAACTAATTGATTTACTATTTATTCATTTACAATTTACATTAATAGTGGAGCATAGATTTTTGCTTAGCACCAAATCGTAAATCGTAAATTATCAAATCGTAAATGTTTCTATTCTTCTTCCTTCACAAACTTAGTTAAGATGTTCGCATTCAATGCTTCATCATCTTCTTTTTGTGTTCTGGGACGTTTTGAAACGCGGTGTTTTCTTTCTTTTACTACAGGAGCTTCTGCCGCTTCTGAATCAACTTTTTCAACCTTGCGTTCTTCCAGACCTTCCTGCATAGCTTCAACCAAAGCAGTCAGGATAACATCTACAGATTTGGTTGCATCGTCGTTGGCAGGAATAATAAAATCAATTCCGTTCGGATTTGAGTTAGTATCCACGATACCGAATACAGGGATTCCCAGACGTTGCGCTTCTTTCACCGCGATTTGTTCTTTCATCACGTCTACCACAAAGATAGCTGATGGAAGGCGTGTCAGGTCAGCGATAGAACCAAGGTTCTTTTCCAATTTCTCACGCTGACGGGAAATCTGGAGTTTTTCGCGTTTAGAGATATTATCGAAAGTACCATCAGTTGTCATTTTATCGATGGTTGTCATTTTCTTAACCGCTTTACGGATGGTTGGGAAGTTGGTCAACATACCACCAGCCCAACGTTCTGTGATATAAGGCATGCCAACTGCTTTTGCTCTTTCGGCAACTACGTCTTTAGCCTGTTTTTTGGTAGCTACGAATAAAACCTTGCGACCCGATTTAGCGATTGATTTGAGTGCAGCAGCTGCCTCATCGATTTTTACCACCGTTTTATGCAAATCGATGATGTGGATGTCGTTACGCTCCATAAAAATGTAAGGAGCCATAGCGGGGTTCCATTTGCGTTTTAAGTGACCGAAGTGGCAACCTGCTTCTAATAACTGATCAAAATTTGTTCTTGACATTTGTTTTGTTTTAATTTGTTTACTTTCTGTGAAAATCAATTTCCGGGTAGCCATCCAGTGTCTATGAGTCCCGGGAATTTAGATACTAAACCAAATTCATTTACAATTATACTATTTACAATTTACGTTTTGGAGCAAGCCGAAAATCTTCGAAACCCCATAAACCGTAAAAGATAAATGAATAAATTGTAAATAATATTATCGTTTTGAGAACTGGAATCTCTTACGGGCTTTTGGCTGACCTGATTTTTTACGTTCCACTTCGCGTGGGTCACGGGTCATGAAGCCTTCTGATTTCAAAGCAGGTTTATCTTCCGGGTTGATTTTAACCAAAGCACGGGCAATTGCTAAGCGCAATGCTTCTGCCTGTCCTTTAAAACCGCCACCATCAAGGTTTACTTTGATATCATATTTTTCAGCTACTCCTAATTTATTCAGAGGCTGTTTCACTACGTACTGCAATATCGGTGATGGAAAATAAGTGTTCAAATCACGTTTATTGATGGTAATCTGACCATTTCCTTCGCTTACGAAAACACGTGCAACTGCAGCTTTTCTTCTTCCTAAGGCATTTACTACTTCCATACTGATTATTTAAGTGCGTTTAAATCGATTGTTTTGGGTTGTTGAGCTTGTTTGTCATGTTCCGGACCGGCATACACATACAGGTTACTCAAAATCTGAGCTCCGAGTCTGTTTTTGGGCAACATACCTTTCACTACTTTCTTAATCAGCTTTTCAGGATCTTTTGCCATCATCTTGGCCGGAGTCGTTTCACGCTGTCCGCCGGGATGACCGGTATGACGAAGATAAATCCGGTCGGTCCATTTATTACCTGTTAACACTACTTTTTCAGCATTGATAATAATCACATTATCTCCGCAATCAACGTGAGGGGTGAAACTTGGTTTGTATTTTCCGCGCAAAAGTTTGGCAACTTTTGAGCCCATACGTCCCAACACCATTTCGGTAGCATCCACTACTACCCATTCTTTCTGCGCGGTTGCTTTATTGGCAGAAATGGTTTTATAACTTAACGTATCCACTTTATAAAAATGTTTTTTAATTAATAACTGTCGTTTTTTCACTGGTTTTCCCGCTGAATCTGAATGAGGCTAATCGGCACAAATTCAGGATATTCACACAGAGAACAACGAACTATTACACTGGGATAATAAACGGACTGCAAAGATAAGATAATTCTTTTATTTACAAAACACCTGAGAATAAAAATTTTAAGTGCGCTAATGACGGTGACCTAAATCTCAGACCACTCTCCAATCCTGACGATTTTTGAGTATTAAAAACATTTTATTTACTTTGTTGTCGGGAAACGCGCAATACAATCAACTATATAACACACATGAGAAAAATATTCAACACAATCATTTTCACACTGATAATCAACTTCTTGAGTGGTCAAAACACAGAATCACTTTCCATCACACTCGATTCGGATCAGTACAAACAACTTGAAATACATTTTGCTGAAAAAGAAAAAACAAAAATGAAGTCGACTGACTGGGCTCGTTTTTATCGTTATGAAGCCGTAAACGATACCATGTCAAAGCCGGCAAAAGTAGTTTTTCTGGGCAACTCAATCACTGATGGCTGGTACAAACAACATCCGGAATTCTTCATTGAAAATGGTTTTACCGGTCGCGGAATCGGTGGGCAAACAACCAGTCACATGCTTACACGTTTTCAGGCTGATGTCATTGACCTTAAACCCAAAATGGTTGTTATCATGGCCGGAACCAACGACATTGCCCGGAACAACGGCATCATCACGCATAAACATATCATGCAAAACATCAAATCGATGTGTGAATTGGCGCAGTTTCACAAAATCAAACCGGTTTTGTGCTCCATATTACCTGCTCATGAGTTCAGATGGAACAAGGAGCTGACTCCTGCAGCTGACATCAAATTGCTGAATGAAATGATAAAAGCATATGCTGAGGCCAACAAGATACCTTTTGTAGATTATTATTCAGCATTGGTCGATGAACGTGGAGGTTTACCGACCGAAATTGCCGCTGACGGGGTCCATCCCAACATGAAAGGCTATGAAATTATGGAGCCGATTGTCTTGAAAATCATTCGTAAATACGTGAAATAACAACTAATTCCTTTGGGTTAATTCTCTGGAAATTCTACTGATTTAGTTTAATCTTAACAACAACAAATCATGATCAGATTAATCAAAAGCATGCTAATTCCGGCTGGAATTGTAGCATATCTTTCCGCTCAAGCAGAATTAAAAAAACCTAACATCATTGTATTTATTGCCGATGATCTGGGTTGGGAAGATTTGGAACCATACGGGAATAACAAGATTCAGACACCCAACATCAACAAGCTGGCAAAAGAAGGTTGTCGGTTTGATAAGGTCTTTCTTACTGCCAGTTCAAGTAGTCCGAGCAGGGCAAGTATACTCACGGCTTTGTATCCATCAGAAACCGGAGCATCAGAATTACACCAACCCTTATCAGCGGGTCAAATTGTCGCCTCCACCCCGCTAAGAAATATTGGATATTATACTGTATCGGCAGGTAAATGGCACCTGGGTGATGTAAAAAACCAATGGGATCAGGTAGAAACCGTACCCGGAAACAGCGCACATAAAATAGGTGACATCTGGATAAATGCGATTCAGCATGTCCCAGAAAACAAACCTTTCTTTATATGGGCTGCTGCCAACGATCCGCACCGACCTTATGACGAAATAACCCCAAAAGTCAACAATCCGGATTCGTTAATCCTTCCCACTTATTTACCAGACTTATCAGTCGTTAGAAAAGATTACGCTGACTATTACAACGAAATAAGCAGATTCGACACACATGTTGGAATGGCTGTTAACGAATTAAAGCGTTTGGGGCTGTATGAAAACACGATTATTGTCATCATGAGTGATAATGGAAGTCCAATGCCAACTGCTAAAACCCGAACCAACTTACAGGGCATGAAGACACCCCTGATTATCGTCAATGCAGCAAGGATTCAGCCAAATACCTGCAACAGGGCTTTAATTTCGTCAATTGATATTATGCCAACCTTATTAGAATGGGCAGGCACTCAATATCCCAATGCAGTGAGTGGAATAAGCTTCGCTGACATTTGTCACGACAACAAGCAGATTTTTCGTGAATACGCTTTTGCAGAACACAACTGGCATGACTTTATGGCCTATGAAAGAGCTATCTACTCGGACAGCCTGATTTTAAATGTGAATTATTTACCACACTTGCCTGCTACTCCTCCCAATGATGTCGTTAAATCAAAAGCATACCAGGTATTTCGCCAGGCATTCGAAAATGGGGAACTCAACGGAAAATATCAGGAAACATTTTATAGTCCCCGTTCCGAATATGAATTATGGAATTACGAAAAAGACCCTCACTGCACTGTAAATGAAGTTAAAAATAAAGATTTCAGTGAACAACTCAAGAAAATGAACCGGACATTAAAAACTCATTTAAAACAAACACGAAGTTATCGGGACATAAAATATCTGACAAAAGACAAATATGACCGCAAGACAGGTGCTTTAATAAAATAGAAACCTTTACCAAAATCACCAAAACTGGTCTCCCCTGCCAATTTGCTTTCCTTTCACCTGATGCAGGAAAAGTGTCATCAGCTCGTTTGGTTGCGACTGTTCTTTGTTCTTTTCCTTTTTATTCAATTCCAAACGGGTTGCGACCTCATCGGCAATCAACACCTGTTTTGCCGGATCAACTGTTAACAACAAATGCAGTGTTATCCTCAGCAATTCAGGATCTTCCTGTTTAAGCAAAGCGTTAATCGCCTCCCGATATTTTTTCTGGTCGCTGTTATTAAAAAGAGTTACCGCCAGGTTAATTTTAGCAGGAGGATAATTTTCATCCCGGTAAAGTTTATCCAAATCTTTAATGATATGACGTAATTTTCCTCTCTGGCTAAACAAGCCGATTGAAGCCCAGTACCGCACAAACGGATTTTTATCACGCATCAGTTTCAGTTGCGTATTCAACACCCCACTCCCTTGTCCAACGAGTAAAGCAGCATCCAGCACCTTTTCAACCGGATAAAAACTATTATCGGAAGCAAGTTGTACGGGCATCTTATTTTCAGTTTTTAATGTATATTCCGGTATAAAATGAGCGTCTCTTTCTTCAAGCAGTTTTTTTCTCAGTACCTGCCGTAATTCTTCTGCTTTGATTTTCAATTCAGGATTATCAATCAGATTAACCATATCCCAGCGGTCGTTTTTCACATCATAAAGATATTCGGCACTGCGTGGTTCGAGTATAGCGCTTTGCACGGGTGTAAGTAATCCGTTTCTGTAATCAGCACGGATGGTTTTTTGCAAATCACTCACATCATAATACATATTCCACCTTAAAAAAGGCTGAAATGGCAAAAACACCCGTGTATAAAGATAATGACCGTCGGTTACCGAACGTGACAGTTCACTGCTGGCATCGGTTCTATCCAGTGATGAAAACACATATTGCTTCTTTGGTTGTGGTTTTTCTCCCATAAAGACCCGTCCCTTCATATAATCAGGAAGTTCAACACCTGCCAGCGTTAACACCGTCGGAGCCATATCTTCAAAACTCACCAGCTCATCGGTTATAACACCATCACCCCAGGGCGATAAATGTTTATACATAGGTGGAAACCAGGCTACAAATGCCACCTGGTACCCCAATCCAAGCGCGCTGCCCTTCCCGCGGGATATTCCCTGACCATGGTCACTGAAACAAAAAATGATGGTACTATCTTTCAAACCTTCTTTTTCGAGCCGGTCAAGCCATTCACCAAATTCTTTATCCATCAGATGAATGGAATTATACACCCGGGAAAAATGTTTTTGCATTTCAGGCGAATTCCGGTAGAATCCCGGCATCTGTAAACTTCCCGGCTGAATTATCTCATTCTCCGGCAACTTGTCAAGCACCAATTCTTTATACTCCGACCAGGGATGGGTCATGGTACGTGACTGGTGACTGGAAGTACTGTTATATACCGCGAAAAAAGGCTGTCCCGGCTTCCTGTTCCACCATCCGGCTTTGTTTGATGACTCATCCCATGCTTCCTTTATAAAAGGTTTTACATTCGCAATACTATAGTCGGTTTTTACATTATTGGAAGTATAATATCCAGCCTTACGCAAATAAGCCGGAAAACCTTTGATGTCATCCGGAATTGCATACTGACTCCGGTGATTGCCGGTACCCATACCCATTGTACGAATACCAGTGATAAGACAGAACCGGCTTGGAGAAGAAACAGCACTGGTAGAATATGCATTATCGAAACGCACGCCTTCTTTTGCCAGTCTGTCAATATTGGGTGTACTTGCCTGTTCATTGCCATAGCAACCGATAAAATGCGGGGAAGTATCTTCATAAGTGAGCCATAATATATTGGGGCGTTCTTTTGCCTGACCAGTAAATGTTGCTGTCAGCGTTAGGGCTGCAATACCAAAATATGTTTTCATGTTTTTATCTTTTTTTGGGGTTAATTATTTACTAAAACTGAAGTTTTCATTATCAGTCCGTTGTGCAGCCATTTCGGCACGGAGTTTTTCTGCAATATCAGGATATTGTGTAATCACGTTGGCCAACTCTCCGGGGTCAAATTTGAGATTGTAGAGTTCCTCATACGTCTTTTTGGGATTACTTACCTGCAATCGAATGAGTTTCCATCCATCGGCACTGAGAATGGATTGTTTGCCTCCCTGCTCATAAAATTCAAAATAAATATAATCATGCTTTGACTGAGAACGGTTGTCATGCAATAATTCAGGCAAAAAGGATATACCATTTACACTTTTAGGAGTGTCAGCACCCACGATATCGCAAACCGTAGGAAGAAAATCCCAAAACGCTGAAACATGGTAGCTTACAAATGGTGTCCTGATTTTATTTTTCCAGGAAACTATGAACGGAGCACGGATGCCGCCTTCATACAAATCTCTTTTGTAACCCCTGAACGGACCGTTGCTATCAAAAAAATCAGGATCATTACCTCCTACTTTATGAACACCATTGTCAGATGAGAAAATGATAATTGTATTTTCGTAAATGCCCTTCTTTTTCAGGAGTTCAATTATTTGTCCCACATTCCGGTCAAGTTCCGACACCATAGCCGCGTAAGCTGCTTTGGGTTGTAACTGGGTCTTATATCCTTTGGTTGTATTGTTGATATGTGGAGTCTCCGGAAACCTATTGTTGTAAATCCCCAAATCAGGAATATCCAGGTCGGCATGCGGAGGTGTGACTGCGAAATAGGCAAAAAACGGTTTAGTCACATTTTTCTCAATGAACTCAAGTCCTTTTTGCATGATAACGGTGTGACTATACTGACCATTTAAAGGATACTTCGATTCATTCTCATACAGAAATTCCGGATAATACCGGTGTGCTGCGCCCTGACTCAGATAACCGAAAAAATAGTCGAATCCCTGATTCACCGGAGAACCGTTTGACTGCGGACCACCCAAACCCCATTTACCTACGCAGGCGGTTGCATATCCTTTTTCTTTCAAAATCTCCGCAACGGTTATTTCTTCAGGTGGCAACGACAGGTCAGCATCTTCATTTCTGACAGCACTGCTTCCATTTCCCCGAATGGCGGCCTGTCCCGTGTGTTTTCCCGTCATCAGCGCACAACGGGAAGGCGCACTCACGGTAGAGCCACTATAATGTTGCATAAACTGAACACCCGAACTGGCAAGTGCATCAATATTGGGTGTCTTTATTATTTTCTGCCCGTAACATCCCGCATCTCCGATACCCATATCATCAGCAAGAAAGAAAATAATGTTGGGTTGATTTTTTTCTACTGCTACAAGTGGCAGGCTCATTAATCCAAAGGCAGCTGTAAAAGTGCTTGTAATAAGTTTCACGTTATTTGTTTTTATGTTTTAAATATTCAGTCGGACTCATGCCTGTTTCTTTTCTGAAAATGGTACTGAAATATTTGGGATCGTTAAATCCCAGATCATATGCCACTTCAGATATATTCAATTTTTTCTCCAGCAACATCCGACTGGCAACCTGAATTTTCACCTTACGGATCAACTCGTTAGGCGATAAGTTTATGAGGGATTGCAGTTTTCGGTACAAAGTAGACTGGCTCATACTCAACTCGAAATACAAATCATTGGTGGTAAAATTCTTACGAAGCACATTCTCTTCAATCAGACCGATGACTTTTTCCAGGAACAATTTATCTGTATCGTTATGGGTATATTTCGAAACATCCATCAATTCCTGATCTGAAGCAAAAGACTGCGCCAATAGTTTACGGTTTTTTACCAGACTCCGGATATTGGCAATCAGGGCGGGCATCTCGAATGGTTTGGTAATATAGGAATCAGCTCCCGCCTCAAAGCCCTCGACTTTATGCTCCACATTCTGACGTGCTGATAACATCAAAACCGGGATATGAGAAAACTCAACCACCGATTTCATTTTTGCAGTTAGTTCTATACCGTCCATTTCCGGCATAACCACATCAGTAACGACAATATCTATCTCATTTTCGTTCAGGATTTCCAGCGCTTCTATTCCATTGTTAGCCTGAAAAACAATGTAATCACTTTCAAGCGCGTCAGATATCAATGCATTCAGCTCCTTATTATCTTCTACCAGCAACAATTGCATTTTTTCAGTCACTTCAAGAGCATCAATATAGGATTTATTACCTTTGTCAGGTTGTTTCTCCTGACTTATAATCTCTTCTTCCGGCTCATATTCCTGATATATTTCTTTTGTATCATAATGATCTTTCTCTATCGGCAATAAAATACTGAATGTCGTACCTTTACCTTCAAGTGAATCCACGGTTATGTTTCCTTTATGAAATTTTACCAAATCATGCGTTAATGACAACCCAATGCCAATACTTTTTACTTTAAAATTACGAAAATTACCTTCGTAGAATCTCCTAAACAGGTTTTGTTTAACATCCTCGGGAATGCCATACCCTGTATCAGCAACAGAAACCGACAAGTTGCGATTTCCGGGCTCACCTGTTTCAGCAATGGTAACTTCAACAGAACCATTTTCTTTATTATACTTAAAGGCGTTCGACAAGAGGTTGTACATAATCTTGTCCAGCTTATCACGGTCAATGTAACCATTGATTTGCTCACTCTCAGCATGAAACCGAAGTGCAATATTGTTTTGTACCGATAAGGGCGCAAAATGCACATCACACAATTCTCTGATAAACGATACAATCTCAATTTCTGACACTTTTAACCTGAGGTTGCCGGTTTCAACTTTTCTGAATTCGACGATTTGCTCCAATAACCTCACCAATCTGTCCATATTGGCTTTCATATTTTGCATAACACCGGTTTCCTCCGGATGTCGAACCTTTAAGCCGTCTAAGGCACAATTGAGGATGGTTATAGGCGTGAAGAATTCATGTGAGATATTCGTGAAGAATTTTAGCTTTGCCTGATGAACCTCTTCCGATTTTTCCCTTTCAATCTGCTCTATTGCCAGCATTTTTCTCAGGCGAACCCGGTTAACCACAAAACGGGAAACCAGGTAAAATAAAATTAAAAAGATGACTGAATAAACCAGATATGCATAAATTGTATTCCAGGGAGCAGGCTTTATTTTGATTTTCAACTGAGCCGGATTGTCACACCAGACTCCGTGTCCGTTGGCTGATTTAATTTTAAAGATATAAGTACCCGGAGCAAGATTATTGTAATTGACAAAACGTTTTTTTGAATCGACATAAACCCAGTCTTTATCAACTCTCTCTAACTGATAGGCATACTTTACAGCCGAGATGTTCTCAAACAAAAGAGACGAGTATTCTATCAGGATGTTTTTCTGGTTATGCGACAACGTTATTTGTTCAGCATAAGGAGTCTGTTTCAATGTTATCTTCGATTTTTCCTCCGGTGGCAAATTATCGATAAGTTCATTCGCGACCGAAATACCTGTAATGACAGGTTGCGGAGCAAATGATTTTTCCTTGCTTTTTTCAGGGACAAAGGACACAAAACCATTGCTTCCACCGAAGAACAATTCATTGTTATTATTTTTAAATACGGCATTGGCATTAAATGTATTAATTCTGATTCCTTCTTTGCCTGAAAAAATCCTGATTTTTTGATCGTGGGGCAGATCTTCATTGTAACTTACCAATCCGTTACCAGTTGCCAGCCAGATATTTCCCCAATGATCTTCTTCCATGGCGTAAATGGCATCGTCAGGAATCAGATTCATGTTATCGATGATATCAAACCGATCCGGATCAGCATGATACAAACTCAATCCTCCCCCTTTGGTTCCCGCCCAAATCCTGTTTTTATAGTCCTGGAGCAGGCATATTACTTCATTGTTGTTGAGGCGTTTGTTTTCAAAAGAGAATGTATCAATTTTTAAGTCCCCTTTATTCAAAACTATTTTAAACAATCCCAGATTCTGCGTTCCTACCCATATATTTTTGTCATTATCAATCAATACGGTATTGATAATCTGATTCTCGAATCGTTCCGCAATTTTCTTCTCAGTACGTACCTCATATTCATTTACTCCATTCCAGATTGCATGTACCAAACCTTTACTGGTTGCTATCCACAAGTGATTTTGCTCATCCTCGATAATCATCTTAATCCCCAGACTTTTGGGATCAATACCTTTCAAGTCAACTTTCCGAATCGAAACTATCTTTTGTTGTTGTAGTGTTACCGCGTACAAACCATCATAACGTGTACCTAACCATAATTCATTTTTCTTTTGAGGTTTATGAAAGCTCAGAATGGAATTTGCCCTGCTTGAAATTTTATTCAACACGGGATGACGATTGTATAAAATGAGCGAATTATCTGATTTATTAAATAAACCCAACACAAAAGATTTTATACCTAACCAGATAACATTCCCATCATCTTCGTAAATGCCGGTTACTGAGGACAACCAGTTTTCCTTATCAATAAGACCTGTCATGTTATATTGTTCGAACTGAACCCGGTTTGAACTAAGCGCATTCATGCCAACACCATATATTGAATACCAGATGATTCCGGTCCGGTCGCGATAGAGTGAAAAAATCTCATCACTGGAAACTTTAATGGAGTTTGCTGCGTTTAGTTGCACCTCTTTGTCAAATTTGTACGGTTGTTGAATGATTTGCAAACCATTGGAAGTCGCTAACAAAATATTTCCATTGTTGCGATCCTGATTGATACTGTACACTACCGGATAAAAGGTGCTTTTTTCATTCCGTTTCGGATAGAAAACGGTAAGTTTACTTTGTGAGGGTTGATGTGGATTTTCTATTCTGAAAACACCAAACCGGTCCCAGGTTGAAAGCCATATATTATTGGCTTCATCTTCGAAAAAAGAGTTCACAATCAGCAGTTTTTTATCCTGCAAATATTGATAATCCGCGAATAACCGGGTATTCAGGTTATACACATCATATCCGGTTTCCCAGGAACCAATCCACAGATAATTCTTTGAATCAATCAATAAACATCTGATTGTAACACTATTAAACTCCCGACCTTTAAGGTCCTTTCTTATCTGAATGAACTGCTTCAAATTCCGGTCATAATAAAACAAACCGTTTGTAGTACCGAAATAGGGCGTATTATCATCTGCAATAACAATCGAGTTAATGCCACTACGGTCAAGCACTTCATGATTAAATCTGATTACGTCCCCTGTAAGTAAATCGATAAAATTTAATCCCATCAGTGTGCCTACCCATAAACCGTTTGTCTGGTCTTCGGCCAGACTCCTGATGGCATTATTACTAAAAAAAAGGGGATGCTGATAATTGGACTTGTATTGCTTGAAAGTATATCCATCATATCTGCTCAAACCATTATTTGTACCAAACCACATAAATCCTTTGGAATCCTGCAAAATACAATTTACTTCATTCGAAACGAGACCATCGGCCACACTGAGCGGACGCTGGTATTCATTTTGATAAATACCCGGCAATGCACGCAACGGATGACTTAGTATCAGGAAGAATGCAAGCGTAAGGATAAATGATTTCATTAAATACATGGTATCAGACTATAAATATCGTTAATGAGTCAAAGATACAAAGAGTTTTCAGTTCACAATTACTTTTCGTATCACACTTCCCGACACGCCGGTAATGTTCAGCAAAAACAAACCTTCACCGGGCGTTGTAATTGTACAGTAGGTATTACTATTAACTACAGATGAGAGCATTTGCCCGGAAACAGCATACAACTTAACGCTCATCATTTCATTGGCATAAATACTGATTTCTCTATTCCTGATAAGAATCTTCAGATTTTTATCCAATACTTTTTTAGTGTCAGAAGCAGGATCTACGGTTGCATTCAGCCATACTGTTCTGACACCATAATCCTCACCTCCATCAACCGACACACGTGAGGTATATGTTCCCGGCTGTTCCGGCGCATTAAATACAAAATTTATCTGGCTGTCATTTATTTCATCACTGAACGCAATGACCGACTCTCCGGAAATCGAAAACAACTCATTATCGGGCTCTTGAAAACTAACCGTGCCATAACCATGCTGTACACTTATCGGCAAACTATAATTAAGTTGATGCCCGGGTTTTACATCTCCCATGTCGACAACCTTACTATAGGGTATACTGAGCATAGGTTCGTCGGTATAAGACACCCGAATGCTATCAATGCAAATATCATTGGAAGCAACCTTCGTTCCGGTAAAACGAATGCGCGATTTTTCTCCGGCAACAAATGGAGTACTTTTTCGGGGAGATATCGTATTATTCGGATTCATAACATAAATGATTGTATCACCGTCAACAACACCATACAATGTCCCTTCACCCTCTTTAACCCATTTTTTGGATTCAAACTCAAGCAATACCGGCTTCGACAAATCCAGTTCCGGTGTATCAATCCATGCCAGGGTAATTGCAGTTGACGATATCCGTATACCACCTGCCAGCGTACTGGAATTTTGCGCAAACACACCGGTTGGTGAACAAAGCCAACCGGCAACATCTGTTTTCCCAACCATATCAGTAAGAGGCACTTTACTCTGCCCATCAAGTGGTTTAAAGTTCTCTAAAAAAAAATGTTCGGAAGTTGAAGAACCTCCTGGCGCCGGATTCAATGGCCTGCGGGTCTTATTGACCGATAATCCCTCATCGTAAACCGGTTGATCATATATCCGGTTTGCCGGATATTCTTTCAGGTTTGCGAGAACACCCCTGATCATGATACCAAGGTCTTTCTGACTTGCATAATTCTTTACAGGTGTATAGGTTTTGAGTTCGGAAATAATTGCGGGTGTAAAAAACTCATTTGCTCTTTCATCCAGCGACAACACCTCAAGCATTGATACTGCATCATGATAATTCTGCCTGCTTCTTACCAAATTCATGTAATATGACATGGCCGTTTCCTTTTCTCCCAGATAACACAGCGCATAAGCCGCTTCAGCAGCAACTTCCTGAGAAGCATCGTTTAGTAAACCAATCAATCCTGTCGGCGCTACACTAATTTTGCCGGTCACAGCCAATTGAGCAATATTGACAACTGCCCAAAAACGGATTTCCTGATACGTACTGGTCAAAGCTGTAGTTAGTTCCGGTAAATCGGAGGTTTCCACACGACAGGTCAAATTTGCCAGGCGATGCAACTGAGCCAGGGGATAACCCACAGCACGACATAAGTTGTAATTGTTTTTCTTTTCGCGCTGCATGGGCAACAGATAACCTAAATCTACGGTACCGGTAACAAACTCGTCAATTTTCTGACGCATACTTTCTTTTTCTGTTACAAAATCAGGATGATAAGCCAGGTTATTAGTTTCAAAAGGATCTACCGAGAGGTCAAATAGCTCTTCTGCATATTTGTTTTGAAACGGCAGGGCCGTAATATTATTCGTCTGGTTCTTTTGATAGATAGAATCCCAGGCGATATTCCCCGGCATACCCCACTGATAATAGTTTCGCAAAGCATGTTGTTTATAGGGAATAAACCTGCGGATATATTTCCAGCGACCATCCGAAACCGAACGCAAGGGCTGAAAATGAGTTGCCTGATTGCCACAAACACCATACTGATATTTGGTTCTGCCATCCAAGGGTTTAAAGAAACTTTCTCCCTGATAACGCTCAGGAGCCTGAACACCTGCTATTTGCAGGAATGTGGGGGCTAAATCCACAAAACAAACAGGCTTGTTCCCGGTTTCAGGGTTTATACCATATTGTTCTTTGTATTTTTCAGGCACATAAACAATCATGGGTACACGCAATCCTGTTTCGTACAAATAACCTTTTCCGCGTGGTGAACAGCCTCCATGGTCGCTAAAGAAGAATATAATTGTATTTTCATACAGCCCTCTCTTTTTGAGATCGTTGATAAACAAGCCCACCCAGGCATCCACATCTTTCACGCCCTCAAGATGGAAAGCGTAATCGGAACGCACTTCCGGAATATCGGGCAAGTGTGCCGGAAGCGGGGCATTGTCGACAAACACTCCTTCTTTCGTGAAATCACGTCTTCCGTCGGTATGATACGACCGGATTCGCCCCATGTGTGTTACACCCGAATTATAAACCGCAAAGAAGGGTTTATTTGCCGGGCGTGCAGCACTGTTGTAACTTGCTTTATTATTACACTCATCCCAACAGATTTTATTATCGGTCGTAGTATTGTAATCAGTTTTAGCATTGTTGGTACAATAATAACCCGCATCCCGCAATAATTGCGGATAGAAAATTCCGGCCGGTGTTGCCGGACTGGAACGATGCTGTTCCATGGCATAGGTAGACGCATATGCACCGGTTATCAATCCCGAACGTGCCGGTGAACTTTGCGGACCGTTCGAATAGGCATATTGAAAAACAACGCCATCGCTTGCCATTTCATCCAGATTCGGAGTTTGCACGCACTGATTACCATAGGCCGGAAATTCAAACCAACTGGTATCTTCAATACTTAACACCAGGATATTGGGGCGATCCTGTGCAAATGCTGCCAACACCACGTTTGACAGCATCAAAGTCAGTTGTTTTTTATTCATAATTACCATTCCTCAAAACGTAAATCATTCTCAGGGTCATTGCGTTGTTTCATATATTCATCTACCCGATAAGTTTTACCTCCTTTGGTATATTCATATTGAAAATGATAAACTCCATCTGCGTATGAACATCCCCGGTCAGTAACAGGAATTGTAACTGTTGAAAGCGTAACGGCATGATCAGCACCAAAAGTCACTTTTACCTTATCTGAAGTTTGAATACCTATTCCGGTCATTTCACAATCATCTAATGCAGTCGTAGTCAACACACGTGTTTTGTTTTTAATCCAGTCAACGTGATAGTACTCATTCCTGGTAGTTTCCACCGGATTTCCACTGATATCAAGTTCAACCTGCTCACCCCTGACATAATAGGTCCCGGAAAATTCATTGATGTATTTTACAACCAGAATGGTATAATCCCGCCGGGCAACCACATCATTGCCCCGCAACACGGAATCTGCCGATGTTTCAATCAACCGCACCGGTAAAGCGTATTTTTTCGTAAGCGACAAAGGATCTGCAGTAAACTTTGCTTTATCAATACTGATGGTGAAGTCACCCAGAAATTTTCCCTTTGGAATCTCAATCTTATTTTCTGAGATACTGAATTTATACCAGTCAGCCGGAAGCAATGTAAAGCCAGTGGCGCCGGGAATAGAATCTAATAAAACAGTATCTATTTCGAAAGTAGCCCAGTGCCCGTTTTTATTTTCACGTAAGCCAGCCAGTACCACACCCAGTTTAAATTCAAGCTGGTCTTTATCCTGTCTGGTTACCAGAGTTCGCAATGGTTTTTGAGTTCCAAAATACACGGCAGAATAATCAAAATCTTTTATATAGTCTTCGTATGGCTCACAAGCTACAAACGACAACAGCAGCAGGGCCATTAACAATGATTTTACAGGCTTTATTTTCAACATAATGTGTAATTTTTTAAAGTTGCAATTACCAACCTTTGTTTTGTTTTAGATTTGAATTTGTCACCACTTTATCGTAAGGAAGCGGCAGATAATAATGTTTCGGATCATCCAGTTTTCTTACTTCAACAACTACAGGAGTACCGGCAGGGTCAGTCCCGTTAAAAACCAATCCCGTAGCAGTCTGAGTTATTTCAACACCACGGATGGGCTCATTCAGCGGTAACAAGCAACGCCTCATATCAAAGAAACGTCGGTTCTCGAAAGCGAATTCAATTCTTCTTTCGTTATAAATCATTGATCTGAACATATCTTTATCAGCAGCCATTTCATCTAAATAAGTTGTAGCCGTGATCCCGTTTTTGGTCCGGATGTCTTTGATAATACTATAAGCAGTACGGGTTGACCCGGTTACTGTTCCGTTTGGACCAGCCAACTCATTCAAAGCTTCGGCTAAGTTATAATAAACTTCGGCCCTGCGCAATAGTGGAAATTGATGGAAGTCGTTCACTGCACCTAAGGTTGCCGGATTATATAACATATCTTTTTTATCGGAAAGAAATTTCTTCAGATAATATCCTGTTACTGTATTCTGATAATCATAACCTGCAGCATCTCTCATTTTCACGCCATTCGTATCGGTATAGATCTCCAATGCACGATCTGTATTGAAAATCTTACCGTTATAATACACCGTTAAATCAAATCGATTATCCCTGTTGACATAAGGATTTTGGGGATTATATCCGGAACGCGGATCTGATATCGGGAAACCGTTCTTAGCAGGATATGCATCAACTAAATTTTGAGAAGGGTTGGTGCGACCCTGTCCGAAGAATAAGGGTGGGAAATTCTGTCTTTCCAGCGCATTGTTATTAAACCATTTGCGGAATAAAAATTCAGCGTTTGTACTTCCGTTTACCGTTGACCCCACATACATAGCTTCAGTCAGCGCTGCATAGTTACCCAACGCCCCTGTTGTCAAAGCCCTTTCCGACAAGGTGACTACCCGTTGCCATTTTTTATTTATTGAATCAGTACTGATGGCATATGCACCAGTTGGTTGATAGGCTGGTGAAGCACCAAAAAGAGCAACCCTCGACTGTAAAGCTAATGCAGCTTTGCCGTTGGCACGTCCATCCTGTTTCACGCCAGTTTCTTCATCAGAGCCTACATAATTCAACGGCAGGTATTTGAAAGCAGAATCACAATCCGCGATGATTTGCAGTACACATTCCTCATAACTGTTTCTGCCCATCAAATCCATGTCATCCTGGTCTTCTTTGGTTAGGTGTTTGTTGATAATCGGATAGCCCATTGCCTGACCGTCGTCAGTAAGTCCTCCGAAAACCTGTAACAACTCCATGCCCCACCAGGCTCGCAGGAAATAGGCTTCACCTCTCGAACGATCACGGATTTTCTTATCTTTGATTGAGTCCGACAAACTGTAAACAATGTTATCACCCAATCCATTCTCAAGAAATAGGTGGATGTTCCGGAATTGCGTATACGCAGTACCCCAGTTATCAAGGGGGTTGATAGTCGGAGAAACACGTCCCATCACGTATTTGGAAAGTACTGAGTTTTGTTTGTTACAATACGCGTTGTCAGTTGCCACATCCAGCAAATCATTGTCAAAACTATTCGGGGTTTGAGGGATATTTGCATACGCATTCATGAGAACCCCCAACGCGTAGTTAGGTAGTTTCCAGGTAATTTCATCACCATAACTATTGTCAAGTTTCGTCTCCAGTGCATCTTCGCACGACCAAACTGAGAGCAACAGTACAGCAAGCATTATATTGATTATTTTTTTCATTTCTATATTCTTTAATGGTTGAATCTTATTTCTGAATTATTTTACAACTTTACTCATCAGAAGCTCAGTGAAACACCTCCCGTGATATTCATTAGCACAGGGTAATTAGTAAGTCCCGCGTTTTTAGCTTCCGGGTCAAATATGCGATTCTTTGTAAGTAGCAACAAATTACTGCCTCTGGCAAAGAATTTCACTTTTCTGACCACATCAGTTTGTTCATTGTTAATCGTATAACTCAACTCTGCATTCTTAATTCTGAAGAAATCCCCGCTTTCAATCCAGAATGTAGAATTTCTGAAATTATTGGCTCCATCGGTGGTTGTCAGACGCGGATAGGTTCCATTCGGATTATTAGTCGGATGATACCTGTCCAGCGTAATGGCCGAGTATTTATCTTCAGCCCTGTTCCAATAGTAACCTGTATTCATCCAATTGCTGAAACCCAACTGAGATGTACCCAGCACATACAACCCGAAACCTTTGTAATTCAGATTGATATCAAGACCGATATGCGCACGGGGAAAACTGTTCGCCAATACCTTTCTGTCCAGGTCATCTATCAGGTTATCCTCATTCAAATCTTCATACGCAATATCACCCACCTGATAAGGACCAAAAGCCTGAAACGCATGAGGAGAATTTATATCCACGTCCTTACCGAACAAACCCCTGGCCACATAACCATACATCACATCCGAAGCCTGTCCTATTATTTCCAGGTTATCTTCCGGATAATCCGTATAATCTGTCTGTAGCACTTTGTTTTTGGAGTAAATCAGATTCGCACCCACCTGATAGAACAATTGATCCACCCGGTCCGAATACTTCAGTTCCACTTCAACTCCCTGATTCCTGACTTTACCCCAGTTTTCGAAGGGTAATAATGTTCCATACATCATGGCATTGATTTGGTCAAGTCTCTGTACGATATCGTAACGCAGTTCGTTGAAATAGTTGGCTTCAATCCATAACTTTTTATTTAACATCAATGCTTCTACGCCAATATTGAACTCGCTTGATTTTTCCCACTTTAAATCAGGATTACCTACCTGTGCAAAATTCGTACGCTGAAAAGTAAGGTTATTGTTGAATCTAACCGTCCCGTTGTCATTCCAGCGATCTCTGTATAAATTGTAGGAAGTCTGACCATCATAAGGCAGTAAACCTGCACTGGCTTTTAACTTCAAAAAATCTATACCTTTGAGCTTATCCTTAATAAAAGATTCTTCTGAAAGAATCCAGCCAACACCACCGGCAAAGGAAGCTGCATATTGATTTTCATTTATGAGCTTGTTAGTTCCCATATAACCGGCACTGGCTTCTACAATATATTTATCCTGATTAACCAAATGTAGACGTAATACATTGTTTACAAATTTGAGATCCTGAGTTTCACCAGCTGATTCTGCCAGGTAATAATTGCTCAGGAAATCAGCCTGCAAATTGTTATTGCCAAACTTCCGCTGATAATTTAATGTGCCAAGATAACTGGTAGTCCGATATGACCTTGTATTGGTAAGAATCATAGCATCAGTTTTATTTCCCATTCTTTTCATAATCAACACCAGCGAATCACTTCCGTCCGGAGCTTTCATCCAGCGCTGAGCATAAGTTGGAGCCTGTGTCGATAAGGTTTGTGCCCCATAAAAATAATTATCAAATGAAATCTGGGCTTTAGCGGTCAGACCCTTTACCAAGTCATTCAAATCAAAATCCAACCCAAAATTAAGCTGACCGTTAATATTCTGGTCTTTTCGGAAACCACCATATTGTAAATCAGCATGCAGGTTTTCCGACATGTAAAGACCAGTCCCAAAGGCCGGATAACCGGCAGAGTCGGGTTGCAGTATTGTTTCCGGAATATAAATCGGATATTCGTTGGGGCGATGGCTACTCAATGCTGAAAACGTCTGGCTGTGATCCAGTGAACTCCGGTTGGTAATGTCGAATACCCCGGCGATATTGAGATAAGCCGCGATGTAATCATTCACCTTCACATCCAGATTTCCACGGGCAGTCATCCTGTCACGTTGAGGCGTTTCGCCAATTTTCTGAAGACCACTGTTTCCATTATATGAACCAACAAACATGTACTGCGCATTGTCATTCCCGCCTGAAAACTCAAAGTCGAACTTACGGTATTCCGTGTTTTTCTTCAGGAAATAGTCATAATAATCGATGTCGGGATATCTGAAATCATTTGCCCCCGTACTGTTCTGATAACCTTGCAAATCAGCATCAGTATAAACAGGCAGTAATCCATCATTTATCCTGGCCTCGTTATACAAACGTGCATAATCATAAGAATTCACGAACTCAGGCATGATGGCAGGGAGTCCCGCACCATATTCCGCGTTTACACGGATTACCCTTTTGTGCTTTTCACCTCTTTTGGTTTTTATCATCAGCACACCGTTAGCAGCTCTGGGACCGTAAAGAATTTTTGATGTAGCATCTTTCAATACCTCTATTGTTTCAATTTCTTCCGGAATCAGGGTATTAATATCCCTTTCCACACCATCAACTAATGTTACTATCCCATTTCCCCCTTCACGCTGTAAACCTCTGATGTACAAGGTTGCTGCATTATTGGCTAAGCCTCCTGCATTCATTATTGAAATCAATCCAAGTAATTTACCCTGTAAAGCGTTGTTGGTTATCATATCCGGATAAGTTTCGATGGCAGTACCACTCGTTGAACTGACCGCACCAACCTGGTAACGTTTGGTGTTTTTTATCCAACCCGGTAATTCCAATATATCTTTCTCACCCGCAAAAAGAGGCTTGCGATTAACCACCACCTTCATGTTCTTTGAAACTCCTTTAGAAGTATCAACCACCCGGGATTCGAAACCCAACGCTTCTATGATAAGTATGGATCCGGCTTTTACTTTAACTGTAAATTTCCCGTTCTGATCTGTATAATATGTCATGGCTCCTTCACCAACAACAACGGCGGCATTGGGTATAACATTTCCTTTCTCATCAGTTACCACGGCGCTGACTTCAACAGCAGCAACCTTTCTGGCTTCTTTCTGTTTTTTATTTTGAGCTTCCAGCGTATTCAAACCCAATGTCAGCAAGATGATAAAAAACAGTGTGATTTCTTTTATTCTACTTTTATTTCTCATTTGTATCCTTATTTAAGATCATAACTAATTACCAACCCGGATTCTGTTTAAAATTCACCATGCGGTTTGCTTCATCTTCGCCCACAGGGTACCAGTAATGCCGGCGTTCAAAAACACGCACTTCTTCCGTTACATCTAAGAGTTCATAGGTGAATACATTACCCGGATTAGGTTTTAAGGCGGTTGCATTGCTGGCTGTCACCTTTACACCCTTGATGGGATTCGGCACATTCAACACTTCTTCGGCAATCATCCACCTGCGTAAATCGAACCAGCGATGGTTTTCAAACAACAATTCCACGGCTCTTTCATTCCGGATCAACTCTCTTAATTTCAGCTTATCTCCTGCAATTTCTGCCCGCACATCAGGCATTCCCACCCTGTTTCGAACCATATTCACGGCTTCGACAGCCGAATAGGTATAACCCGTCGGTTTGACCGTCGGACCGTAAGCTTCATTCATGGCTTCCGCGTAGTCCAACCATACCTGTGTGGTTCTGATGTGAATGGTGTTGTAGTAATACAAGCCATATCCATTATCGTTACTCCTGTCAAGTTTAACACTTTCAGGCCATTGCCATTTTTTTACCATATAACGGGTACGCACCATTTCGCTTGGAGCTACTGAAACATCTCTCCCTCCTTCCCATGTGCACACATAATTCGGAGAGTTATCCGAGAAAGTTCCATATTGTTCACCCGGATACAGTATAAATGCATCAAATCTCGGGTCCCTGTTTGCATACGGATTAGCCGGATTAAAAGCCGGGTCATCACTCACCCATCCTGTAGCAGTCAGTTCGGCTTTGTAACCATTGATGGTCTCGAATTTATTCACTAAATTCTGTGAAACGCTTACATTGGCCTGACCGTAATTACCTGCCCGTTTCGACCAGTGTATATTCTGCCAGTGAATAGGCAAATCCGGTTGACCATTTCTGTTCTGTCCAACAGAATTCAGGTACCACAAGGATTCGTCACTGTAATAATTAGGAAAATGATAAAAAATATGTTTATACTGATTACCCGGCATCATCTTGTGTTTCGGCGCTGTAACATCAATATATTCAAGACATTCTTTAGCATATTGTGCAGCTTTTTTGGCTCTTTCCACATCGTAACCGTTGTTTTCAATTTTATCAATCGGGTTACACATCAGCGGACTGGCTGCATACAATTCGGCCATTGATTTGAGCGCGTAAGCAGCTGATTTGTTCGGACGACCGACTTCCTGACTCGGCCAGGCATCCGGTAACAGCGAAATAGCCAAATCAAGTTGGTCGATAATCCAGTCGGTCGACTGATGGTAAGTCAGGCGTTCCACGTCAAAATCGTCGTCACTGGAGAAAGCCTTGTCGAGTAAAGGCATACCTCCGACCCTGCGGATAATTTCAAAATAAAACCAGGCTCGAAAGAAATGCGCCTGACCAAGTAATTGAGTTCTTTGGGCTTCAGTCAGATTCGACATCAGAGGGGCTTTCTGAACAACCTTGTTAGCCACCCGCAATGCATAAAAAGCATTGGGGATAACGTTTCCTCTGGGTGATGCAACAAACTCTTCTCCCCAACCTACATCAGGAGCCTGTTTGTTTGCCAACCACTGTCCTTTATTCGTGAATTTCGCCATGTTATTTGAATAAGGATTTGCACCTTCATCCGACATTTGCCCCATATGAGCACGTTCCAGTCCATTTGCTCTCCAAAATGTGTAGTCGAGTACACAATTATAACATTGATCCAGATAACCCCTTACCGTGAAAAAGTTACTGAATACTTCTTCTTCCGACAATCCCAAATCCGGTGATTTATCCAGGTATTCTTCACAGGACGAGAATGAAATCAGACTTATCAGTAAGATGATAATATATTTATATTGTTTCATACGTATTATACTTTTAAATGAGTTAGAATGTGATTCTTGTTCCAATATTATATCGTCTCACCAAAGGATATAAAGCCGAAGAGTTTCCTTCGGGGTCCAGCTGCCGGTTAAAACTCGTTATGGTAAACAAGTTATTGGCATTCGCATAAATTTGCACATTTTTCATTCCAACCCTGTTAATCAGCTTTTTATCAAGGTCATATGCCAGTTCCAGGTTTTTAAGTCGCAAATAAGATGCATTCTGAAAGCTATAAGAAGTTCCACTGGTCATGCTGTACCCCCCAAAATCACTGTGCAGAGAAGGTTTAACCGCGTTGGCTGCATTATCAGCAGTCCACCTGCCGGTCACATCCGGATTGGCAAAATAATTATAATCGTTACCCTCACTTAAATCCCACAACATCAACGCATCAACATCTTTATACACATTCACCACGCCATATAACATCGCGTTTACCTGAAATGATTTATACCGGAAGCCAAACGTAGTGCCATAAGTGTTTTGGGGATAATTATTGTATAAAACCGGAATTTTATCCAACACATTATCAATGGTACCATCGGCATCATAATCCAGATACATAAAATCACCCGGTATCAGCTTGCTTTGTGTTGAAGAATTATTTGCTGTTGCATAGTTAAAAATATCATCCAACGACTGATAATAATCAGTAACCTGTAATTTATTGATAACCCCGATAGGTTTACCTGCATATTTACGGTAATCAGGATAATCAGCGGCATCATTTCTGTAAATTACCCTGTTTTCATTGATGGCAAAATTTACTTTCACCCAATAGCTCCAGTCTTTATTAATATTTTCGTTCCAACCTACTTCCATCTCTATTCCCCTGCTTTTGGTTTCACCAACGTTTCCATCGGGTTCTTTAATCCCAAACCAGGCTGGTGTAGCCACGGTCATCAGGATACCTTCACGTCTCTCACTGTACATGTCCACCGTTGCAGTCAACTTATTGAAAAGCATCAAATCAATTCCCAGATTTTGCTTGTAGGCTGTTTCCCATGTTGCATTTGGATTAGCAGCTTTATCTTCTGAATACAGTGGACCATAATTTGTTTTTTCCGTTTCACCAAAGCTTACATTACCACCTGCATTTTTATATAACTGAATATAGGTATATGCCTCTGCGGACTTATCGTAACCAACAATACCAGAAGAATATCTTATTTTTAAATTATCCAATGATTCTCCGGCAATTTCTTTGATAAACGGTTCTTCTGAAATTCTCCATCCCAACGAATAGGATGGAAAAAACTGGTATCTTAATCCGCGGGCAAATTTTTGTGAACCGGTGTACGCCCCATTGAATTCCATTAAATACCTTTCTTTCCAGTTATAGGTAACACGGGTAACCCAGGCTTCGTCATTTTCTTTAAACTTCAAATTCGTAGCACTACTACCTGCCAGACCTTCAATTTCGTTGCGACTCATCAAGGCTAGAGCCGTAACATTGTGATTACCGAAGCTGCGATCATAATTGAATGCCAGCTCATAATACAAACGTTTATCAAACCCTCCATCAAGAATTAAATCATAATTTGCTTTTGGTTTTTCTCCCTGAAATTCAGAATCAACCCATCGTTCCTGCTTCACCATTACGTATCCTCCATCTGGCAGGGGTTGAGAATAATCATATTCCCGTGAATAACCAATGAAGTTCTTCTCTCCAAACGGACCGCCATTGTCATAACGCATGAAATCATCCCGCGATCTGGTGGCCACGTTATAACCAAATTTACCGTTAAATTTTAATCCTTTAGTGATAAAACTAAGATCCTGATTTAAGGTGGCATCAATAAAATTCTGATAGTATTTATACAAACGTTGTCCCTTGTCAAAAAGAATACGCAAATTCTGAGATGATTCTGCGCTCGGAGTCAATCCATAGCTACCATCTTCCCAGGTTATCGGGAACATATTTCGTGGTGCCGTATAAAGCATTCTGAAAAACTGCGGCTGACCAAAAGAAGTGTCACTTTCGTTATTATCGTTGATCCGGTATCCGGTCTGACTGCGGTATCCCTGCCTACCCGACAGGTTTAAGGAAAGTACCGTTGATTTTGTCAGTTGAAAGTCAAAATTGCTTCGCCAGTTATACCGTTGATATTTGAAAGTTGGATCGAACAATTCATTTTTCTGTGTTTTGAAAATATCTCCATCATTGAGGTAACCAATTGAGGAGAAGTATCGCATGAACTCGGTACCGCCACTGATATTAATATTATATTGTTGCTGATATCCCATATCATTTACCATTTCATCCCACCAATCAATATTAGGGAAATAAGGATTGTACGGTCCCACATTACCAGTTGCAAAAGCGTTCTGCCAGGCATTAATCTTAGACTCCGGGATTAATTTGGAATATTGTAAATCGTTTGTTGCAGCTTCATTCCACATATTCATGGAAGTAACATAATCGGCATATTCCGGGCGGGTCAGTGGTTCCTTGAAACCAAAGTTAGCACTGAAAGAAATCTTAGGTTTCTGATTCACACCTCTTTTCGTGGTAACCAAGATTACACCATTCGCACCTTTCACACCATAAACTGCTGTTGCAGAGGCATCTTTCAGCACCGACAAAGATTCAATCTCATTGGCATCGATGTCGTTCATATCTCTTTCAATACCATCCACAAGCACAAGCGGTTGAGAAGAACGCCAGCTTCCTTTCGCCCTGATGATGATGTCAGCTTCATCAGCACCGGGTTTTGCATCATTCATGATGGAAACCACCCCGGGCATCATCCCCTGCAATGCTTCTGATACTGATGTTACATTCCCTGTCTTCAACAGCTCCTCACCTTTGGCAGCAGATATGGAACCCACTGAAGATACTTTTTTCTGAACACCATACCCTACCACAATTACTTCATCGAGTACTTTTGTATCTTCCCGCATCAGCACCCTCGACAAATCGGTACTGCTTCGGAGTTGGATACTTTGCGGAATATAACCGACATACGAAAAATTAAGCGTTTGGTTCACTTCTGCCCGAATCCGGAACTTACCGTCGAAATCGGTAATGGTTCCTGCCGAACTTCCCTGCACCGTGACACTCACTCCAATGAGCGGTTCATTGAGTTTTTCATCCCATACTTGTCCCGACCACTCCCGTTGTTGCGCTTTAAGCTGAAACGAACAAATCAGGAACAGAACAAAACAAGTCAGTTTTAGTTTGTTTTTCATTCTTTGCATAGATTTTTTGGTTGATATATTCTATTTTTTAAAATTCCAGTATGGATTGGAAGTCCGTTGACTATCCATCAGTTTTTGCAGTTCTTTTACTTTCGTGGGGTATTGCAGGACCACATTGGCCATTTCTCCCGGATCCAGAAAATAATTATATAATTCAAGTGTTGATTTTTCCGGATTATTTACATTCAGGCGAATGAGTTTCCATCCGTCCTTCATAATGGATTGCCGCCCTCCCTGTTCGTGAAATTCGAAGTAAAGCGAATTGTGCTCTTCTTGTTTTCCTTTGCCGGTGAGTGTCGGCAGATATGAAATTCCATCTGTACTTTTCGGGGGATCAACACCAATCAACTCAGCCACTGTCGGCAGAAAATCCCAGAATGCGGAAATATGATACGACACGCTGGCTTTGGGAACAGCTGCCGGCCAGTGAACAATGAAAGGAACACGTATGCCTCCTTCATATAAATCGCGTTTATATCCCCTAAACGGACCATTACTGTCGAAAAAGTCAGGATCGTTTCCTCCTTCTTTATGCGGACCGTTATCAGAAGTAAAGATAATCAGGGTGTTATCCAGCACACCCTTTTCTTTCAGTAAATCCACCAGACGTTGTATATCCCGGTCGAGCCTGCTGACCATGGCTGCATAAGTTGCTTTGGGCTGTGCCTGCGACCCGTAGGAACCAGCTTTACGAACAAATGGTTTTTCAGGAAACATGCCTTCATAACCCATCAATTCACCATTGGGCACAACCAATTCAGCATGCGGAATGGTTGGTGTCAGGTATAAAAAAAATGGTTTCCCGGCACTTTTCTCAACGTAATTCAGGGCTTTCTCCATAATCAAATCATGGGAATAAACCTTGCCATTCAGGGGGACAACCTGATTATTTTCGAATAATTGTTTCGGATAAAATTTATGAGCGTTCCCCTGCCCGAGATAGCCAAAAAAATAATCGAAGCCCTGGTTGTTGGGATGCCCGACCGATGCCGGTCCTCCAAGTCCCCATTTCCCGACACAAGCAGTTTGATATGCTTTTTGCTTGAAAATCTCGGCAACAGTTACTTCCTCAGCCGGAAGCGGGGTATCATAATCAATGCCATCGGTGTGCGTATATCCTCTGTTTCCACGCACATAAGCATTGCCCGTATGTTTTCCGGTAAGCAATGAACATCGGGAAGGAGCGCTGACCGTGGATCCCGCATAATGCTGCGTAAAACGCATCCCGTTGGCAGCTAAATTATCGATTGCCGGTGTCTTGATGAGTTTCTGTCCATAACAACCCAGGTCACCAATACCAAGATCATCTACAAGAATATAGATTACATTGGGAAGATCTGCTGACATATTATTATTTTTTGCCGATGTTGTTTGCAAAAGTGGCAACATCAACACACCGGAAGAAATGAGCATACTCCCCGAACGCATATTTAAATTCATGATGATAGATTTAATAAATGTTAGTTATCATCAACAAAAGTATTTATTTACCGTTTACAGGGGGGTATAAAAATTATGCAAACAAGGTATGAATTTTATGCAAGATTACATTAAATCCTACAATAAACGCATTTATCGTACCGTTGGCATTTGAGCATTCATTCGCAACTTCCAGTTTTCCAGCTCTTTCTGTAACCGGACTTTAACTTTCGGATTTTCATCAATTAAATTTTGTTGTTCTCCTATATCATCTTTTAAATTATATAATTCATAACTATCGGTCTCGATAATGTGAATTAATTTCCAGTCGCCATTGCGCACGGCACTGTAAGGTGTGGCGCCTTCAGAATGATAATGCGGATAATGCCAGTATAAAGATGTTCTTTTGAGTTTATTTTTTCCGGATGTCAGTACTTTCCTCAAACTGATTCCGTCGATTTCTTTTGCCACTGACCGGTCAATCTTTACTCCGGAAATATCAGCCAGTGTTGGCAATAAATCTATTGACATGACAGGAGTGTCGCTTACTGTTCCTCCTGCCTGCTGATTGAGGTTTTTGATCATGAAAGGAACCCTTACGCCACCCTCATACATATGGCCTTTCCCTTTTCTAAGGGGAGCGTTATTGGTTATCTTGCGTTCTCCCTTTCCGATCAACCCACCATTATCGGAAGTAAAAACAATAATCGTGTTGTCGTATAATCCAGTTTCTTTTAGCTTCTGAACGATTTTGCCTACTGCCTCATCCACATGCTCCACCATCGCAGCGTAAACAGGATTGCGCTGCGGATTTGCGGGATCTATCAACGCTTCGTATTTGTCAATTTTGTCCTGCTTAGCCATCAATGGCGTATGGACATTGTAAAACCACAAATTCAGGAAGAAAGGTTTTGTTTGCTTTTCAATAAACCCACAAGCTTCCTCGGTAAGGCGCTCAGTCAGGTGCTCTCCTTTCGGACCGTCCTTTAATCTTGGGTTTCCATAAGGTGAGAAATATCCGTCCGGACCATCCGCATTTTTCGCACGGTTCAGATTGGGTGCACCTTTGGCCCATCCACCGATATTGATATCGAACCCATGATGCTCCGGCCAGTATTTTTCATCTTCCCCCTGATGAAATTTGCCGATATGGGCGGTTGTATAACCTGCCGATTTAAATATTTCAGCTATCGTCGTCTCCTCGTGAGGCAGGTACATGGTCCATTCCGGCACCTTTAACTTAGACTGTGGAAACTTCCAGCCTTCAATCCAGTCGGTCAGGTGCAGTTTAGCCGGATATTTACCGGTCAGTATACTGGCCCGGGTCGGAGAAGAAACCGTGCAGGCAGCGTATCCGTTGGTGAAGCGTACCGCATCCTTTGCAAAGGCATCAATCTGAGGGGTCTGATAAAACTTACTTCCGTAAACACCCAAATCAGTCCAACCCATATCATCAATCAGTATCAGGACAACATTGGGAGGAGTTGCTGTTTTAGCGGCAGCAGGCATGGTCAACAACGACAATAGCGGTAATGCAAGTTTGTGATTCATCATGTTCATGGTATTTATTAATTAAAAAAATTCCACCCTGACAGCATCATCAGTGTGGAATTTTATTATGATTGTATATTATAATTTTATTTTTTCAGGTAACGAAACCTGCTTACCGTTATCAACATAATACATAGGAAGCGGTTGGGTGGAATCAATCCATTTCCGGAGGTCTTTCAGCAAATCATTTCCAATCTTCAGGTTCGATTTCGTTACATTCCCTTCCAACAGATTCACTGTTTCTCCCATATCATCCGTCAGATTATACAATTCATGTGTATCATATTCATAACAATAACGGTATTTATAACGTTTTCCATCAACCCGTTTGTTGATGACCGAAGCCGGGATTCCTCTTTCATCCATATACCCGGGGAAATGCCAGCAGATGGCATCCCTGTCAAGTTGTTTGGCTTTCCCGGCAAGTAATGGCACGATAGATTCCCCATCGAGTTTATGCTCTTTATGGGTATATTTTACTCCCGCAAAATCGAGAAATGTAGGCAGGAAATCAATTACATGAACCGGCTCTGCTGAAACTCCGCTATTTTTTATCAGGTTTGGATATCGCACCATCATCGGCACACGGATTCCTCCTTCATAAAGCGTACCTTTTGCCCATTTCAAAGGTGCATTTGAATGATTTCCACCATGTACTCCCCCATTGTCGGATAGAAATATAACCACTGTATTATCACGCATGGAATCAGATTGATCTCCGTCACCGTTCGGGTCATCCAAGGCAGCCAATATCCGGCCTACCGTCTGATCCAGTTGTTCCGTCAACGCGGCATATTTAAAATTCTCATGCCTGTTATCAAGCGTTGTTCGTTCCCTGTACTTGGCATACAAGTCATCGCGACTAACAATAGCCGAATGAATCGCGTGAAAAGCCACCCACATGGAGAATGGTTTGTTTTTATCCGCATTGGCAATTTCATTAATCACGACATCCCCAATTGCATCTGTAAAATGCTTCTTCGTTCCTTTAAGCGTGAGTGGATCATTGCCATTTGCAAAAGGAAGCAGGTTTTTCCGTATATAATCTTCGGTATACGGAGCCGCAAATTGATTGTAAAGCGGATTATCGAATATCCACTTCCCATCTTTCGTCTTGAAGGCGAAGTAATTCGAGGCTTCTTTCTTATCCTCCTTCACTTTTTTACTGCACTCGAAATTATGGGTAAATCCGCAGTCGTCTTCTTCATTGATTTTAAATCCATGTACTTTGCCAAAAATATAGGTATTATATCCTGCATCTCTCAATAAACGGGCATAATTCAATGTTCCTGGCTGTAGCGATTCCTTTTCCTGAGCAGCTGGCACAATACGCGCTTCTTCTTGTTTGATACCGGCCTCTTTACCTTTCGCATACCGGTCCAGCCCCCAAACATTATACACATGGGTTCTGTTGGCACACTGACCGGTTAACAATGCCGCCCGGGTCGGCGCACTGTTTTGCTGGGTATAGGCATTGGTAAAAACCATACTTTGTTTCGCCAGTTTATCGATGTTCGGTGTCTGGTGATTTTTGGAACCATGTCCCAGGGTGGCTATCGGTGAAGATATGTCATTCCACCCCAAATCATCAGCAAAAAGTAAGATGATGTTGGGCTGTTTTTCCTGAGCTGTCAGTACCGGCGTTAACAAACCGGCAGCCATTATCGCGAAAATTGATTTGTGTTTCATGATTTTCTGCATTGATATTATTCAACAATTGAAATTTTATAGCTGAATTGGTAATCCTGATTCTGATACCGGTACTTTTCCAATGGTAACTGTCCCCATGAATTGGTACCTCCTATTCCCCGCTGGAACAAATCAAGCGAAAGTACAACTTCTTTACGGGGATAGATATCGTTGATATGCATGTGTTTTTTGGTAAAACCGGGATCAAAATCTTCTGAAGCATTATGTAAAGCTGTAACACCCATCGGCTGTAATCCTTCTACTTTCAGACCGAAACCTTCACTATCAGTAAGTGTCAGCCAACGCACATCCGTCTTGTTGCCATTTTCCTGGGGACGCAAATAGGGCACATACTGATCCTTTACCTTGCTTTCGTAAATTCCCAGCTTAGCGGCATCACAACGATCCACGTAATTTTCAACCGGTCCGCGACCATAATAGCGGTAATTATCTAAGTTTACCGGTAAAGTAAGCACATTGCCAAAGCGAGGGATTTCAGTAATATCTTTGTTAGTCGTTTTATACTGAACATCAACTATAACCGAACCATCACCCTGAACTGTGTAGGTTTGCACATAATCCGCTCCTACATCTGTCAACCGGTATGTATACACAATAGCCACCTGATTGTTTTCTTCTTTCACATCAAGTTGTTTCAATTCACGATTATAGCCGGCAGCACGCCAAACGCTCAAACGTTTTTGTATCATCGCACCAAAGTCATTATCAATGGGTGCCCGCCAGAAATTAGGCTCCACAGCTCCCTGCAATACAACTTTACCGTTCTTCTGATAGCTCTCCAAGCCAGAGTTGTCTTTCGGTCGGAAATGTTTAGCCACATCGAAAACGACTAATACATCCCCTGCTTTCACCTCAATTTTATTATTTTTCTTTGTAACAGCTGGTTTTGAACCTGATTTATCTTTCTGAACAACAGGAAAATAATTATTACCATCGAAAGCAAGTTGTTCGTATGCCAGCAAATGTCCCGCCGGAACAAGGTCGGTACTTTGAATGGAGTAAGCATATACATTCAGGTAATACTCATTTCCTTCCGAAACTTCAACATCAGGGAGATTGAGCACAACATCCTGATTGCTAAGCGGTGACAACACAACACTGAAATCTCCCTGCTTGATTCTCTCTCCATTCCGGATGATTTCCCATGCGAATTTAAAATCTTTCAGGTTAGTAAAAGCAAATTCATTGGTGATATTGATTATTCCTTTTTTCAAGTCAACCGCTTTAAAATGAATATCCTGATACACTTTTTTAACTTCGAAAAGCTGTGGATTCGGACGGCGGTCGGGCCAGATTACACCATTCACACAGAAATTCTCCTGATGCGGATAATGTTTCGCGTTGAAATCACCTCCATAAGCAAAATATGAGTTCCCGTTTTCATCCTTTGTCAGGATCCCCTGATCAACCCAGTCCCAGATGAAACCTCCCTGCAGGGCGCGGTGGGCACGAATGGTCTCCCAGTATTCCTTAATATTACCGGAGCTGTTCCCCATGGCATGGGAATACTCACATAAAATAAGCGGACGGTAGATATCCGGTTTTTGCGCGTACTCTGCAATCTTATCGATTGAAGCATACATGGGGCAAACAATATCAGTTCCTTCAAATTCTTTTGCCTGTTCATACTGTACCGGGCGGGTCTTGTCGCGTTCTTTAATCCATTTATATGTCTTGAGGAAAACATCACCGTTACTGGCTTCATTACCCAGTGACCAAATGATAACCGACGGATGATTTTTATCCCTTTCAACTAAGCTGTAGGTTCTGTCGAGATGAGCGGCATCCCATGCCGGGTCAAAGGCCATGTTTTCTTTTCCGTAACCCATCCCATGCGATTCGATATTAGCCTCATCCACCACGTAAATTCCATATTCATCACACAGCTTGTACCACAAGGCAGCCTGAGGATAATGACTGGTACGAACGGCATTCACATTGTACTGTTTCATTAGTTTCAGGTCTTTTATCATCGTTTCCCTGTCCACCACATGTCCATTGAGATGATGATGTTCGTGTAAATTTACTCCTTTCAGATACACGTATTTTCCATTCACCAGCAATACACCGTCTTTGATTTCCACATTCCTGAAACCAACCTTATGTGAAACATATTCGATTACTTTCTTCTGTTCATCAGAAATTTTGATGACAAGCGTATACAAATTGGGAGTTTCGGCACTCCATAAAGCCGGATTTTTCACTTTTTGCAAAATTGACTGTTCAAGCGTCTGATTGGCATTCAGAGTGAAAGTCTGAGATTTTGAAGCCACAACCTGATTGGAAGCATCGAGCAGTTCAATTTCCACCTGGGTCTTTTTCGCTTTTGAATCAACGTTTTCCAACTTCACATCAACGGTAAGTTCACCTTGCTTGTAATTCTTATCAAGTTGAGGTCTCGCGAAGAAATCAGCTATTCTGACTTTATCGACACTATACAAATAGATTCCTCTGTCGAAACCAGAAAGACGCCAGAAATCCTGATCTTCCAGATATGAACCATCACTCCAGCGGTACCCTTCTATGGCAATCTTATTTTTGCCCTTGCGAACAAAGGGGGTGATATCAAATTCTGCCGGATTTTTCATGCCCTGGCTATACCCGACTTTCTCTCCGTTTACCCAAATATACATGGCTGCCAGTCCGGCCTCAAAATGGATGATTGTCCGGCGTCCTTCCCATGATACCGGCAACTCAAACTCTTTTATGTAAGAACCGACCGGATTATCATCATGTGGTATAAAAGGAGGATTTACCGGAAATGGATACACAACATTGGTATAAATGGGCGTACCATAGCCAAGAATTTCCCAGTTTCCCGGAACAGCAATTTCATTCCAGCGACTGCAATCATAATTCATTTTATAAAAATCAAGCGGACGGTCGGCTGGTTTCGGAACCCAGTTAAATTTCCACTGGCCCGATAAGGACAAATAATAAGGAGAACGGTAGTAGTTATCCTGAATGGCCGCCTCCCGTTCAGGGTAGGTCATAAAAGTAGCCCGTGCCGGCAACCTGTTGATTTGAAATACTGCCGGATTTTCCCAGTCATTTACCGCACCTTGTACAAATAGCGCCGAAAGCGCGAAAATCATCAATAAAAAGTGTTTTCTCTTAGACATATTGTTAGTTTTAATATTTTTCTAAAACCGGCAAATCTCATTATTAAATTTAGGAGCATTTCCCTGTTGAGATTTCATTGACCTTGTATTTATTTTATCAGTTTAACTTCAAATTCAGGTTTATCCTGCTCATTCAGCACCTTAATTTTTAAACCTTTACCATCGGCATCAATCCTGACTTTGTTTTTATTTGCATTCACGAGTACCGGGAAACGGCAACCACCGTAATTCATTTCATGGTAATAATGCCGGTGCTGATGGCCACACAACATCAAGTCTACTCCCGCTTCGTTCAACACAGGAACATAAAGCTGATTCACCATCCAGGGACCGTGCCAGTGATCAGGCATGGGAGGCATGTGCACAAACACGATTCTGTTTTTGGCAGTTCTGAAAGCATCTGATTTTACAACATCTTTCAGCCATATTAACTGCTCTTCCCTAAACTCGTCAAAAGCAGCAAGTCCGCCATATTCAATATTACTGTCCGGTTTGTCTTCTCCTGAATCCAGCACGATCATAAAAGTATTTCCATGGTGAATCGTATAATAAGGCTGACCGGTTGAACTCGGGAAATAATGCATATAATCAATGGCATGAAGTCCCCGTGTTTCATGGTTTCCTCTTACCATGTAAAAAGGCACTTCTGAAGCAAACAACTCTACTGATTTGTTCAGAAAACCAGTTGGAATTTTTTCGGGCGAGCGCATATCATGCACCATATCGCCATTATATACCACAAAATCAACCTTTTCAGTTTTGACATTTTTCAACAAATTAGTCAATAATTCATTATTTTCATGTATATCATTGACCATCAAAAAAGAAAATGCTTGTTTATCAGTATCCAGGGTTCTAAAAGTCAAAGGAGTTGATTTGAATATTTTCGACGCGGCAATCTTTCCATACTGCGTTGACGATCCGGTTCCACCCAGCACTTCATGAGAATAAATCCTATACCGGTATGCTGTACCGGGTTGAAGGTTTTTTAAGCGGATGGCGTGATTTCGGGTAACAACCTTTTTCCCAATATGGGTTTGAAAATACTGTGGTCTTTCCACCCTGAAAAAATGCGTGGAATCATCCGGAGCAAGTTCGACCCACGACATGGCGTCGCCAGAAGTTTGCCATACGATGGTAGCCTCATTTTCAGTCACATTCTGCAAATACGGTCCAGTTGTAATTTTAAAATCAGTCTGGGAGAAAGACTCAAAAGCGAAAAAGAACGCAAGCAATAAAAAAAAGTGTTTCATTGGAAATATAGATTTTGATTGACATATTGATATGGATGCAACCCTTCAGGCGCACCATATTAACTGCAAAAATAGCACATTGAATTAAGAAACAATAGGTACTATTTATTCAAATAGGGTAACAAATTAATCAAAATTATTTATTTCCTACCAATCAGGTTAAATTCAAATGCAGATGGAAGTCCTCCACCTGATATGGTTACTTTTCCGGTATGGTCACCGGAAACAGTTGGATTGAAAGTGATTGTGAGATTATAACCATTCTCAGCAGATGCCTGCAGAATGGTATTCGTCGACACGGTATACATTGAACCGGTTACACTTACGGTCAAATCTCCCTGAATTGAATTTGTTTTTATCCTGAAAGATTTTTGTTCAGCATTGCCGACGGTACCAAAATCGATAGTTTGTCCTGTGTTTACAATTTTACCTGTCAATATAATTTCGGGCTGATTTACCGGAGGTTCCGGCTCCTGGTTCACATAAAACAACTCCGAAGTCTTATTTCCCCAGATATACTCTTCCAAACCCGGAAAATCAATAAAAGGATTGCGGTTGTTTTGTTTTAAGTATACAGCTTCATTCCGGTTGATTTCTTTTTGACTGACCGGATCATTGCGACTCCAGGTAAGAAACAAATCGATGGCGTAGGGCGTAAGTCCGTTAGTTGCATGATAAACGACCTCCACTTCAGTACTTCCTGAATTAGAAGAAATCCATGTTGAAATATTATCTGCGTAACGTGTTGCCATATACAGAACTGTTCTGGCAAAGTCACCCTTATATTCATCTATCGGCTCAAAAACCGTCCCTGAGTAACCCGGAAAATCGGAACTACCTCGTTTACTTCCGTTATAAGACGTGTAATCTGGACTACCTACCTCACCATAAGGAAGATTGCCGCGAATTCCATTAACCTTTCCATCAGTCGGATAAACATTAAACAAATCCGAATACATAGGAGAAGCATCACTAAACCAACTGGCGGGAGTTGTATGTTCGCGGTTATAGCAATCACATTCTGAAGAATAATTACCACATTGACTTGTACTTAATGTAAAAGAACAATCTGAATACATATCCCATATCTTCCCGGTAGCAGGATTTATATCAGTATCAGCGTATGCAGTCCAGAGCCCTGTGTATGAAACTCCGCTAAATCCCTGTGTAGTAATTTCTTTTAAAGCCAACCGCAACTGATTGGTATTTTTCGCATCCGCGGCATCGTAATAACCTGTAGGTACAGCCGCTAAAACACGAACTGCAAAAAACAATATCAGTAAAAAACCAAGTGTAAAAAATCTTCTCATTTATTTATATTTAAAAATTCAACAGCCCAAACCTGTATAAAGTTTACAAAAATATAAATTTATTCCGATTTTGCTGCCTGTTTATCAACAATCACTGCACAGGCTGCATCTCCGGTTATGTTCAGGACTGTACGCAACATGTCGAACACTCGGTCAAGTGCATATAATAATGGTAAACCTTCAATCGGGATACCGGCTGAAACCAACACGGCAACCACGAGCAGGGTTGGTCCCGGTACACCGGCCTGACCGACAGAACCAACACTGGCCGTAATCGTGATAGCAATATACTGAGCGAGTGTAAGGTCGATATTGTAGAGTTGTGCGAAAAACAGAGCTACCAACGTGTAATAAATCGCATTCCCTGTCATGTTGATGGTTGCACCGAGAGGCACTACAAACGAAGTTGTTTCTTTGCTAACGCCAAGTTTTTCTTCACAGGTTTCCATGGTAACGGGTAAAGTAGCCATCGAAGAAGAAGTAGAGAAAGCCACAACCTGCGGACGAATCATAGACCTCAAGAAATGAGCTAATTTTATTTTCGAGAACAGTTTCAGGGTCAAAGGATAAAATAAGAACAGGATGATAAAGGCAGCAATCAGATTCACCCAAAACAGATTTCCTACTTTCAGCAACATATCAAAACCAAAGGTCCCGGTGGCATCAGCCATCAGTCCGAATACCCCCAACGGAGCTACCAGCATCACTTTCTGAATACACCAAATCAGCGCATCTAAAAAAGTATTAAAAGCATTCAGTACCGGTTGTTTTTTTGAAACCGGCAAGGCACTCAAACCAAAGCCAAAAAACAGTCCGAAGAAAATCAACTGCAGAATATTACCATCAGCAAGCGATTTAATGGGGTTGGCAGGTATGATATCCAGCAACATCGGCCAAAACTCCATTTTTTGAGGAGTCGCATTGTATCCTTCAGCAGGCAAAAATGATTTGATGGAGTCGACCGACAAGCCGGCTCCCGGTTTGAACCATTCACCCAACAAAATAGCAAGAATGACTGCCAGCAGCGTAGTGATAAAAATATAAGCAATGGTGGTAATACCGATTCTACCTGCCGATCTGGTTGCACCTAAGGAAGCCGATCCGGCAACGATAGACACGAAAACTAACGGAATAACCAGCATACGAATCAACTGGATAAACAAACTTCCCAGGGGTGCAAACATGGATGCGGACTCCCCCATTAACTTCCCGGCAACAACACCAATTACCATGGCAATGATAATCTGTACACTGAGATCAGAAATGATTTTTTTAAAAGATTTCTTCATTATATTTGATTGAAATTTTATGTCTATTTATGTCTACGGTCTGTCATTGCGAGGAGTTCACGAAGCGAACGACGTGGCAACCTCATATATGTCTGCACATGGCCATTTAACCTTCAACTTTCCGTTTTCCGTTTTCCGCTCTCCGTTTTCCGCTCTCCGTTATTCGCCATTAACAAAGTCAGTAAACAAATTACAGCTATCAAGCCAAAAAGAATCAGGCTATTATCTTCTGTTAACAACATGGTAATTGAAAACAGGACTGAAGCTATGAGTACAAAAATAAAAATAACCAGATTCATATAAGCCAGCAACTGACCAAGTTTTCTTCCGGCATCAGCCTGTTGTATCACCGTTAGATTCGGCACCTGGAATATTCCCCCGAAACAGGCAGTTAAAAAAATCAGTACCAGAAACAATTGAAAATCTATTGGCAAAAATACAATAACCAATAAATTTATCAACATGCCGGTTAATCCATATAACATCAATGTTCTGTTCTTTACTTTCGCTGCCAAAACGCCGGCCAACCAGGTACCCAAAGCAATACCAATGGCAGCGAATGCCATTACAACGCCTATCGCCGTATTGGAAACCTGATAATATTTACCGGCATGAATAACGATATTCATCTGTAATAAAGCACCAATCAACCAAAAAACAGAAACGCCGAAAACAGCGGCATTAACCTGTTTAAAAGATTTTGCCAACTGATAAGAATCACGCAAGAATCGCCAGGGAAATAAATTCACTTTCAGTGAGGATGCCGTATCAGGAGCTGGCTCATCGGCTTTGATGTACAAGCTGGTTAAATACCCTGCTGCAGCAAGCAACATGAACACAGCCAAAAACACCCAAACCTGATAAGCATCACTTAACCAGGATGCGAGCACAGTTCCAATCAAAATACCAAGAAAAGCCATGGTTTCGAACATACCGCTACCTAAAGCACTCCCCTCAACGCCTCCGATATCCCTGATCAATCCATATTTTGCCGGCGAATACAAACAACTCTGAATCCCCATCAGCAAAACAGCCAACACAGCAATCACCACCCATTCATACCAAAAAGCGATGCAAGCAATAGCCATGATGGGGAATTCAAGGAGCTTAAAAAAACGAAAAACCTTTAGTTTTGAATAATGAACCGCTAATTTTCCACCCAGCGGAGATAAAATCAGATAGGGTACTACCAAAGAAGCTGAAACCAATGCAATAAGCTGTGACTGGGAAAGCCAGGAAGGTAAATTCCAGCCAATGGCAACAAAAATAATGGCATTTTTCAGGAAATTATCATTGAATACTCCTAAAAAGTTTGCTGCCAGCAGGCTTGTCCATTTTTTCATTCTTTTTTATTTATGCATGCAAATGTAATAAAATTATTGAGAGAAATTAGTCTAGAGAGACAGACAGAAGACTGGTGACTGGTGACCGGCGACTGTTCACCATAATTAAGATTCATTTACTATATTTTCTAAACAAGAAAACATTCTTTCCTTATATATTGTTAAATATAAACCCAATAAGAATTTTAACATTTAAATAAGTGATATATTTGCATCATTATGAAGCGCAGCACCATTATCATATTAATTTTGTCCATGGTTTTTTCTTTTGTCGGACTGATTATCATCCAGGCAAGATACGTAAAAGTAAATGCCGAGATGATTGAGAATCAGTTTGATGAAAGTGTGCACAGAAGTTTATTGAGCACGGTTATCCTGGTAGAAGAAAATGAAGCGCTTGAGTACCTGGCTCAAACACTGGAAGTATTGGATTACAATAAGAATTTGAATTTACTCCCCAATATGGCGCAGATGGACTCAGATAATCTGAACCAGATTGACACCACGAGTCGCAGACTTTCATCTTACAATCAGAACCTGAGCAAGCCGGAAATCCGGATTTCAACGCGGCACGGGAAAGCAACAATTGAAGAAACATCCAAATACCTGCAGGATAAATTCAGAAAAGAATTTTCAAGGTCGAAGACTATACTAGACCAGGCCGTTTTCCGGTGGCTAAGAGAGAGCAACAAAAAAGACATCAGCGAACGCGTTGATTTTGTAGAGCTTAACAACATACTCGAAAAATACCTGCTTAGCAACGGAATTGATTTACCTTTCTATTACAGTGTTGTTGATAAAAGAGGACGTGAATTTTTCAGGTGTAACAAGGACTTTCATTCCGATCACAACGAAAGTACCAGTAGCATCTACAAGCAGAAGTTTTTCCCGTTGGAGGAAAGCACCAATGAAATTTATTTACAAGTTACCTTCCCCACCAAAAAGAACTTTATCATCAGTTCAATGTACTTGTTATATCCTACCATTGTGTTAGTAGTGTTAATTTTAGGCATTTTTATTGTTGCATTAATTGTTATTTTTAAACAAAAACAGTTGAACAATATTAAGAATGATTTTGTTAATAACATGACACATGAACTGAAAACGCCTATTTCCAGCATCTCGCTGGCATCGCAAATGTTACAGGATCCGGGTGTAGGAAAAACCCCTGAAACATTAAAACACATATCGAAGGTGATCAGGGATGAAACCGCACGGTTAAGCAGAATGGTTGAAGAGGTATTGAAACTATCGCTCTTTGAAACAGAAAAATCGACTTTTAAAATGAAAGAGATGCATGTCAACGAGTTAATTGCACATACATCCGAAATTTTCTCACTGAAGGTCGCTAACAAAGGGGGGAAAATTACAACCATTTTAAAGGCTCAGGATGATTTAATTATGGCTGATGAAGTACACTTCACCAATGTGATTCACAATCTGGTCGACAACGCCCTGAAATACAGTGACAAACCTTTATTACTGACATTGGAAACCTGGAATGAAAAAGATTATCTGATGATTAGCATTGAAGACAACGGTATCGGTATACAGAAAGAGGACCACAAAAGAATCTTTGAAAAGTTTTATCGTGTACCTACCGGGAATAAACACAATGTGAAAGGGTTCGGACTTGGACTGGCTTATGTAAAAAAAATCATCCAGGAACACAGAGGAACCATCAAAGTTGATAGCGAATTAAATATCGGAACAAAATTTATTATTGCATTACCAACACTTAAATATACTGAATATGAATGATGAAAAAGTAAAAATCCTGTTATGCGAGGACGATGAAAACCTCGGCATGTTGCTAAGAGAATACCTTCAGACAAAGGGCTATGATGCAGACCTGCAACCAGATGGAGAAGCCGGATACAAAGCATTTACACGTGGCAAATATGATTTATGCGTTTTAGATGTTATGATGCCAAAAAAAGACGGTTTTGCGCTGGCAGCCGACATCCGCAGCATCAACACCGACGTCCCGATTATATTCCTGACGGCAAAATCCATGAAAGAAGATATTCTGCAGGGCTTTAAACTGGGTGCCGACGATTATTTGTCGAAACCTTTCAGCATGGAAGAACTGCTTTCCAGAATTGAATCTATCCTGAGAAGAGTTAGAGGCAAAAAAGTTAAGGATGTAGTTGTGTTTAACATTGGTGCGTTTATTTTTGATGCACAAAAACAAACACTGGCATTTGATGGCGAAACAAAGAAATTAACCACCAAAGAATCTGAATTACTCCGGCTGTTAGCTTCGAATGCTAATAATATCCTGGAAAGAAATTATGCCTTGAAATCAATTTGGGAAGATGACAACTATTTCAATGCCCGTAGTATGGACGTGTATATCACCAAACTTCGTAAATTATTGAAGGATGACCCCAATGTGGCCATCATCAACATCCACGGAAAAGGTTATAAACTGATCACGCCACAAGCGGGGGAAATGTAAATTCTCACTGATTGAATTTTAAATTTAGTCATACTAATAAAATAACCGGAAAAGAAGATTTCCGGTTATTTTATTATAGATACATTCATAAAAAGAATTAGTTTATCTTTTCATTTCATAATCAGACGGACTAACCCATTTTGTCTGCTCCCAGGGCTCTTTAATATCCCCATTCATTATTCGCTCATAGAAATTCCAGTTTGACTGTTTACTGGTAGGATAGGCATCAAAAACATCACCATCTCCAAACATACGGGGATCTTGTTGCTTTCTAAGTGTTTTCAACAACTGTTTCCTTAAGTTCTGTTTTCTTTTGATATATACCGGGTGTGAAGCAAGGTTATTAATACAGTCTTTATCCACTGAAAGATCATACAGTTCCTCTTCCGGACGGAGATTGAAACTCATATTATAGTACCAGATATTATCTCCATCGCGGTCCATTTGTAATATGGATGTTTTTGTGGGTGAACCATCTGCATCCAGATAACCTGTCTCGGGATTACCAGCAGGCCATAGATGCGGTTTCATATTGTATATGTATAATAAATCATCTTTAATGATAGCCCTGATGGGATATGACTGATTACCGGGTCTGCCATTATCATGACGCTCTCTTCCTAACACAACATGATCTCTGTCTTTTTCTATCAGCCCTCCTTTTTTACTGTTGAAGATGTTTAGCAGACTTTTTCCGGCGGGCTCATGCATGTTGAATTTTCGATAATCTGAACGGGTGAGTTCGAGTATCGTTGGAGCAAAATCGACAAAATTAATATAGTCATCTACTGTCCTGCCCGGATTTACGATACCATTCTTCCACATCACAGCCAAAGGCATGTGGTTTGATATTTCATAATTATTTCCTTTACTTCTTGGGAATGGCATCCCGTTATCTGAGGTTACGATAACCACTGTATTGTTTAACAATCCCCTTTTCTCCAATTCATCTACATATAATTCTACTTGGCGGTCAAAATACTCAATCTCAAAGGCATAATCAAGCATATCAGTGCGTACGAGCTCATTATCCGGCCAATAGGCTGGAACACTATCAATCATTGCAGTAGATTTTCCACCCAATTTTTCACCAGAACCAAGTTTATAAGATCGGTGAGGCTCAAAACATCCAAACCAAAAGAACCAGGGTTGAGTCTCATTTTGTTGATTCAGAAAATCCCTGAAATTTTCGAGATAATCATTGTTACTAATTACATTGGTTGGAGGTTTAAGTTTATTTTTCTGAAATGGTTTTCCAGTAAGCAGTCTTGGTTTTCCATCAACATTACCTTCATCACCAGGCCCCCATCCTTTTCCGGTAAAAGCAATCTCATACCCATTCCGGGCAATTACCTCTGTAAACACCATTAAATCCGAGGGAAAAACCGGTGAATGATTCGCCGCTGCGCCCGATTGCCAGGAATACAGGCCAGTCAGGATTGATGACCTGGAAGGAGCAGACTTGGCGTTGGGGGTGTAACAATTTCGAAAGAGAATTCCTTCTGATGCGACTCTGTCGAATCCCGGAGTTTTAACCCACACTGAACCATTTGCACTAAAATGCGGAAATGATGCATCATCAGCTATAATGAAGAGGATATTAGGGCGATCATCTTTCTTTACATGGTCATGCTGTGCCCGTACATCAAAAATTCCAAGTAAATTTGTCGCTAACAAGGCCGAAGAAATTATGTAACTGCGCTTCATGGGTATTATTTTATATAGCTTGCTAAAAGCCTGACTCTTATTTAAATCTCCCCTGTATCTCCTCCTGTGTCCAGATGGTCATAATCAATTTCCCATCCGGTGTATGATTATGCGTCGGACAAGCAAAAAGCTGATCAACCAAATCACTCATTTCTTCTTTTGTCATTGTTTGACCGGTTTGAATAGCCGCTGTTTCGGCCAACGACAAAGCTATCTGCTCATGAATTACCGACAAAGCATCACCGGTAGCCTGTTTTACCCGCTCAAGCATATCACTCAACAAGGGCAACACGCCAGAGGAACTTTTCAATTGAGCCGGAATGCCTTTGATCTGGTACTGATAAGTTTTATCCGCCTCAAACTCAAAACCCACATACCGGAGTTCAGCTTTAATTTGTTCGAAAAACAGGTAGTCATCAGGCATCAGTTGCAGTACCTCCGGGAACAACAGTTGTTGTGAGAACCCCCTCTTTTCGCCTATTTCTTTCATAAACTGATCAAAAAGAATGCGGATGTGCGCCCGGCGTTGATCAATCATCAACATGCCCGATTTAACTGAAGTTATGATGTACCTGTTTTTTAATTGAAAATAAACTCCTGAATTTTCACTGTCTTTGTTCAGTTTCGACTGAAAAATCTCGACCGGTCGTTCCGGCTCTCTCTCTTCCTGATCTGAGGTGCCTGATTGCTTTTCAAAGCCTTTATACAACTCCTCCCATTCCATTTGCGGACGCTTATATGTTGAAGTGCCAAACGGATTATAAGATGGATTGAATGAGGTTCTGGGCGGTGAAATAACGCTATCGGCTTTCTGAACGGGAATCTCAGGCACACCTTCTCTATCGAAATCAATAGAAGGAACAATATTGAATTTCCCCAGCGCTTCTTTTACTGTAGCCGATAAAATAGACCAAATTGCCTGTTCGTTTTCAAATTTAATTTCAGTCTTTGTCGGATGAATATTGATATCGATGGTTTGCGGGTCGACTTCAAAATAGATAAAGTACAACGGATTATCGGTTGACTGTATTAACTGGTTATACGCCAGCATGACGGCTTTATGAAAATAGGGATGACGCATGTATCTCCCATTCACAAAAAAGAACTGATGAGCCTGTTTCTGAGCATATTCCGGTCGCCCGATAAAACCATTGATGGCAACCAGGTTGGTATCAGTTTCTATCGTCAATAATTGCTGATTGAGTTTCTTCTTTGCACTGCCAAAAACCTGCTCGATCCTGAGTTTGGTGTTGGATACAGGCAGTTTGAATATCTCATCATCTCCGTCATAAAAAGAAAATTCCACGTCGGGATGCACCAACACGATACGGTAAAACTCCTGCAAAATGTGGTTTTTTTCAACACTGTCACTTTTCAGAAAACGACGGCGGGCAGGCACATTGAAAAACAAATTTTTAATCTGGAAAGTGGTTCCCCTGTCACATTGAACCGGTTCTTGCCTGAAAACCCGGCTACCGGCAATCTCAACCAGCGTTCCAAGTTCATCTTCCTCTCTGCGTGTACGCATTTCCACCTGAGCTACCGCTGCTATCGAAGCCAGGGCCTCACCTCTGAATCCCATCGTACGAATAGAAAACAAATCCTGTGCATCCTTAATTTTGGAAGTTGCATGGCGCTCGAACGCCATACGGGCATCCGTTTCACTCATCCCCTTTCCGTTATCAGACACCTGAACAAGGGTCCGTCCGGCATCCTTAATGATTACCCTGATGAAGCTTGCTCCGGCATCAATGGCATTTTCAACCAGTTCTTTCAGCACAGATGCCGGTCGCTGTATCACCTCCCCGGCTGCAATCTGATTCGCAACAGAATCCGGTAATAAATGAATAATATCACTCATGTAGTTGAAATGTACCCTTTAATATCAAGGGTAATGAAGTTTTATCTTACTAAAAAATAGGCAATCAAAAGCAAAATCAAAATAATGAGAACCAGACGAATATTCGACTGCCGGGTTTGTGCATGCTTTGAATTTCTGTTTTTATCGGCCATCTCCCGGAAGGAACCCCGACGAAGCACCTTAGGTTCATATCCTTCATTTTTTACTTCAGTTTGTCCCTCTTGTTCCATTTTTTTCATACGATCTTTTTGTGCTTCCTTCTTCGGATCGTAGTATATCGGTTTATATTTATAAACCAATGGCTTATGTAACTTAAAAAAACTCATATTTCCAGATTTATTAATACGTATTTCAAAAAAACGTAAAAACTATGTTCAAAACTGACCACTAACCACTAACCACTCCTATATAAACTCCCCATCGAATGAAACAACGGCATCATTCACAAACTGACGTATGCGTGCTTCTTCGTCTTTCTTACAAATCAGCAACACATTATCTGATTCAGCGACCAAATACCCCGACAAACCTTCAATTACTGCCAACTTATTCTGAGGTAACGCTACAATATTGTCGCTGCTTTCGTAATACAATGTTTTACACTTTAGCGTGACATTTTGATACTCGTCTTTGTTCGACATTTCATACAGGGAGCCCCAGGTTCCCAAATCTGTCCAGCCAATATCGGCACAAAGCACATACACATTATCCGCTTTCTCCATGATTCCATAATCAATGGAAATATTCATACAGGTTGGATAAATCTCATTGATAAAACCCTGCTCTTCAGCTGTATTATAAATCATATTCCCAGCACTGAATCTGGATGCCACGTCGGGTAATAAAGTCTGAAAAGCCGAATCAATTGTTTTCAGGTTCCAGAGAAAGATACCTGAATTCCAGTAGAACTCACCCGTTTCATAGAAAACCTGCGCCAGTTCGGCATTGGGTTTCTCTGTAAATGTTTTAACCTTATGTAAGTTTCCGGCTCCTTCTTCAACCTGGATATATCCGTAACCCGTTTCAGGGCGACTGGGTTTTATCCCGATTGTAAGCAAAGAATCGTTATTTTCTATAAAATCAATTCCCGTCTTCAACACATCAATAAAATCATTTTCTTTCAAAATCAGATGGTCTGAAGGTGCAACGATGATATTTGCCTGTTCTGTAATAGCTTTTATTCTGTTTACCGCGTAAGCGATGCAGGGAGCAGTATTTCGTCTGTGGGGCTCAAGCAACACCTGTTTTTCCTGAATTTCGGGAAGTTGTTCGAGTATAGTATCTTTATAAATCACATTGGAGACAATGAGGATATTCTCTGCCGGAACCACATTTCTGAAACGATCGTAAGTCATTTGCAGTAAGGAACGTCCGGTTCCGAAGAAATCGAGGAACTGTTTCGGTCTGTTTGTTCTGCTAAACGGCCAAAAACGGCTGCCGACACCTCCGGCCATGATAACACAGTAATTCGGATTCATGATATATTGAGTTAATTTATCTGCTTAAAACTTCATTTATTTGAAAGCACTAAGATAGTGAGATTATTTTGTTGCGACAAAAAACGGGATAGCTTTTTCAGCTATCCCGTTTAATTTATCTGACAAAATGTTTATTGTTCGTTGGCTTCCATATCCAGCACATTCTTTCTGGCGTCAACCTTTTTGTCGTATTCATCTCTCGAGTAAACCACGACCTTTTCGATTTCACGCTGACCGGTACCGGCAGGAATAAGGTGACCACAAATCACGTTTTCCTTCAAACCTTCGAGACGGTCAACCTTGCCGTTGATAGCAGCATCGTTGAGCACCTTGGTTGTTTCCTGGAAGGAAGCAGCCGACATGAAACTGCTTGTTTGCAGCGCAGCACGTGTAATCCCTTGCAGAATCTGGTTGGATGTTGCAGGAACTGCATCACGGGTTTCTACCAGACGAAGGTCACGACGCTTGAGCGCACTGTTTTCGTCACGCAATTTACGTGGTGTAATGATCTGACCTGGTTTCAGTGTTGCTGAATCACCCGGATCAACAATTACTTTCTTGCCCCAGATGCGGTCGTTTTCTTCCATGAACTCGTTCTTATCAACGATTTGTTTTTCGAGGAAGCGGGTATCACCCTGCTCCAGGATTTCGACCTTGCGCATCATCTGACGTACGATTACCTCGAAATGTTTGTCGTTGATTTTCACACCCTGAAGACGATATACGTCCTGTACTTCGTTCACGATATAATCCTGAACGGCAGTCGGACCCTTAATCATCAAGATATCCGTTGGTGTGATGGCTCCGTCGGACAACGGGGTTCCGGCACGTACGAAGTCATTTTCCTGCACCAAAATCTGTTTTGAAAGCGGAATCATGTACTTCTTCACCTCTCCTGATTTGGATGTCACACTCAACTCACGGTTACCACGCTTGATTTTTCCGAAGTTTACTTCTCCGTCAATTTCGGCTACAACAGCCGGATTCGATGGGTTACGGGCTTCGAACAATTCTGTTACACGTGGAAGACCACCCGTGATGTCACCGGTTTTACCAACTGCACGCGGAATCTTAACGAGCATCTGTCCTGCTTTGATGGCATCACCGTTCTCAAGCACTAAGTGAGCGCCTACGGGAAGGTTGTAGGTACGAAGTACTTCTCCGTTCTTATCCAGGATGTGCGCACTTGGCACTTTATTTCTATCTTTCGATTCGATGATGATCTTTTCACGTAAACCGGTTGCCTCGTCGACATCGGTTTTGAAAGTCACGTTATCAATCACATCTTCGAATTCGATTTTACCTTCAATCTCAGAAATGATCACGGCATTGAACGGGTCCCATTCGCAAATAACCTGCCCTTTCGTTGCATTATCACCCTGTTTTGCATACAATTTTGAACCGTAAGGGATGTTCTGGGTTGTCAGCGTAATACCTGTGTTCGTATCGATCACACGCATTTCGGCCAGACGGCTAACCACCACCTGATAAACATTGTCCTTTTCATCCTTCACATCCACCGTACGCAACTCATCAAATTCAAGACGCCCATCATAACGAAGGGCAATCTTCGATTCTGCTGCAATGTTGGATGCGATACCACCGACGTGGAATGTACGCAGTGTCAGCTGAGTACCCGGTTCACCGATTGACTGGGCAGCGATAACCCCGACAGCTTCTCCCATGTGAACCATCTTTCCGGTGGCTAAGTTACGTCCGTAACATTTAGCACAAACACCTTTTTTTGATTCGCAGGTAAGCACTGACCTGATTTCAACCCTTTCGATAGGTGATTCCTGAATTTTCTTAGCCAACGGCTCTGTAATCTGCTCTCCCGATTCAACAATAAGTTCACCGGTAAGCGGATGATAGATGTCGTGTACAGAAACACGACCCAATATTCTTTCATACAAGGAAGAAATAACCTCCTCGTTATTTTTCATTTCTGTTGCCACCAAACCGCGCAGCGTTCCGCAATCGTCTTCGGTGATAATCACATCCTGCGATACGTCAACCAAACGACGGGTCAGGTAACCGGCATCAGCCGTTTTCAGAGCCGTATCCGCCAAACCTTTACGGGCACCGTGGGTAGAGATAAAGTACTCCAATACCGACAGACCTTCTTTAAAGTTCGACAAAATCGGGTTTTCAATAATCTGACCGCCTTCGGCACCTGATTTCTGGGGTTTTGCCATCAAACCACGCATACCGGAAAGCTGACGAATCTGCTCTTTAGAACCACGGGCACCTGAATCAAGCATCATGTAAACCGAGTTGAAACCCTGATTATCGCTTGCAAGCTGTTTCATCAGGATATTCGACAGTTTCGAGTTCACATGTGTCCAGGTATCAATAATCTGGTTGTAACGTTCGTTGTTGGTAATGAATCCCATGTTGTAAAGATTCATAATTTCTTCTACTTCGGCATTACCTTCTTTCACCAGTTCTTCTTTTTCTGCCGGAATAATAACATCATTCAGGTTGAAAGATAAACCTCCTTTGAAAGCCATGCTGTAACCCAGGTCTTTGATATCGTCAAGGAACTGAGCAGTACGGGAAACTCCGCAAACTTCAATTACATTACCGATGATATCACGCAGAGACTTTTTAGAAAGCAGTTCATTGATATAACCTACTTCAATAGGCACACATTTGTTGAATAAAATACGACCTACTGTTGTTTCGATAATCTTTTGAACGAAATCACCCTGTTCATCTACATCGTGAATACGAACCTTGATCCAGGCGTGTAAAGCAACCTTCTTTTCGTTATATGCTATTTCAGCCTCTTCAGCAGAATAGAAAATCAATCCTTCACCTTTAGCTCCCTGACGCGGTTTGGTGATGTAATACAACCCAAGCACCATGTCCTGTGAAGGAACTGTGATAGGCGCACCGTTGGCAGGGTTTAGGATATTGTGTGATGCGAGCATCAGCATTTGAGCTTCGAGAACCGCTTCGTTACCGAGTGGCAAATGCACTGCCATCTGGTCACCGTCGAAGTCGGCGTTGAAAGCCGTACAGGACAGTGGGTGTAACTGGATCGCTTTACCTTCAATCATCTTAGGCTGGAAAGCCTGGATACCAAGTCGGTGAAGTGTCGGAGCACGGTTTAGTAATACGGGATGTCCTTTCATCACGTACTCTAATATATCCCAGATTACCGGGTCTTTGCGGTCCACGATTTTTTTCGCCGACTTCACCGTTTTCACGATTCCGCGCTCGATGAGCTTGCGGATTACGAAGGGTTTATAAAGTTCGGCAGCCATGTCTTTTGGCAGACCGCATTCATGCATTTTCAATTCAGGACCTACGACGATAACCGAACGGGCTGAGTAGTCAACACGTTTACCAAGCAGGTTCTGACGGAAACGACCCTGTTTACCTTTCAATGAATCAGAAAGTGATTTCAGCGGACGGTTGGCGTCAGTTTTAACAGCGCTTGACTTACGACTGTTATCGAACAGGGAGTCAACGGCTTCCTGCAACATACGTTTTTCATTACGCAGAATTACTTCCGGCGCTTTGATTTCGATTAATCGTTTCAGACGGTTGTTACGGATAATCACACGACGATACAGGTCATTCAGGTCGGAAGTTGCAAAACGACCACCATCAAGCGGAACCAACGGACGCAATTCCGGTGGAATAACCGGTACGATTTTTACAATCATCCATTCCGGTTTATTTCTTTGTTTTGAAGCACGGAACGACTCCACAATCTGCAGGCGTTTCAGGGCCTCATTTTTACGTTGTTGTGATGTATCGTTACCGGCTTTGTGGCGCAAGTCATAAGACAACTCATCCAAATCAAGACGCATCAGCATATCATAGATTGCGTCCGCACCCATTTTAGCAATGAACTTATTCGGGTCGGTATCTTCCAGCATTTGATTTTCACGTGGAAGCGCTTCCATGATATCTAAGTATTCTTCTTCTGATATCAGCTCGCCATTAACGATGTTTTCACCGTTATCAGCAGCTCCGGCCTGAATAATCACATATTTCTCGTAATAGATGATTGCATCTAACTTTTTGGTTGGCATGCCGAGCAGATAACCAATCTTGTTGGGTAACGAACGGAAATACCAGATATGCGCAACAGGAACTACCAATTGAATGTGACCAACGCGTTCGCGACGGACTTTCTTCTCGGTAACCTCAACACCACAACGGTCGCAGACAATCCCTTTATAACGGATGCGTTTGTATTTTCCACAATGACATTCAAAATCTTTTGTCGGACCAAAAATGCGCTCGCAGAACAAACCGTCACGTTCAGGCTTATAAGTTCGGTAGTTGATGGTTTCAGGTTTGAGTACCTCACCGCTTGATAATTTTAGAATTTCTTCGGGAGATGCTAATCCGATAGAAATTTTATTAAAATTACTCTTTGTTTTATTATCAGTTTTAAAAGCCATAACTTTTTTTTATTTACAATTTAATAAATTGACAATGGACAATTTACATGAAAAATCAAAAAGACACCTCTATTTCCCCCTCTATTGGAGAGGGGTTAAGGGAAGGTCTATTCCAGATTGACACTCAGACCGAGACCTCTCAGTTCATGCAGCAATACATTGAGTGATTCCGGAATACCGGGAGCCGGCATTGGTTCACCTTTAACGATTGCTTCATAAGTACGGGCACGACCCAGCACGTCATCCGATTTCACGGTCAGGATTTCCTGCAGGATATGAGCTGCACCGAATGCTTCGAGCGCCCAAACCTCCATTTCCCCGAAACGCTGTCCACCGAACTGAGCTTTACCTCCAAGCGGCTGTTGCGTAATCAACGAGTACGGACCGATTGAACGGGCATGCATTTTATCTTCAACCATGTGACCCAACTTCAGCATATAAATAATACCTACCGTTGCTGTCTGGTCGAAGCGTTCACCGGTTCCACCATCATACAGGAATGTTTTACCATATTGAGGTACACCGGCCTTTTCTGTCCACTGATTCAGGTCCTCCAGGTTTGCACCATCAAAAATAGGCGTTGCAAAACGAACACCCAGTTCTTTTCCTGCCCAACCCAGTACAGTTTCGAAAATCTGTCCTAAGTTCATACGGGAAGGCACACCCAGTGGGTTCAATACAATATCAACAGGCGTTCCGTCGGCAAGGAAAGGCATATCTTCCTGACGAACGATACGCGACACAATACCCTTGTTACCGTGACGACCGGCCATTTTATCACCTACACGGATTTTACGTTTTTTGGCAATATAAACCTTTGCTACCTGTACAATACCGGTTGGCAATTCATCACCGATGGTGATATTGAACTTCTGACGCTTAATCTGCGCATCCAGTTCTTTGTATTTTTTCAGGTAGTTCAGAATAAGTTGTCTGATCAACTCATTTTTCTGCGCGTCCTGTGTCCATTTACTTAACTGTACTGTTGAGTAATCAATTTCACGCAATCTTTCTTCCGTGAATTTGCTGTTTCTGGAGATTAAATCTGTACCCAGAAAATCTTTTACACCAGCCGAAGGTTTGTCGGCGGTTAACACCAGCAATTTCTCGATCAGCGTATTTCTCAACACATTGGCCTGTGCTTCGAACTCTTCATCCAAACGGGGCAACACGGCTTTATCAGCCAATTTCGACTTCCTGTTTTTCTGTGCTTTCGAGAACAGACGTTTACCGATTACCACACCCGACAATGACGGGGTAGCTTTGAGTGACGCATCTTTAACATCTCCGGCTTTATCACCGAAGATAGCCCTGAGCAGTTTTTCTTCCGGAGAAGGATCTGACTCCCCTTTTGGTGTGATTTTACCGATGATGATATCACCGGGCTCAATGCGGGCGCCAATGCGAATGATACCATTTTCATCCAGGTCGCGGGTAGCCTCTTCACTGACATTCGGAATATCAGCAGTAAACTCTTCCACGCCTCTTTTGGTTTCACGCACTTCGAGCAACTGTTCTACCACGTGAATGGATGTAAATACATCGTCGCGTACGAGTCTTTCGTTAATTACAATCGCATCCTCGAAGTTGTAACCCTTCCACGGCATGAATGCCACTTTCAGGTTCTTACCGATTGCCAGTTCACCTTGCTGGGTTGAATATCCTTCAGTCAGGATCATACCCGGCTCAACCCGGTCTCCCTTGCGTACCAATGAACGTAGGTCGATGGTTGTATTTTGGTTTGTTTTCTGGAATTTCGGTAATTTATATTCTTTTACAGCCGATTCGAAGCTGATAAATTCTTCTTCTTCGGTTCTGTCATATTTAATTTTGATACAGTCGGCATCCGTATAAACCACTTCGCCATGCCCTTCAGCTGTAATTTGCGTACGGGAATCGCGGATCAACTGACCTTCGATTCCGGTGCCCACGATCGGAGCATCGCAACGCAACAGCGGCACAGCCTGGCGCATCATGTTCGATCCCATCAACGCACGGTTGGCATCATCATGTTCAAGGAAAGGAATCAATGCTGCCGCGATGGAGGCAATCTGCGACGGGGAAACGTCCATCAGGTGTACCTGATCAGGAGCAACCACAGGGAAATCAGCGCCTAAACGAGATTTAACCTTTGTACGGATAAATGTACCGTCGTCATTCAACGGGGCATTACCCTGTGCTACCACGAGGTCTTCTTCCTCTTCAGCTGTATAATATTTGATACCGTTCGCACTGGTATCAACAACTGCGTTGCTAACCGTACGATAGGGCGTTTCAATAAATCCTAAATCGTTAATCTTCGCGTAGATACACAAAGAAGAAATCAAACCGATGTTCGGACCTTCAGGGGTTTCAATCGGACAGAGACGACCATAGTGTGTATAGTGTACGTCACGAACCTCGAAACCGGCACGTTCACGTGACAAACCACCGGGACCGAGCGCCGACATACGACGTTTGTGTGTAATCTCAGCCAGCGGGTTCTGCTGATCCATGAACTGCGACAAGGCATTCGTTCCGAAGAATGAGTTGATAACCGAAGAAATGCTCTTCGCGTTGATCAGGTCGATGGGTGTAAACACCTCGTTATCGCGCACGTTCATTCTCTCGCGGATGGTACGGGCCATACGGGAAAGTCCGACACCAAACTGGTTGTACATTTGTTCACCAACTGTACGAACACGACGGTTACTCAAGTGGTCGATATCATCCACCTCAGCTTTCGAGTTAATCAACTCGATAAGGTATTTGATGATTTCGATGATGTCTTCCTTCGTCAACACTTTAACGTCGGGATTAATCGACAGATTGAGTTTACGGTTGATACGGAAACGGCCTACATCCCCTAAATCGTAACGTTTTTCAGAGAAGAACAGGTTGTTGATAACCTCGCGTGCAGTAGAGTCATCAGCAGGAACAGCGTTACGCAACTGACGGTAAATGTACACGACTGCTTCTTTTTCCGAGTTACTCGGGTCTTTCTGAAGGGTATTGTAAATGATGGCATAATCATTCTGATTGGCATCACCCCTGTGTAACAGAATTGTCTGAGTTCCCGACTCCAGAATATCATCAATGTGTTTATTCTCAAGAACAGTTTCCCTGTCGATTACAACCTCGTTACGTTCGATACTTACCACCTCACCGGTATCCTCATCCACAAAGTCCTCTACCCAGCTTTTCAATACACGGGCGGCAAGTTTCTGACCGACTGCCTTTTTCAGGCTGGCCTTACTTACTTTAATTTCTTCAGCAAGATTGAATATCTCGAGAATATCTTTATCGCTTTCGAATCCGATAGCACGCAGGAGCGTGGTTACCGGTAATTTCTTTTTACGGTCGATGTATGCATACATCACATTGTTGATGTCGGTTGCAAACTCGATCCAGGAGCCACGGAAAGGAATGATACGCGCCGAGTACAGTTTTGTACCGTTGGCATGCATACTCTGACCGAAGAACACACCCGGAGAACGGTGTAACTGCGAAACAATCACACGTTCGGCACCGTTAATAACAAAAGTACCTTTGGGAGTCATGTAAGGAATAGGTCCCAGGTAAACATCCTGAATAACCGTATCAAAATCCTCATGATCCGGGTCGGTACAGTACAGCTTTAATTTAGCCTTTAAAGGAATGGAATAAGTTAAGCCCCTTTCGATACATTCCTCGATGCTGTACCTGGGAGGGTCAACATAGTAATCGAGGAACTCAAGGATAAAGTTGTTTCGGGTATCTGCAATTGGAAAGTTTTCCATGAAAACCTTATACAGACCTTCGGTTTTCCTTTTTTCAGGGGAAGTATCCATCTGAAAAAAGTCATGAAAAGATTTTAATTGAACTTCCAGAAAGTCGGGATAATCAAACTGGTTTTTTATGGAAGCAAAATTGATTCTCTGATCTTTATTTGATGAAGACATTTTCAAAGAGTTTATTGTTGATGCGGTGAACTTAACTGTGGTGAACCCACGGAAATGAGTTCGATATTAATATAGACATGAAAAGGTTTAGAATCCCCCTTAACGAGGGAATCTAAACCATAATCCTGATTATCAGGCAACTTTTATTTTTACTTAAGTTCTACTTCAGCTCCGCCTTCAGTCAACGCTTTGTTCAGGGCATCTGCTTCGTCTTTTGTAACACCTTCTTTGATTGCAGAAGGAGCTGCGTCTACAAGGTCTTTAGCTTCTTTCAAACCCAGACCGGTAAGTTCTTTCACTAATTTAACGATTGCCAATTTATTAGCACCCGCGCTTTTCAAAATTACATCGAAAGAATTTTTTTCTTCCACTACCTCAGCAGCAGCTGCAGCAGGACCAGCAGCAACAGCAACGGCTGCAGCAGCGGGTTCGATACCATATTCGTCTTTCAAAATTTGAGCTAACTCATTTACTTCTTTAACGGTCAAGTTAACTAATTGTTCTGCAAAAGCTTTCAAATCTGCCATTGTCTTAATTTTTATAGATTTTATTTTTGTTTTTTATTCTGAAATTATCTTTCCGACAATGTTTTCAACACGCCGTGAATAGTAGTTCCTCCTGATTGGAGTGCGGACACAACGTTCTTAGCAGGCGATTGCAACAATCCGATGATTTCGCCGATAAGTTCGTTTTTGCTCTTGATTGAAATCAATGTTTCCAACTGGTTTTCACCAATATAGAATGATTCTTCAACATAAGCAGCTTTCAAAACAGGTTTTTTTGTTTTACTTGTTTTGCTGAATTCCTTGATAAGTTTAGCAGGAGCATTGCCACTATTGGAAAGCATCAGGGATGTTTCACCTTTCAGGGTTCCAAACAGTTCACTGAAATCAGTTCCTGTATTTTCCAATGCTTTTCTAAGCAGGGTGTTTTTAACCACCATGAGTTTTACATCCTGTTTGTAGCATGTTCTGCGTAACTTACCGGTCTCTTCAGCATTCAATCCGCCGATGTCGGCCAGATAGAAATGTGCATATGATTGAATCGTTGATTCAAGTTGTTTTATAACTGCGCTTTTATCTTCCTTTTTCATAAACTTTTAATTTTATTCTTCAACTGATTTTGGGTCAATTTTAATACCCAGACTCATTGTGCTCGAAAGATAAATGCTCTTCACATAAGTACCTTTGGCTGCTGTCGGTTTCAGTTTCATCAATGTAGAGATAAATTCTTTGGCGTTTTCAACAATCATTTCAGAAGTGAAAGACACTTTACCGATAGATGTATGAACGATACCGGCTTTATCAACCTTGAAGTCGATTTTACCTTGTTTTACCTCTTTAACTGCACCTGCAACGTCATTGGTAACGGTACCGCTTTTAGGGTTCGGCATCAATCCACGCGGACCGAGCACGCGACCCAGCGCACCTAATTTACCCATGATGGCAGGCATCGTGATGATCACATCAACATCAGTCCAACCGCCTTTTATTTTTTCGATATATTCATCGAGGCCGACAAAGTCAGCTCCGGCTTCTTTAGCCGCTGCTTCCTGATCGGGTGTACATAATGCAAGAACCCTTACTTGTTTACCGGTTCCGTTTGGTAACGACACTACGCCGCGTACCATCTGGTTGGCTTTACGTGGGTCAACACCTAAGCGTACATCAATATCTACTGAAGCATCGAATTTAGTTGTAGTAATTTCTTTAACCAATTCAGCTGCTTCCTTTAGTGTATAGGCTTTTCCCGCTTCAACTTTTGCGTTAGCCAACTTTTGATTTTTTGTCAGTTTACTCATTATTGAAGTCTTTATTAATTATTACCAGGAAAACTACCTTTTACGGTAATGCCCATACTTCTCGCTGTACCGGCTACCATTTTCATGGCAGCGTCTAACTCAAAACAATTCAAATCGACCATTTTGTCTTCGGCAATTTGTTTTACCTGATCCCAGGTAATTTCAGCCACCTTTTTACGGTTAGGCTCAGCCGAACCTCCTTTTACCTTTGCCACTTCCAGTAACTGGATAGCAACGGGAGGAGTTTTAACAATAAAGTCAAATGATTTGTCTGTGTAATAGGTGATAACAACAGGTAAAACCTTACCGGCCTTATCCTGGGTTCTGGCATTAAATTGTTTGCAAAACTCCATAATGTTGATCCCTTTAGCACCCAAAGCAGGTCCTACCGGGGGAGATGGGTTTGCCGCACCTCCTTTAATCTGTAATTTAATAAGTCCAGCAATCTCTTTAGCCATAATTGTTATTTTTTGAAGATTAAATGGAAAAACCGGTTTGTAACGAACCGACTATTCCCGTTCTACCTGATTGAAAGCAAGTTCAAGCGGAGTTTTCCGACCGAACACCAAAACCATAACTTTGAGTTTTTTCTTCTCGGTGTTGACTTCCTCGATGATACCCGTGAAACCATTGAACGGACCGGAAATAACTTTTACGCTCTCATCCTTGAGATAAGGAGTCAGCAAGTCAGCTTCGCTTTCCTGCATTTCATCCACAACCCCGAGAATTCTGTTTACTTCGGCACTGCGTACCGGAGTGGGAACGTTGTTTTTTTCCTCTAAAAATCCGAAAACATTTGGAATCTGACGGATACGGTGAGCAACTTCTCCAACGAGATTCGCCTCTATCAACACATATCCCGGCATGAGATTAATCTCTTTCGTGATATGCTTTCCGTTACGAATAATTATTTTCTTTTCAGTAGGAATTACCACCTGAGAAACAAACTGACCAAGATCGGAATTTTTGATTTCAGCATCTATATATTCCTTTACTTTGCTTTCTTTTCCACTAAAGGCACGTAATACGTACCATTTTAAGTTGTTTGTCTCAGACACAGTTAAATCCTCCTAAATTAATTACAATAATTTTTCGTACACGAAAGTCATGATAGATTCAAAACCCAGGTCCATGACCCATACTATCAAGGCAATAATGATGGAAGCAATCAAAACCACGATAGCACTGTTCATCAATTCAGCGCGTGTTGGCCACGACACTTTCTGAACAAGTTCTGTATACGACTCTTTGATATAGTTTACTACTTTCATATATAAATAGAATTTGCACGGGCAGAGAGGCTCGAACTCCCGACACCTGGTTTTGGAGACCAGTGCTCTACCAACTGAGCTACGCCCGTATAAGCCCCTCCAAACCTCCCCAAAAGGGAGGCTTTAAGAGGCATTGTATATTTCAACCCTGATAAACCCTGATAAAGGATTTAGGGGCTTAGTCTAACAATTCAGTAATCTGACCTGAACCTACTGTACGTCCACCTTCACGGATAGCGAAACGCAAACCTACGTTACAAGCTACAGGGTAAATCAGTTTTACTGTAATTTCCAGGTTGTCACCCGGCATTACCATTTCAGTTCCTTCCGGCAACTGGATTTCTCCGGTAACGTCCAATGTACGGATGTAGAACTGAGGACGGTATTTGTTATGGAATGGTGTGTGACGACCACCTTCTTCTTTCTTCAGGATATACACTGCAGCTTTGAAAGTAGTGTGAGGAGTCACTTTTCCCGGGTGGGTAATAACCATACCACGTTTGATTTCGTCTTTGTCGATACCACGTAACAACAAACCTACGTTATCACCAGCCTGACCGTCGTCCAGAATTTTGCGGAACATCTCCACACCGGTTACAACTGATTTTTTAGCTTCGTGACCCAGACCAATGATCTGAACTTCTTCACCGGTTTTGATTTTACCGGTTTCGATACGACCTGTAGCAACTGTACCACGACCAGTGATAGAGAATACGTCTTCTACCGGCATCAGGAACGGTTTATCAACAGCACGTTCTGGTAATTCAATCCAGGTATCAACTGCATCCATCAATTCCATTACTTTATCTTCCCATTCAGCAACACCATTCAGTGCACCAAGAGCAGATCCGCGGATGATAGGTGTGTTGTCACCATCAAATTCATAGAATGAAAGCAGTTCACGCATTTCCATTTCTACCAGTTCCAACATTTCTTCGTCATCAACCATGTCACATTTGTTCATGAAAACAACGATACGGGGAACGTTTACCTGACGAGCCAACAGGATGTGCTCACGAGTCTGTGGCATCGGACCATCAGTAGCAGCAACTACGATGATAGCACCGTCCATTTGAGCAGCACCTGTAACCATGTTCTTAACGTAGTCAGCGTGACCCGGACAGTCAACGTGCGCATAGTGACGAATAGCTGTCTGGTATTCTACGTGTGAAGTATTAATTGTAATACCACGTTCTTTTTCTTCAGGAGCATTATCGATTGAATCGAATGAACGCAACTCAGAAAGTCCTTTTTTTGCTAATACAGTAGTAATAGCAGCGGTCAGCGTAGTTTTACCGTGGTCAACGTGACCAATGGTACCTACGTTTACGTGAGGTTTCGACCTGTCAAATTTTTCTTTTGCCATAACTCAAAGATTATTTTTAGATTTTAAATGATATATGTTTTATAAAAGCTTTATACTTAGAGCTGTTGATGGGACTTGAACCCGCGACCTCTTCCTTACCAAGGAAGTGCTCTACCCCTGAGCTACAACAGCAAGAGAGCGGAAGACGGGGCTCAAACCCGCGACCCTCAGCTTGGAAGGCTAATGCTCTATCAACTGAGCTACTTCCGCAAAAAGTGGGCAGTGAAGGATTCGAACCTCCGAAGTCGAAAGACAGCTGAGTTACAGTCAGCCCCAGTTGGCCACTTTGGTAACTGCCCCTGAAAAATATTTACTATTTTATTATTTACCATTTACTACTACCAAACACCATTGTAAATAGTAAATGAAAAAATTGTAAATGATTTGAGCCTCTTGTCGGATTCGAACCAACGACCCCGAGATTACAAATCACGTGCTCTGGCCAGCTGAGCTAAAGAGGCAATGTGCTAATAATTAGCTGCTTTAATCGATTAAAAAGCCGTTTAAACACTCCTATTTAAACGGCTTGCAAATGTACGAAATTATTTTGGATTACAAAACAATTCCTTCCAATTTTTTATTTTTTACTTAGTTTTTCCTTAAACTTTACGATTTGCTTCTCTAAAGCTTCTACCGACAAATCAACAGCCTCTTCAAAAGTATCACAAACCTTCGATGCGAAAAACTCGGCTGATGGAACGGATATCTTAATCTCGGCTTCCTTGTTGGTTGCCGTCTCGGGTTTCACTACCTTTAAATAGACCTCTACATTCAAAATCTCATCAAACAAGCGGGTCAGCTTTTTAGTTTTCTTTTCAACATAGGATTCCAACGCTTTGGTTGCATCAAAATTAATGGACTGAACTCTGAGTTTCATAACTACCTCCTTCTTTATTTGGCTCTGGGATGAGCCCGTTTATATATATTGTATAGCTCTCCAAAACCGGTATGGGTATACACCTGCGTCGCCGCAAGCGAACTGTGACCCAACAATTCTTTGACTGCATTTATGTCGGCTCCGCCATCCAGCAGACCGGTGGCAAAACTGTGACGCATAACATGGGGACTGATTTTCGGAAGTGAACTGACCTGCGACATCATGTTGTGTACAATATTATATACAAGCTTCGGATACAGTTTTTCTCCGGACGGTCTTACAAATAAATTCTGTGCTGCGGCGGCAACATAATCGTCTCTTTTATGTATGTAATCTGCAATTTTCGCACACAACCCCTGATCCAGCGGAATGATGCGTTGTTTGTTACGCTTGCCTGTCACCTTCATCTCCCCGTTCACCAAATCAACATCCTGATCGCAGATGCCAATCAACTCCGACAACCGGACTCCGGTCATGTAAAAAACCTCCAGTATTAACAAATCTCTCATACGCACAAAATCGTCAACAGGAACAAAAGGATTATCCAAAACCTGACTCACTTCTCTTTGTTTGAAAAACACCGGAAGCGGCTTTTTTGTTTTGGGAAGCACAATTTTTAACGTTGGATTTGTCGTAACAAGACCATGCCTGAGCATGTATTTCCAGCAGGATTTAAGCGAAGATATTTTACGGGATATGCTGCGCGCGGATATTCCCTGCTGCATCAACTCCATGATCCATTGCTGAATATTCGACGGAGTAACATTTTCAGGGTTGAAGTGCTGGTCTTCAACTCCCAAAAACGAAAGAAACTGGTTCAGATCGTTTTTATATGACAAAACAGTATGAGAGGAATAATTCTTCTCATACTGTAAATATTGCAGAAAACCGTTAATCATAACCTCGTTCCAATTCTGCAACGAAAATAGAATAAATTAATCAGAAATACAAATTATCCGCAGATAATTTAACGCTGTTTATTATTCTTGTCCGAGCTGCATTTTTTGTACGTAAACCGCGTGCATTTTTTGCTCACGCTTTACCACAGAAGGTTTATCGAAACACTGACGACGACGGAGTTCTTTTACGACACCTGTTTTTTCAAATTTACGTTTGAATTTTTTCAACGCTCTTTCAATGTTTTCGCCTTCTTTAACAGGAACTACGATCATAATTATTAACTGTTTATATGTATTAATTCGTTATTTTGAAATTCGGACTGCAAAGATAGAGAAGTTTTTTTAATCAACAAAAGATTCAGATGTTTTTTTTACCTGATAGATGTTTTTTATCTTTGCGTTTTAAAATGCACCAATGAAATTATACTGGCAACTATTCATTACCTTCTTCAGAATCGGTTTTTTCACCATCGGAGGTGGCTATGCCATGATTCCGTTGATTGAAAAAGAGGTTGTAGACAGAAGGAAGTGGATTGTGGCAAGGGAATTTATCGACATGCTCGCGATGGCTCAGTCGGCCCCGGGCGTGATGGCAATCAACACCTCCATTTTCGTGGGTTATAAATTAAAAGGTACGAAAGGGAGTATAGCCGCCGCTGTCGGATGTGCTTTGCCTTCTTTTATTATTATTGTGCTGATTGCCACTTTCTTTGTTGACATGCGCGAAAACCCGACCATCAACCGCATTTTCAAGGGAATCCGCCCGGCCGTGGTTGCGCTTATTGCAGCACCTTTGTGGAGAATGGCTAAATCAGCCAATATAAATTATAAAACGATCCTTATCCCGATTGCTGTAATCGTACTTATCTGGATCGTAAAGGTGCCGCCTGCCTATGTGGTGGGACTGTCGATTTTAGGAGGGTTGGCGTATGGGACGTTAAAAAAGAGGTAGTTATTTAGCGGAAAGCGGAAAACGGAAAACGGAAAGCTAATAGCGAATAACTAATAGCGAATAGTGGAGAGTGAATAGTGAACATCTGACTGGTGACTGGTGACTGGTGACCGGTGACCGGTGACTGGTGACTGGTGACCGGTGACCGGAGACATAAAAAAAAATAAAAAATGATCAATTACAATCAAATTCCTTCTCCTTGCTTTGTGCTGGATGAGGTGAAATTTCGCAACAACCTGGAGCTGATTCGCTCGGTTAAGGATCAGGCTGGTATTGAAATTATACTGGCTTTCAAGGCTTTTGCCATGTGGAGTGCATTCCCCATCGTTCGGGAGTATATCCCCTGCTCTACTGCCAGTTCTTTGGCTGAAGCCCGGTTGGCTTTCGAGGAAATGGGTAGTCCGGCGCACACTTATGCTCCGGCTTATTCAGATAAAGAATTTGATGAAATCATGCAGTACAGCAGTCACATCACGTTCAACTCGCTCGCTCAGTTTGAGAAGTTTTATCCCCGCACACAATTTTATAATATTTCCTGCGGACTGCGCATCAATCCGGAGTTTTCAGATGTAGGAACGGATTTATACAATCCCTGCTCGCCGGGCTCCAGATTAGGAATCATCGCTGAAAAGCTGGGAGAAAAATTACCAACAGGTGTGGAAGGCTTGCACTTTCACACCCTCTGCGAAAGCAATTCCTTCGATTTGGAAAGAACCTTGCTGGTTGTTGAACAGAAATTCGGTCACCTGTTCAGTCAGATTAAATGGCTGAACATGGGCGGCGGTCACCTGATGACCCGCGAAGGATACAACACCGAACACCTGATACAAGTACTCAAGGCTTTCAAAGCGAAACACCCGCATCTGCAACTCATCTTAGAACCCGGCAGCGCTTTTGCCTGGAGAACAGGTGATTTGGTGGCTACTGTGTTGGATATTGTTGAAAACAAGGGAGTCAAAACGGCCATGCTGGATGTCTCTTTTTCCTGTCACATGCCCGACTGTCTCGAAATGCCTTATAAACCAGCCATCACGGGAGCCACCGATGCTATCCCCGGCAAACCGACTTACCGCATGGGTGGCAACAGTTGCCTGGCCGGCGATTTTTATGGAGACTGGTCATTCGAGCAACCCCTACAACCCGGTGACCGCATCATCTTCGAAGACATGATTCATTATACCATGGTGAAGACGACCATGTTTAATGGTGTTACTCATCCTTCGATTGGCATCTGGACAAAAGATAACGGGTTTCAACTCGTGAGGGAATTTGGATATGAAGATTACAAAGGAAGGTTATCTTGAACAAACCTCCATCCGGCAAAAAACATTTAACTCTTTACGGAATTCCCGACTGTCAACTTCATATCAGTACCATGCTCCAGCACCCGGTTATCGATCAAAAAACGGATAACCGGCATTACTTTTTGCTCCTTAAAAGGAACTGCTTTCAGGAGTTCAGTAACCGTCATCGGTTTTTGTTTTAATTGAGATAAAACGGCCAACCTGATTTGATCAAAATCCCCATCTGTAACCTGTTTTTCCTTTTGCTTGAGGCAAATATCGCACTGACCGCAGGGTTTGGTGTTTTTCTCTCCGAAATAAGCTAATAAAACCTGACTGCGACAAATATTTTGCTCATTTGCATAGTCCAATACACTTTTTACACGGCTGATATAACGCTCCTTCCGGTCGTCGTAAGCTTCTTTGCCAAGATTTAATCTGTCGGGAGATTCTCTTTCAACCACGAAACTTACAAAAGGTGTTTTTTTGCGGGGAATATACTGGATGACATGTTCCTTTGATAATATAACTAATTCCTGATATACCTTATCTTTGTTCCAACCCAGCCGGGAAGCCATGATATCTTCACTGATATAGGCCGGATCGGTAAATAAACCTGTGTAGGAACGCAGTAAAATATGCACCAACTTATCCTGATCCGGCGTAAAACGAATTACATACAAGTCCTCCTTGCCAACGGTAAACAGTACACGGGAAATATTATCCTGCTCGTCAGTCAACTCCAGATACCCTGCTTGTTGTAGAATTTTCAGGGAATTATACGCTACCAGCATCGGCAATTTAAACTTCGTGCAGAAATCAGCCAGATCGAACGGGAAAACAGCATCTAATCCGTAACCTTCTGCAATCTCATAATAATCCCCGAGGGCTTTATACACTTTGCGCACCATGTCCTTTTCTGGAAAAGTATCGGCTACCCTTTTGCGCATTTTGGTCACATCGCTGTTATTGAAAAGCACCACCGCATAAGCCTTTTTCTCATCACGACCTGCCCTGCCAGCTTCCTGAAAATAAGCTTCTAAAGAATCCGGCAAATCGAGATGCACTACCGAACGCACTTCCGGTTTGTCAATCCCCATCCCGAAGGCATTGGTCGAAACTATCACCCTCGTTTCATCGTTTTTCCAACGCTGCTGTCTTGCATCCTTGGTCTCGTTTTTCAGTCCGGCATGAAAATGTTCGGCACTGATGCCGTTTTGCACGAGAAAATCTGCTACTTCTTTTGTCTTTTTGCGATTGCGCACATACACCACGGATGTTCCCGGCACCTTACGGAGAATATTCAACAGTTGTTCATCCTTGTTTTCTGTCGTTCTGACGATATAAGCCAGATTCGTGCGCAAAAAACTTTTTCTGAAAACATTTTTGGCTTTAAAATGCAGTTTCTCCTGAATATCATCCACGACTTCAGGGGTTGCGGTAGCTGTCAGCGCCAACACAGGTGCATCGGGTATAACCTCCCTAATATCCGCTATTTTCAGGTAAGAAGGACGAAAATCATATCCCCATTGGGAAATACAATGCGATTCATCCACCGCGATCAGGCAAACCTTAGTCTGCTTGATTTTCTCTATAAAAATGGGCGTTGCCAGGCGTTCGGGAGAAACATACAAAAACTTATAAGCCTCAAATACGCAATTATCTAAGGTAAGCAAGATATCCGCCTTCGACATGCCTGTATAAATCGCCGCAGCTGGGATATTTCTTTTTTTCAGGTTCTCCACCTGATCCTTCATTAAAGCAATCAAAGGCGTAACCACGACACAAACACCCTCCATTGCCAACGCTGGCACCTGAAAGGTCAGCGACTTACCTCCACCCGTGGGCATCAGTCCGAGCGTATCTTTCCCATCAGCAATACTTTGAATAATATCACCTTGTAAAGCACGAAATTGGTCATATCTCCAGTATTGTTTGAGTATGTCGAGATATTGTTGCATGTTTATTTTTCACAAAAAGAAAGAATTGTTTACTGAATCAATTAACTGCATCTTTCCAAGAAACAACCTTCACCTGGTTTCTTTCATGATTGTCGGTTCCTCCGTAAACTAATGTTTTCGAGATCTCGCGTTTAGTTAAATTCCCGAAATAGGATAGTCCTTTAAATAAATCAGGTAAAACAGTCTGTGTCGCTTTAAATTCAATCGCATTTAATTTCGAACTCTCCTGAATAATTAAATCCACCTCATGACCTTCAGCATCACGCCAAAACCAAATATCCTGCATCATATTCCGGTGATACATCCGTTTTACATACTCCGCAATCATCATATTTTCAAATAAACTTCCTTTCAGAGGGTGAGTATGAATCTGGTCAGCATCATTTATCTTTAACAAATAACAAAGTAATCCGGTATCATAAAAATATAATTTTGGCGTTTTTACGATGCGTTTGCTAAAATTTTCATGATATGGATAAAGCTGAAAAACCACATAGCTATTTTCCAATGCCGACATCCATGCTTTAGCCGTTGGTTGGGATATTCCACATGCATTAGCTAACGCGTTCAGATTAAGCAATTGACCCGCGCGTGTAGCACATAATGCCAAAAAATTCTGAAACAACCGGATATCTTTTATTGCAATGAGTTCGCTTACATCCCTCTGAAGATAAGTTTGTACGTAATTAGCATAAAATATCTCTGAAGGAATATCCCTATTGTAAATAGCTGGATAAAAACCTTTGATTATATTTTCCAGGTAATTTTCATGAAGCAAATTTGCAGATGTCATCTCTCTGAAATCAAAGGGAAATAGTTTGAATATAGCGACTCTGCCTGCAAGACTTTGCGTAATGTTTTTCATTAAATGAAAATTTTGTGAACCAGACAAAATAAATTGTCCCATTAATCCACTTTCATCCGTCAAGGTCTGAAGATATGAAAATAACACCGGAACCCGTTGCGCTTCATCAATAATAACATATTTGTCGTATTTCTGCAAAAAACCATTTGTATCCGTTTCTGCAAAAGAACGATTATCTGGATTTTCGAGACTTACATATTGATAATCCTGAAAAATTGATTTCAATAAGGTTGTTTTTCCGGATTGGCGGGGACCAGTAACAGCTAATATTGGATACTTTCGGGCTAAATTCTTTATAGCATCCGTAATTTCTCTATTTATCAACATAATATCGGCATAATTTTCAGCAAATATACGGATAATTTTGAAAATACGAACACCCTACTTTGAGATTTCGGATTCTCAATTTTGAAATTACAGAAACCTAACTTTGAAATTACAGAAATGCGATTTAATATATTTGTATACGTTACAGTTGCTTTCAACCATTGACTTCGTCGAGAATCTCCTGTATATCATCTATACAACTCCCGCACACGGCGCCTGCTTCTATTGCATCAGCCACATCATCTGTCGTCTTACATCCATATTGGTTTATCGCCTCGATTATGTCGTTTCTTGTTAAATCGAGGCAAGTACATATTACCGGATCGTCTGCCATATTGTTTAATTGTTTTTGTTTTTAATTGACCAGACCTGTCGGGTTTTAAAAACCTGACAGGTCAATTGTATTATTTTAATTATTTAATTGCATAACAACATCTTCACTAAAAAGTTTATTCAAAGTCTTTTTAAATGATTCATGGTGCAAATTTACAACCTTTATTGATTTCACAATTCAATTATTGTATATTTGCACGTATTATTTTTAACGGCATGCAACAGAAGAGATTTTTCAAACATATGTGTCCTGTAGCGATTTCGCTGATCTTACTTTGTTTCACAAACTTCCTGTTTGCTGATTCTTATTACTTTTTCGTTCAGCTTAAAGATAAAAACAACACGCCCTATACCCTTGATAATCCCGCTGCATATCTGAGTTCAAAATCCATTCAAAGAAGAAGTCAACAACAGATTGCTATTGACTCCACGGATTTACCGGTTAACACAAGTTACATCAACCAGATTATTAATCAGGGAGTATCTTTTCATTCCTCCAGTAAGTGGATGAACGGGATTACCGTGATTACGAATGATTCATCGCTGATGGGGCTCATCCGTCCGCTCTCATTCGTGAAACGAGTAGAATATACCGGCAAAATACTGACAGCGCAACCGGCACCCGCACTGCGCACAAAACGCATGGATCCGGAGGATGAACAGGAGTTTGAACATGATGTTGAGCCTGTATATGAATTGGAATACGGATATGCCGCTGCACAGCTCAATCAATTAAACGGAAAAGCATTGCATGACGTGGGGTATACCGGTAAAGACATCCTCATCGGGGTATTGGATGCGGGTTTCAGAAACGTGGACACCAACCCGGCTTTCGACAGTTTACGGATTCAAAACAGATTATCTGGCTTTAAGAGTATCATTGATCCGTCAGTCAATGTTTATCAGGAAGATACACATGGCGCTAATGTATTGTCGATTATGGCGGGAAACCTTCCCGGACAGTTTGTGGGTGCCGCACCGCATGCTTCTTTTTGGCTGATACAAACGGAATATGTGCCTACTGAGTATATGTTCGAAGTGGATTTCTGGGTCAGGGGACTGGAATTTGCAGATAGTCTGGGTGTAGACATCGTCAATTCATCATTGGGATACACCCAATTCGATGACACAAGCATGAATTTCACTTATGCTGATATGAACGGACAGGTATCGAGGGCAAGTCGTGCCGCTTATCTTGCTTCCCGGAAGGGTATTATCGTTTGTACCAGCGCCGGAAACGATGGCAATAAAACATGGAAATACATCAGTTCACCGGCTGATGCGGATGGCATCCTGACAGTGGGGGCAGTGAATTCCAGCGGGACAATTGCAGCATTCTCATCGTTTGGTCCCACTGCCGACAGCAGAATTAAGCCGGAAGTCTGCGCCACCGGCTGGGGAACAACATTAGTTGACTTAAACGGCAACCTTGTTTTTAATGGCAACGGAACCTCCTACTCCTCCCCCATTATCGCGGGATTAGCAGCCTGTTATCTGCAATACTGCAAAGAGCAACTCCCTCAATCATACAGTGTCGACCTGATCAGACAACATATCATCAATTCGACAGACCGCTTCAGTTCTCCGGATAATCAATACGGCTATGGGATTCCCGATTTTCAACAGGTTTTATATCAAACAGCTACAAATAACCGGTTTGAGCTTCAGGCTGAGTTTCCTGTCAAACTGAAATATCTGGCAGAAACCGGAGAAATCAGCATAATAAAACAACCAACATCTGAAAATCAGGAACTTCTTCTTCAAATTTTTACCCCCACGGGAAAAATCATCCACCAACAATTACTTGCTGACATGGTGGATGCTGTGAATATCAGGCACCTACCGGCCGGATTCTACCTGGCTCGGATAAGTTATCAGGGTTATTCACAAGTATCAAAGATTTTGATTCCTTAAGCAGACATTCAATGGAAAAAGAAACATATAGTTTATCCCAACTCACTCGTTATATCAACCAGGTAATCAAAGTCAATTTTGAGTCCCCGGTTTGGATTAAAGCGGAAATCAGCGAACTCCGGGAAGCTTCCAACGGACATTGTTATCTCGAATTCATTGAAAAAGATCCGGACACGGATACTTTAATTGCCAAAATAAAAGCCAACATCTGGGCAAATACTTACCGCATGCTGAAGCCCTACTTCGAAAGCAGTACCGGTCAGCAATTGCATGCCGGCATCAAGGTATTGGTTTCAGTCACCGTTGATTTTCATGATGTGTTTGGTTTAAGCCTGAACATCCGGGACATTGACCCCACCTATACCCTCGGGGAACTGGCTAAAAGACGACAGGAAATCATCCGGCAGTTAGAAAAAGACGGGGTGATGGAAATGAATAAATCGCTGGAAATGGCTACGTTTTCAAACAGAATCGCCGTAATTTCCTCTCCTACTGCCGCCGGATACGATGATTTTTGCAATCAACTCGATAACAATCCCGATGGGTTTGTTTTTTATAAAAAATTATTTCCGGCCATCATGCAGGGAGATCAGGCAGCAGATTCCATCATCGAAGCGTTGGACAACATCTACGGACATGTTGATCTTTTCGATGTGGCTGTTATCATCCGGGGCGGAGGAGCCAGCACCGATTTAGCTTGTTTTGACTCCTACGAACTGGCATTAAACTGCGCACAATTCCCTTTGCCGATTATCGCGGGTATCGGTCACCAACGCGACTTATCAATCGTGGATATGGTAGCCCATACATCTGTAAAAACTCCAACTGCTGCTGCAGCTTTGCTAATCGAAATGATGGAAGAAGCACGAGACAGGATGACAGATGCATATACCGCAATTTACCAATTGCTCCATCAAAGAGTACAAAGTCAACAACAAAAGTTAGCGGATATCAGTTGGAAAATCAGGCACTCCCTGATTAATAAAACTTCCGACAAGAAGCTGACCTTAGAACGACAGAAATCAAGACTGATTCAGGCTGTCAGACTGGCAATTAATACGCAAAAAAACAAATTAGCCATACTTGAGAACAGCATAGAACGACATTCTCCTGCTTTTTTATTGAATTATGGTTACACCATCACAACTGTAAATGGCAAAAGGCTTAGTTCAGTGAAAGACGTGCAGGACGGCGATGTAATAAAAACCTATGTGAGTGATGGGGAAGTAAAAAGTATTGTTGAAAAATGAAAACTTTAGTTGCCCCCCTCAACTGGGGATTAGGTCATGCTACCAGATGCATACCCCTGATACAGAAGCTGCTTTCGGAGGGACATGAAATAATCATTGCTACCGACGGACATCCGATGGAACTACTCAAAGCAGCGTTCCCTGATTTGTCGTACATAACATTGGCATCTTACAAAATTCACTACAACAAGGGAAAATCACAACTTACCGCCATGCTGCGAAGTATCCCTGTTATACTATGGGGCATCATCCGCGAACATCATCAATTAAAAAAAATCATCCGCGAACATCAAATTGAGCGGGTAATTTCCGATAATCGTTTCGGACTTTGGAATAAACACCTCCATTCAACCTATATTACCCATCAGTTGATGATTAAAATGCCGAAAGGGTTAGGGTTCATGACCCCTGTGATCTGGCTCGGACACCGATTTTTTATCAACAGGTTCGATGTCTGTCTGATTCCTGATTTTGAAGGAGAGGACAACCTGAGTGGTGATTTATCCCACAAATATCCTGTGCCCCGTCATGCCCGGTTTATCGGTCCGCTTTCCCGACTTACTCAGTTTTCAACTCAATCACCCATAATTCCCGGTTTGAGATTTGATACAGTTGCACTGGTTTCGGGTCCGGAGCCACAACGTACAATTTTCGAACAACAGCTGATCAAAAGATTTAAAAATTCAACTGATAGGGTACTCATCATTCAGGGATTACCAGCTGATAAAACTTCCGGACAAATAGATGAGACACACGAAAACCTGACCATCCTGCCTCACCTCGACACAGATAAACTGGCAAGCATACTTTTACAGGCAAAAGAAATCATTTGTCATTCAGGATACAGCACCCTCATGGATTTGTATGCACTGAACTGTTTGGACAAAGCTGAACTAATCCCCACTCCGGGTCAGACTGAACAGGAATACTTAGCCCTATATCATAAACAAAAAAAGAGAGCTGTCGAAACAGCTCCCCGCGTTAACTAAACCAATCTACTTGTACCTATCTTCTTCCTGAATTACTATTTGATGAGGCATTTCTGTCTGACCTGGAAGTATTTGAGGAAGATTTTTCATTACTCTTTTTTGAATCTCTTGAAGACGTACTCACCTTAACTTCCCTTGAAGAGGAAGGTTTACTTTCAACTTTAGGTGTTACTTTTACTTCTTTCGCCGGAGGACTTACCTTTACTTCTCTCGAAGGAGTTGTCCTTACTTCTCTTGAGGGTGAAGGTGCACTCTCCCGTTGAGGTGTAACCCTGATTTCTCTTTGTTGTGTCGGTCGTTGTGGAGTCACCCTGACATCCCGTTGTGGGGTAGCCGGTCTTCTTTCCGATGGATTTACCCTGGTGTCGCGTTGTGGTACTCCTGCACCCGGGTTTGCTTGTCTCCTGTCGTTTTCAGAATAGGTTGATTTGCGTTCTCTCGGGTCTGGTTTTCTTCTTTCCTGGTTGTATTCAAACTGCCCCTTGTTCCTGTAATGTTGATTACGCATTTCAAAACGCCTGTCGTTATGATCCCTCCAGTAGTCATTGCGCCGGTGATGGCGAATTACATCCACATATACCGGGAATCTTAAACTGGTAGTATAATAGTAACGATGATGTACATCGACAAATACCCTCAGATGGTGGAAATAATGATGAATCGGAAGAATAGGTCTCAATCTGTAATAAGTAGGATAATATCCCCAATAATACCTCGACACATACACTACATGAGGTCTGTTCCATAGTGAACTTAAAATTCTGGGGCGTTTGTGAAATACAGGTTCCAGGATATAATCACTTCCATACAAATACGGGTCACCGATAATCTGGATATAATCTCTGCCGTAAACATCTCTACCGATAACAATGGTTGCAACATCCTGATAATAATTATTTCCCAACACCGCCTGAATCAGAATCACATGGGCGTCCCGGTCATACTGTTTTAGCAATCTCAGGTAATCCACATAACCGTCATTATTCAAATCCAGGTTTGAAACCTGATTTCTGTAGTCGTTCAATCTGTTTTCGAAATCATCGATTGATCTTGACTTGGCAAATACGGAAGCAACCGCTTCGAGGTCGAGGTAGTCGCTCACATCATAACGATAACTTCTATCGTCAGTGTTGTAGTTTTGTGCTTGGGGTTGATTGATAAGGAACATTGTCATCAACACCACTGACAAGCCTGTGTATATACGTTTCATAACATGTATTTTTAAAAGGTAAGATAACTAAAAACTATTTTATCGTTGTGCACGATATGGGTATTTCAAAATACATGCCAGTTTTTTTTGAACCATATAAATCAAATGAGTAAATTTTAGTTTTTTTGAATAAAACAACATGTATCGGATGTGTTTTTTACCTAATATATTATCGCATGATGTCAACATTTTATAATAACTTATGATTACTAATGTGACTTATATGGTTCAAAAATATTATATTTGCAAATAAAAAATTTGAACTCCTTAGACTTATATATTGTCATACCCATTGCATTGGGATTTGTGATTGGTCTTTTCCGCGGATTAATCAGGGAGGTTATTTCGCTCATCATCATCATCGGCGGGATATTTTTAAGCAAATTGCTGGCGCCGCTTTTAGTACAACTGATGGTTAACTTTTTCGACATCAGTCTGAAAGCAGCTCAACCGCTGGCTTTCGTTCTGGCATTTGTACTCATCGTAACCGGTTTGATTATCATTGGTAAAATTATCAACAAGATGATTCACGCTTTATCGCTCGGTTTCATAAACGCGATTTTGGGAGCTGTGTTAGGGGGAATTAAATTAGCTTTACTTGTCAGCGTAATGCTCATTCTGACGGATGCATTAGATGAAAAAATAAATTTCATCAATCCTGAAACCCGGGAAGAATCGAAGTTTTATAAACCAGTCAAGAATCTGGCGCCCGATCTGTGGAAAGAGATACGCGAAAAAAAGGATTAACATGCTTAAGCTGAATTTCTCGGGATATAAGCTGGAATGTGGATGTGATGAGGCCGGCCGGGGTTGTCTGGCTGGTCCCGTTGTGGCTGCTGCCGTTATCCTTCCTGAAAATTTTCAGTGCGAATTACTGAACGATTCCAAACAACTTTCCGAAAAACAACGAAATCAACTCAGGTTAATCATCGAGAAAGAGGCATTGGTTTGGGCAGTCGCTGAAGTCGACAACCTCGAAATTGACAAAATTAACATCCTGAATGCTTCGATATTAGCCATGCACAGGGCAATAGACAAGCTACCCCTTCGTCCGGAGTTTATCATTGTTGATGGCAATAAGTTTAAATCTTATCAGGATATTCCACACAAAACCATCGTCAAGGGCGACAGTAAATACTTATCCATTGCAGCTGCATCGGTGTTGGCCAAAACCTACCGCGATGAACTGATGTATGAACTCGACAAACAGTTTCCGGAATACGATTGGAAGCAAAACAAAGCCTATCCCACGAGAAAACACAAAGCTGCAATCCGGGAGTTTGGGGTAACGGATTATCACCGGTTGACTTTTAAATCGGATTAGAACGGATACCCGATGGCAATGTGCAAAGCCACATCATTGAAAGATTTAGGCAATATCCATTTAGGAGTGGTGACAGCCGCCGGGTCATGCAGCTTCACGCCCATATCTACCCGGAAAAGAAAGAAGTTAAAGTCCATCCTGAGTCCAATGCCATAGGCCAGCGCGATTTGTTTCCAGAAAGTATCCAACCTGAACACGCCACCGGCCTGGTTATCATATTCGCGGACTGTCCATATATTTCCCGCATCAGCAAAGATTGCACCTTCGAGCACCCAGAACATCCTGGCCCTGTATTCAAAGTTTAAATCCAGCTTTACATCGCCAACCTGGTTATAATCCCTTCTTCTGTTGGTACTAAAACGCTGATATACTCCGGGACCGAGCATACTTTCCCCCCAGCCCCTCACACTGTTGGCGCCTCCACTGTAAAACCGTCTTTCAAACGGAATGATTTCTGCATTCCCATAAGGCAATCCCGCTCCAATACCGGCATGATACACAAATTTATTGTTCTTATCAATTATCTGGTGAAATGAAGCATTGATTTCTCCCCTTACATATTGGGAAAACCGGATATTGAATGCCCGGTAGAAACCATTGACATCGACAGGAATATCCAACAACTTATACAATCCGAACAATGCATTTCCGGCGCTTTCGACACCATAACGATAGGTAAAATAATTGCGGAGCGGTCGCGCAGGATTGTAACCACTGACAGCGGTACTGTAGCTCAACCGCATAATCATGTAGTTATCATAATTATATCTGTTATACAAACCACTTTCGATGAAAGCCGAATTAAATTCGGGCGAAATCCAGGGGAAATTCACATAACTCAGATCCAGTAAATCCAGATTATGATTTTGCCGGCCAGTTATCCAATTGTACTTGATTCCCCCTCCGAAATTTGTCGAAGTAAATTCACCCGGCCGGTGTTGATAATTGAATACTCCCCGGAATTCAGTAGAACCCTGTAGGCTACGACTATAGGTATCATTTATAAAAGGCAGAATAGTTCTCGGCACCCGTATACCTGCTTGCCCACCCCATTCCTGAGCAATAACATCACCCTGATATTCTAAGGCCAAACGACCCTGTAAAGTCAGCGACTCTGCACCTTTAAACAGATTCCGGTGCACCACACCCGCATTCCCGGCAGCCCCCCAATAACCTTCGGTAAAAGTAATTTCAGCCTGAGAGGTAAACGTAAATGACTTTGCTTCCGCGATGGTAATGAGGCATTGCAGCGAATCCGGCGCCGTTTCGGTGAAGCTGATGTGCGTGTATTTCACCGGAGGCAGGGTGTTCAGTGCGGCATAAGTTCTTTCCACATCTGCATCCGAATATAGTGCGCCGGGCTTCACGAAGGTACTCGAGACCAAAGCGTTAAACGTAAGAAACTTATCACCGGGACCAATAACAACATAATTACCGGTTTGAATTGTATCGATAGGATCCGGCTTATTACTCGTCAGGATGGTGCTCACGGCCGGATTCAGATTATAAATTACCTTGCTGATATAATATTGCTTGAAAACCGTTTGATTCAGGGTATCACGGTTTTCCATCAGATAATCGCGCAACTGCAGTGTCACATCTACTTTGTGACCGGTACTGTCGGCCGTATAGGCTAAGTAATCTTTCATGAAATTATAATAACCCTGCCGGCGCATTCTCGAAGTCAGTCTTTCCCGTTCACTGTCGAGTTGATACACATCGAACAACATATTGGGTTGCACAAGCGAGCGGACGGAATCTTTAGACAGGGTTTCAAGTTCTTTAAAGGGAACATTGACCTTATACTCGTTTACCCTATAGGGTTTGTTTGATTGAATCTGGTAGGATATCCGCGCTTTCTTGTTTCGCTTGTTTACAATCGTATTGATATTGGCATCATAATAACCCTTATTCATGTGGAACCGCAACAATTGCTGGGCCGACAGTTCGGTCAGCGTCGAGTCAAGCAAAACCGGCGGTTGCCCGATTCTTCTTACCAGCCGGCTAAACCACTTAGTCGAATCTTTTCCCGACAGGTTGTAAATTCCCAACTGCAAACGGAATAAGCCCAGGATATATGAGTTAGGCATTTGTCGGACATACTCGGGCAAATCATTTTTATTGATTTCTTTTGCATCCGATTTAATTTCGACTTTGTTGAGCAGGAAAGCGCCATCGGGAACATGTTTAGTCGGCGAGCAGGCAACAAACAGCATGCCCGACAACAGAACAACAAGCAATAAAAGGGGAAGAAAGGTGGGATGGCTGCTTCTCATTCGATGGTTTGAAAAAATTTTGATGCAAACTTACAAAAAAATCAGGAAATTTGAGTTGTAAGGATGAAATGTTGTTTAATTATAGTTTCCTCGAGATAACAGTTAAAAGCAAGACTTACAAAATTATGTTAAATCACACTCAAATCCATTGTTTTTTAATTTACAGTTTTTACATTTGCGACCACTTTTAAGAAGGCAAACATGCGCTCTTTAAAAGTAATTTTATCTACGTTTTACAACCTAAAATTTTAGTTATGATTGAGTACATGCTTGTTGAAAATTCCATTACAGCCAGGAATGAAACCTGTTACGCTGTAGTATCCAGTTTCGGAACCAAAAATCTGGATGACCTCATCACCCACATGATAGAGGAAGGTTCTGGTCTTACCCGCCCACAGGCAATAGCCTATTTCGAAAGACTTACCCAGTCGGTTATTCATCACATCAATCAGGGATACAGTATCGCGACTCCATTATTCAGGGTACGCCCTACCATTTGCGGAACATTTAACGGGAAATACGATAAATTTGACCGGAAACGTCATCAGATTAAATTCCGTGTCACCGAAGGTCAACGATTGCAGGAATTACCTGTCAAGATACGCAAAATTGTACAAGTCAGCAATTCAAAAGAATCACCCGTCCTGTATGGATTTACGGATATATGTAGTGAAAGTATTGGAGAACTACTTACAGCTGGAGGAATCGGGGTCTTATCAGGAAAGAGACTGCACGTAGATCCAAAAGATGAACGACTCGGACTCTTTTTCAGTCCGGTTAACGAACCGAAAAAATTAATCCGGGTTACGACCTATTCATATAACAAACCATCTGAGATTCATTTCCTGATTCCCGAGTTGGAAAAAGGAGCATACAAACTCTTCGCCCATACCATTTCGCGCAATGGTAAGCAGATTTACTACGGAAAGTTAGACGAAACACTGAATGTAGTCTGACAAAAGTGTGCAATTAACCAGGTTAAATGACAGTTGCAGATATTCTGCAATGTAGTTGCGGATAATCCGTAGCTTACTTGCGGATAATCTGCAAATCGGTTGCGGATAATCCGCAGGTCAGTTACAGATAATCGGTAAGACGTCTACAGATAATCCGCAGGTCGGTTACCGATAATCTACAACTTCAATTTAAAGTGAGTATTTTGAAGTTTTCAAGTAGGCTTTTTGACGATATGCAGTAAGCTTTTTGATGTTTGGTAGTAAGCATCCTTGCGATTACTACGGTTAGTTCCATTTTTTTATTAGCTTTGCACCAAAATCCCAACTGATGCTGTCAAAAAGTAAAATCAAACTCATCACCTCGCTGGCACACAAAAAATACCGCGACGAAACCGGACTCTTTGTTGCTGAAGGAGTAAAACTGATCAGTGACCTGTCGACTGCTTTTCATTTTGAGTGGTTGTTTTATACGCTCCAATGGGAAAATGAAGTGCAGCAATTACAAGCGGACGAAAAAATCGCTGTAGAAGAAAAAGAGCTTCATAAAATCTCCGCACAAAAATCGCCTCAGGGTATGCTGGCTGTATTCAGAAAAAAAACACCGGTTAAAATAACCGCCACAGCATTATCAGGGCAACTCAGTTTAGCGCTCGATGACGTTCAGGACCCGGGCAATTTGGGCACTATTATCCGCATCGCCGACTGGTTCGGCATTAAACACATCTTCTGTTCAACCGCCACAGCAGATGCCTTCAACCCAAAAACCGTGCAGGCTACCATGGGCGCCTTATCCAGGGTTGAGTTGCACTATGTAAACCTGCCGGAATTTCTCTCCGAAATGAAGGATATCCCCGTGTACGGTACATTCTTAGATGGAACAGATTTATATACAAGAGATTTAACCCCTAACGGCATCATCGTCATGGGCAACGAAGGCAACGGCATTTCACCGGAAATAGCACAACTCGTATCTGATAGGCTTTTGATTCCCAACTACCCGAAAGATACAGCCACTGCTGAATCGCTGAATGTGGCTGTGGCAACGGCGATTGTATGCGGGGAGTTCAGGAGGAGGGGGTGAATTGAATTTTGGTTTTTATTTCAAATGTAGTCCTGCAAACTTAAGAAATTGTGACCAATCATATACTGTTATGTCATGGTTACCATGTCTGAGATGGTAACCAGCTTGCCCCGAAAAAACAGGTGAATTTACTTTTGGCATTTGCATATCCACAAGTCCTTTTAGGTTAAACAACTTATAAACTTCGCTTGCATAATACAAACTTAAAAACTCACCTTCAGGATCTGCGTATAAATCTTTATCAGCACTGGCCACATATACAGGCCTGGGTGCCATCAAAGCTATTAACTGATGTTGATCAACAACAAGATGTTCTTCTTTATCATTGTATTTGCTGAAATTTGGAGCATACCAATAAGGTCGAATTCTGATAAGTATATTGAAACGTTCACCAACTTTTCTGCGAGACAAAGCGGCGCCTGTACAGCCGGAATTATTAGAAACAACCATAGCAAAACGTTTATCAGTAGCGCCTGCCCATAAGGCTGTTTTACCTAAACGAGAGTGGCCTATGACTGCTACCTTCTTTGAATCAATTCTGATATCTGTTTCAATATAATTCATCACATAACTCAATCCCCAAGCCCATGCTCCAATTGCTCCCCATGTATATTCAGATTGCTTGTAGATTGCAAGTACCCCGAGTTTTTCTCCAGCATAATAATCGGGAACTATGTCGCCATAATACAAAGTAACCAAAGCAAATCCAGCATCAATGATTTGTTCCACCGGCCATCGACTTTCCCTTACTCCCCGTAGCATTTTACTTGCCTTGTTATCTTTAATTATCTCGTTGTTTATTACCCACTGTTGAGTCAGAGGAATCTCCGGGTCTTTGATTACAGTGTAATTTCCCCAAAAATTGTATCCGAGGAATGCCGGTGACTTTCCTCTCCCGTTATTGGGATAGTAAATCAGTAACTCAATGGGATTGGGCAAGTTCTTTAAGTATAAATTGACCCTCCTTTTAGTAGCCTTCCCATTCAATGCATTTGCATCTTCGGACTCAATCGTGTATTTTACATTTTTTGGAACCGGAGGTGCAACACCATATAACTCATGTTCGAAAACCTGTAAAATTTGTTTCCTGCGTTTATTCCAGTCTTTAATATCTTTTATCGCAGCAGCGTTATCATACTGAAGCAAAGGAGGTAAACACAAGTTATCCTCACAAACAAGTAATTTTGTTGAAAAGATGATTAACAGAATTATTAAAATAAATCTCATACGACTATAATGATAAAAATCAGATTTACTTACTTGATTAACCTATGACTATTAGCCCTTTATAAATTTTACAGCAAGATTATTAATCCTAAGGATATAAATTCCATTCGGTAAAACAGAAATATCATGCTCTGTTTGCAATGCATTTATTTTAGTTTTCAGTAAAGCTAAACCTGCCAGATCAGAGATAATCACATGTGCACCTACATAATCCTGATTTATTTGAAGATGAAGTGTCTCTTTTCCCTGTCCTAAATAAAACTTAATTTTTGAATCCATTACATTCATTCCTGGCACAGTGGTTAAATCACAGCCCCCTCCGTTTCCGGTCATCAGTTCGTTTACATAAGTTTTTACTGTCCAGTTTCTTTCAGTTGCAATATTTTTATTGCTGCTTATACCACTGTTAAATTTTTCATCTGATTTTGAATAAATGATTTTGATTTCTCCCGGATCCAGCTCAGTCCTGTCAGACAAAGAACTATACAATGAATCTAATCCACATGCACTAAAACGATTGGCATAAGTAGGTCCAGTATTACTGACATCCACACTAGACAATACTTTGTTCTGAGATAAATCCAGTTTTTTCAAATTACAGTTTCTCAAAACGAGGGTTTTTAATAATTTATTTTTACTCAAATCTATCGTTCCCAATGGATTCAGATTGGCATAGAATCTGGTCAGGTTAGACATTTTTTCTACATTTACTGAAGGAATCTTATTCGTTCCTATCTGCAAATCATTTATTTGATAACAATTAGCAACATCCAGGAAAGTAAGTTGATTTGAATAACAATACATCAATATCAATTCAAGATTCCGGGACAAGTCAAGAGTTGTCAGGTTATTGCTATGACAACGCAAGTATCTGAGCATTTCAGCTTTGGAAACATCAAGCTGAGTAAGCGAATTACTTGCACAGGTCAAATAAGTTAAATACCTGCTTTCCACATAAATTACAATTTCAGCATTATCAACAGGTATTGCCTGTACAATCTGGGTAGCGGTGTTTACATTCTCAGACACATTGTAATATTCTATTTTGTTCCCGTCTCCCCAGTCAACCCAAATACGACCAGTCCCTCCTGCTGCTATCTGCAAAGTTACATTTTCTCCTTTCAACTTAGCTGTTTTCATTCTAACCGATTCTGCAGGAGTAGAAACTAATGCCGGAGGTTCAGCTGGAAATACTACCTGAACAGGATCCAGACTCTGAATAATACAACCTGCATCTTTAGCTGCAATCTTCATTGAAATGGTCACATATCCACCTGATACTGTGGCGGGAATGCTTTTCCCATTCCACGCATCATAATACACAGCTCCCGGCTTATGAAGTATTTTAATTAGATCTCCATTTACATCTGTTGTCCCTGCATTAAATAATGTCCAGATATTTTTTCTTTCTGAGGGGAAATAATTGGCATAAACATTTTGATTGAGCGTTGGTACCAAAGGCACTGCGTCATTTGAACGGAACGGCTCTTTGTTTTGCGACAGAATCGCATGTGTTTTCCGGATTAATTTTCTAACCGGATCGGGAAACCAACCCAAATCGTTAAGCGGACCTTCAATCCAGTTGCCTTCACCATTAAAGAATATATTTTTTATTCCGATGGTATCATTACCCAACGGATTGTCGACCTGTAACAATTCAAACAATTTAAAATCAGGAAACACAAACCGGAACAGATTAACAGAAGATGGGTTGATGGCAAGATTAAATTTACTTTTGTTGATGGCATAGGTATAACTTCCATCGAGGTATTGAGTGGAAACATCCGTCGGCATCTCTTCCACATAGAGTGCAATCGAATCTGACAATTTAGAACGAAACGCCTTCATCATGTTTACTTCGCCAATATTCTGGTAATTGATTGAAACGGGACCTTGCGTAACCGGATGTCCGTGAGAAGGATCGTAACAACCATACTGATAACCGAAACCATACTGATCAATATATGCACCATTCACATCCAGCAGATTAGTGGTATTCCCCGCAAGGTTGCTAAAATAATCCTGCCAGCCTTTCACATAAGCGCAAGGGTAGAAATATCCGACTTCATTGGCATCATAAGGTACACCTGCTGCATTTATCTGTTTCCATCCATCCCCATACAACAATCCAATTTCAGATTGACGGTGAATTTTATAACCCTGATAGTACAAACCAGTCCTGATTCCTTTCTGTCTGAGTTTAATAATTTCCTGTTTCAACTTATTTGAGCCTCCCAAAAAAGTCCAGGGTTCATAATTGAATATTCTGTCCTCCGGTTCCCGCATCCAATCGAATATATGAACATAATCGATTCCTCCGAATATTGTTTTTTCTTCTTCAACACGATTTGAGATATCTATCTCTTTTGTAATGGGATTCCAAACCCCTTTTTCTCCGAAATTAGTATGCATAAACAACTGCCGCATATTATAGATATCCTGAAACCATTGTTTTCTGGGACTTAATGGAGTATACCAGGTTTTAACCCAGTCTTTATAGGCTTGTAAACCTGCATGCCAATCGCCCTGATGCGCACCAATAACAGCAGGTGGCAACACCCAGGTTTCTCCGGGAGCAATTTTTTTTGTATGGTGGGTAACTCTTATGTTCGTTTTGCCATTGCTTTTCTTAAAGTAATACTTCTTCGGATAGTTAGTTGTATCATTGGTCATGAAATAAAATCCACCATTAATTCGGTTATACACATCAATAACCTGAAGTGGGAACCAGCGACCATAGATATTATCCTGCTCTGTGTTGGTATTGTATGGCGCCCAACCCATTTTGGGATACAAATAATATAAATCCTGATCTGAACCATAAGGGTAAAACAATTCCAGAACATTAGGAAAAACAGTTGTTATTTCCACTGTCTGAGATGAATTGTTCTTAAATGACAAGGTCATCCTGACCTGCCCCAAGTCATCGGCCGAAGCATTAAACTGAGTCTGTATTTTATCTTTAGATGTTGCCGGCACAACAGTCATATTATATAAACTATCCTGCTTTACCGACCAGGTCGTAGCGGTAAGTTTGTTCTTCAGTTGCAGCAATTTACCATTTTGTATACTTGCTTCAACCTTTGGCGTACTGATTATAGTCTGACCAAAAATTGGGATTGTAGTCCATAGAAAAAAAAACAAAAACACATTCTTATTCATTTCTTTGTATTTTTAATACACTTATTGAATTATCTGTTCAATACAAGAAGTGCAGGTGCTGTAAAATTAATCAATTTTATTATTCTGACTATCGGTTACGATCCAGTTTCTGTCTTTAGCAATCACGATTTGGCTCCCTTGCCCATCATTAAATATTGGGTTGTCTCTAGTATAGATAACTCTGACCACTCCTTCCGACTCTCCATTTCTGTCAGGCAGGGATCTGTAAAGGTTATTTAATGAGGCTGCATTGAATTCATTTTTATTCACATGCCCTCCATTTGTGACATCCACTAATTGTATTTTCTTGTTCTCACTCAAGTCCAGTTTAGTCAACCCCGAATTTCGCACATTAAGTGTTTCTAAATTCACATTACCGCTTAAATCCAGACTCTTCAGGGGATTTCCAGTTGTAACCAAAGTCTTTAATATATAAAGATTCTTCAGGCCGTTGATGGTTGAAACTTTATTTGCATTTATCTGAAGGTCTTTCAGTTTAATATTATTTGTAACATCTATCAAGGTTAATTGATTACTTTGACACCGAAGTAGAATCAGTTCAATATTTTTGCTTAAATCAATACTTCGGATATTATTATTAAAACAATGCAAATAGCTCAGCATCGGCTCTTTCGACACATTCAAATCGGTTATTTTACTTGACGGACAGTAAAGATAAGTGATGTGTCTGTCTTGAGTAAAAATCTTAACTGTCCCTGATCCAGAAAGAACAGGTCCTTTAATTTCAACTATTTTCGGGTTATTGACAAAAGATGCCGGCACTTCGTATTCAACCAGTTTGCCATTACCCCAATCAACATAAACATTTCCTGTTCCTCCCGCAGCTACTTTAAACGCTAACATACTGCCTCCGGTAGTAATTGATATTTTCTCCACAGGCTTTACCCCGGATTTTGTAAAAGGTGCCGGCGGAATAATTGCAATCTTATCCAGACTTTGAATGAGACATCCCGCATCCTTTGATTTAACATTCAAATTAATAATTGCATAGCCATCTTTAATTACCGGTTTTAATGGTTTGAAATTCCACGCATCATAGTAATAAGCGCCTTTTCTATGTGGAACTCTCAACACATTACCAGTAAAATCCTGTTTGCCAATGTTGAATAGTGTCCATATATTTTTTCTTGCCGAAGGAAAGTAGTTTGAATGGATACTGTCGCTCAGAGTTTCAACCAAGGGCATTGCATCGTCTGAACGAAATGCGTCCTTATTATTGGATAAAATGGCATGTGTTTTTCGAATCGTATATCTGGCTTCATCAGTAAACCATCCTGAATCATTCAGGGGACCCTGAAGGAATATCCCTTCACCATTAAAAAACACATTTTTAAGCTGAACAACCACATCCTCATCAAAAGGACGATCTACCGCTAGCATTTCAATTATTTTGAACCCGGGAAACAAAAATCTGTATAAATTTACTGACGATGGATTTTTAGTTGGAACAAATCCACTTTTATTAACTGCATAAGTATAGGTAGCATCTAAGTACTGAGTACCCACATCAGTTGGCATTTCTTCGTTGTACGTTACAATACTGTCGCCCACTTTAGCACGCAGTTTTTTCCACATTTGAGTTTCACCAATCCCCATGTAATTAGGTTTGATTGGTCCTTCAATATCCGGATGTCCGTGCTCTGCATTGTAACATCCGTTAAACCTGGTCAAATATCCAAATCCATATTGATCAAAATAAACTCCGTCTGTATTTAATAAAGTTGTTGTTTTCTTGGCCAAATCAGTAAAATAATCCTGCCAACCGGGAGCAGATGGACATGGATAATGGTATGCCTTTTCACCATAATTTTTTCCTTTAGGATCTAACATCTCCCAATCTTTTCCATGGTTTTTTCCCATATCCGACTCTCTGTGAAGCTTATAGCCCTGATAGTATAAACCTGTACGAATACCGCGCTTTTTTAAAGAGGCTATTTGCTCTTTCAATTGTTCATGTCCACCAAGATACCCCCATGGATTATAATTATAAATTCTATCCTCCGGTTCACGCATCCAGTCAAAGATATGAACATAGTCTACTCCGCCAAACGCCTTTTCTGAATCTTCAACAGCCTTGAGCAAATCTAATTTTTTAGTGAGAGGATTCCATGGTCCTTCTTCTCCAAAGATTGTGTGGATAAAGAGCTGTCTGAAATTATACACATCCTGAAACCATTGCTTACGGAGAGTCATTGGTTTATACCAGCTTTTTACCCAGGTTTTATATGCGTAAAACCCTTCATGCCAATCTCCCGTATGCACACCCAATACGGCAGAGGGCAAATCCCAGACTTCTCCCGGTTTTAATGTTTTGGTTTGATAGGTAACCCTTAGATTAACTTTTCCATCTTTCTTCCTGAAATGATATTTTTTAGGATAATTTGTGGTATCATTTGTCATGACATAAAACCCACCGTTGTTTTTATCATAAATATCGATAAATTGTAACGGGAACCAACGTCCATAAAAGTTATCCTCATCAGTATCCTCATTAGTACTTGCCCAGCCTTCTTTAGGATAAAGATAATATAATTCTTTGCTTCTTTCCTTTGAAAAATAAATTCCATTCAGAATCGGGAAATTAACAGTAACTTCAATAGCCTCATTTGAATTGTTTTTTACAGACAATGACAAAACTGCCTGTGATTTACTATCTGTTCCCAAGGATAAAGTGTTGACTATTTTCGATGCATCATCAGATGTTACATGGAATAATTTTTCAGGACTTATATTCCACTGGGTATTGTTTATCTTGTTTCGCAATTTAACAGGCATATCATTATTGATTTCAAGTAGAATATTACTGTTATCTACGATTTTTTCCTGTCCTTTTAATCCGTTAATTGCAAAAACGATGACTGACAATAAGATCACATTGAATCTCATATTGTGAAGTGTTTTCATAATTTTAAATTTATAGTAGTTTTCCATTGATGTTCACTAGTGTTGATTTGTATTGTAATAAATCAAATGATTATTAATCTGGTTTTGTTATTACCCACCTTTACAATGTAAACACCCGGCTTATAATTAACAGTGAGTACCGCAGTACGCACCTTATCAAGACACTGCTTAAAAATAATCTTTCCGGTAAGATCAACCAACAACATTTCTTTGTTGAGCATACTTTCTGGTACTTCCAGTTCTACTTTCGTAGTTGCCGGATTGGGGGATAGTTTTAATATTGTCTCCGGGATATATCCGTTTTCATCAACACCGGAAACCGGGCAACCCTGTCCGTCTCCGCTTAATACCTCCTTAACGTAACTAGCCACTTCCCAATTCTTAGCTACGGCAATAGTTTTATCACTACCTTCACCATCATTGTAAAACGGATTAGCAACCGAATAAATAACTTTCAGGGTTCCCGGAACAGTTTTGCTCCTATCAGGCAACGATCGATATAAAGAATCGAGCCCACAGGCGCTAAAACGGTTTGCATAGGTAGAACCTGAATTGTTAATTTCGACTAAATTTACAGAGTAACAAGCAGACAAATCCAAGGTCTGTAACTGACAATTTCTCAGATTCAAAGACTGAATCGATTTGTTTGTAGTCAGATCAATACAGCCCAGAGGATTATTCATGGCCGTAAGTGAATTCAGATTAGTTAAACCAGTTAGATTTAACGCGCTAATTTTATTGGATTGAATTTGAAGACTTTTGAGTTTAATGTTATTGGAAACATCAAGTGCTGTCAAATTGTTTGTATAACAATACAGCATGATAAGCTCATAATTTCGGCTCAGATCAAGCTGACTGATTGTATTGTTAAAACACCTCAGATACAACAACATAGGAGCACCTGTAACATCCAGACGGGTAAGCTCGTTGTTACTACAAGTTAGATAAGTAAGATATTTATTTTCAACATAGATTTTTATCTGCGCATTATCCACTATCATATTTTTCACTATTTCAGTAGGACTATTTACATTATCTGAAATAGTATAGGATGCCAAGTTTCCATCACCCCAGTCAATCATAAGGTTACCGGTACCTCCCCCTGCAACTTGCAAAGTAACGGGAGAACCTGTCAGTTTTGACGTCTGCATCAAAACTGAAACAGTTGGCTGTGAGACAACCGGAGCAGGATTAACCGGAGGAGTAAGTAAAACCGGATCCAGACTTTGAATAACACAACCAAGGTCATTTGCCGGGATATCCAACACTATTGAAGCGTATCCCCCTGAAATTACTGGCGACAATACCCGAAAATTCCACGCATCATAATACACCGCACCGGGTTTATGTAATACCTTCAGAATTTCACCACTATGTTTTATCGCTCCAGCATTGTAGAGTGTCCAGATGTTTTTCCGTTCTGAAGGAAAGAAATTTGAATATACATTGTTATTCAGTGTTGGCACCAAAGGTTCCGCCTCATCCGAACGAAATGGTTCTTTGTTTTGAGAGAGTATAGAATGTGTTTTACGGATCAATCGCCGCACTGATTCCGGAAACCAGCCTGTATCATTCAAGGGGCCTGCAAGCCAGATTCCTTCTCCGTTGAAAAAAATTGTTTTAATAGCTGTAGTATCCTCCCCTATCGGCCTGTCCGTTTTGATAATCTCAAACATTTTAAATCCGGGATAAACAAAACGGGTTAAGTTGACATTGGATGGATTGCTGGTTCCTATTGCCCGGCCTTTCTGCAAAGTATAACTAAAACTTCCATCAAGAAACTGAGAAGTTACGTCTGTCGGCACTTCTTCAATATAAGTAACTTTATCCGGTGAAAGCTTATTTTTAATCTGTTTCAGCATTTCAGCCTCCGACCAAACCTGCAGGTTACTTCCCACGCCCCCTTTTACAACAGGATGATTATGAGCCGGGTTATAACAACCATACTGCCATCCGAATCCATACTGGTCTACATATACGCCGTTAGCACTCAATAAAGAAGAAGAATTCAATACGGTATTGCCCAGAAAACTCTGCCAACCGGAAACAAGCGGACAGGGATAATAGTTGCCCGTACCAAAACGATCATAAGGGTTCCCATTAGTATCCAGCTGCTGCCAAATCTCTCCATTAGCAATACCGACCTGCGATTGTTTGTTCATGATATACCCTTCGTGGTACAAACCGACCCGTATATTTTGATTTTGCAACAACTGAATCTGATTTTTCAGTCTGTCCGATCCTCCGAGATAATCCCACGGGTCATAATCCAGAATTCTGGCAGCAGGAGTAGTCGACCAATCAAAAATATGAACATAATCTACTCCCCCGAACGCTTTTTTATCAGCTTCAATCTTCGAAACTAAATCAATCTCTTTTGTTACCGGATGCCAGGCACCTGTCTCTCCGAAAATAGTATGCAGAAAAACCTGTCGGAAATTATAAATATCCCTGAACCAGTCTTTCCGGGGAGTAGCCGGTTTGTACCAGGTTTTCACCCAGTCTTTATAAGCTGCGAGCGCATCATGCCAGTCATTTTTGTGTGCTCCTATTACAACAGAAGGTAATGTCCAGCTTTCACCCGGTGCAAGTTCTTTGGTATGGAAACTAACCTTCATATTAATCTTTCCACTACTTTTAGCAAGATAATAAGCCTTAGGATAATTTGTCGTATCCTGAGTCATCACATAGAAGCCACCCAACTGCACATCGTATACATCCATAAACTGCATAGGAAAGCGACTGCTGTACACATTATCATGTACCACATCAGCATTGCTGTGCATCGTACCCTGCTTCGGATACAAGTAATACAGATTTCCACTGGTGCTGTATTGATAATACAATCCGTTAATTATTGGGAAAGTAGTGACTACTGACACTTTCTGAGAAGAATTATTTCTTAAAGTCAGCGTCATACTGACCTGCCGCTGCACATTTGTAGTTATGGCGAGGCTGGTAGTGATACTGCTTCTCAATGTCGAAGGGCTTACTGTAATTCCGAATAAACTATCCTGATTTACCTTCCATATTGTAGCTGTAAGTTTATTCTGCAGTTGAATTAATTTACCATTCTGTGTAGTTATGGCTATATCAGAGGTAGATGTTATTGTTTGAGACCTGATAAACTGGCCAATTAATAACAACAATATACATCCAAATGCAAGAAGTTTTTTCATGTTTAATTACTTCCAGACTTAGAAAGTCCGGTTAATTAATTTATTTGCTGAATAACACAACCAACATCACGACCTTCAATCTTTAACGAAATAATTGCATTCCCTTTTCTATATACCGGAAAAATTTCTTGCTGATTCCATGCATCATAATAAGTTGTCCCTTTTGTATGGGGAATACTTATTATATCACCAGAAAAGCATGTATTATTAATATTGAAAAGCGTCCATACTTTTTTATTCTTTCCGGGAAAATAATTTGCATGAATACTGCTATTTAAAGTCGGCACCAATGGAATCGCGTCATTAGAGTTAAATGCATCTTTATTCTCTGAAAGTATTGCATAAGTTTTTCTGATAGTAGCACGTATTTCTTCGGGGAACCAACCAGGATCATTTAATGGGCCTTCAATCCAGATACCTTCCCCATTGAAGAAGATGTGCTTTACCCCTTCCTGATCATTTCCAACAGCTTTATCAATATGTAAAATCTCCAATATTTTAAAGTCAGGATAAGCAAATCTGACCAGATTTACTACAGAAGGATTATGACTTTGGGGAAGGCGACCTTGTTCTATCCCGTAACCAAAACAACCATCAATATACTGAGAATACACATCAGAAGGTATTTCTTCTACATACAAAACTTTATCTGTAGAAATTTTATCTTTGATCTTCTTCATCATCTGCGTCTCGCCATATACCTGAAGATTATTTGTCATAGTTGTTCTTCTCGCGTCGTGATTATGGGCAGGGTTGTGACAACCATATTGCCAGCAAAAGCCATATTGATCCACATACACACCATTTGCTCCCAACAATGTCGACGAATGATTTACCAAATCACTTAAAAACTCCTGCCATCCGGGAATAAGCGGACACGGATAGTAATTCCCGGGTCCAAAACGGACGTAAGGATTTCCAAGGGTGTCCAGTTGTTGCCATTCTTTTCCATGTGCAAGACCTATCTTCGATTTCTTGTTCATAATATAACCTTCGTGATATAATCCGACCGGTATACCCTGTGCCTTTATCTGTTCAATCTGACTCTTTAAATCTTCGTGACCACCCAGAAATTCCCAAGGTTCATAATCCACAATACGACCTTTCGGAGTTCTCATCCAATCAAAGATATGTACGTAATCTACTCCGCCAAATGCTTTTTTGTCTGCTTCTAATTTTGAAATCAAATCCACCTTTTTTGTCGAAGGATTCCATGCTCCAACTTCGCCAAAAATAGTATGTAAAAATACCTGACGGAAGTTAAATACATCTTTAAACCATTGTTTTCTGGGCGTATAGGGTTTATACCAGCTTTTCAACCAATCTTTATAAGCATAAAAAGCTTCGTGCCAGTCGCCCTCATGCGCTCCTATAACAACAGGTGGTAGAATCCATTTTTCACCCGGAGCCAACGCGATGGACCGGAAGCGAATATGCATGTCTACTTTACCGTCTTTTTTACTGAAATAATAGCTTTTGGGGTGGTTACCGGTATCATTCGACATCATGTAAATTCCGCCGCCGTCAGCATGATATATATCCATGAACTGCATCGGAAAAATGCTACTATAGATATTATTCTCAGTGATATCCCTGTTACTGTGAACCCAACCTTGTTTTGGATATAAAAAATATAAATTTTCAGCCTTATCTTTTTTCAGACAAATTCCCTTCAACTGAGGAAAAACAGGCTCAGGATAAACGGTATCGTTACTGATATTCTGAATTGTAAGTATTAACTCAATCTGGTTGGCCTTATTTGCAGCAACTTTCAGATCAGCTTTAACTCCTTTTGTATTTATATTATATAAAAGTTCCGGATTGACTGACCATTTAGTTTGATTGAGTTTATTCTCAATCGAAATAATTTTATGCTTTTTCACTTTTACTGCCAGAGATGAAGTATTTACCTGCTGTGCAATCACTTCAGTAAATCCAACAACAAGTAAAAGTAAGGTCATCAGGCTAAAACACTTCACCTTCTCAGTATAACTTTGATACATTTTTATCATTTTCTATTTATCATTTTTATTTCTGAACCACACAGCCCACATCCCTGCCTTCAACTGTTAGTGCTATAATAGCATATCCATCTTTGATTTCAGGATTAAGTTTTACATCATTCCATGCGTCATAATAGCTGACACCTTTTATATGCTTTATTTTCAACAGATTGCCTGTAAAATCTTTTTCACCGGCATTGAATAAAGTCCATACATTGCCTTTCTCAGACGGGAAATAATTGGCATAAATATCCTTTTGTAACACCGGAACAAGAGGAATAGCGTTTTCTGATAAAAATGCCGTTTTATATGTTCTGAGAATTGCATGCGTTTTTCTGATTGTTTTCCGTAATTCCTCCGGGAACCAATTCGGATCATTCAGAGGGCCAGCCAACCAGATTCCGTCGCCATTGAAAAAGATGTGTTTAACTCCCTCCTGATCATTACCTAAAGGGTGATCACACTTAATAATCTGGAATATCTTGAAATCGGGAATTGCAAAACGAGTCAGGTTTACAACTGACGGATTATTACTTTTGGGATTTCTCCCTTTAAGATTAGCATAGCTAAAACTACCATCATAATATTGAGTTGAAACGTCTGTAGGGGTTTCTTCGATATAAAGCACTTTCTCTTTTGAGATTTTATCTTTCACTGTTTTTGCCAATTGTGCTTCACCTGCTACCTGCATGTTGTTTTTAAAATCACTGGGATGTCTATCGTGATTATGTGCAGGGTTAAAACAACCATATTGAAATCCAAAACCATACTGGTCCAGATAAACGCCATTGGCTCCCAACAAAGTAGATGAATTTTCGACCAAATCACTCATATAGTGCTGCCAACCGGGAACAAGTGAGCAGGGATAATAATTACCCGGGCCATAATTCTGATGAGCTTTTCCATCATTATTCAATTGCTGCCACTCTTCACCATGAGCTAATCCTATTTTTGATTTTTTATTCATGATATAACCTTCGTGATACAATCCTACACGCAAACCCTTTTCCTGAATCAACTTAACCTGATTGGCCATTTCTTTGTGTCCACCTAAATAACCCCACGGGTCATAATCTAAAATACGACCATGTGGTGTCTTCATCCAATCAAATATATGTACATAATCAACTCCTCCAAATGCTTCCATATCTGCCTCTACCCTTGAAACGAGATCAATTTTTTTCGTTGCCGGATTATACACACCCGGTTCTCCAAACATTGGATGAATAAATACTTGTCTGAAATTAAAAATTTCCCTAAACCACTCTTTTCTGGAAGTATAAGGCTTATACCATATTTTCAGCCAGGATTTATAAGCTGCCAACGCATCATGCCAGTCACCTGCATGCGCCCCTATTACGACGGCAGGCAGTTCCCATGTTTCACCCGGATTCAGGGCTCTCGATTTAAAAGAAACCTGCATATTAATCTTTCCGTCCTGTTTTGATAAGGCATACCGTTTGTCGTAATTGGACGTGTCATTGGTCATGATATAAAAACCTCCGGCTTGCTCATCGTAAATATCCATAAACTGGAGAGGAAATTTAGCACTGTACACATCATTGTAATTCGCAGGTTCTATATTACCGGGTGCATAACCCTGACCAGGGAAAAGATAATACAGCTCTTTTGAACTTCTTCCGACGATATGCGCACCCCTGATATCAGGGAACGAAGGAGCAGGAAAAAGTTTTTCTTTTGAAGTGTTTTTCAGAGAAAGAGTTAGTTTCACCTCGCCATTACTCATCGCAACTGCCTTTAACTTTGTTTCAACACCGGAAACATCAACCAGGAAGAGTGGAGCACTTTCAAGCGTCCATGAGGTATCAGTCAGTTTGTTATGAAGTCGGACTATTTTATTGTCATTTATCGTAACGGAAACCGAGCTGGTTTCATAAATCTGGGAATTAACTATGCTTGTCGAAAAGAGAGCGACAAAGACAACGAGTACATTAAAAAATTTACACATACACATGCTGAATTTATTTTGATGTTATTCCAACACCAACTGTTATTTTTTTAATTTCTCAGATATCACAATATTTCTGTAAGATATTTCATTTCCATGATCCTGTAACAGAATGTGTCCACCTTTCATTTTACCATAATCATCATAATTGGCGAACTTAGTCTCAGAAACACGTCTTCTAAAATCATCAGAATCAATTTCAACATCTACAACCTTCTTACCATTCAACCAATGCTCAACTTTTTTACCATCTACAACAATGCGCATAGAATTCCATTCGCCGACTGGTTTTAAAATTTTCTTATCAGAATCCGGTTCATAAATCAAATACAATGCTCCGGTTGAGCCTTTTACTCCTTCATAAGCAGGTATTTCATTCCCGCTGAAATCATCTATGATTTGATATTCAAAACCGATCCATCCGGTTTTCCCGTTTGATTTGTCCGTCATCTGATTTACAAAATACTTAACACCTGAGTTAACCATCTTTGTCAGTTTAAATTCAAGACTAAACTCAAAATCGGTATATTGTTTCCGGGTGATTAGGTCACCTCCTTTTCTTCCTGCTGATAAGGTTAACTCTCCATCCTGAAAAGTCCATCCTGCAGACGGAAAAAATTTGGAGCGATTACTCATCCATAAAATCGTATCGCTCATCGATGAAAACAAGGATTGACTGTCACCATTTGTAGTTGAAGCTTTCTTGCCCAAACAACCCGCGAAGGAAAAAACAGTAAAAGCGCTAATCGTGAAAATTAAAAAAACTTTTCTCATTTATACTCAATTTATGATTGCAACATTAATAAACTCCTTGTGTACTGATTTGCCAGTCATCTGTTCTGAAAGGACTTGCAGGTAAATTATTGCTGTTAAAGAGTAAACCATTCACCGGGCAATTACTCCAGGCATAACGTACGGCAACCGGATTCTTTACCTCAGGAGCTGAAATTTCAACCTGATTAGGAGTAATGATTTTTGCTGTGGCATTATAAAATCTTTTGTTCTCTCCTGCTATACAAAACTCGGTTAGTTCTCCTCCGATAATTTGCAACCCACTACCTACATAATCAAATTCACAAATAATAGTATTATCCTTTATTGTAAACGATTTAATCATCGGTGATCGGAAAGCAATATCCTTTTCTCCGTAAGTTTGATTCAGGGCAATAGAAGCTAAACGATTTCCCACATCCAGTTTATTTTTAGGATGTAAATCTTTACAACCTCCAACATCAATTGTGACTGCCATACCGGTATTGGGTAATTTCAGCGCTTTTGTCTGTGATTCCCTGAGTTCAGCCCATTGACTCACGTAAGGTATATTCCTGACTAAACCATAGTTGGGCAATTGTACAAAATAAAATGGTAGCTTTGCATCTTTCCATTGTTTGCGCCAATCATTGATCATAGCTTTGAACAAATCAGCATACTGATGAGCCCGTGAAGCATTGTTCTCAGCCTGATACCAGATAACTCCCTTGATGGCAAAATCAGTAAATGGCGAAACCATCCCATTGAAAGTAAACGATGGGTAATGCTGAAAAGCATAAGGTGTATAAGGCACCGTATTCGGATTCTTTTTCTCTTTTATAACGGCCAGGCGACGGTTGGTTTCAGTTTCAAATCTTTTCTTCATATCCTGAATTGAGATTTTCCCCTCTTCAATTTCCTTCAATTGTGGATCAAAAACCGGAAATGCTTCAAGTGCCTCTTTACTCATCCATGATTCCACTGCACTACCGCCCCAGTAACTACCTATCAATCCAATGGGTACATTCGTTTCCGCCTGTATTTTTTTTCCAAAATAATATCCTACCGCTGAAAAAAGTTTCGAACTGGAAGGATTACAGGGTAGCCAGTAGGTGCGTCCGAATTCTTTATTCGACGCAATGGTGGAAACGTTATGTGGAACTCTGATCATACGGATATTCGGATTAGCTGATACAGGTATCTCTGAATCGGCATTTTGCTCGTACTGCAACTGAAATTCCATATTGGATTGACCTGAACAAAACCAAACATCTCCGGAGAGTATATTTTTATACTTCACAGAAGCTTCCGGCGTCGAAACAATCATTTCGTATGGTCCTCCCACCGGCAGTGGTTTCAATCTTACCTTCCAGTTCCCGTATGCATCGGCTTTCACCGATTTCTTTTGTTCATGCAACTGTACAGTTACCTTTTGTCTGGGTACGGTTGTTCCCCATACAGTCACAGGTTTCTCCCGCTGAATAACCATGTCATTACTGAAAATCCCCGGTAATTTCAACTGAGTATTGGCCGGAGCTATTGAAAGCGTGTTAGTTGTATCAGCCACCTGAACAGGTTTCAATCCTTTCGCCTGCATTGTCAGCACAGCCAAAGTCAGCAAACATATAATTTGAAGTTTTATTTTCATAAATTATATTTTTTATTTCACAGATAATTTACGGGCATAATTGCCTATTTTCACAAAATAAATACCAGAGGAACAAATAGAGATGTCAAGTCGAGTACTCAAATTTGTAAGTAATCGACTTAATACTACCCTACCCGTCATATCAAGAATTACCACTTCCTTATTCAGCATAGTTTCCGGAACCTCAAGCTGCACCTCACCTCTTGCAGGATTAGGATTAAGTTTTACTGTCGCATCCAGAAAGTCTCTATTTTCAATCAAGCCGGAGGTTTGACATCCATCGCCATCACCTGTCAGCGCCTCTTTGGTGTAACTAGTTACAGCCCAGTTCTTTGCACTGGCAATAGTTTTATCACTGCCGGCACCATCATTATATAAAGGATTAGCAATGGTAGAGATCACACGGATAGTTCCTGCTGTTTTTCCTGTTCTGTCGGGCAGACTCCTGTACAAAGAGTCCAGTCCGCAGGCCGTAAACACGTTTTTATAGGTCGAACCACCATTGAACACTTCTACAGTCGTCAATGCTGCATTGGCACTTACGTCAAGTTTTGTCAGACCAGAGTTACGTACATTCAAAGTCTGTAATGACGTATTAGCACTCACATCCAGTGTATTCAACGGATTTACCATGGTAGCCAGAATGCGCAACAAATTCAGATTTTGCAGGCCGGTGAGTTTCGATATTTTATTAGTTCCCATCTGCAAATCGGTTATTTTTATATTATTGCTGACATCCAACGCTGTGATATTATTGTATGAACAGTAGAACAATAGAAGTTCAGTATTCTTGCTGATGTCAATACTATCAAGTTTGTTGGTCGGACACCTCAGATATTGCAATGATTTAGCCTGCGAAACATCCAGTTTTATAAGTTCATTTTTCTCACAGGTTAGATAGGTAAGATACTTGTCGTCACAAAATATCTTTATCTCAGCCTGATCAGCCAGGGTATTCCCTTTCACAACTGTCGGCGAACCTACATTAGACGAGACTGGCTCAACCGGCTGATAAACGCCATTCCCCCAGTCGATAGACACAGTTCCGTTTCCTCCGGCAACAATCGAGAGGGTTATCCCCGAATTGATTGCTTTTGAAGTTTTCATCGTGATGTACTCATCATTCGTAGTGGGTGGAAGAGGTTGAGTCGAAAGCGTCCAGTCATCGGTTCTGAATGGTGTAAGTGGCAAGTCGTAACTATTGTAAAATAATCCGTTAACAGGACAATTGCTCCATGCATATCTTACCGCGACAGGATTAGGAACACTGGCCGACTGTATTTGTATTTTATTGGGGGCTATGATGGTAGCTGTAGCATTATAAAACCCTTTATTTTCTCCGGCAATGCTAAATTCAGTTACTGTACCTCCATTTATTTTCAAACCAGTTCCAACATAGTCAAATTCACATATTATTGAATTTCCCTGTATTGTATAGGATTTTAAGCGGGGGAATTCACTGTTAATATCCGTTCTGCCGTATAAATTTTTCAAAGCGATGTTTGACAGACGATATCCGACATCTCTTTTGTTGATAGGATGCAGATTGTCGCAGGCTCCGATATCAATGGTTACAACCATACCTGTATTAGGTAAAGCCAGGGCTTTGTCCTGCGATTCACGTAATTCGGCCCACTGACTAGTATAAGGATAATCGCGCACCACCCCATAGTTCGGTAATTGAACAAAATAAAAAGGCATATCCGGATTATTTAGCATCGTTCTCCAGTCGTTTATCAGAGCCGGGAACAACGACCGGTACTGCCATGCTCTGGATACATTTCCTTCACCCTGATACCAAATAACGCCTTTAACCGGAAAATCCTTTATCGGATTAATATTTCCGTTGTAAGATACAGTTGGAAAATGTTGTAAAGCATAAGGAGTATACGGATCAGTTTCAGGAGATTTACCTGCTGCTATTGCTTCGTTTCTCCGTTGCAATTCAACAGCAGCACGTCTGTTTAATTCTTCTACTGAAACAATGCTGGTATCTAACTCTTCCAGGAAAGGTTTGAAATCATCAAATGGCGTTAATCCCTGACGACTGATCCAGGATTCTACCGTACTGCCACCCCAGGCTACTGCAACCATCCCAACAGGAACATTTGTTTCCTGGTGCATCCTTTTTCCAAAATAATAACCAATGGCTGAAAATAATTTGGCACTCACACTGTCTGATTCGAGCCAGTAGGTATTACCGGTCTGAACATTATTCAAATTGCCTGAGGCCTGCAATGGCATCCTTATTAAGCGTAAGTTGGGGATTTTGGCAACAGGCATCTCATCCCGCATAAACTGTTCACCAACCAACTGCATAGCCATATTCGACTGTCCGCCACACAGCCATACATCTCCTGATAAAATATTGGGATAAGTTATGGTAGTATCAGCAGTTGACACTGTCATTTGATAAGGTCCTCCTACCGCTAACGGGTCGTAGGTAATTTTCCACATCCCGTTAACATCAGCATTGGTACTTTTTTGTATCTGATTCAGTACCACATTGACTTGCGCCCCGGCAGCCGACTGTCCATAAATAACAACCGGTTTTTCGCGCTGCAACACCATGTTCCGGCTGAAAATTGCCGGTAATTTCAGGAAAGCTTTTTCTGTAGGTACCACAGCATTTGTTGATGTTGCCATGCTAATAACCAATGACAGAAACAACAGATATAACGAAAGAAAATTGCGAATTTTCATATATATTTTATTTACAGGCACCGCCATCACCGGTTAGTTCCTTTTTCCCGTTAACATCGTACACCAACCAGCCTCTGTTATTAGCTAATATTTTATTGCTACCATCAATATCATTGTTTACACGACCTTTGTACAAACTGTTCACAACATTGATAATACCCATTTGTACAGGTAGTGAATTATAAAGTTCATTCAGAGCACATGCCGAGAAATTGTTAGCATTGTAATGTCCATCGTTTTGAATGGAAAGGGATACCAGATTCGGATTTTTGCTTACATCTAACTTACTCATACCAATATTTCTCACGTCAAGCGCTTTTAGTGCGGGGTTGTTTGAAACATCCAAATTTCCTAACCTGTTTTGTGCACAAAGCAAGGTGTTCAATTTTGCATTCTTAGAAACATCCAATGAAGTAATCTTATTTCCGGTGATCGATAACTGTACCAGTTCAGAATTGTTTTTTACATTCAACTCTTCCAGCAGGTTCATCATACACCACAAGAAAGTCAATGCATTATTATTACTAATATCTAAAGATCTCAACTGATTATTCTGGCATCTCAATGTTCTTAAATAGGTGTTATCGCTAACATCCAACACGGTTAAGGCATTTTTACTGCAATCGAGATACGTCAGGTTATTTCCAAAGATTTTTATTTCGGCATTATTCACCGGTAAAGTAAAAGTATGCGATGTAGGTTGACTGAAGTTTTTTGAAACTTGTACCGGTTCGGCTACTCCTGTTCCTAAATCAATGCTTACATTACCACCAGCAACCATTTTTAGTTCGATGGTTTCGCCTTTGGTTTTTGAGGTTTTAAGCGTCATCACCCGGGGTTGAGCAACGATTGCACTGACTGAGAATATTACACATAATAAAATGATACCTGCTCTTTTCATACATCTATTTTTTATTATTAAACTTTTATTGACTAGGGATAGTAATCCTTAGCACCCTGGAATTCAAACACAAATATTGAATTTCAGGGTGGTAGGGTTAGAAAATCTTATTTAGACACGAAAATTATTCAACCACTAATTTTTGAATATTTCTGCCGGTGCTGATTAGATACACACCTTTGGGGAAACCACTGGTATCCAGGGTCATTTCTGCTGAAGTAATTGCTCTCTCATGTATCAATCTGCCTGTAATATCCATGACCCGCAACTGACGACCAGTTGTTTCGCCAGCAATGTTTATTTGAACCATGCCTTTAGTTGGATTGGGGTATAAATTAAAAGGAGTTGATTCGGGAGAAAGGTTGTTAGTAGTTATGCAAGCACCGCCGTCTGTGGTTAACAGAGCATTACTGGTAGCTATTTTCACTTGCCAGTTTTTAGCCGTTGCAATTGTTGCATCACTTCCGTTATAATCATTATCCGGAAGTTTTGTGTAATCACTTCTACCAACAAAAATTGTCCCAACAGGTGATTTTCCGGTTCTATCTGGCAAAGCATTATATACTGAGTCTAACGAACATGCATTAAGACTATTTGCATTGACCTGACCATCATTCTGTAGACTTAAAGCATTAATATTAACGTTGTTTGAAATGTCTAAATCAGCAGCATACTTCAATCCTCCATTTCGAATGGTTAAAGTTGTGAGAGCTGTATTAGCACTTAAGTCGATTCCCCTGCAGTTGTTTGTTCCTCCTATTGACAAAAATTGTTGCAATCCAGTATGTGTACTGACACTAATTGAAGGTAGTGCATTGTTTGAAATCGTTAATCTTAATAAACCATTAGCCCGACTCAGATCAAGTGAGATCAAACCATTGTTTGAACAAACAAAATTTGTAATAGAAGACCCATCCACATATACCTTAATAATTGCTTGATTAACCGTAGTAGTAGCTGTTTTTGTAGTTACTGTACCAATATTATTTGATATCCCTGTATATGTAATAATATTACCATCACCCCAGTCAACCCCAACAGTTTGAGCACCTCCTGCAACAAAACCCAAAGAAATTGTTGAACCACTGGCTTTATTCGTTTGCATTTCAAAAGCTAATACCATTTCTGCATGTATAGTAGCGATCGCAAAAAGCGAAAAAACTACAAGAGTAAAAAGTTTTTTCATAATATTCATTTTTTTAATTTACATTAATATTTAATCCATTTATTGAAACCTCTTATTATTCAACCATTAATTTACGTACGGTATCTGCCGTATAAATGAGGTATACACCTTTTGCAAATCGGGTTAGTTCAACCGTAACATCCTGTCCGTTCATCACATGATCCAGACAAACCTTGCCTGTCAAGTCGGTGATAAGAACCCGATGTTTATCCACATTATCTGCATACCGGATGTTAACAAAATCAACAGTCGGATTTGGATAGATGTCGAATTGCGGATCAGCTTTCAGGTCGAAGATACCGGTAGCACACCCTTTCCCATCACCTGTAAACAACTCATTCTGATAGCTTTTTACAGTCCAGCCCTTAGCAGTTGCCAGGGTTTTATTACTTCCGGCAACATCATTATCTGGCTTATTCTTGTCCGGATTATACAAATCATTCGTAACGAGCAAATTGGCTGCAACAGTTTTATTTGGGAGTGTTGTATAAAAAGCATCCAACTGACAAGCATCAAAGTGATTAGCCATTGCCGGATCCGCATTGGTTGAGTTGAATAAGTCGATTTTCGTCAGATTCACATTTTTAGACACGTCCAGCATGGTTAGTTTCGAATTACGCACATTTAATGTTGTAAGGGCAGTATTGGTGCTTACATCCAGACTTTCGAGCGGGTTATTGGTTGTAACCAGGGTTTTTAATGCAGTCAGACCGGTCAGATTAATCGTCGTCAGGAAATTATTGTGCAATTGCAGATCCGTCAGTGCTATGTTCGAAGTTACATCCAACGAAGTGAATTCATTGGTATAGCAATGGAAAAGCAACAATCCGGTATGAGAACTTACATTTATTTCTTTCAGCTTATTTGTATAGCATCTCAAATAACGGAGTCCGTTACCTCTGGTAAGGTCCAGACTAATCAAATCATTCTCGATACAAGTCAGATAGGTAATTGCACTACCATCCACATAAACCCGGATTACAGCAGAATCTGCCTGTATAGGTTCATGTATTACAGTAGGAGAATTTACATTCCCTGACACCGTATAAGGCATTGGGATCTGATCTCCCCAATCGACTGACACTTTATTAGTACCTCCGGCAACTATTGATAACTTCACCGAATCGCCCATGATGCGGGATGTCTGCATAACAACAGAAAGATCCTGAGAAAATGCAAAACAAGCAAGTAGAATAAGGAACGTAAAAGTAGTAATTAATTTTTTCATAAGCCTAATCTTTAAATTGTTAATAATATTCTATTTCAATTATGATATTAGTTCCACCCGGCATTCTGTCCAAGTTCATTATTCAACGCAGTATCGTGAATAGGTATTGGCATCAGTGTATCGCGGGCTTCCACATTTTTGAATGCAAGTTGTCCCCATGACCATCCGGTTCCACCAGTCAAAACAAATTCATCCATAACGGCCTTCATCGTTGGCAGGAAAATTCCCCAACGTATTAAATCATATTTTCTAAGGGTTTCGAAACAAAGTTCCCGTGAACGCTCTTTTTGTATATATGCTCTGAATTGCTCCTTAGTCAGACCAGCAGGAACAGCATAAGCTGGATTTGAGACTGCATTGGGCATCAGATTCCCGTATGCCCTGTTTCTTACATAATTTAAGGCTTCATAGGCTTCATCTGTCGGCCCATTATTTACCTCGTTTTCTGCTTCAGCAAACATTAACAATACATCCGAATATCGCAGTAACGGGAAATTTTGAGGAGTCCCATGATTGGTTCGTGGAGAGAGCGTTTCATATTCCCTCCTGAATTTGCCAACATTCCGGTTGTATAAATGCGTCACCCCCCAATTCACTTTTGTTGAACCATTATGACGATATGGGGCGCAGTTCCAGTCACGTCTGCCATCGCCATCTTCATAAGTTTTGAAATGATAATAGGTTGCATTAATCAATGCTGTAGAATATCCAAAAGGACTATTAGCAGGAGCTGCAATACCAATCACATTGCCAACATGACCGATTTCCCTGTACGAATCCTGCGCATTCCCCCAGAATTCCACCTCCCATATACTTTCTTTAATATCATATTCATCCCTTGCATATTTAATAAATACCATCCTGTAGTCCGGATTTAACTCATGAAAGCCGGTTTCAATTACTTTTTTTGCCCAGTCTCTGGCGTCTTCATACTTAGAAACATCTTTAACCGGATGTCCTGCCATGTGAAGGCATACACGCGCCAACACTCCCTGTACGGCAGAACGGTTTATTTTACCACCAAATCCGGCTTCAGTTGCCGTCATCACAAGAGAATCAGCCTGAGTCATATCAGCAATAATTTGTTCATACACCTGTTTTACGGGTGTACGGGTAATTTTCGGATAATTAGCCGATTTTGTTGATTCAAGCAACAAAGGTACATCCCCGAAATTAATGGCTAAGATAAAATAATAATAAGCCCTGAGAAAAAGCGTTTCACCTTTAATCTGAGCCCTTTTCTCCTCATCCATGTCGGGTTTATTAATATTCTCAAGCAATAAATTTGCATTTTGTATTCCGATATACAGATTTTGCCATAAATTCTGGATATTGGTATTTGAAGAAGTATAGTTATAGAACTGAGGTCCTTGTGTTACCGTGGACCTGTTGTAGAAACCTTCGTCAGCTTCGGTTCCCAGTTGACACAGATAGGTATATTGATACAGCCCGTAGGATCCAAGTGTATTATATACACCGGTCAGGGCCATATTTAACTGCTCGGATGTTTCGTAGTAGTATTGAGGAGATGAGAAGTCCTTGGGTTCAACATCCAGGATATCGCAGGAAGAAAAACCAGCAATTATTAATCCCAAAAGCAATATATTAAGTCTTGTTTTCATATACAATGTGTTTTTCAATTCATTTAAAATGTTGCTTTCACTCCTAATACCAAATTCTTAGCACGCGGATAGGCCGAGTAATCAAAGCCCGGAGTTAGCGCTGAATTCCTCACAGACACTTCCGGATCCATTCCGGTATATTTTGTCAACGTAAAGAGGTTCTGAGAAGAAAGATTAAACGACAAATTCTTCAGATTCAGCCTTTTGATTATTTTATCCGGCAAATTGTATGTTAAGCTGACGGATTTCAACCTCAAATATGAACCATCTTCCAGTGTTCGATCCGAATATACGCCAATCGGACCCTGTCCACCTGTTCTGTACAAAGTGTTATTTTGGTTTTCAGGTGTCCATCTGTCAATATAGCTCGCATACTGATTAAAGTTTTGTGCTGTTAATGTATTTCCTTCAAATAACATCCGGTTGGCATTCATGATTTTATTTCCATAAGACCATTGGAAGAATACATTCAGTGTCAGATTTTTGTATCTGAACTCATTCGTAAAACCACCAATATGAATTGGATACGCACTACCTAACACTGTCAAGTCTTCTGAATCAACTACTTTATCTCCGTTCAAATCGCGGTATTTAATATCACCGGGTTGAATTTTATCTCTTGACATCCCATTGGTTGTAATTTCATCTTTTAACACGTATACTCCTTCTGAAACCTCATTGAAATCATCATACTGATAGTTTCCGTCCCACCTATATCCATAGAACTGAGCAGCAGGTTGTCCGATTTCGGCAATATACAAAGGAGTTGAATTGAAGTTCACTCCCCAACCTACACTTGACAACAAATAATCTTCATCATCCGACAAACCCAATACTTTGTTTTTATTAAAGCTAATATTGAAGTTTGATGTCCAGGTAAATTTTTTACTATTAAAATTTACCGTATTCAAAGAAATCTCAAATCCACTATTGCGAAGTTTCCCGATATTCCGGTAAGCATTAGGAAAACCGATATAAAAGGGGGTATTAGCGTACATCTGTAAATCACGGGTAGTTTTATCGTAATAATCGAGAATCAACTCTACTCTGTTATTGAAAAAACCGAGGTCGTAACCAACATTAAACTGAGCGGCAGTCTCCCAGGTCAGATCTTCATTTGCAATCGCCACCGGGACTATACCCTTGCTGGGCGTGTTGTTATTATAAGAATAGGCAACTGATGAGGTAACTGCCATTTGTGACATGTAAGCAAAATCACTGACACGGTTATTACCGGTTTCTCCATAACTTATTCTTAATTTAGCATTTGAAAGATTATCAATTTCTTTCATAAAACCTTCCTCAGACATTCTCCAACCCAGAGCTGCTGATGGGAAGTATCCCCACCTTTTCCCGGGAACAAATTTTGATGAACCGTCAGCACGCATAGTAGCTGTAACAATATATTTTCCACGGTAGATGTAATTAAATCTGGACAGGAATGACATTAATCCCCATCCTGATTCAGATGCGTAGGTTTCATAAGGGATTCCTTCATCAAGTCCACTCATCATCAGACTTTCATTGGGTACTTGTTGAGATGCGAATCCAAATCGGCCAACATTTCGTCTTGAAAAAGTAGCTCCTAAAGTTCCTTCCACCCTGTGTATTCTGTTTAATGTCCTGGCATAACTTAATGTATTTTCATTCGACAAATGAGAGGTAAGTGAATTGATCCACTGACCATTCACACCACGTATGTTGGATGGAAATCTCGGATTCCCCAAGCGACTGGATGAATTGTTGAATGTTTCGTTTGTAAGCGTATAGGTAGAATGATTGAAAGTACTTCTAAAAGAAAAATAAGGCGTAAATTTATAGGTAAAATAGGCATTGAGGAGCAATGTATTATAAGTTTTATACCGATATTCGTTTTTAGCTGAGAAAACAGGATTAATGATGTAATTTTGCCCTGAATAATCTTGCTCCGGATCAAAAGGTTCACCCAGCAACACATCCTCTGAAGTATTCAAACCCACAACAGGACGATACCCCCAAATACTGTACATAAGGTAGGAGGAGCTATTACCAGTCGTTCCATAAGAAGAAGCTTCCTGACCGTATGATTCGGCACTACTGTAATTGGCAGTCGCACCGATACGAAGTTTACTGTTAAAATCATGTTCAAAGAACAATCTTCCCTGATATCTTTTATATCCGGAATTAAGGATAATACCTAACTGATCAAAGTAAGACCCTGACAAAGAAAACCTTGAATTCTTTGTTGCACCTCTGAATGCAATATCATAAACCTGCATGGGAGCCCGACGAAATGTTTGATCCTGCCAGTCAATTGGTTTTCTGGTTTTGTAATAATCTAAATTAATTCCTTCATCTTCCTTAAGGTATTCTGCAGTAGCATAGGTAGCATTTCTTTCCAACTGATATTTGACAAACTCGTACGGATTCATCATTTCCATTGTTTTTATAACCTCCTGGAATCCATAGGAGGCTGAGAAGGAAAGTTCCTGCTGACCAATTGTCCCTTTTTTCGTTTCAATAATTATGACGCCATTAGAACCTCTTGCTCCATAGATTGCTGTTGCCGAAGCATCTTTCAATACATTGATAGATTCTATGTCCTCAGGATTGATTGCATCATTCATATCATCTTCAACCGGAAAACCATCAATAACATAAAGGGGAGCATTACTTTGTGTAAGCGAGCCTACCCCACGAATCACAATATTCATACCCTGACCCGGCTGACCTTCATTGGACGAAACCTGCACTCCTGCAATTTTACCAGCTAAAGCCTGGTCAAAGGAATGTACGGGAGCTTTTGTAAGCTGATCTCCTTTTACGACAGAGACTGCACCCGACAAATCACCTCTTCTTGAAGTACCATATCCGATTGCAACAACTTCATCAAGTACAGTAACATTATCCTCAAGTGCAATAACATAGTGTGTTTTCCCGGATTCTAATTTCACTTTCTGTTCCTTCATTCCAATAAATGTAACTACTAAAACAGCATTTTCCGGCACATCATTCATCACAAACCCACCGTTCATATCAGATACAACACCTTTGGTTGTGCCATCAATCATAACAGAAGCTCCAGGTAAGAGACTCCCATCAGAGGCTCTCACATGACCGGTAATTCTTTTTTGTAGATTTAATTGTGTAGTATTTTCCCCCACAACAGGAGCAAATAAACTTACACCAGTAGGAGATAAAAGAAAAATAAATAGAAATAAAAAAATCTTTATAGTTTGATCCTTATACCAACTTATATCAAAAAGGCAGCGTGTGAAATTCCTCATGTCATTATTATTTTTTAAGATCTACAGAACAAAAGTACACTTTCGTAGTACTTAAATCACCCATTATCACGTATTTTTATCCTCAAAAAACGTAAAACAGCTATATCGAGACGAAACATCTCTTAATTTAAAATTTATTTCATCCTTCTTCAGAATCAAGGTTAATTTACCCTTTTTAAGGTTTTGGAAGTTGTAAGTCTGGAACGAAGTGCCAAATAACTAAAGTTACCTTACAATAATCTTTTTATTAACCCCTCCTGATCGCACAATATACACCCCCGGGTTATTCATACTGAATTCAACCTGATTTTCAATAGGTATTTTACGAGCCAACACATTACCACTTAAATCTATTATTTCAACTAGTCCTTCTACGTTTAACACTTGAACAACTTTTTCTATTACAAAAACTTTTAAAGAACTGTCAACATTCAAATTTTTATTACTTGTAAAGTCCTTTTTCAAGATTGAAAAGTCATCAAACCAATAATCTACTTCAGTTTCCGACCATTCATCTGGAGTTCCTGATGCAGTAATATTCGGTCGTATAGCTATAGACAAGGTATCCGACATCTCTGTGTTATTAAATTCTACCTCGAATTTTGTCCACTCGGTTGATGTCAACTTATTAGCCCATAATGTTGCCTGATCGCTAAATGGGAAACCCACCCTGGCATTTATTTTCTCAACGTTAAAATTATCCACATCAATCCTGAAAGGTACCTGATCAATGTTTGTTTTTGCATAAAAACTTAAGACATAGTCATCTTTCGGCAAATTAAACAAGGTAGTAGCCAAATAAGCTTTGGAGAAATCTGTCACTTTATTCACATGTAGTTTCATAGATCTTTTTCCGGAATATGATTGCGTTGAGTCGACCACCACTGTTGCCTGGCTTTTAGAAGCATCTGAAATTCCATCCATTAAGCTCAACACCCATAATCCTTTGGTTGTTGTTTCCTGTGCTCTGATAGGATTTCCACTTGTGGTCGTCAACAAGTTAGGTACCGCATAGGATGTCTCGAAACCCGGATTATACCAGACAGACGGCATATCAGCGTGATCGACTCTGGTCATCGTTACCCCGGTAATCAAAATGTCGGCTCCATTAGTTTTTACATAATTCGAAAAATACAGTGAAAAGTCCCGTAAGTCAGATTCTGTTGTTTCTAACGATTCTGTATAACTATCTTTTAGTGCTTTTTTACTCAGATCGAACTCAATATTGTAATGTACCCAATCAGTTGTCAGGAACTCATCTCTCGACACATAATTAACATCTCTTCTGGAGAAATAGTAAAGTCCGGCTTTATCCCATGCAATCGAACTGGTATCATTAATACGCAAATAGACACGAATGGAAGAGTTCTTCGCAGGTTCCTGAGAAACAATCTTTGCCCAAAATCCGACACGATAAATGCCATTATCCGGTGCTGATAACCTTTGGGCCAGTCCACGGGTCCAGTTTCCTGTGTTCGCAGTAGTTATTTTTATTCCGGCGGCATTCCTGTTATTTCTGTCACTATCAGGTGTGATGTATACACTACCCTGATTATTGTTTGAAAAATGAGGATACCAATAACCTTTTCCCGGAAAAGTTTGAAAAGGTCCTTTTATAGTGTCGGTTATGCCTGTATTGATAAAGTAGCCATCATTAACAAGGTTAAGATGATCAAATCCAACGCTGACATAACCGGATGATCCTGCATTAATTCTTTTACAGGAATATGCATCCATAACCAGCTCCTGATCATTTACAACGATTGTATGCGCTTTTGAATCAAAGTTAACCAGGATAGATACTTCATCACCATTTACTGTTTGCCATCTGGCTCCCCTGATTACATTGGAAGTCCAGTAATCAGGAATATCCATTAAAGGATTATCTCCTGTCGGAATAAACTCCTCCATCAATTCGCCGCCTAAAAACACATCCGGATTTTGTCCCCTGAAATTTGCCAGCGTTCTGATAAAATTCCGGTGATTAACCAATATTGAGTTCATTAATAAATCAGCCTGAACTGCACCTATTTGTCCTCCCCATAAAAGTGACAGGGTATTTTTAAAAATCAGACTGACATCAGCCACATTATACACATTAAATCCATATAAAAGCGCTCTGTCTGAATATATGTACTGAAAAAGAGGAACTTGTTGATAAACATCATCCACAGTCCGGTATCTGGGCCTGTTAGTCATATACATCACATCAAACAAATCAACATAACATTCGGCATTCTGTTCTGTGGTCATGATCTGGTTGCTGTTTAGTCCTTCAGCTCGTAATTCAGCAATCAGTTTCCGGTAACTTTTTACCCAGAAATCACCGCCACCAAGTGCATGCCCATGGTTTGGATTCCAACAGGGAACAGCTTTTGCCGATGCAATTTGATCATAATAGATTCCATCAATCTGTGTTTCTCCTGATAATTTCCGGGTAATATCCAACAAAGTATTTTTCCATAAACTGGTAGCAGGACACATAACGGCCTGATTAATACTCTCATATCTGTCGTAAAAAATACTTCCATCTTTATTCTTAACGGCGGAAGCCTCCGCATTCTGTTGCCGGTAAAAGTCTGTTGTACTATCCCACAAACGCCCGTTTATATAAGGAGTGACATGTGAACCTGCATTTTGAATATAGGTTTTCAAATCAATAAAGTTACTCTTTGCAGGGAAATACTCCGGATAATAAGTGTCGAAAGGATAATTATGCCAATAAAAAGCATGAGATGCAGTTTGGCCTGCTCCAAAATAATTCATAACTCTGGTTGTAAGCTCTACAACTCCATCTGATGCATTGTTAATAACCCAAAAGTTAGTGTTTTTAATCCACTGTGGCATTACCCTGCTGGGTATTGGTTGTTTGCCCCAATCAGCTTGATAAGAAAACGGTTTATACCAATCTTTCGCTGCACGAACCCAACCATCGGGATGTACACCAATCGAAGTTTTCCAGGGTAAAACAAATTGCCGGTTACCATTTGTCCAGCTTTGCGAAGTTTCAGCATCGACGGACAGAGTTGCCCCCGTTGTTTCATTTGTTGTAATATTGAAATTTTTAATATTAGCCTGATGGTCGTGCGTTGCAAAGTACAGGGCTTCAATGCCTTTGTTGAGTGTCATCATTTGTACAGTTGCACTACTGGAAGGGTACATACAAGTGTAAGTTTTGCTTGCCCTTAAATCGTACTCAGCCCCCCACCCCATTGGAAAGACTGCTTTGGTTGCACTGTTCCGGACAAATGTAATACGGGGAAATGTTAAACCCGTTATATTATAATTCGCTGGAAGACCGGCTTCGATTTCCCATGTCGACAAAGCCGAATTTTTATCTAAAGCCACTTTTACATATACATCAAATGATATATTATTTGCCAGTGCAACCGTCCATGTAAAATTCAGTGTAGCTTTTACCGACAAGCTATCCGATATCGTAAAACCTTTGTATGAGACGATTGCAGAAGAAGAATTTACTGTAGTCGCAATGCCGTTATTATCTTCTACAGTGAGAATCCATATTGCATTGGTCATTCCCGATGATGTAACCCAGGACTGATTATTTTTCAAAGATGCAATGGAATATAAATTAAATTTATCTCCCCTTTTGAATGACATCTGTAAAGTTCCGTTATTGAGTACAACAACAGTTCCATCATCGGAAATCAAAGGTGTATTATTTACAGCTCCAAATACCAACACTGGTAACAAAACAACTATAATCAGGACTTTTTTAATCATCAAATTAGAATTTTAAATTAATATCTCATTTTACATCATCCCAGTTATCCGATCTGAAAGAAGAAACCGGTAAGCCATTGATTCCAAAAAGACAGGCTTCAACATATTCTTTAAAAGCATAGCGCACGGCTACCGGTCTTTCAATCTTATCACACGATAGTTCAACACTATTCAGAACAATTTGAGCTTTTGCAGGATAAAATACCTTATCGGCCCCGGCAATTTCAAAATTTTTCAGATCTTTTCCAAAAGTACTCAATCCATCTTCTGCATATTTAAACCGGATAATAAGCTTATTATCCATTGCATTTACGGATTTAAATTCCGGACTTCTGTAAGGTACCATATCATAACCGTAATCTCTTGCCAGTGCAATATATGCCAATCGTTCACCGGGCGCTTTCTTATTCGCACAATGAAGGATGTTTTCTTCCCCCACATCGAGCAATACAGCCATTGCCGTGTGCTCTTGTTGCTGAGCTATTTTCATCTGTGCTTCACGCATCAATGCGGCAGATTTCGAAGTATAATGAGCATACGGAGTAATCTGGCAAAAGTAAACAGGAAAAACTTTCCCCATATCCCATTTCTGAATCCAGTCTTTATGCATCGTTTTGAACAGCTCTGGATAAATTTTATAATCTCTTTGGCTCGCTTCTCCCTGGTACCAGACTACGCCTTTAATACTGTATCCTGCAATCGGACTGATCATTCCATTATATATCACCGTCGAACGTAGCGGTGCAACCCGCTTTTCCGGAGCTTCTGTAGGAATCTTTATCTCCGGAAATGCAGCAAGCGACTCTTTAGACATCCACGCTTCTATTTTCGAACCGCCCCAACTGGCATGAATTAACCCTACCGGTATATTCAATGTTTTCTGAAGTAATCTGCCAAAATAATACGCTGTGGCAGAAAACTTACCAGTCGTTTGAATACCAGCTTTTTCCCAAACACCTTCACATTGAGTCTGTGGCTCCAGTGAGCTGTTTTGTTTTACATTGTAATACCTCAGATTTTCATTCTCAGATGAAAGAATATCCTCCATCGATCCTGTAACCGGTTGTCCGAAATATCCCTTCATAGGCATGTGCATATTAGACTGTCCGCTGCAAAGCCAGACTTCACCGATTAGTACATCTCTTAGAACGAGCGGGTTGCCATCTGCGACAATCGTAATTGTATGGGGTTTGTAAGTAGCTTGTGGCGTTGATATCTTTACAGCCCACACACTATCAGAATTTACCACTACATTATATTTCTTGTCATTCCAGCTTGTGGTGACTGAAATATTTTGTTTCGGCTTTCCCCATCCCCAGATTTTCACATCACTTTGCTGTTGCAACACCATTCCATCAGAAAAGATCCGGGGTAGTTTAAGCGTAGTACTCATCAATATGATTGAACAAGACAGGAACACCAACGAAAAAAATATTTTTTTTTGCATAATACAATTTATCTACTTATGATATTAAAATGACCACAATATTTTTAATGTTTTAAAAATCAGAAAATCACCTTAGTTAAACTCGATTCTGACCCTACAATATAAATTCCTTTATTCTGAACTTCAAACTCCACAATATTATTATCTGCAGCATGCCGGACAGAAAGAACCCTGCCGCTCTGATCATACAGATACAATGGTACAAGTGCATTTTCTACCAGAATCTTCCCGTTTTTCACATATACACGGTTGTATTCGCGGGCTATCGGTTCTTTTTCGATTGCTGTACTCAGGTTTGTGTATTTATCAAACTTTATTGAGGCCGTAGTTTCCCAAACTTCGTTATTGGAAGTTTGTATGGGAGAATTGTTTTGTATCGCAGTATAATACTTATGATAGACGCCGGTATCCCAAACTGAAGTATTCAACTGAAACAGACCTCCACTGAGAACCTCAGCATCGCATATTACAGATTTATTTGTCTGATCATTATACATGACAATGCGTTGTTTATCTGATTTCAGTTTAAACTGATTGTCGGAAACAAACTGAACAATTGTCGGATTTTGTGCTCCCAAATCATTATAACCATACTTCGAGATATCATTGCCTACACAAAAGATTCCATAGTACATCCGTTTCATGGCAGCACGATTGTCTGCCCAGGTAACTTTATTGTAGGTTGTATAACCTTTTGAAGAAAAAGTAGTTTTCTTTTCATGCAGACATTCAATTGGAAAACCAGGTACGGGAACATAACTTGTACTGGTAATCGTTCCTCCTGTTCCTGTTTGATGCATAGTAGAAACTTGGTGGTAGTAAAAAGTTGAACACGGTATTAATCCGGTTGTAATAGTGTGATTTAATTCAACATCATCGGCATAAAATTTCACAAAACAGGAAGCCAGACTATCAATCCGTTCGTTGCCATGAAAACCTCCGGTAAATTCCGTCACACCGGTTCTTCCTGAAAGCCAGACAAATTCATTTTCTCCCGGAGTCAATAGCTGTGTCGAATTTGTCATTTTATTATCCTGATAAACCGCAAAATAACTGTCCATTACCCTCCAGAGGTTTTTATTTTGCTTTTTATCTACCTGATGTACCACTTTAAACATAGCATACAAAGAATCTTCGATCTGAACATATACTTTGTAAGTTCCATTGAGGTTGGCATCATAGCTGTAGAACAGAGCAGGATATTCATTCTCAGCGGATTTGTTGTTCTTTACTACAGGCTGATTTGCAAAACCCGGAATTAACAAAAAAAAGAAAAGAGTGTATATAGAAAAGTGTTTCATTAACTTGTTTAAAAAATTACAGTGAATATTTTTTATGCTTTATTCTTTTGATAATGACAAAGATACTTCAGTAATTCTGACACGTGTATTTACCTCTGCACAGGAAAAAGCAATGTAGAAATCATTTCGTTCATCATCAGATGCATCACATAAATGAGATTTTGATAACTCGTTCGATGATATTTTGATAATCTTGCTCAAATCAAAATTCACTACATAATATTCCCAAAAGTTATTTAATCTGAAAGATTTAACATACTGACAGGCAGACTCATCCAATTGATCTTTGGCAGGCGATATTCTGAAATAGGTCTCTTCATGTTGATTATCAGACTTTACTTTCAAATATACATTCACGATTGGTTTTGCATTTGTCTCCAATGTTTTAGCACTAAACGCAAGGGTGTATATGGCTGGCACGGGAGTCCATTCAATTCTTTGTCCCACAAAGGAGTATTTCGCTGGAGTTGAATTTGTTTGAATATTTACTACCGTTCCCTGATGTTCGTCAGCTGAAGTCATTATATTTACCGATTCGCTTTTCGCTATGTATGGAAACCACTCTCCTTTGTTCTCAGGAAAAACAGTGATTGTCTTGTCGGCGAACAAGCTGGTTTCCTCAAAAACTCCATCATTGATGAGGTTTATTTGAGAAAACAAAGGAAATAACGGGAATATTGCAATAAAAATCAATATTTTCTTTTTCATAATGAACAATAACTTTCAAAAATACATCTCACTTTAGTTTACCTGAATAAACTTAAACTTTCAGGAAAATTTTCTGTTTATATAAGAAATACAGAAATAGCCAACACAAACTTATATATCCAGTTAGTTTTATTATTTCTCCAACTTCTCCTGGAAATAAATCGATGACTCCACCCATAAAAAAGTTAGTAATCTTTTTAAAATCAATTATCCGTTGTGCTAAATAAATCGTAATGGAATTGACTCCCACAACTTTAAAGAAGAATGCCCAGCGGCACCATCCTTTAATATCGATAATATAATAGAAGATAGCCAACAACAACAAAGAATAACCGGCTAACACACAGACAAAAGAACTACTCCACAAATTTTTATTAATCGGGAACACAAGATCCCATGCATATCCAACAAGCAAAAATATCATTGCAGCAACTAACATTAGAAGAACTTTCCTTTTTCCAGAAATTCCACTGCCCTGATATTTTATAAATTGTCCGGTGAACATCCCTAAAAGAGCTGTAACAACAGCCGGCAGGGTACTTAAAGTTCCTTCCGGATCAAATGTTTCAGCATTAAGTCTGCCTGGCAATAACATTCTGTCGACTGCTCCGACGATATTGTCCTCGAACGAATAGGGATTGATTGCATCTGGAATCAACCATAATAAAAGCCAGTATCCAACGAGGATGATGATTGCAACGGCAATATTTATGTTGGTTTTAAAATTTGTGAAAAGCAGAGCTGCAAACATCCAAGCTAAACCAATTCGTCCCAACACACTGGCATAACGCATATTTTCAAAATCCAGTTTGAAAATTCCATTATATACAAAACCCAATACGACAAGGACAAAACCCCGTTTCAATATCCTGTAATGTATTTTTTTAACAGATTTACCATCAGATCGTTGCTTCTCCAGTGAATAAGGAAATGACACCCCTGCAATAAAAAGGAAAAGAGGAAAAATTGTATCATAAAGAGTGAGTCCGTCCCACTGCGTATGTTTCATCTGTTCCGATAAAGATTTCATAAACACAACATCGGGAAAAAGACTGGATACAGCTATAATTAAGGAAGATAATCCCATGATAAACAACATGTCGAATCCCCTTAGAACATCTAACGAAACTAATCTGTTACTTAAATTACTTTTCATCACAGTTGTATCAACTTATTAATATCCTGCACATTTCACATTTTGAAGCTTATAAATAAAGAGGCGTCACAAACCATTATCTCAGGTTAAAACGCCTCTTTACTTTTCAGCTTAATTCACCACAACCTTATTATTTATACCTTGAGAACGAACAATATATATGCCTTTGTTTTGTATGTAAAAGCGAACCTCATTGTCAGCAGGTGATTTGCGATCCAAAACCTTTCCATTCAGATCAATGATTTCTACCATACTGTTCACATTTGAAACTTTAACAACATTCTCAATCACAACGACATCCAGGGTTTTGTTCCCGATAATATCATTATTTCCTGATATACTTTTCTTTACAATAGAAAAATCGTCAAACCAATAGGTTACCTCCGTATTTGCCCAGTCGCCAGGAGAACCGGTCGGTGTGATATGCGGGCGGATAGCTATCGACAATGTGTCTGACATATCCGTATTATTAAATTCAACTTCATATTTCATCCAATCCGTTGAAGAAACGTGGTTTTCTTTGATTGTAGATGCGTCACTAAAAGGGAAACCCGCTTTGGCACTTGCTTTTTCGATATTATAATTATCTACATCTATTCTGAATGGAGTCTCATTGATATCCGTTTTAGCATAAAAACTTAAAATATAATCATCCTTTGGCAGATTAAACAAGGTTGTTGCCAGACATACCTTTGAAAAATCCTTTACATATTTCACATTCAGTTTCATTGATCTGTTATCTGAATAGGCCTGAGTTGAATCAACCAACACAGTTGCCTGACTTTTGGTTGGGTCTGATATTCCATCCATTAAACTTAACACCCACACTCCTTTTGTAGTTGATTCCTGCGCTCTAACCGGAGTTCCTGTTGAACTGAGCAAAAGATAAGGTATTGCGTAGGATTCTTCGAAACCCGGATTGTACCAGTTTGATGGTGTCGCTGAATTATCAACCTTCGTCATCGTGACCCCCGTAATTTGAAAATCACCACCCCTGGCCGCAGCAAAATTTGAAAAATAGAGTGAAAAATCGTGAATATCATCTTCCGTAGCATCAAAAGATTCTGTATAATTATCTTTTGTAGCTTTTTTACTTAAGTCATAATCAACAGTATAATACTTCCATGCATTCGTTAAGAATTGGTCTGTTGAAACTTTATTGGTATTGTATCTTGAAAAATACAAAGATCCGGCTTTGCCCACATCAGACACAGAATTCGTATCATCAATACGTAAGAAAACACGAACATAAGAATTCGTCTGTCCTTCGGCAACAGATGAAAATTTACCCCAAAAACCAACACGATAAATACCTTTATCGGGAGCAGACAATCTTTGCGCCAGTCCACATGTCCAGTTTGCAGCATTGGAGGGTGTCACTTTTAATCCGGCTGCGTTCCTATTATTCCTGTCTGAGTTAGGAGTTATATAGATCTGATTCTGATTGTCGTTCAGCAGATAGGCATACCAATATCCCATACCGGGATAAATTGTATCCGGACCATTCGTTGTTGTTATATTCGTGTTGATAAAATACCCATCATTCACCAGGTTAAATTGAGCATTTACGGCAATGACCATAAAACAACAAAAAGCAATCAATATTTTCTTTTTCATACGATTAAATTTTATTTCTTTCGGGTCGTAAGACCTGAATTTAAAAGTTAATAAATTTATCTATTGTGTCAGCTTATCTGACAACAATCTTTTTATTGACTCCTTCGGTACGAAGAATAAAAATTCCGTTGTTGTTGAGATTAAAGTTTACTTCGTTGTACTGTGGGATCCTACGGTCTAAAACCCTACCATTCAGATCAATTAACTCTACAGCCTTTTTCACATTCATTACCTGTACAGATCTCCCTGTTGTAATAACTTTTATATCCTTTTCATTGGATATTGAGATATTATCGCTGGTAAAATCTTTCACAATTGAAAAATCGTCGAACCAATAGGTAACTTCAGTATAAGACCAGTCTTCAGCACCGTTAACCGGACTACCTGAAACTGTAATATTCGGGCGGATAGCAATAGATAAGGTATCCGACATATCGGTATTGTTAAAATGGACTTCATATTTTGTCCATCCGGTCGAAGATATTTGATTTTCTTTTATTGTGGCCTGATCACTAAAAGGGAAACCTCCTTTTGCACTTGATTTTTCAATATTGTAGTTATCCACATCAACTCTGAACGGGGCAGCATCGACATCCGTTTTAGCATAAAAACTAAACACATAGTCATCTTTCGGCAGATTAAATAAAGTTGTGGCCAAGCACACTTTCGAAAAATCGCGCACGTATTTCACATCCAATTTGAGTGAACTTCTACCTGTATAAGCCTGTGTAGAATCGGCCAAAACGGTAGCCTGGCTTTTGGTTGGATCTGTTATACCATCCATCAATGCCAACACCCAATTGCCTTTAGTAGTGGTTTCCTGTGCCCGGATTGGATTACCTGTTGAACTCAACAACAAATAAGGGACAGCATAAGACTGTTCAAAACCCGGATTGTACCATGTTGCAGGAGTAGCTGTATTGTCCACTTTTGTCATGGTTACACCTGTGATTTGAATGTCACCACCACGTGACTGTACGAAGTTTGAAATAGTCAGAGCAAAATCTGCGATATCATCATTTGTTGTCGCAAATGATTCTGTGTACGCATCTTTTGTAGCTTTCTTACTTAAATCAAAATCCATAGTATAGTATGCCCAACTTGATGTTAAAAAACGATCCCACGATACGTTAGTAGAAGCACTTCTCGAAAAATAATAAGGCGTAGCAATATTCTCAGCAGGATCTATTCTTAAAGAAATCCGTATGTAAGTATTGGTTTGTCCCGGAGCAACTGACGAGAATTTCCCCCAGAACCCCACACGATAAATTCCTTTATCAGGAGCCGCTACCCGTTGAGCCAATCCCCGGGTCCAGCTACCAACGTTTGTTGTTGCAATTTTTATCCCGGCAGCATTTCGGTTGTTTCTCCCTGATTCTGGAGTAATGTAGATTTTCCCCTGATTATTTGAAGTCAGGTAAGGATACCAGTATCCCATTCCGGGAAAAGTAGTGGCAGGACCAACAATTGTATCCGTAATACCGGTATTGATAAAATAGCTATCATTTACCAGATTTATCTGTGCTTTCATGCTTGTAGCAGCTACACAGATCAATAAAAGTAATAATGTTTTTTTCATATATGTAAAATTTTAAGATGTGTTGTGTTGGTAAATTAAGTTTCCGTATCAAACTTTTGTCTTTATTCCGGACATAAGTTTGATACGGTACTATGCTGTTATTTTACTTTGGTTAATGTTACATCGGTAAACAAGAACTGTGCATTGCGGGTTGTACATGAAATACCCAGATACAAATCTTTACGATCCATTTTCGCAGATTTTACAACACTGAAAGGAGTGCCTTTATCTTTTGCCAATTTATAATTACCGGCATTGTTTACTGTTTGACCAAGGTCAAAATCAATCGTATAGTATTTCCACTGACCGGTAATGTGTTTTTGCCACAAGGCAATTGATTTATTCGGATTTTCTTCCGGATTAACATCGGCCAGTTTAAAAAACAAGAAATTATTCGGGGAAGTATTTACACGCAAATACACATTCACAACCGGTTTCGGATCATCAAGCAGTGATTTGGCCCAGAAACCCACCTGGTAAATACCAGCATCCAGGTCTTCTTGAATACGTTGTCCGACATAAGAATAAGCATAGCTAACATGCGTTAAAGACTGAAACATCACTGCTTTCCCCTTTTCTTCATCATCCACAACCGAAAGAACAGCCAAACGATCACCAGTTAAATATGGAAACCAGACACCTTTGTCGGGCATCTTACGAACAATATCATTCACATTAAAATAGGTATTCTCAAATTTACCATCTTTGATCAGATTCTTCTGAGCCTGCGTGGTAAACAATCCTAAAGTTAAACTAACTACAAATAATAAACTAATTTTCTTCATTTTCTTACTTTTTTTTTAATGATTAAACCTATAACATTGTCCCGCTTTCAGGAGCACTTTTTTTCCATTGGGTAACACTATATTGTGATTTGCTGTATCGAAATTGACCAACAACGTAGCTTTTTTTCCATCGGCTGATTGCCACTTTGCACCTCTGACTGCTTGTGATGGTCTCACCCAGCTTTCAATGGTCAGGATTGGATTATCTCCTTCCGGTGTATATTCTCCCAGAAAACGACCACCAACAAACAAGTCATGTTGTTTTTTACGGAATTCCATCATGTCGCGAAGAAAAGCAGCATTTTCCTGCACTTTGGCAGACATAACAAAAAGAGAACGACCGCCATTCAATTGAGCACCCCATAACAAAGTGAGCGCATTTTTAATTCTGAAACTCATGTCGTTAGGATTATGCAAATAAAACCCATAAAGCATGGCTCTGTCAGAATAAATCAACGGAAATACCGGAGCGGGGGACCATTCTTTTCCCATAGGACGGTTACCCATCAGAAACAAATCAAACAAGTCGATAAAGCATTCGGCATTTTGTTCAGTAGCCAGCACCTTATTGGCTTGAAGCTGATTTCTCACGTTCGTGAAAATATCTCTGTTTGCATAGTGCCAGAAATCACCTCCACCAGCCGGATGATTGTGCTCCGAGTTATAGCAGGGAAGTGCACGTGCAGAGGCAACCTGATCGTAATACAGGGCATCGTTTTTTATTTTCCCTTCCAGAATATCTTTCGTAAATTTGACAACGATGTCGTTCCAGACTTTAGAACTTGGGCAGACCACGGCATTAGGGGCTTTAGATGCATAGATCTCGACATAGGGCTGACCGTTCTTTTTAAGAACCACTTCATTCAACCCTTTCTTTTCCTGATAAATTACCGTGGTAGTATCCCACAAACGTCCGTTTGTATAAGGCATCACATGCGAACCGTTTTGGTGGATGATATCTACAATTTTATCGTAGTTGGCACGAGCCGGTAAATACTCAGGATAACTGGTATCAAAATCTTTACTTGACCAATAGTACCAATGATAAGAGATATTTTCTTTTCCAAAGAAATCAAATGATCTTTGTAATGCATCAAGTTCATCGTTGCCATCCCGGCCACCATGAAGCCACAAATCAGTTTTAAGCATCCATTCCGGTGTGTTTTTCTCCAGCATGGTTTTCTTACCCCACACTGTCTCTGTCGCAAAAGGTCTGTACCAATCCAACACTGCGTTTTCCCATCCTTTTTGATGTAAGCCTATCGAAGTTTTCCAGGGTATATTAAATTTCCCTGTTTTGTTCCATCCTTTGGATGCCGGAACTTCAACGGATAATTCAACATTATTCCCAATCCGGGCAGATAAAGTTTTCGTATTTGCATTTTTATCATGTGTTGAAAAATATAATACTTCATCTTTATCTTTCATACAATAAAGCTGAACGGTTGCCCTACTGGATGGATAAATTAACGGAAGCCGTAAATTGGAGATATTGTCCAATTCATATTCAGCTCCCCATCCACTCGGCGTAATCAGCTGCGCTCCTTTATCTTTATTTACACTAATCACAGGAAAAATTGCGTCTGTAACCTCCCAGCCCTCCGGTAAATCAACACTTAATTCCCATTCCGAAAGTTTGGTTTTCTCATCCAGACCAACGGTAACGTTGACATAACCAACGGAGGCTTCAGATTTAAACTCCCATTGAAACTTTAATCCCTTTTTATCAGTGTTCAACATTTCAACATCTTTCAGATTCAACATTTGAGAGTTAAACACCAAACTTCTGTTTTTATCGGATACGAATGACAATTGCCACAACAAATCGGTATCAACAGACTCATTCGTAATCCATTGTTTTTTATCTGTATATAAATTTATCAATTTAAGTTTATTGTTTATTTTTTGAAACTTAATTGACATGACATTATTCTGCATGGTATAAGTATCGGCTTTTATATCAACGAACGAAGCATTGCTTCCAGTGACAGACACTACACCCGATACAATAAGAAATAACGTTAAAATTAAACTTGATTTATTCATGTTACAATATTTGAAGAATTTTATGGTTTTGGAAACTTGATAGCATAAACACTTACGGTGTACTGAGGAACATACGCACCATAACCAGGAGGTGGAGTGACCGGGATACGCCCGATTTCCTTCATCAGTCCCACACGACCTCCTCCGGATGTTGAATTTGCTGCGGTTTTGAATGCAATAACAGTATTCAGCTCAGTTACCCTTGCTTTCAGCTCTGTTATTGTTGTCGGATCTATCGCGTTGATTGACGCTGAAGTGGCATTATCGAAATCAAAATTAGTTAGTACCCGGAATCGTGTGTCGTTATCTATCTTCTGATCTGCAGGCACATCACTCATAATAATATTTTTAGAATCTTTAAACATGTTATCATGGGTAGTTACCCCGTTACCGTTACCCACAATTGAAATAGGCCAGGGCTCTGTTGTGGAATAGTTTACATACATTTTGATATCAATATTTCCTGTATTGGCTTTTGAGGCTGTATAGTAATCCATTGAATAAGTTTTCATGTCTTTTAAAGATAATAAGGGGTATACATCCGGCACACCTGCAAGTCCGAGATTGTATCGGTGCCCTCCAATCTTTACAGCAGGAGCGAACCGCATGCCGACTACTGTTGTAATCCTAGCTGAGGTTTCTTTACCAATTCTGTTTGTCGCCTTAACAACAACAGCAGCAGTGGCTTTACTCAGATTTACATTATAATTAACCTGATGATTCACAACAGCAGCATTCAGATCCTTCGTATCAATCACCTCTGTATAAACACCAGATCCTGTATTCAGGTACTTAATAATTTCAACCGTTGCGATTCCTCCCTGAGCAGTTACACTTGCAACAACGTTGTAATTACCCTCATTATCAGTAATGACTGTATCGTTTTGCAACACGATTACAGGAGCAGGAACTTCGATATATTTAAACGGTAGGGTTTGAATTCCAACCTGTCCGTAAACATCTGTTGCTTTTACAATAAATCCTTTATGGGCTGGCGTATACTCAATGTGTTTAGAAAAATTATATGTCTTAGGATTTCCTGTTAGCAGTGCAGGCTCACCATCATAAGGAACTTGTCCGTCTGCAGTTGCAAAGAACATTTCAACTGAAGTTAACCCGGCATCAGATTCGACATCATAGACCGTATAAGGTATTTCTCCTCCTACAAGTTCGTTGTATACAATAGAATCAACAGAAAATGTAATTTTGGGAGGTGATTTCAACTGCGTAATTTTCAGTGGCAATTCACTTTCGGTAGTTTTACCAGCTTTATCGGTTGCAATAACAACGAGACTCTTGTGTGTTGCATTAAATGTTATTCCTTCAGAAAGACTAAAGGCTTTATCATTAAAGAATTCATCATAAGTCTTATATTCAATATAAGTTGAATTAACGGTTTTAATTTTTAAACTTACATTGGTCAGTCCAACGTAAGATTTAACAAATGCGACAAGTGGAGGATTATCAATTTTATTTAAATCAACATATAATGTATCAAAAGCAAATGAAACATATGGTGCCGGTTTGTTTTTATCGATAATATCGTCCGGCTCGCAAAACTGAAAAAAGACGGCAAGTAAACCCAGTAATAATATTTTAAAAGTGTTTTTCATACCTTTATATTTTTTTGTTGTCGTATGGGACTTTCGATGAACTAATTTTATCATTCAATAACTTAGTTCATGTTCGTTTCATATACATCCTTGTTTAAATAAAAATCATTTCACATAATAACAATAACTATCAAAAACATGAATAACACCATTTACGGGTAGTATATTCGAGGTTCTTGCCTGTCGATACGGAGAATTTCCATTACTCCCGGCATCATTCACCACAATTTTACCCACCAGTTTATTCCATGGACTTTTCCTTACCAGCATGGTCATTAATCCTTTCTCATTCCTCAGTAAAGTCTGAACGAACATAGGCTCTGGTTGTAATTCATTGTAGTGCGAGCTATACCTGCCTTCTACAATGTGGTATTTCAACATATCAGTTACCCTGTCCTTATCGAGGTCTTGTATGGTTACTGCTGATGGATTGATACTTTTCATGTAATTTGTCATGGCTGTTTCTGTAAGCACTAAAAAAGTATACATAGAGTCATTTTGTTGGTAATAGCTTTGCAATTCGGCATAGACTACTGCATCCATAAACGTAGTAAACAACTCGGGACGAGTCTGTAAAAACTCCCATGCAGTCATATCAACATGAGGATCAAGCACTGACGGCTCATAATCATAATCTGTCTGAAGCGGCATCTCGCAGGCATGAAATACGGCTAACAGTATAAAAAGAAACGGTTTTATTATTTTATTCATGATTTCTTGAATGAAGAATTAACTACCATAATATGAATTTTGCTTTAACAACGGATTATCATCCAGATGCTGAAAATAAATCGGGAACCATTGATTTCCTTCGGTTTTCATTCCATTTATAGGTTCCATTACCTTTTTCCACCTGTTTGTACGCAACAGATCGAACCACCTGCGGCCCTCACCGACCAGTTCAATTTGTCTTTCTTTCAATATGAAATCAACCAGTTCATCCAATGAATTGAAACTTACAGATGATGGCGTGGATAATCCCGCTCTTTGCCGGATTGTTTTCACCAGATCGAGCGCTTCGTCCCATTTTCCCATATTAGCCTTCGCTTCTGCCTGTAACAGAATCATATCAGTCATCCTGTAAACAGGATAAGCAACCTCACAAGTTTGAGATAAACTGGTGCTGATTGTACCTTTTGCAAATTTTGTAAAGCGCCAGTCACCCGACACATTTGTTACAATATGATCCTTTCTCAAATCACCATTCTCAAATTTAGAAATAAAAGGATCTGATATAGATACACTCCTGCTCCCTTTGGGTCCATAGAATAACGAATAAGCCAGACTATATCCGTATGTACCAACTTCATCCATATCAAAGTGAATGACGAATATAAGTTCCTTAGAACTATACTCATCTGTAGTGGGAGAACGATCAGGAGCTTTCTTCTGTAATTCTTCGGTAAAAAGTTTACTCCAGGAGTCAATATTGTCGGCTAATGCAACAAAATCGGATGTTCTTTTAATTTTCTCAATTGTCTGATCTGCCAGGTTATATTCACGCAACCACATGTAGACATCAGCCATGATAGCCCTGATTCCCATTAGCGAAATTCGCTTTCTTTCCTTGTTTACGACAAAGGAAGTCATAGATTCCGCCTTTTTCAGGTCCTCGAGTACTACATTACGCAAAATAGAATCGGCATCTACACGCGTTTTATACAAGCGCTCATCATAAATCTCATTGGGTTCTGTGTACAAAGGTACGTCACCCCAAACTCGTACTGCATAAAAATAACCTAATGCTCTCATGGCATAACTCTGCGCTAAATAATCTTCTTTTTCTGCAATTGTATTCATTTTTGCGTCCGGAATGTATTTGATAGCCAGATTTGCCTGATTTATCATCCGGAATAAATCAGACCACATACTGCTTGGATGCGAACTTGTAAGTATGTTTCTGACAATCTCCTGTTGATCCGTTGCTAATGAACTTCCTTCAATAAAATTATCGGATCTGAACTCACCCCAATAGTAATAATTACGTCGCATGGTTGTCCGGAAGAGCGAATACAATTGATTAACACCAGCTTTTACCTCCCGCGTTGATTGCCACATTTCACTTGCCGGTATTTCACTAACCGGGTCAATATTGATCAGATCATCACATGAAGTAAAAACGGACAAAAAGAGTGCTGACAATAAATAATATCTTAATTTGCTTTTCATTTTTAAATGTATTAATCTTTAAGTTGTCAAAAATTAAAAGTTAATATTCAACCCAAGTCCAAATTCTCTTTTTCTCGGATACATTCCACGATCTTCTCCGATTTGAATAGGGTTATAACTGGTAAACTCCGGATCGATTCCCTGGTATTTAGTCCATGTCAGCACATTGCTGATATAGCCGTAAAGATTCATTTTATTAATCTTTATTTTATTAATTAATTTATCCGGGAAATTATAGCTAATTTTCACATCCTGTAACCGTATATACGAACCGTCTTCGACGTAAAATGAATTGGCATATCTTGAATTTTCAAACTCATCATCATAAGGTCTGGGATACAATGCGATATCGCCGGGTTTTCTCCATATATTGTGTATCACCTGAGGAGTTGGTGTTGAACCCATGTTTTTAAAAGAATTTCTGAAATACTCAGCCCAATTATAAATATCATTCCCAAATGAATAATAAAATGAAAGGTATAAACTAATATTTTTATATGTAAGAGTAGAATTAAAACCTCCTGTTATTTCGGCCAATGCATTCCCCATATACATCCTGTCATCATAATCGATTATTCCATTCTTTGAATCAGGGTGTTCTTCCCAGTTGACATCACCACCTCTGAATGGAGTTCCGTTAGGTAGTTTTTTTTGCAGCACATCACCAGAATAAGTGCTCCCATTCAGGAGATAAGCGTTTTGAAAAACACCGTTTTCAAATACAGGTGTCAACTGCTGCCAATCTGGTGTAAAAGCATTTGACTCATTATAAGGAAAAATATCGATATATTTAAAACCTATAAAATCACCAATCCGGCCTCCTTCACTCATTAACCACAAACCATTCTGTATGTAAGTTCTGCCCAATGAAAGTTTATTAATCCGGTTATCATTTACGGCTATATTGAAGGAGGCATTCCAGGTAAACCGATCAGATCTGATAACATCTCCGGAGGCTACAAATTCAATTCCTTTATTGGTAACCGTTCCGATATTTGCTCTAACCGACGAATATCCTAATTCTTTTGCAACCTCGAAATTTGAAAGAATCCCGTCAGTCACTTTATTATATAAATCAACGTTGAGAACCAACCTCGATCCCCAAAAACTAAGATCCAGCCCTAAATTAGTTTGAGTAATTCCTTCCCATCTGAGTTCTTTAGAGCCCAACCTGGCAGGAGCAACACCTCCGATTCCATCATACACATCACCCGGAGCATAAGAATAATAATGGTCATAATCTCCGATAGACTGGTTCCCTGTAACACCATAGCTTACACGCAATTTAGCATCATCCAGGAACCTCTGGGTAAATTTCATAAACCGTTCATCCGAGAACCTCCATCCGACTGAAGCTGAAGGAAAATTACCCCATTTATTTCCCGAGCCAAATCGGGACGACCCATCCCGTCTTATGTTGGCAGCAAGTAAATATCTTCCTAAATAATCATAAGTAACCCTGGAATAAATCGATGCCAGTGAATGTTCAGAAATCCAGGTTCCGGTAGAGGAAAGATTTAAATTAGAAACAAACGAATTCATGGTATAGATATAGTCGTCTGTCGAATTTCTACCCACGATATTTTCCCTGTCAAAATTCCACTTCTGATAACTTACCCCCAGAATAGCATTCAGGTTATGTCCATTCCATTTCCTGCTATAAGTAAAATAGTTTTCATTCATCCAGTTGTAATGAAGAAAATTGTAAGCGGCGCCTGAGTTTTCATTTTGGTTAATATCCGTTATATAACTTGGTTGAAATTTCCGTTGTTTTGTTAAGCTGAAAGATCCGCTAAAATTCGTTCTAAACCTCAGATATTTGGAAAAATTATAATCAAAATACTGAAATACATTGGCTGTAAATATATCTTCCAAATCTATTGAACTGTAGATTAAAGCAAGCGGATTTACATATCCGGTAAAGCCAACAAGTGTTCCATCAGAATAATGTGTGCTGTGATATGGAGCTCTTCTTTGTATGTTGGATTGTAAACCCGACTCATTCACTTTATTCTTTTTTGCATAAGAAACATACAGCCTGTTTCCTGTCCGGAATTTATTTGTAAAAAAATAATCCACATTAACACGCGTATTTAGACGGGTATAATCTGTAGTTGGCACTAACCCTTTTTCCTTTAAAAAGCCATTACTAACATAGTAGCGTAATTTATTTTCAGCACCGCTAACAGTAACGCTCATATCATGTTTCTGTGCCAGACCATACACCAAATCCTGATAATCGTTGTCTACATTCAAAAAATAATTCAGGGTGTCTTCTCTGATGTAATCTGACTCTGTAATCAAAGCATCCCCCATGTTCATGTCAATAAAGTACTGTTTGCGAATATCATCGTACAACAAACGTTCTAAACGATTCGATTGCGGCATTTTGTGAGCCAGTTTTCCAATACCGGTATTGTACTTCACTTCAACCTTCGGTTTGCTTTTCTCCCCTTTTTTAGTTGTGATAATAACTACTCCGTTGGCAGATCTGGAACCATAAATAGAAGCTGAAGCCGCATCCTTTAGAACCTCCATAGAAGCAATATCATTCGGATTGATATCATCAATCGATTCTACAGGCATTTCATCTACAATATATAAAGGAGCTACTCCCGCAGAAGAAAACGTTGATGTACCACGGATTTGTATAGATGAAGATTCACCCGGCGCACCCGAACCCCTGACAATCTGAACGCCGGCGGTTTGTCCCTGTAATGCATCAAAAAGATTTACCGGCGTTTTGTTTTCAATGTCCTCGCTCCTTACAGATACGATTGCACCTGTGACATCCCGCTTTTGCATGGTACCATAACCTACGACTACAACCTCATCCAAGTCCTTGATTGCTTCTTTCATGACAACCTGAATGGAAGTTTTATTCCCGACATCGATTTGTTGTTGCTCGTAACCGAGATAGGTAAATTTTAATACTGGTTTTGATGATTTTACAACGATAGTGTATTCCCCGTTGAAATTTGTAATTGTACCATTATTTGTCCCAACTTCGAGAATACTTACACCAATTAGGACCTCCCGGTTAGTATCCACTACTTTACCTGTAATTCTATTCCCAGTTTGGGCTCCGATATTAACAGGAAGTAACAGACAGAATCCCAATACAATTAAAATAATTTTACTTTTACATGAAGTTTTATTCGACTGTTTTCTATTCATTATTAGATTTTTATAATTGGTTAAACCGATTCGCGGTTTTATTAGACATATAGAGAGTGCAAAGTTGAGAAAAAAAAAGACAAATAAACACCTGAAAAGCGTTTATTTATCCTCAAAAAACGCAGAATAGTACGATTTGAACTATGTTAGTTAAGTGTTCTGACAAGCCAGCATTTAAGAATCCCCAAAATATAAATTTATGATGTATAACTATTTGAAATTTGCATTTTTCAAACCTTTAAGAAAACACTCAAAAAACGAGTATACAATTTCATTTGACTCCGGGTTCGGTTCGTGTTTGGGGCGGTTGGTCATGGCAACCCGGTTTTTGTAGCCCAGCAATCGGTTTACAGCAATTGAATGGTTCAACGGAATCCATCTTTCCACCGGATCGGAAGAACCTCCGGACACAAGAAAAGGACGCGGAGCCATCAGAGCATGTAGCTCGTGCAGATCGTAATTGTTATTCATCAAATAGGGATATAAACCTTTTGCATCCTCAATCATACCTGTTTTTCTCCATGTGTTTGTCCATGGTGGCGGATAATAACCCAAGTACCAGGGTTCCCAGTAATTTACCCCACCCGCTTTGGTTTCATCAAAAACAATTCCAGGGTCAATCCAAGCCGCACAGGCAAACTTATCATACAGACATGAAGCAAACATAGACCATTTACCTCCATAAGAATGTCCGACAATACCAATACGGTCGGCATCGACTTCCTTTACTTTCGACAATGCTTCCAATGCATTTGCAGCAGCATAAGCTAACACAGACAAAGGCTGTATACTGGCATATTCCCTGCCGGGATAATAAATGGAATAGTTTTTTTCCAATGAAGTCCGGGTAGTACCTAATGACAAAGTAACGAATCCCCTTTTAGTAAGTTGCAAAGCAAAATCCCGATTTGGCTTGTTTCCCATACCCACAGCAGTTTCGGGCTCATAGAACACAGTAATTACAGCAGGCTTCTTCCCTTTGTTACGGGGTATCAGCAAATAACCCTCTGTTTGTTCATTAGGAGTCCAGTAAAAACGTACCTTATGTTGCAGATAAGTATCCTTCTCAACCGTTTCTATTATTTCAAACTTCTGGTCAGTCAGAAGCGGAGGCCACATACCCATCAACCCCATCCAGGTATCTTTTATTTCTTTTCTGCGTAACAACCAGTCTTCTCTGGTTGCCACAGTATCACCATTATAAAATTTTAACGGGGAACGAAAATTTCCATAATTATTGATATAGTCTGCGGGGGGAGTAAAATAAGATTCTATTTTTCCCCATGCAACACCTGCGTCCTTTTTCTTTAACCGCGATGCATGAGCACACGATAATTGTAAAGATAAAACAGCACACACGATAAACAATAAATTGTATGAAATTTTACTTCTCATATCCCCGGCATTTACATATTAAATAATTTTTTTCTTTTCCTTATCCCAACGGACTAACCTCTTTTCAACATAAGATCTGTGTGCCATGATACAAGCAATTCCTTCTTCATAAGCCATGTCGATATTTGCACTTGGCGTTTTTTGCTCTCTGATACAGTTTACCCATTCCCGCAAATGGAGGTGAGTTACATCTATGTTATATCCGTTTATTTTCGTATTCGACAGTCCCCTGGAGGCAAAGTACTTTTCAGATGCAGAACTTACCGCATCGATCTGACCTGCATTAGGATTAAACGATAATGCCGGTGCAGACGGGTCAATAATGCCGGATGCAATACCTCCTTTAAACTGAGTCGAATCTTTATCAATCGTAATTTTAATATCATTACCCAACTCCATGGAAGCATCATGTCCCATAAACACCCTCCCGCGACTTCTGCTGGAAGCTAAGTTTCCGCTGTACATCAAAGTCAAATCCTTATCCGGATATTCAAAAACACAATGTAACGAATCAGGCATTTCCCGGTTATCCTTCCAGTAATAAATACCTCCTGAAGACATAACAGTTGTTGGAATTCCAATACGCAACAATTGATTGACCGCATCAAATTCATGTGTAAATAACTGTCCTATCAGCCCGGTATCATAGTCGAACCATTTCGTCCAGTTATAAAACCGATCGATACTAAAAGGTACATAAGGAGCCGGCCCGAGCCACTGCTTCCAGTCGATAGTCCGCTCATCGCCCGGTTTCGGATTTCCATTTGCATCCAGATGACGAATCCAGGCTCCTGAAGCTGTATTGCGATTACTTGTAGTTTCAATAAGGGTGATTTTCCCCAGTACATTCTTGCGAATAATCTCTTTAGCTTGCTGAAAAACAGTACTCTGCGTAATCTGATGTCCTAATTGGAAAGTTATATCACTCTGTTTAACAAGCCGGTACAATTCATTCAATTCTTCTTCTGTATGTGCTACGCTTTTTTCCAGATAGATGTGCTTACCGGCTTTTGTAGCCTCTATTGCCATATGTCCATGCTGATGATCCGGAGTAGAAATAATCACAGCATCGATATCTTTGTCAGCCAACATCTCATGATAAGTCCGGTATCGTTTCACAGGAAGATGATGTGTTACTTTGTCCGGATGTACCGGATTTTTCGCTATAATCATCCCCTTTTCTGCATTCATATCAAAAACATCACATACACCGGTAATGGCAACATTCAGGTATTCCTGATTTACAATATCTTTCAGAGTATTATTTTTCTTACGCTGCTCTACAGCATCGGGATGTAAAAAGCCTAATGCGCTTGCCAATTGCGTACCCCTGGTTCCAAATCCGATAATCCCGATGCGAATTAGTTCACCGGAAGCTTCTTTTTTACCAAAATCCGAAACCGGCAGTTCCAGGTCATGCAATCCCAGTTCCCTTACCAATCTTAACTTTTGATCTTTATCGTAATTTAATTTATCAAAAACCTTAATACCTAAAAATCCGGCAACGGGGACTCCTGCAAGCGCTTTCAGGGCACTCCTGCGTGATATCTTCTTAGTAGTTTCCTTTTCTTTATTATTTATTTGATCCTGGTCTGCCATCGCCTTTTCTGTTATTAAAAGATTTACACAAAAAATAATCTAAACCATAAAACTTATTGGTAGGAAATACAGCTAACAACAATAATACTACCGCCTCAATAAGGGTCTTATTTACAATCAGATTAGAGCCTTCCACAGGCACCTGATATGCCAATCCAATCATGGGAGGTGTTGCCAGGTAATACAACAGCAACAACACAAAGCCGCTAACTGCTGCTATTTTAAAACAGCAACCCAATATTATGCCGGTTCCGATTAAAATCAATCCCCATACATTCATGAAGTCGACAAACGACATTACGGATGGATTTGACACAATCCACTGAAAAAAATCGGTTAAAATCCACTGTGAGTTTTTCAAATACTCCGCAGCAGTCCAATCCGGAATTATCGCTTTTGAAATTCCTTCGTAAAGGATATGCCAACCTATCAAAAACCTCAACAGGAGCAATAATATTAATTGCAATGAGGTATAGCTAATAGTATTTTTTGTCATAGAGTAAATTATAAAAAACTTTTCGTTTTGATTGCAGGTAAATATTTATCTGCAATCAAAACGAAAAAAAGTCGAAATTATTAAAAACACATTAATTTTTAAAAGAATTACGTATCAACTTACTTTGTTACATTGGCTAATTTAAACGCAGTGGTTGTTATGTAATACTTTGCAAGCATGTTGGGAATTTCCCATGCCGGCATTTCACCCTGAACCAAATACCGGAAAAAAGTCTCAGCTACCTGCGCAAAATGCGCTTCATGCGCCTTTTTATACTCTTCTGGTACAACCACACGGACTTTATCGTTTTCTGTTTGAAAGCTGACGTTCGGGTAAGTCTGTGCCAAAGTGTTTTTAAACATATCCAACGCTTGCATAAAATCAGCAACTTCAACTCCCTGTGCCGGAGATAAAAATAATTCCGGTATGAAACCGGTACTTTCATCCTGAACTACCTCTACAACAGCACGGGTACCCTTAATGACAGAAGTGTGGGTGTCACCTGAACCTGCAGGAGCTTCGAAGTTCCATTTAACATTCAGTGCCACATGAGCGTCTTTTACTTTATAGAGAATATTTCCATTGGCATAAACTTCTAATTTACCATCCTTTACATATTGAAGCAGATAATCCGGAAATTGAGTCATTTGAGTTGATTTTGCAAACTCTTCAAAAGATATCACCGTAGGCCAATGTGTTGCACCGAGTACCTGAATATCTTTTTTATAATCCAACGCCACTTCAGGATAACATTTCCAGTGAACAATATCGATAAGATGCGTTGTCACATCCACCAAACCTTCTCCCTGTTGATTCACATCATAGTACCAGGCAGGACGAATCAACGGTTTACCGGCGACTTCCTTGAAAAAATGATGAACACTCTCGAGTCTGACTGCCGGATCTTCCGGTGAATCAGCACGTAACACTCCAAACAATGATTTATCGGACATGATAACACGTTGCAGTACATTCAAGACAGCAAACCTTTCGGTCATCATATCGTAAATCATCACCTTCTCTTTTTCTGCTTTATGAACTGCTTTCAATAGCAATTCAAAATTTTCCGGATTAATTGCCAAAGGTTTATCTGCCAACACATGCAAACCTGAAGATACTGATTTATACAGATAGTCCGTCTTCATCCGGTTGTTGCCTGCCAGTACGACCACATTTCCTGCCGGATGCCGGAGCATTTGCTCCAAGAAATCAGCTCCATCATATACGACCGGATTCCAGTCGGTAGGATTTTCGGGCCGTGTATTGAAGGATTGAATTCTTTCCAGATGTTGGGTCAAACCGACACCTTTCGGAGCATATACAAAGACGTCCCGGCTTATACTGGCATTTTGTTGTTTCAACAGTAAATCGGCGTGAAAATGACCGGGATCAACCACCATCAATCGCACCTCACCATCTTTTCCTGTAAACTGAGGTGCCTTATCCCCCGACCGGCAGCCTAAAAGTGACGTAACAAGGACTCCCAAAACTGTTATTTTATTCCAATAATTCATTTAATCTGCTTTGTATCTTATATTTTCATTTTTTTGATCAACTTCTTAGCCTCTTTCTGACCTTTTTTCATGGCATCAGCAATTGTTACAACTTTACCGCCTTTTTCCCGACTCATATCAGCTGCCTCAATAAATGCAAATATTTCCAGTGTTTCTTCTTTTGAAACCGGTACTACCTTGGTTTTAAAAAACTGAACAACTTCCACTAATAAAGGATCGTAACCTTTGTAACCTCCTGCAGGGACAACACCTTTATCGGTTAGCGCCGAACCGCCATATGACAGTTTTCCGTCTCTTATTCCACGAACAGTTCCTATTCTTCCGTCACTCCACTTCCCAACTATCAGATCAGAACCTTCTGTATAGGTCCTCTGAACAGATTCACATCCCTGCCCCATAATGGTATACATAGTTTCGACACCATGTATCGCATACCAGGCTAAATCAGCATGTGATGGTTCCATTGTTGCCGGCGAAAAAGCATCTGCTCCAAACACTTTACCCAGCTCTCCCTTTCTCAACTTTTGATTATCGGGTGAATATCTGAGAGCAGACGACGAAAATAAGGGCACATTATATTTCTCGGCCATTTCAAAGATAGCAATTGCCTGTGCCAGGTTTGCTCCGATCGGTTTGTCAATAAAAACCGGTTTTCCTGCTTTAAAAACCAACAAAGCCTGCTCGGGATGTAAATTTCCGTCGTTTGTTTCCAGCATCACACAATCCACTTCTTTCAACATATCCTCAATTGAATCTGAAATTTTTACTCCATATTTTTTTACTTCATCAATATATTTTGGAATGCGATCTAAGCTGGTCTTTATCGTTTTCGAACCATAAGGATATGCAGCAACTACTCTAAAACCAGCATACTCAGGTTTTGGATCCTCTGTATTAAATGCTTTTACAAATGCCGGAGAGTGTGATGTATCAAGCCCTATAATACCAACCTTTATCTGAGCTTGCAAGGAAGTTCCTACAAGCATCAAAGCGATAAAAATATTAAATACGATTTTTTTCATGGCCATTATTATTATAAATTTAATTTTTTAGAACTTTCATTATCCAGATATAATATCACATTATCCTTTGTTCTTAATATGGTTGCCGGACATTTTTCTGAGATATCCTCATTCAACGTCCTGTAAACTGCTTCAGCCTTATTAATTGCAGGCACAACGCAAAACATATATTCAGCCTTCATCAAAGAAGGAATCGTCAGCGTAAAAGCACGTGCAGGCACCTGTTTCAATTCCTCAAAACATTTGTCATTTACCTGCTGCTGGCGGCAAACCAAATCCAGCTCCACAACTTTTATCGCTTTCGGATCATTAAAGTCGGCCACCGGAGGGTCGTTAAATGCAATATGGCCGTTCTCCCCGATACCCAGACAAACAATATCCACCGGGTTATCTGCCAGCAATTTTGCATAGCGGTCACATTCCTGTTCATAATCAGGATTGCTGCCGTTAATATAATTTACAGTCCGGAACGGCACTTTAGCAAAGATATGGTTTTTCAAAAAATTCCCAAAACTTTGAGACGCTCCATCCGGAAGACCGATGTATTCATCCATGTGGAAAGCATTGATGCGAGACCAATCGATAGATTTGTTTTCTGTGAGATAACGCAAACAATCTTGTTGTGAAGGCGCCGCAGCAAAAATAATGTTAATTACCGGTTTGTTTTGTAGCAAACCTTTAATGGCTTCGGCAATATCCGACGCTGCTCTTTTACCCATTTCATCTCTTGTGGAGAAAGCTTTAATTTGTAATTTATCTTTAGCAAAAGAAGCCGTAGCAGCCGTTTTAGTTTCAGAATATGACATTTCCCTGAATAATTGTATGTTTAATATTAATATTGTTATCAAAAATGACGATATCAGCATCTTTACCAACCTGAATGGATCCTTTACGATCATCAATACCCAACACACGGGCTGGAGATTCTGTCATCATGCTAACTGCTTCTACCAATGGTATTTCAGCCAAATCGCGCATGGTACGCACACAACGGTCACCCGTTGCAACACTGCCTGCAAAAGCAGTACGGTCCGGCAACTTGGCAACTCCATCTTCTACCAATACCCTTTGTCCATCCTTCAGACTTCCCAGAATACTGTCACCATCGCCCATACCAGCTGCACGCATACAATCTGTACACAACATAAGCCTGTTTGGACCTTTAATTTTATAGAGTAATTTCAGTAATGGTTGAGGAACGTGAATGCCATCGGAAATCACTTCTAACACAATGCCGTCATTATAATAGCCCGCTTCCACAACACCTGCATAACGAAAAGCATTACGACGGGTAATACTCGCTGTACAGGAATAGAAATGGGTAATATGGCGAAAACCGTATTCATAAGCCTCCATAGCTTCCTCGAACGTTGCATCGGTATGAGCCATCGAAAGCATGATACCCCGTTTTTTTAGTTCGGTTGCAAATTCCAATGCTCCGGGCAACTCAGGCGCCATACTCCAGCGTTTAATAATATCACCGCCCTTTTCTAAAATCTCCATATACTCCTTCGGATCGGGGTTACGCAGGTAACGAGGGTCCTGTGCGCCTTTCTGGTTAAAGGCAAAATAAGGTCCCTCCAGGTGAAGTCCACCCAATATGGCACCTTTCTTATTTGCTTTCTGTGCCTTTCTGAACAGTTCAAAGGTATCGTAAAGTCCTTCGTTGGTACTGGTCAGGGTGGTAGGCAACAGATAGGTTGTACCGTGTTTGGCATGCATTTCAGCCGCACCCAGATAAGCTTCCATGGTAGCATCCATAAAATCGTGGTTACCAGCCCCATGTGTGTGCAAATCAATAAACCCCGGGGAAACATAATTACCACCCGCATCGATTACTTCAGCACCTTCAATATTCACATCACCAGTCTCTACAGCCGTAATGATACTATCCTCTATCACAACCGACCCAATCCCTATATCCCTGAAGGGAGTCAGAATTCTTCCGTTTTTTATTATCAGTTTCTTCATTATATTTTTCTTTTCACCATATAAGTCATATAAGCTACATATAAGAGTAGGTTTAAATTTTACATAAGACAATAGCTTTATATGTAGCTTATATGACTTATATGGTAATTATTAATTTAATATTAAACAGTTATGCTTTTTGTTTTCTCCAATACTCAATCTTATGCCCAATCGTAGCAAAGAAAATCAGATACAAGAAGCATGGAACAAGCACCCAATAGGCAACTTTGTACGCGTCAAACAGAGGCAGTGCACTATTTAAATCAACCACATAACTGAACACCAGGGGAAGGATGGCACTACCACACAATCCCATTACAAGGAAAGATGAACCCAAATTGGTATATTTTCCCAGATCACGGATTGCCAACGGCCAGATACCCGTATAGATTAACGCATTTGAATATCCCATCAAAACCAGAAACCAAATAGAAATATCCGTCTCCAGTCCGAGTATATTAACTTTACCTGTAGTGAAAATAGTAAGCAGAGAGAACAACAGGCCAAGTGAGGAACATATCAGCAGAGCATTCTTTTGATTCAGATACTTGGGGATGAGTACAATTCCTGACAAATAGCCCAGGAAAGTAAAGAACATAGTGAAAGAAGGAAAGTTCTTCGCATTGCCTTCCAGCGGCAATCCCATCGTTCCCGCATAATCAATAATTGTTGCCAAAGATATCATCTGGGAACCAACATGGAAAAAAATTGCCAGAGCACCAAGGATTAACCAGGGGTACTGGAATATCGAAGTACGGGTATCAACTTTGCCCGAAGTACTCTTGTTGACATCCTTAGCATCCAGTTCCGGCAGCATCGAATAACGAACAACAATACCGAAGATAAAAAGGAAAATACCCAGTATTAAATACGGAGTCATCACCCCGCGAATCAGTGTATCCAGTGCAGTTTCAAGTTCTGCTCCTGAAAACACACCTTCCTTGATCTGCTGCATCAGTACCTTGTCCGATTCCTTTATAACAACGGCAGCAAAAACCAGATTGGCTATAATTCCGGCCAACTTGTTCCCTGTACCCACGATACTCAACCGTTTGGCGGCGCTCTCACGCGGACCGATAATCGTAACATAAGGATTAGCAGCCGACTGAAGAATGGCCAGACCAATACCAAGCATAAACAGACCTATCAGGAATATCTCGTAAGTACGCCAGTAAGCGGCAGGCACAAACAACAAGGCACCCAGAGCCATAAACCACAACCCGTACATGATACCACGCTTGTAACCCACCTTATTCAACAAGAAAGAGGAAGGAATGGCCATCACCAGATAAGCAATAAAAAAAGCAAAAGTAACCAGATAAGACTGTACGATGGTAAGTTCACAGGTCAGCTTAAAATAAGGTATTAAAATCGTATTGACCCAGGAAACCAATCCAAAAATGAAAAATAAGGTAGCCAAAATCAACATCGAAAAAAAACGGGTACGCTTCTCGGAAGCGACAGCAGGCGCGGTCTTGCTCATGATATATACGTTTAAGAGTTTATAAATTACGCAATTAGCCCTGATTTTCGTATATCATTTTCACTAAAATCAGGTTGAACGTTGCAAATTTACACCTTAGAACGTAATAAAAACACCCTAAAAACGTAATACTATCTTCAAAAAGCGTTTTTTTATATCCCAGAAAACTGTTTGCGAAATTCGTTCGGAGTATATTCCTTATATTTCTTAAAAATTCTGGAGATATTTTTGCTATCATTAAATCCGGATTGCAAAACAATATCAATTAAAGGCTTATCTGTGGTTATCAGCAAATTAGCCACATGATCAATCCGTCTCCGAATGATATATTGATAAATGGATATTCCCATTTCATCCTTAAATTTAATTTCAAGAATCCTGCGTGAAAGAGGCACTAACCCCACTAATTCGTCAATCGACTTCAATGTGATATAATTCTTTTCGATGTAATCCACAACTACTTTCACATGCGTATTGTGAATCACAATTTTTTCGGTCGACTTCCGCACAACAATACGTAAAGGCTTAACTACAATATTAAATGGAACATTTCTTCTCTCTTTCACCATCTGATGCAACAACCTGGCTGCTTCATACCCCCCTTTCTCAACATCAAGTACAATAGAGGAAATAGGAGGATCTGATAAATTACATATCATCTCGTCATTATCTACCCCCAATAAGGCAATATCATCCGGAATCCTTATATTATTAATTTTACACAACTGGGATATTTGTAACGCAAAACTATCGTCACAGGCAAAAACAGCGACCGGCTTTGGCAACGAAAGCAACCATTTTTCCAATTCAATATGACTTGCCTCCCATTGTTCGTCGCTAAGACTTTCTGTTTCAAACAAAAAGAAAGATCCTCCCTGTTTTTCCACTTCATTTTTAAATCCGAATGCACGTTCCTCAGACCAGATGACCCCTCTGTTGCCATAGAAAGCAAAATTCCTGAATCTCTTTTCAATGAAATATCTGGCTGCCATCTCACCCGTTTCAACATAACTTCCGGTAAGATTTGAAAAATAATCACTCCGCTCCCGGTAATTCTGAAGCACAACCGGGATATTTAAATCTTTGAGCAATGTTTTACCTTCGGTATCCCATTGTGCTATAATCGCATCAGCCTTCCATTCTCTTGCCCATTTAACAATACCCTCTTTTCCATACAATGATTTATAATAGGATGGCAGTCGGTAAAATATCCAATATCCATATTCTTTGGAATAGTTTATAACACCCTGAAGTAAGCCCCGGCTGAACTCACTTGAATAATCAATCAATAAAAGTACCCGTATCATGATGAATTTTGTTTCTCAATGGCTAAATATTCAATAAAAATCTGCAAATAGAAGGTATTCTCATCTGTTGATTCAAATGATGCACAAATATATTAATTTTTTTTCAATGCATTGGTTGTTCAGTTTATGCCCCGGAAAATTAATTTTACGTTTTTTGAGGATAATAAAACGAAAAACACGGACATATATACCAAAAAAAATCGCATCTTTGACCAGTTTTTCAAACAGACAAAACACGAACATACATTTATGTAGGTACCTGTAACATTTAATACTCAATTCATAAACACATAAACATGACAACAAGAAGAGATTTTTTAAAAAACCTGGCAACAGGAACAGCTGCACTATCAGTAGGGGGAATTATACCCGGAGTAAGTGCAAAAAGTTATAACAGCATTTTAGGTTCTAACGAAAAATTCAGGATCGGTGTTATGGGAGTAAATTCGAGAGGACTTGCTATTACAAAGACTCTCGCTATTCATAAGGATGCTATCGTTACCCACATTTGTGATGTTGATTCCCGTGCTGCAGAAAAAGCTGTTAGCAATGTAAAAAAAGCGGCAGGTAATACTCCTAAAATCTTTGCAGATATCCGTGAGATGCTCAAAGAGGATTTTGACATCCTGGTGGTTGCCACTCCCGACCATTGGCATGCACCGGCTGCCATTATGGCTATGCAGGCAGGAAAACATGTTTACCTGGAAAAACCAACCAGCCACAGTCCTGCAGAAAACGAATTACTTATCCGTGCTGCAGCCAAATACAACAAAATCGTTCAGGTTGGTAATCAGCGCAGATCCTGGCCTAATGTTATCAAAGGTATCGAAGAAGTACAAAACGGAACAATCGGTAACGTGTATTATGGGAAAGGATGGTATACAAACAACAGGCCTTCAATCGGAATCGGGAAAGTTGTTCCGGTACCGGATTGGTTGAACTGGGATTTGTGGCAAGGACCCGCACCACGTGTAAAAAACTTTAAAGATAACTTCGTACATTATCATTGGCACTGGTTCTGGCATTGGGGAACCGGGGAAGCTCTGAATAACGGAACTCACTTTGTAGATATGTTACGTTGGGGTATGGAAGTGGACTATCCGACTAAAGTAACTTCAGTTGGTGGAAGATACCGCTACCAGGATGACTGGGAAACACCGGATACTCAGCTTATTGGATATGAATTTGGAGACAAAAAGTCATTCGTATGGGAAGGACGCAGTTGCAATGGGAAATCTATCGAAGATTATGGTGTAGGCGTTATATTCTATGGAGAAAAGGGAAGTATTGTTATTAGCGGAGGAAATGAATATAAGGTTTACGACCTGAAAAGTAAATTAATTAAACAGGTTGACAGCACGGTTGGCTTCGAAGAAGGTAATTTAATGGGACCATCACAACAGCTTGATGCGCTACACTTTACCAATATGTTTGAAGGAATTCGCACTGGAGCCAAATTAAATTCCGACTTATTAAATGGATGTATCAGCACCCAACTCGTACAACTTGGAAACATCTCCCAGCGAGTTGGACGTTCTCTGAATATTGATCCTGTTACCGGAAGAATAATCAACGACAAGAAAGCCGAGAAACTTTGGAGTCGCAGCTACGAAAAAGGATGGGAGTTAAAAATTTAAAATTCTCAATATTATTCCCATTTTCGATGGCTATTCAAACTAAGAAGTTAGGTGGAACCAATCCACCTGGCTTCTCGTTTTTTTACCTATTATAGATCAACAAATTTCATATTTAAAACTGAATGAGTAAATTTGCATTTTTGAAATAGCTAACAACGGAAAGCAGAATACGACCTTTAAACCACAAAAGGTACAAAAGATGGACTAAGGAAACACAAAAGGAAATTTTCATTAAACCATATAAGCCATATAAATTACATATAAGCATTTAGACTTCAGACTTCAGACAAATATATAACACTTTATTCTATAAAAACTAATAAATACATGAAAACAAACAGAAGAACCTTCCTCAAAACCGCCGGAAGTTTAGCGCTCTTCAGCGTAGTTCCGCGCCATGTATTGGGACGTGGATACATTGCTCCCAGCGACCAGCTGACCAAAGGGGTTATCGGCGTGGGCAGCATGGGTAAATCGCATTTCAGATATGACGGTACCCGCGTAGTGGCCATTTGCGACGTCAATAAAAATCATTTGAAAGAAGCAACCGACCGGTTAAAGGAAAATGTAAGTCAGTACCACGATTTCAGGGATTTGTTACTCGATAAAAATGTAGATATCGTACACATCGCTACACCTCCCCACTGGCATGGACTCATGGCTGTGGAGGCTGCCAAAGCCGGAAAGGATATTTTTTGCGAAAAACCCATGACCCGCACCATCGGCGAAGGAAAGAGAGTTGTGGAAGCCATGCAGCAGTACGGCCGCGTGTTCCGACTGAATACCTGGTTCCGGTTTAAAGACCCTTTCTACGGACTGGGAACTCCGGTGAAACCGTTGAAAAAGCTGGTTCAAAGCGGATTGCTGGGTTGGCCGTTGAAGGTCACCATCAGCAAACATACCGGTTTCAACTGGAAATTCTTCTGGATTGGAAAAACAGATCTGGCTCCGCAACCCATACCCAAGGAACTGGACTACAACCTGTGGCTCGGACCGGCTCCTTTTAAACCTTATAATGCCCACCGTACTGCCACTACTTTCCGTGGTTACTGGGATTATGACGGGGGTGGATTGGGTGATATGGGTCAGCATTACATCGACCCGGTACAATATATATTAGATAAAGACTATACCAGTCCGGTGAAAATCGAGGTGGACGCACCGCAACAGCATCCGGATGCTGTCGGGGTTTGGAATTCAATTACCTATACCTACGAGGACGGATGCCAGATTGTATTGTGGGGAGAAGATTACGGTGAGCCCAATACGCCTTATATAGCTGGCCCTAAAGGAAATGTATACAAAAACTTCGTTTGCGACATTCCCGACTGGCAACGCAAATTAGCGGATTATCCCGAACCGGCCGATCAAAACACCGATTTCCTGGAATGCATCAAAACCCGTCAGAAGTTTGCGTTGAATGAAATGAACGGACACCGTTCCTCTACCATCGTGAACCTGGGTGTTATCGCGTTGCGTCTGAACCGCACCCTGCATTTCAACCCGGTGACACAGGAATTCATCAATGATCCCGAAGCCAATCGTTTGTTAGATCAACCCATGCGGGCACCGTGGAGCATATAAACCCCATCAATAGCCACCACATCAATAGCCACCACATTTATGTGGTGGTTCAAGAAAAATTAAATAACCAATCATCAATAGCCTCCACATTCATGTGGAGGTATAAAAAAATAAATTGATTAAAATGAAACGCATAATAATATTATTAAGCCTGTTTAGCCTCCTGATGCTCCACCCATCCATGGCGCAACTACCCAAGAACAGGACTACCTCAACCGTTATTGCCGATGCCCTGAGTCAGTTGCCGGCTCCAAACGGGAAAAAACTCAATCAGGTCATTTCGGAACTGGTATTAACCGGCGAAGAAGGACTGTTGCAATTAGTCGGTATGCTAAACCCGCCCGAGACAGGGAAAAACGCGACCGTAGAATTCGCACTGAGCGGTTGGACGCATTTCTCCGCGACGGATGCAGCATTAAGAGAAATGACAGCCAAAGCTTATTTAAAGGCCCTGGACATGACCCAAAACAAAGTCCACAAGGCCTTCATCATCCGTCAGCTCGAATTGGTCGGAGAAGCAGAAAGTATCGATAAATTAGTCAGTTACCTGACAGACCCTGAGTTGGTAAACCCTGCTGCTCAGGCATTGGTTGCTATGGACATACCTGCTTCGAAAAGAGCTTTGCTCGATGCACTGCGTAAGGCTGTTCCTGAAACGGAACTGTCAATCATCAATGCGGTGGGACAAACTTTCAATCCCGATGCAGAACCCATCTTGCTGGAAAAACTAAAAAAATCAACATCAGAAGAGAGTGATAAAATCATTTTGACTGCCATCAGCAAATGCGGTACAGCATTTTCACTGAAGTCAATGGAAGCAAAAGCAGCAGCTAAAAATTATCAGTATGAAAAATCAGGTGCGTTGGATGCTTATATCAACCTGATTGAGAAAATTGCTGAGAGAAAAGAAGATCGTACAGTTCAAAAAGCAGCTCAAAAACTTTTATCCAATGCAACTAAGAACAATAATTTTGAAGCAAGAGTCGCGGCATTGAACATATTGATGCAGATCCCCACTGTAGATAAAGCTTTATTGGTAAAAAAAGCGGTCAGCGATAAAGACAAAGCCTACGTCAATCAGGCTTTAAGTCTGTATTTTAATCCTGATGAAAAAACATCCAACAACCTGGTAAAGAATCTTTCAAGAAAAGAGCCGGCAACACAGGAAGTTATGTTGTATTGGCTGGGAAATACCAAACAGGAAAAACAACTCCCGCTCATATTGTCCTATTTCAACAACGTAAATCCGGATTTGCGTACCGCGGCTATTCGTGCTGCATCCAACATCGGAGGTATTGAAGCTACAAAAGCCATATTGGAGTTGTTGAAGACTGATGATACCCAAACATTAAAACTGGCTGAAAATGCGCTCTTATCTTCAAAAGCTGAAGTCAGCTCCGGTGTGATGTCGGTATACGACCAAGCCAGCGAAGGAGGAAAACTGGTTGCGCTGAACGTCCTGAGCAACCGGAAAGCTACTTTATATGCCGGTGCTGTTATGACTGAAATGGAAAAAGGGAGTCAGAAAGTACAACAAAAGAGTGCACAAATTCTGAAAAATGTGGTGACTGAAAAAGACTTGAATCAGCTTTTCAGTTTGCTTGAAAAAGAAGGGCAGCAATACATTTCTGATATTCAACAAGCCATCAGTACCGTTTTGTCGGCTCATCCTGCTGAAAAACAATTAGAAATCATCAACAAGCAGATGGCTGCTTCTCCGGCCCAACACCTGTATTATCCGCTGTTAATCAGTACCGGTTCGAAAGAGTCTTTAAACAACATTGCGGATGCTTACAAGCAGGGAACCGGCAAAAGCAAAGAAGCTGCTTTTAAAGCGCTTACAAGCTCTGCCGATTTTGAGACCATCTATTTATTAATGGACATCATCGGGGAAAATCCTCCCGCTGAAACAAAAACAGATGCTGTAAATGCCGTATTGAAATTAATCTCAAAATCAAACAAAACAGGCGAAGTTAAAACCATCTTCCTGCGCGAGTTGATGCCTTTTGCTCAGCAGAAAAAACAACAAACCGACATCATCAACCAATTGGGCAGGGCTGGTACTTTCCAGGGCATGCATTTCGTTGCTGCCTATCTGGATCATGCTGATTTGAAGGAAGCTGCCTGTCAGGCAATCATCAACATCGTACTCGACAAGCCACAAATGGCCGGCGCTCAAACAACACAAATCCTGCAAAAAGTGATGACGGCATTAGACAACCCCGATGCCGGTTATCAACGCGATGCCATTCAAAAGTACCTGAGTGAAAATCCAACTGATGGTGGTTTCGTTGCCATGTTCGACGGAAAAAGTCTGAATGGTTGGAAAGGCTTGGTGGGTAACCCGCTTACCCGGGCGAAAATGACCCCGAGCGAGCTAAAACTGGCACAGGAAAAAGCAGATAAAGAAGCGGCTGAAAACTGGATACCTGAAAACGGAACATTGTTATTCCCGGGTAAGGGAAACAATCTTTGTTCTGAAAAACAATACGGCGATTTCGAAATGTATGTCGACTGGAAACTCTATCCCGGACCCGAACCGGACGCCGGTATTTACCTGCGTGGCACGCCTCAGGTACAAATATGGGATACTGCCCGCGTAAAAGTGGGCGCTCAGGTAGGATCAGGCGGTTTGTACAACAACAAAGTCAACCAAAGCAAACCGCTGAAAGTGGCCGATTTAAAATTAGGAAGCTGGAATACCTTCTACATTAAAATGATAGGCGAACGGGTAACAGTTTACCTCAATGGTGAGTTGGTGACCGACAATGTTATCCTGGAAAACTACTGGGACAGAAGTCAGCCGATTTTCCCATTGGAGCAAATAGAATTGCAGGCTCATGGCAGCAAAGTTGCCTACCGCGACATTTACATCCGGGAAATTGAACGTCCCGAACCTTTCACCTTGTCAGCTGAAGAAGCTAAAGAAGGTTTTGAAGTTCTGTTCGATGGCACCAGCATGCACAAGTGGACGGGTAACACCACCGACTATATCACCGAAGAGGGCAATATCGTATTGTATCCGAGCAAGCGTTTCGGTGGCAATCTGTACACCAAAGAAGAATTTGACAATTTCGTTTTCCGTTTTGAGTTCCAGTTAACTCCCGGCGCCAACAACGGACTGGGCATTCGCACCCCGCTGGAAGGTGATGCGGCTTACGTGGGTATGGAGCTGCAAATCCTCGACAATGACGCACCGATTTACAGCAAACTAAAAGAATATCAGTATCATGGTTCAGTATATGGTATCATCCCGGCCAAACGCGGTTACCTGAAACCCAACGGCGAATGGAACTATCAGGAAGTCATAGCCAATGGCGACAACATCAAAATTACCCTGAACGGTACCGTCATCCTCGAAGGAAATTTGAAGGAAGCCACCCAAAACGGCACCCTGGATAAAAAAGACCATCCGGGATTATTTAATAAGTCTGGGCATATTGCTTTCCTGGGACACGGGTCGAAGGTGAAGTTCAGGAAAATAAGGGTGAAAAGGTTGTAGGAATCTGTTAGTATTTTCACGAGACCTGTCAGGTTTTGAAACCAGACAGGTCTTCATTAAACGAAAATCATCATATTAACTATTGTTATTTTCACCAACTTTCACTATCTTTGTAACTGTGTAATAAAACACAGTAATCCTGATATATCTTTATAATTATGGATATTGACACAATTATAAACAATTCTCCAAATTCAATTCTCAAAGGGATTGCAGAAAGAGTAAAGGAAAGAAGACTTGAAAGGAATCTTACACAAAAAGCTTTTGCCAAACGTGCAGGTGTCGGATATGATGCATATCGAAAATTTGAAAGTACCGGAGATATTACATTACATAATCTTATTTTATGTTCTATTGCATTAGACGATACGGAAGGCTTTTCCAATTTATTTATTCAGCAATCATATCAAAGCATAGATGATGTTTTGAAAAGACAAGAAGTAAAAAAAAGAAAACGAGGTTCTAGAAATGAATGAGATTAAGATAACAGAAGTTTTTATGAACGGGATTAAAGTCGGGCAGATTGCATTAACCCCTGACGCACTTTGCGCGTTTGAGTATGAACCTGCCTATTTAGCTTCCGGAGTATCAATTTCTCCATTTAATCTCCCTCTCAAATCAGGTGTATTTGTCGCGAAACGCATTCCTTTTAATGGAGGATTTGGAGTGTTTGATGATAGTTTGCCCGATGGTTGGGGCAACCTTATCCTTGACAGATATCTTAAAAGCAAAGGCATTGACTCTACAAAACTAACGCTCCTTCAACGACTTGCATTAGCAGGGAGTACCGGTCGTGGTGCTTTGGAATATCGACCGGATTACAGTAAATCGACAACAGATGAAATTATCAATTTTGACAATCTGGCAGCTGAAGCTGAAAAAGTATTGACAACCGATTACAATGGCGAGACTCTTGAGACCTTGTATAAATATGGAGGCTCCTCTGGTGGTGCGCGACCTAAAGTTTTTGTAAAAATTGATGGTAAGGAATGGCTCGTTAAATTTAAAGCAACAATGGATCCCGACAATATCGGGAAAATAGAATACAATTACTCCTTATTAGCTAAGAAATGCGGTATTAATATGCCTGAAACCAAATTATTTGAAGAAAAATATTTTGGAGTGGAGCGTTTCGACAGGAGTCATTCAGGGAAAATACATACTGTTAGCGCAGCCGGATTATTAAATGCTAATTATCGGGAACCCAGTTTAGATTATGAAGCTTTATTGAAATTATGTCATATCCTGACCAGAAACATGGAAGAAGTTTACGCGCTTTTTCGTTTAATGGCGTTCAATGTTGCCATAAAAAACCGGGATGACCATGCGAAAAATTTTTCATTTCAATTAATAAACAACGAGTGGAAACTTTCTCCGGCTTACGACCTGCTTCCGAGCGCCGGGTTTAATGGTTACCATACAACGACTGTCAATGGCAATGGAGAGCCAACTATTAAAGACATGTTGGTTGTAGGTGAAAAGACAGGGCTTAACAAGCACCGTGCTAATGAAATTATTCAGGAAATTAATGAACTTGTTTCAAATTCAAAACAATAATAATTCTTTAGGCTTTTGTAGTCGAAATCGTATACAGGCAAGATTAGAGATGTCCCAACTCCTGATACCCCACGTACAACTCCTGATAAACCGCAACCTCCCCTGACTGCGGCACATACGTCTTTTCAAATCCTTTTCCCATCACGAACTGGGCATGAGCAATATCCCGGTGAACTCCCGCGACAACGGCTGCAAACATGGCAGCGCCCAACGCACAGGTTTGTTCTGAAGCAGCCACCTGGATCGGCATATTCAGCACATTGGCTAATATCTGCATCACGAAAGGCGACTTCTTCGCGATACCACCCAGTGCAATTACCCCTCTGATAGGAATACCTTCCTCGCGGAAACGTTCGATAATCGCCCTTGAGCCGAAAGCAGTAGCTTCCACCAACGCACGGAAAATCCGGGGAGCATCCGAACCCAGGGTCAATCCGGCAATAACTCCTTTCAGGGATTGATCCGCATCGGGTGTGCGACGACCATTCATCCAGTCAAGTGCAATAACACTGCTTTCGCCAGCCGGAATTTTTTCCGCGAACCGGGTCAACTCCGGAAGCATGCGCGAAGCATATTCATCGACCAATTGCTTGTGTTTTACAGGGTCGGTGATATCAGGGAAGATATTCAACAACGGCCACATAAGCAGATTTTTATACCATGCGTAAATATCACCGAAGGCCGACTGTCCGGCTTCCATGCCTATCATTCCCGGGACGATGGATCCATCCACCTGTCCGCTTATACCCCGCACGAGCACATCTTTAATTTCCGTTTCAGGAGCAATCAGCATATCGCAGGTAGAAGTCCCGATGACCTTGCTCAGGTAGTAGGGCTTAATCTCCCCGCCCACTGCACCGAAGTGAGCATCCAACGCCCCTACACCTACCAGTGTCGAGGTCGTCAAACCCAACCGTTGCGCCCATGCATCCGACAAACAACCGGCAGCCACATCACTTGTGAGGGTTTCATCACACATATTCTGACGAATAAGGACTAAACGCTCATCCAGCAAAGTAAGAAATTCAGCCGGAGGAAATCCTGCCCAATCGCTATGCCACATGGCTTTATGACCGGCAGCACACCGGCTTCTTTTATAATGTTGTGGCTGATTATTTCCGGTCAACAGAGCCGGAAGCCAGTCGCAATGTTCCATCCACGAGAAGGCAGCGCCGGCAACCTCAGCATCTTCACGTATTACATGCAGCATCTTTGCCCAAAACCATTCCGATGAATAAATACCGCCTGAATATTTTGTAAAGTCTGTCCCACCCCAGCTACGTGCCAGGGCGTTGATTTCATTTGCTTCTTTGACGGCCGTATGGTCTTTCCACAACACGAACATCGCATTGGGATTTTCAGCAAACTCCGGAAGCAATGCCAACGGCATTCCATGCTCATCTACCGCAACAGGCGTAGAACCCGTTGTATCAATGGAGATGGCTTTTACCTGCTCAGCGGCTCCCGGACATTGCTTCAAGACTTCCCGTACAGTAAATTCAAGTCCTTCGAGGTAATCCTGCGGATGTTGCCGAAACTGGTTACCGGCCGGGTTACAGTATAACCCCTTTTTCCAACGGGGGTATTCGAATACGGAAACGGCAAGTTCCTCGCCGTTGGCTGCGTTGACCAAAATGGCACGCACGGAGTCGGATCCGTAGTCGATGCCGATGACAAGCCTTTCTACTTTCTGAAGAGGGAGTTTTTCTTTAGTGTATTTCATTTTTACGCATTTTGGTTGCTAAATATTATTTGTAAAATCAATTTAATAGATTCTTCGCTATGCTCAGAATGACAATCTCTCTCGGCACTTAGTTCCCTCTTTTCACCTTTTTTGAAAACAGCATGGTCAGCACCATGCCCACGATAAAAATCGTGAGTGTGCCCAACACAATGGTCATATAGTTATGAAATATCGTTTGTTTGCTGAAGCTAATCCAGGCAATCAGTATGACGCCACTGATCACGCCTGTTAGCGCGAAAGCCCCTTTTACTTTACGGGACATATAACCCAACAGGAACAGCCCCAGCATACCACCACTGAAAATTGCAGCCAGACTCCACCAGGCATCCAGTGCGCTCTTCACCGACATCATAGCCAGCGCCACACCAGTACCCAAAACCCCAAAAATAAACGAACTAATATAAAGCACTTTCATATTTCTCTTCTCATCAGAAGGTTGCTTTCCGCGTTGAAAGAAGTCGGTCAGCACAATGGTCGCTGAACTATTGATACTGGTAGAGATGGTACTCATTCCCGCAGCGAAAATAGCAGCAATCAGCAACCCCGTTACTCCGGTTGGTAGTCCGTGTACAATAAAATACGGGAAGACCTGGTCACCGGTAACACTCCCGGGCAGCAAACCCGGATTTGTTTGGTAGTAAACAAAGAGTAAGGTCCCGATGATAAAAAACAGCAAGCTAACCGGCACGTACAACAAACCGCCAAACAGCGCTGAGAAACGGGCACTTTTATCATTTTTGGCACTTTTATAGCGTTGCACGTAATTCTGGTCTATTCCATAATTCTGCAGGTTGATGAATATGCCATAAACAAGCATTACCCAAAAAGTCGAGATGTTGAGCTCCGGACCAAAAGTTCCGAGAGAAAACTTTTTAAATTGAGCCCCAACAGAAAAAAACTGAGCGTGGCCTTCCGGCAGAGAAAACAACAACACAACCACACAGGCCAATGCTCCGGCAATTAAAATCAGTCCCTGAATGGCATCCGTCCACAATATGGCTTTTATACCCCCCATTACCGAATACAAGGTCACACTGATACTGGTTACGATGATAATGGTCGGAATGCTCCATCCCAACATGGAATGTAAAGGCAATGCCAACAGAAACAACACCGAACCGATTCGGGCCACCTGAGTCAGCAAATAACAAACGGCAGCATACGCCCTTGCCCAATATCCAAACCTTTCTTCCAGAAAACTATAGGCTGATACACTGTTGATACTCCTGTAAAACGGCACGAAAAACCTGGCTGCCAGAATTGAAGCCAACGGAATCGACAGACTGAACACATACGAATTCCAGTTGCCCAGGAAAGCATTACCCGGTAAAGCCAGAAAACTGATGCTACTCACATAAGTCGCGAAAATGGACATGCCCACAACAAAACCATTGACAGTACCACCGCCACTGGTATAATCGGCTGCATTTTTATTTTTTCCAACAAAGGAGCTCCCAAAAAGCACGGTGCCTAATGTGAAAGCGAGAAAGATGATGAGGTCGAGAAGAGGGATTTGCATGGGGAATTAATCATTAAAGATCATCATAAAAGATTATTTCCAATAAGCATTTTGCAAAGGTGTTATTACAAGTGTAAATTCATAATCCTGATACGGTACACGATATTGAGGATAAGGTAATCTTCCCCAACTATTTTCACCTCCTAATCCCATTTGTTTCAAGTCAACACAAATATTCACAAAATCCTCTTCCTTAAGCTCATAATTGTGTTTTAGAGACTCAAAATTACTTGCATCCATTGATTGAATAGAAAATGGTAATGCCGACATAGAAAATGCGACTTCTGACGTAAACCTAAGACCTTCACCATCAACATTAAATTGTTTCCACCAACGTATATCAGACTTTGTTCCGGTCTCCTGAACTCTTGAATATGGATAAGCTTGTTCATTCAACTTTTGTTGATACATACCAATATCTGCGCTTGTTTTTCTATCAACATAGTTCTCATGAGGTCCACGACCATAATACCTTATGTATTCAAAATCTTTTGGCATTTTCAATTCTATACCAAAGCGAAACATTTCAGAAATTTTTGACTGAGGATCTGAGATTAATTTCTGAATAATCTTAATCTCGCCATTTTTATAAATATAATAGTTTAACGAGAGTTGAGCTGACACCGATTTTAAATTATAGGTCGCTTCAACTAAAACAAAATTATTCTTTTTCAGGAACTCAAATTTTTCCAATTGGAATTCAGGGTTTTTCCATACGGAGAATTCACTTTGAAGTTTTGCTCCTCTGTCATTATCTGTTGCTGCTCTCCAGAAATTAGGCTTTAAACAAGTCCCTTGCTTTATCATCTCAACATCAAATACAATATAATTACACAAAAAACCATCACTTTTTCTAAAATCAACCTGAACATTAGGAAATTTTATTATTAATCTATTTGTATTACTATCATCTATTTGCATGAAATTACTATCTTGATTGCTCTCAAAAGAATGTTGACCTTTATTTTGACTGTTGTATTGATATTCACGAAGCATCAATTGATTTTTCGCAACGGTATACCCTGCTGGCAACAAATACTCTTCTTTCTTTAATTTAAATGAGATGTTAAATAATAGTTCTCCAGACATTGGATACGATGATGGATTAATGTCAATTCTTATTTTATCTGATTGTTGAGGAGCTATATGCATGTCTTTTATAACACCTACTTCAATTAATTTACCATTTGACATTACCTCCCATTCAGCATAATACGCACTTAAATCTTTAAAAAAGTGTTCATTATATACAACAATCTCTTTTCTATCCACATCAACACTTTTAACCCATATTGACTGCAAGACCCTTTTTAATTCGAACATGTGTGGGTTTGGAACTCTATCTGGGTTTAACAATCCGTTATTTAAAAAATTTCCATCAGATGCATCATAAGGGTTAAAGTCACCTCCAAAAGCATAATATACATTCCCCTTTTCATCTTTGATTCGTGGAGATTGATCTACAAAATCCCAGACAAAACCTCCCTGAAAGTTTTTATATTTTCTAATTAAATCCCAGTATTCTTTAACTCCGCCTAAAGAATTACCCATTGCATGTGAATATTCACATAAAATCAATGGTCTTGGATCATTTTCTTTCAGAAACGCTTCGCAGTCTTGGTATGAGTAATACATTGGACAAAATATCTCTGTATTTTGTCCTTTCTTCGTACCTTCATACTGTACTGGACGATTGGGGTCATTTTCTTTTATCCATTTAAAACAGTCCGATATATTCTCACCATCGCCAGATTCATTACCTATTGACCAAATAATTATGGACGAGAAGTTCCAATTCCGTTTTACATGTCTTTCTGTTCTTTCTATATGTGACTGTAAATAACTTGAGTTTTTTGCTAAAGGATTCTTTGAGTTCACCATTCCATGCGATTCAATATTAGCTTCTGCTACTACATATATTCCATATTTATCACATAATTCATAAAAATAAGGATCATAAGGATAATGACTGGTCCTAACAGCATTAATATTATTTTTCTTCATTATCATTATGTCTTGAAGCATTCGCTCTTTTGACACATAAGAACCCGTTTTCGGATCAATCTCATGTCGATTTACACCTTTAATTAAAACAGCTTTTCCATTGACTAATAATTGAGCATCTTTTATTTCAACCTTTTTGAAACCAACCTTATTAGGTATTACTTCAAGAATATCTCCATTTTTATCTTTTAATCTTGATACTAATGAATATAAATATGGAGTTTCGGCACTCCATTTTTGGGGATTCTTAACTAAAAAAGTAATCTTTGTTTGTGCTTTCTCTATATTATATTGTTTCGAATATAAAACATTTCCATTATCATCCTGAAAATCAAACTCAATTTGCGAACCAAGTGTACTTCTACTAAAATTATAAAGTAACTCTACCGAAGCATTTTTGTACTTATCATCAAGTGTTGGTGTAATCTTTATATCCTGAATTCGTTGCTTATTTCGGGCAAACAAATAACAATCTCTATTTACCCCCGACAACCTAAGCATATCCTGATCTTCTAAATAAGTTCCATCACACCATCTAAAAACCTGAAATGCAATTAAATTTTTTCCTGTTTTCACATAATCAGTTATATTAAACTCTGCTTCGAGCTTACTATCTTCACTGTACCCAACAAACTTACCGTTAACCCAAACATAGATATTAGAAGTTACTCCTCCAAAATGAATAAAAACATCTTTATTTCCCCACGTTTCTGATATCTCAATTTCACGACGATAAGAACCAACATGATTGTTCCTCAATGGCACATACGGTGGATTATTAGTAAAATCATTTCTCCATGGGTAACCAATATTCAAATATACGGGATCACCATAACCATTTAGTTCCCACATTCCTGGGACATTAATAAACTTCCAATAATTATCATTAAAATTAGTTCTAAAAAAATCATCAGGTCGTTCATCGGCATTCCTAACCCAATTAAAACGCCACTTACCATGTAAACTCATGAAGTTAGATGATAGCTCTTTTTGACCTAGACGAGAAAACTCTTCAGTTTCATACGCAAAATAAGGGCTTCTTATCTCCTCCCTATTTATCTGATTTACCAGAGGATCAAACCATTCATTGGATTGGCAAGAAATAAAATCAACATAAAAAGCAAAACAAACAATAACAATAACAATAGTCCTTAGCATAATATTAAATTTTACATATTATATCGATATCACATAAAATTACCCTTCTTAATGGATTACAGATTCCTCTGTTCTCAAAAAATAATTATATTGTATAATAACGATGTGTATGTTCATGATTTATTCAAAAATATGTCTGGCGTAATTTAACTCCAAAATATCCAGTCTCTTTTTATGTTGCTCAGCCCTGAGTAAAAAGTCAGTATAGTTTTTATTTTCTTCACATGTCCATTGTACCTCTGCCATCGCCAATAAACGAGGTAATAACATGTATTGTACTTTATCAAAGTCGGCTATGAACTCAGTCCATAAATTTGCCTGAACACCAATAATATGTTTTGAGAATTTAACTGGAAGCTCCTTTGGAATAGGATTATAATTGTAAACCTTATCTACTGGGACAAATCCTCCAATTGCCAAAGGTTCTGATTTATCTTTTGACTGATAATAATCAAAATAGCAATATTGTCTGGGAGTCATAATTACATCGTTACCCAACATTGCGGCTGAAATGCCACCCTCCGTTCCTCTCCAACTCATAACAGTTGCTCCTTTCGCTAAACCTCCTTCCAGAATTTCGTCCCAACCAATCATTTTTCTTCCTTTCGATTCCAAAAAAGATGAGATCCTACCAATAAAATAACTTTGTAGTTCTTTTTCATCTGCCAATTCTTTGCTTTTAATTAAATTTTGACAGTGTACACAGTTTTTCCATCGAACCTTTGGACATTCATCACCGCCAATATGGATGTACTTCCCAGGAAATAAATCAATTACTTCTTGTAGAATATTTTCAAGAAATTCAAAAGTTGTTTCTTTTGGACAGAATACGTCATTATGTACCCCCCATTTTGTTGCTACCTGGTATGGTCCACCAGTGCAACCATATTCGGGATATGATGCTAAAGCCGCAGTAGCATGCCCTGGCATTTCAATCTCAGGAATAACAGTTATAAAACGTTTATCTGCATATTCAATAACTTCTTTAATTTGTTCTTGTGTATAAAACCCAGCATGAGGAATACAATCATATTTTCTCTCTTTTTCACTTGTTCCTTTAGGAAACTTACCTACCAGCGTCTCCCTTCTCCAACTGCCTACTTCAGTTAATAACGGATATTTCTTGATTTCAATTCGCCAACCTTGATCATCGGTTAAATGCCAATGAAAATTATTGAGTTTATATAATGCCATGATGTCAATGAGTTTTTTAATTTCATCAACAGAATAAAAATATCTAGCTACATCAAGCATTAATCCCCTGTAGCCAAATCGTGGTTGATCTTTTACTTCTACATTAGGAACTGTCCACTTCACATCAGTTCGCATGCTTGAACTTTCCACCTCAACCGGTAAAAGTTGACGCAATGACTGAATTCCCCAAAAAATACCTTTTGGATTATTTGCCCGGATAATAATCCGATTACTCTTTACTGAAAGTTCATAATAATCTGCTTCTAATGTATGATCAATAATAAGTCCAACATAATTATTTGCAGGTTTCTTATCTGTTTCGTGAAATTTAATACCCGACGATTTTGTAAATAACTCTGAAAAGAAACTTGATACAGTCTTTAGTTCAGCAAGATCATTTGATAAATATAATTTCGTGTTTTCATTAAACTCAAAAAAACCTTTGCTTAGTTGAATCGAGTTTGGTTTAGGTATGATTGATATGTTAGATTCTTCTGCTACAAGTGTTATTCCTTGCATTAATAATAAGATGAATATTATTGTCTTTTTCATGAGTATTAATGTATATTAATTATAAGAGGCTGTCATTAAAGCTTGGTTTACGACAGCCTCCTAACTATTTCTTATTTTTTCAAAAATTTTTGTGAAACTGATCCTGATGATAAATTTAACCTGATGAGGTAAATTCCTTTTTCCAGCATTTCAGTAGAAACTTCATCGTTTGAATTAATTCCATTTTTTTGTAAGACCAACCTCCCATCTACATTATAAATAGAAACATTAACAGGATGAGTTATCCTTTCAGAAAACATCAACATATTATTCTTGATTAAAAAATAATTGCTGTTATCACTATTAATACTCCTATCGTTTGTCGAAATGTCGGGTTTGATTGACATATTATATGCAACCGGTGCGATACCGGCATAATTAGTACTAATAGGAATAGTCACTGTGTCACCTAACACAACATTTTTAGTATACATATAAAGTGTTGTAGTTTTATTAGATGCAAAATATGTTACAGTATAACTTGTCTTAACCCAGTTAGCTGAAGCCATAAAATCTGTTAAAGTGCCAGATGCAACTATATAAATCTCTCCTGTAGCTGACGGCACAATTTTACCTTTGTAAGAAGCGGTAGTATTCATTGCAAGAAACTTAAAATTTTCAAACTCAGGAGCTACAGATGTTATTGGTATAGTGTTGTTCATAAACTTCAGCACACCATTTTGAAGATTTCTGACTTCACAGGGCTGAGTATAATCTCCCGGAAGTATTTGAACTGCCATTTGATCAGAAATTGATAGCACACTATCAATGTTAATTCCTACAAATAAGATGATGAAAAAAAATAATTTTGTTTTCATGATATTTTGATTTTAAAAAATTAAATATATAATACTTTACAATGATGACTCATTTTTCAGAAATTTCTGAGAAATGAATTGGTTATTAAAATACAATCTGACTAAATATATACCTTTATTCAAAAAACCTACATGTATTGACTCGTCATTATTTGAAATATTCTTTTGTAAAATTACTTTACCATTAATATCATACACCCAAATATCAAATGGTTGGTTTAAGTTTTCAGAAAATTTCAAATAATTTTTATCACACATGACATAATTTTCGTTATGTTCTATCCTCATTACGCTTGAGACTTCGTCTTTAATTGACATCGAATAAGCAATTGGAGAAAAACCCGCCCAATAATTATTAGTAGGTAAATCTATTGTATCTCCAAAATTCACACTCCGTTCAAAAACGTAGACAGTTGTAGCTTTCACCGAAGCACTTTCGTAAACAGCTGAATAACTTGTTTTTGTCCATCCGGTTAATACAGCTGCACCAGATCCAATCAAATAAATTGTTCCTGTAGCAGAAGGTACAATTTTTCCTTTATAAGCATGACTAGAATTTGTTGAAAAGAATTGAAAACCATCAAATTCAGAAGGAACCGACTGCCAGGCTACAGTAGAATTAGGAAATGGCTTGACACCCACAGTGAAAATTGTAATTTCAGCAGTTTCAGCATAATCTGTAGGAATAATCTCAACTGGAGACCTATCAGGTGTTTCTCCAAAACCGGATAGAACTCCATACATTAAAAATAAAATTAGTAATAAAGTAACTTTTTTCATAACATTTTAATTTTAAATTATACATTATTTGATTTACATTCTGACAATAATATATATTCCACAAATACTCTTGAAAGGTTGTTTAATATATTAGTACTTTTTATTCTCTGTTTTCAACTTACTTACAAATAATCCAACGACAAACATCGTCAGTGTAGAAACAACAACACTCATATATGTATGGAACGGACTCTGCAAAAACTCAGGAAGCTTTGAAGAAAAGGTTATCCATAAAATCACGAGAATTCCTACAGAGACGGCTATAACAGCAGTAGTTTTTTCCGCTTTTCTGACAATAAATCCAAGCAGGAATAAACCCAGCATAGCCCCACCGAACACACCGGTTAACTGCCACCACATTGCAAGAATGCTTTGAACGCCTATCATTGATAATGCAAAGGCAGTTCCTATTATTCCAACCACAATGGTACCTACTCTTAACACAGTCAGTCCTTCTTTGTCTGTAGCTTTAGGACGAATATATCTTTTATAAATATCTTCATAAAAAACAGTTGAGGAACTATTTAAACATACGCTTAATGTGCTCATCGCGGCAGCAATAATTGCCGCTATAATAAAGCCGGCAACACCTATAGGTAATCCTGATGCCATGAAGTGTGGAAGCGCCTGGTCGGCTATATCAGGGATATTCAATGCTACTGCCTTTTCAGTCACCAGAGCATCAAATGATACGTTACTTTCCATCTTAACCTGTTCTTTAATTGCAGTAATTGCTGACTTATGTTTCAAATCGTCCAGCAACTCAGGTTGTGACTGGTAATAGGAAAACAACATAGAGCCTATGAAAAAAAACAAGGCAGAAACTGGCACATAGAGCATGCCTCCAAACCATAATGATTTTCGGGCTTCCTTGTCTGATTTAGCCGTATGGTAGCGTTGAACATATGTTTGATCAAACCCAAATGCCTTCAAGTTCATGAATAAACCATATAAAAACACAACCCAGAAAGTCGGTTCCGCAAATGACAATTCAAATGACCCAAAAGAAAACTTAGAATTCTCACGGGCAATTTTGAAAGCATTTTCAGCACCTCCCGGTATATCCACCAGAATGACAACTAATAACAATATTGCACCTAAGAATATTATTGCGGATTGAATCACCTCAGTCCATATTATCGCTTTCATTCCTCCCATCACTGTGTATAAGACAATTAACACCCCAGAAATAATGATTATTGAGGTCATACTCCATCCTGTTAATCCATTCAAAGCGAGTGCAACGCCCAACGTTATAGTCGCAATCCGTGAAAACTGAATCAACAAATAACAAATAACACAATATATCCTTGCCCAAGAGCCAAATCGTTTCTCCATATGAGTATATGCTGATATTTCTCCTCCATTTCGGTAGAATGGAATAAAATATCTGGAACTAATCAAGATTGCAACAGGAATTGCCATACTGAAAACAAAATAATTCCAGTTCATGCCGAAAGCCATACCAACAACTCCTATGAAAGTATTACTACTTAGATAGGTTCCCAAATAAGATAACCCGATAACCCATCCCGGTACTGAATTCTTTGCAATCATAAAATCGCTACCCGAACGATTTTTTCGTATAAAAGAACCGCCAAATACAACAATACCTAATATAGAAACAGCAATAATTGCAAGATCAACAAATGGTAAATTCATACTTTTAAATTTCTATTGTACTTAATAATTTTATTTTTTACCTCCTTCTACTGACTCTATAAGAAATCCATTCAAATCTTCTGTTTCTGATAAAGCTTGAAAATGAACATAACTTATTCCGTTGATACTTGTACGAAGATTAGGCAGATTCAGATTAACTGAAACACCA
>JANJVQ010000022.1 GCA_024710005.1 Paludibacter sp. | reverse complement strand
TCCCCAAACCGGATTCCTCACATCCCTCAATCAGCGAAAACCAGTCTTCTTGACTGCGTCTGTTTCTTGACATAACTTTTTTGCCGCAAAGATAAAGGCAAAGAATCAGGAGGGCAAGATGTAGTTGGCCGAATGGTTACGGTTTATTAGAAATAATAGCTTACAGAGCCAATAATCCTATGGTTATTAACCGTGTAGTTTTGTGTTGTTTTGCCATTTGTCTGAATCGTACCGTATGTAACACCTGTCAGGTTATATTCAACCCCAAAACTGAAATTGGACAGATTATAAATAAGGGTTGGTGAGACCCTGAACATACTGCTAATCATTTCCTGGGTATCGGTGTAGAATCCCCTGCTGTAAATGGTTATTCGTCCGTTATCATTATGAAGTGGCATGCTGCTACCTAAATTCTGAGCATACCCTCCAAATAAACTGATTTGCCATTTTCTACCGTAAACAAGATTTACCCAGCTTGATATAATTTTCTGATTGGTGTATCCGTATTCTCCAGTTGAACTGTTGTATGTCTTACCGTATCCGTTTGCAAGTAGTTGATCACTCAGGTTTTGTCCCACAGTTAACCTCGCTTTTGCAGTGAATTTGTCTTGTGTAAACTGAGAATATGCTATTGCAGAGATTGAAGAAAGACTTTTATCGTCCGGTTTGATTACTTTCATGTCAACTCCGGCTCCGGTAACCCAATGCTCACCTTTATATTCAAATCCACCGAAAAGCTCTGGTATCAATGAGTTTCTTAAATAATTGGGCGAAAAACCTTTTGGACCGGAGGAGGTATATTGCATTTGGTAAACAGCAGCTCCGGTCAAAGCGAAATTTTCTTTTAGATTATGTGTAATACGAAGTTGAGGACTTCTGTTGAAGGGTTGAAACGGCATTCCTGCATTCAAAGAAACCGTGACCGGAATAACCGATCCCCACATGGGATGCCAGTTCTGGCCGATTTGCAGTGTTGATTCTTCCCATTTTAATTGCATGTACGCATGACGTATCCTGACAACATAATTTGCAACACCAAATCCGGCAAAGTCGGCTTCTATTTTTCCTGAGGATTGTGCTCCTAAAATGGGTTGTCCCTTGATGTTGAGTCCGACCCGGGTAGCAATACTGAGCATGTTGGCTTGTGGAACAGCATTTTCATCTTGCCCTGAATTATCTAATCTGATGGGTTTAGGGTAAAAATGAAAAACTCCATCAATGCCTTCTTCGCATTGTCGCGAATTATAATAGAAATCATTTCTTACAAAACCGTATAGTTCTAAAGTTGCTTTTGTGTTTTGTGCCGACAGACTGTTTATTACTGTCACAAAAATTATTAGTAAATATATTTTTCTCATGTGTGAAAATAATAAAGGGTGAGCGTCAGATTGATAATCTTCAACTCACCCTTCGTTTTAGATAATTTATGATAGCATGGATTTAACCTGATTGTATACGTTTTGACCCGTGAAACCAAGCTTCTCGTCGAGCACTTTATAGGGGGCAGAGAACCCGAACGATTCCAGACCAAAAACTTTGCCGTTAGCGCCAACCAATCCTTCCAGATTTACCGGTAAACCGGCCGTCAGTCCAAATATCCTGATGCCGGAGGGTAACACGCTTTGCTGATATGCTACGGGTTGAGCCCTGAATAAACCTTCAGATGGAACTGAGACTAAACGCACTTTAATGCCTTCAGCGCGCAACAAAGCAGCACCTTCATTCAAGGTCGATACTTCTGATCCGGAAGCTAAAAGTATTACATCGGGATTGCCATCACAATTCACCACATAAGCTCCTTTTTCAGCTTGTTTGGCTTCATCTTTACGTGAGTTAACAGCCGGAAGGTCATTGATATTTTGTCGTGAAAGGATTAAACCGGTAGGTGTATGGGTGTTTTCTATGGCCATTCTCCAGGCCACAGTCGTTTCCTCTACATCAGCGGGACGAAGTACCAGCATTGAATTCTGACCGTTGTGGTTCTTTAATTTCTCCATTAAACGGATTTGAGCTTCCTGTTCTACCGGTTCGTGCGTTGGACCGTCTTCTCCTACCCTGAATGCATCATGCGTCCAGATAAACTTTACAGGTTGTTCCATCAGCGCTGCCATACGTATGGCCGGTTTCATATAATCCGAAAATACGAAGAATGTTGCACAAGCTGGTATCACTCCTCCATGTAAACTCATCCCGATACTTAAACAGGCCATTGTTAACTCTGCAACTCCTGCCTGTAAAAAGGCGCCACTGAAATCACCTTTGGTGAAAGCAGTAGTCTTCTTTAAAAATCCATCTGTTTTGTCAGAATTGGATAAGTCGGCTGAAGCGACAATCATATTTTCTACCTGTACTGCCAATTCGGAAAGCACTGTTGCTGATGCAGCCCTGGTCGACTGATTGGGCTTTTGAGCAATCGCTTCCCAGTTTATATTGGTTTTACCGGAGAAGAACAAGGCCAATTTCTCGGCTAAAGCAGGATTTGATTTAGCCCATTTTTCTTCTTCTGCATATTTTTCAGCCATAATCACTGCTAATTCTTCAGCGCGTTTTGCATATAGGGCTTTGGTTTCTTCAAAGAATACAAATGGATTCTCAGGATTCCCCCCAAGATTCCTGATACTTTCTTCAAATGATGCACCGGCTTCTCCGAGTGGCATGCCATGAGTTGCACACATGCGCTCATAACTTGATCCGTCAGCTTTCCTTGCTCCTTTACCCATGATCGTCTTGCCAATGATGAGGGTTGGACGCGAGTTTTCGGCTTTTGCTTCGGTAAGGGCCTTTCTGATTTGTTCTGCATTGTTTCCATCGATTTCGATTACATGCCAGTTCCAGGCTTTGTATTTCATCGCGACATCTTCACTTGTAACTGCATCAGTATTAGTTGATAGCTGGATGTCGTTCGAATCATAAAACATGATCAGGTTGTCGAGTCCGAGGTGACCGGCAATTCGTCCTGTCCCCTGGGAAATCTCTTCCTGAATACCTCCGTCTGAGATGAAAGCGTATATGGTTTGTCCCATCACATCTCCGAAACGTGCTTTTAAAAATTTAGCCGCAATAGCCGCTCCAACCGCATAGGCATGTCCCTGCCCAAGCGGACCGGAAGTGTTTTCAACTCCACGTTTTACATCTACCTCAGGATGACCCGGAGTTGGAGAGCCCCACTGACGGAACTGTGCTAACTCATCCAGGTTGTATTTTCCGGTACAAGCCAATGCTGAGTACAACATGGGTGACATGTGTCCCGGATCCAGAAAGAACCGGTCACGACCTGCCCAGGTTGGATTCTCAGGATCATATACCAAAAACTCGGAATATAACACGTTGATAAAGTCTGCTCCTCCCATAGCGCCACCGGGGTGCCCCGATTTTGCTTTTTCAACCATGGATGCAGCAAGTATGCGAATGTTATCTGCTGCCCGATTTAAAGTTGCAATTGAATTCATTATTATTTATTTTTGATTAAAATTTATATCCTAACATGTAATTAAATGCCCACACAGATCCATCACCGTTGATGCCGAATCCGGGAATGTAAAAGGGTTTATATTCTCCCGGGTCAGGTTTGTTTATCAGGTTTTTGATGCGTGCTGTCCACCCGATATATACTCTTTTATAGATTTCGACCCTGATACCTGCTGTTATTTCAAACCATAAATTAAAAGATTCTCCCCGGAAATCTTTTTGAAAATTAGTGTCCCAATATTCATTTTCAAAAGTAATATTTTGCAGGTTATAATCAAAGTTCGTATGACCTAAGCGGGCACCTATCAGAAAATAATTCGTAAACTTATTTTCACTCGTATGATTCTTTATCAGGTTAAAATCCATTCCTAACCGATAAAAAAGTGCATTTCCCTGATAGTCTATTCCTGATGTGGTAAGTTTGTCAGCCCCGGCATAACCAATTTCAAAGACCGGATAAAACCGCTTGTTGATTTCAGCCTGAATAGCACCCTCGTATTGATAAACATCACCTCGATTCAGAAACGTGGTAATAACAGGAGATATATCAACTTCAACCCGTAAGCTATTAAGTTCAAACTTCCTGATACTGTCGTTTTGTTCTGTTTTTACGTTTTGCCCGGTTAATGTTGTTACGCAACACACCAACAGCAGACTAAAGCAATATCTGTAAATGTTGTACATCTGTTGTGTTTATATCGCGATTTACAATTTTGTAACCTTTTATCGTGTGGTTGGTACTTATAACCGTATCAACATGATGCGTAATAACCATCCCACAGGAATAAGAAATAAAGTACTCTTTGTTTGAATACTGAATATTTAATGTATCGTGTATTCCATTAATATTCAAAACGAAAATGCTCTCTTCTGTCGAATTGTTCAAAGGTAAAGCTATTTTATTGATATTTTTGACATTTTTATATAATGAATCCACCTCAATTGAATTATTATTCAGACCAAATACGGTAATACTATCGATGTTCAGGCTATTACTTGTTCCCGAAGTGTAAAACCCGGTTCTGAACAATACCTGTTTATTTTCCCTGCAAGCTTCTTCTTGTGTGCAAGAGGAAAAAAACAATAAGATGAAAGTAAGTGATGTAATGAATATTTTCATGGATATTTACCTGAAAAACTGATTTCTTACTTCTGTTTTTAAAATACCAATGGCAATTTGTGTCGGATTGTCATCTGTCTCAGCATATAAACGGATAATTTGCTCTGCCAGTTGAGTGGCAGGTTCATCAGCTTTAAAACGGATTGCGGTTGTGTTTATCAGTTTAATCAGATTGTCCTGCGTGTTTTTTATGGCCGACCACAGTTCATCACTAACATATAATTGTTGGGCATAATTGTGTTCAAATTCTTTTCTGATATGATCGGTCAACTGAGATTGAAATTCCATGCAGGACATCCCGGGTTTGATAATCTGAAGCACCATATTAGCCGGGTTACTGCGTTCGAGCAACAGCATCAATCGCTCGTAAGCCCTTAGCTGTAAAGGAACGAATGAGGCACGGTCTTTTTTTGTGAGTTCAAATTTTCTTCTTTTTTCCTCGTTGGATAACATTTTGTCAAACAGCAAATAAGCTGTCATCATCACGATAAATGCCGGTAATATGTATTTGAAAATTTCCATATGCCGAATGTTTATTTGTAAAGCAACCTGAAAATGAATCAGATTTCTTTTTCAATTTTGTAATTATTTCTTTCGGTTGAATTTCTGGCCACAATTTCACCCAGAAATCCGGTCATGAACAACTGAGTGCCTAAGATCATGGCAACCAGCGCGATGTAAAAATAGGGGCTGTCGGTTACCAGGGCAGCTCTCGTTTGATTGATGATCGCATGTAGTTTAACAGCCCCAACTACCACGACTGAAATTAAACCAAGTAAGAACATCAAACTGCCATATAAACCAAAGAAGTGCATCGGTTTTTTACCAAACTTTGACAGAAACCAGAGTGTCATCAAATCCAGATACCCGTTTACGAAACGGCTGAGACCGAATTTGGTGGTGCCAAATTCGCGTTTTCTGTGTGTTACAACTTTTTCTCCAATGCGGGTAAATCCTGCGTTTTTTGCAAGAAAAGGAATGTAACGATGCATCTCTCCATATACTTCAATGTTCTTAATGACCTCATTCCGATAGGCTTTTAAACCACAATTCATGTCGTGGAGTTTCAATCCGGTTACTTTTCTCGCTGTGGCATTGTAAATTTTTGAGGGTAGGTTTTTAGCCAGTTTAGAATCATAACGTTTCTTTTTCCACCCGGAAACCAGATCGTATTCCTCTTCAGTTATCATCCTGTATAATTCAGGGATTTCATCGGGACTGTCCTGTAAATCAGCATCCATGGTGATAACCACATCTCCTTTCGCTGCCTGAAATCCGCAAAACAAGGCTGGTGATTTTCCATAATTATTACGAAATTTAATGCCCCTGACATTCGGAGATTGAGCTTGCAGCTGTTCGATTACCTGCCAGGAACGATCTGTACTTCCATCGTTTACAAAAATTATTTCGTAAGTAAATTGGTTCTCTTGCATAACCCTCTCAATCCACTCATGGAGTTTGGGTAATGATTCTTCTTCGTTATAAAGGGGTACAACTATGGATATATTCATGGAATTGGTAATTATAATTTTTGTTCTTCATTGGGTGTCTCTTCCTCAAAAATTCCTTTTTGTTTTTTTACGAAACCAGCCAGCACCAACCCTAAAATTGCTCCCAAAAAGACATTTATCCAGATGGTTTGAATAGAGTAGTTGACAGGTTTCATCTGTCTTTCAAGCTCTTCGTAGTATTTGTCGTCTAAAGGCAGGTTCAGACTTTCAAAAATTCCACGATTTTGTTCAACCTGTCGCATACTTTCTTCAAAAAGTGCCGGAAGAAAATCAGGGTTGATGTATTTGGTGTAGATGATTTTAAAAGCAGTTGAAATAATTCCTGCAAACAAAAAAGTCAGTACAACATAATTAAAAACCCGCCAGTATCCAATGTATCCTCCGCATTCGGTGTCCCGGTATCGTTTGGCCATCCGGTACATCAAAACAATAATGAAAGCTATTATTACATAGGACAACAATACGAATGGAATCGTTTTTGAACTGGTAAACAAAAAGTTAACGGAGAAAAGTACGCCCAGTATGAGCCCGTTGAACATGGTGGATTTGAATATGTTTTCCTGCATAAATACCTGAATTTTGATGCTTGCAAAAGTACAAAATAAATACTGAATATCATTATATAATCGGACTGAAAAGGCGTGCAAATGATTCCTTCAGTTTTTGACTTCTTTTTCGGTTATGCCAGTCGTCAAGTGTAATCTCCCGGCAATTCTGCATGTCGTTCTCAAATAATTTTTTGAGTTCAAGAGCAGTTTTCTTTTCGTAGATAAAAGCATTAGCCTCAAAGTTCTGATTAAAACTTCTTTCATCCAGATTGGCCGATCCCACAATTGAAATGAAATCATCAATAACAATTGCTTTGCTGTGTAGGAAACCTTCTTCGTATTGATACACCTTTACGCCAGCTTCGAGTATTTCGCCCAGATAACTGAAAGTACAGGCATCTGAAAATTTTGAATCAGATTCTTTGGGGATCATCAGTTTTATGTTAACTCCACTCAGGGCAGCAATAATTACAGCATTCAATATTACATCATTGGGTACAAAATAGGGTGTATGGAGGTAAACATAATCATGAGCTGCCATGATTCCCGATGCAATGCCCTGCATGATACATTCCCAGTCGGAATCGGGTCCGCTACTGACAATCTGAATGAGATTCTGCTCGTATTTCTTTGGCTTTGGATAGTATTTTATATCCGTAATCAGCTTGCGCTCAACGAAGTACCAGTCAGTGAGAAAAAGCGATTGCAATCCGTGTACAGCAGCTCCTTCAAAACGGACAAATGTGTCACGCCATTTTCCCAGCGTATTTCCAAAGATATACCGGTCGGCGAAATTCAATCCGCCTGTAAAGCCGTACTTTCCGTCCACAATCAAAATTTTCCGGTGATTCCTGAAATTAATTTTACTTCTTCTGAGCCTGAGTCTTAATGGCAAAAATGGTCTCACATAAACACCTGCCTCTTTAAGCGTCCGCAGGTATTTCCGTGACAGGTCGAAACTACCCAGGTAATCGTAAATCATCCTGACCCTGACTCCGGCTTTTGCTTTTTCTATGAGCAATTCTCTCAGATAGTTTGAAATCCGGTCGTCTTCAAAAATAAAAAATTCGATGTGAATATGGTTTTCTGCGTTTTTGATGGCTTCAAACATTGCCGAGAAGGTGGATTCCCCATCGGCCAGTACATCAATTTTATTGTAAGCATAAACAGATGCATCACTGTTTTTGTACAATAAATTAATCATATTCAGTTGATTGGGGCTTGTGATGAATTCCGTGAAAGCATCAGGTTTGAGTTCTTTATAAGGCAACTTGGTTTCATGTTTGATGCTTTTCTTGGAAATTATTTTTTGTTTTCTGTAATTCTGACCTATCAAAAAATACAGCAATATACCAATTACGGGTAGCAAAACCAACACCAGCACCCAGGATAAGGATCTTACAGGGTTACGGTTTTCTAATAACAACACCGAAATGGCGCTGACAATCATATAGAAATAAAATACAACCAATATGATGAACAGCAGGTTATTCATGAGAGAATTTTTTGTTTCTGTTATAATATATAAAATACAAATGCTTGTTGATTATGCTTACGTTTTCGGCGGCAGTACCAGTTGCCGGGGCGGGGACACCGTTACCGATTGTTGTATCCGAAACTTCTGTACGTGCTTCATCCCACAACCCACTTGTAATAAAACTGTTTAATAAACTTGAACCACCTTCAACCAAAACTGAATGTATGCCCTGTGAAGCAATTATTTTCAGCATGTTATGAAGCATCTTGTCATCAAAACGCAGAAATATATAGTTAATTTTATCTGTATTCTCGCGTGGGTTTTCAGTAAATACAAGGGTTTTAACAGTCTGATCAAAAATTACATAATCCAGGGGTATCCTGCCGGTTCGATCGAGCATGATTCGAATCGGATTTTTGCCCGGCCAGTTTCTCACTGTTAGGGAAGGATTATCGAGAAAAACGGTATTGGTGCTAACCATGATTGCCTGATTTTCTGATCTGACTTTGTGGGTTAATTGCCTGGTGATGTTATCGGAAATCTGTAAAGGCGGCGTATCCGCATTCGTTCTGATCCTGTCGATGTAACCATCTCTGGTTTGTGCCCATTTAAGCAACACATAAGGTCTTTTCTCTTTTTGCCAGATGAAAAAACGTTTATTTAATTCCTCACAGGCATCCTCTGCTACTCCTGTAATAACTTCTACGCCAGCGTTTCGGAGTATTTCTATCCCTTTGCCCGAAACCTTCGGATTTGGGTCCAGGGTTCCGATTACGACCCTTGGAATGCCTTTTTCTACAATGAGATTTGCACAGGGTGGTGTTTTGCCGAAATGGGAACAGGGCTCCAGATTGACATAGAGTGTTGATTCTTTTAGCAAAGATGTGTCTTTTACACTATGTATGGCATTTGGCTCGGCATGCGATTCTCCGAACCGGTGATGATAACCTTCACCGATAATGCGGTCATTGTGAACCAACACGGCACCAACCATCGGATTGGGAGCAACATGGCCGGCACCATAAGTTGCCAGTTGCAAACAACGATACATGTATTTTTCTTCGTAATTCATTTTTCCTATCTTTGCATGCATGCAAAATGCCATTAATCACATCCGGTCCGAATTATCAGCTTATTATACAGAAAATGAGCTGCAATCGGTCGTCCGGCTACTCATATCAAAAATCACCGGATTCAGTTTTACGGAAATTTTAGTTAACAAAAATACAATTTTTTCTGCATATCAGTGGGATTTATTGAATTTTTATCTTGAAAAGCTTAAAACCGGTATGCCTGTACAGTATGTATTAGGTGAAACTGAGTTTTGCGGGTTGATTTTCAGAGTAGATCCGTCGGTATTGATTCCACGTCCCGAAACGGAGGAGTTGGTTGAATGGATTGTAAAAGAATCAGCAGAGAATAGTGTGATTTTAGATATAGGTACTGGTAGTGGCTGTATTGCCATCGCTCTTAAATATTTTATGCCACAGGCAGATGTGCATGCTTGTGATGTGTCGTTGGAAAGTTTGCAAACTGCCCGCAAAAACGCAGAACTTAATGAAAATCAGGTTGATTTCTTTTATATGGATGTTTTAGAAGAGCATAATACTGATAACCGGTATGATGTAATAGTAAGCAATCCACCCTATATTCCCTATGCCGAACGAACTGAAATTTCGGACCATGTAAAGAATTTTGAGCCGGAAGCTGCTTTGTTTGTCCCGGATGACGATCCTTTGATTTTCTACCGGAAAATAGCAGAATTTGCAAAACGTCATCTTCATGCAGGAGGAAAACTGTTTTTTGAAGTTCATCGTGATTTTGGGCATGCATGTCTTCTGATGCTTCGGGAAATGAACTTTCAGCAACTTGAAATTAAAAAAGATATTGCAGGCAATAACAGGATGATTAAGGGAATTATTCCGTGATTAATTAAAGTCTGATTAAACTTTTCAAAAGCAATATAGTCTAAGCAATCTGATGTGATTTAAAATACATAAATGGCAGATATAGAAGAGCATAATATTTTAAGCCAATTGGTCAATCCGAAAACAAATGCACAAGCTTTTTCCAAACTGGTGCGTTTGTATCAGGAGCGTTTGTATTGGCACATCAGAAAGATGGTGTTATCGCACGAGGATGCCAATGATGTGCTGCAGAACACATTTATGAAAGCCTGGAATGGCCTCGCCGGTTTCAGGGGAGAGTCGCAGATATCAACCTGGTTGTATCGCATTGCTACAAATGAAACCTTGACTTTCCTGACCAACAAAAGGATGCGTAATATCTCCGGAATTGATGATGTGGAAGGTCTGTTGCTTGGTCAGTTACAGGCTGATACCTATTTTTCGGGTAATGAAGCCGAAATGAAACTTCAGCAAGCAATTCTTACACTGCCGGAAAAACAAAGACTGGTATTTAATATGAAATATTTTGATGACCTCACTTACGAAGAAATGGAAAATATCCTCGAAACATCAGTAGGTGCATTGAAAGCATCGTATCATCATGCCGTAAAAAAAATAGAGAAATATCTGACCGAAGAGAAAGTAACTTAAACAATTATCCGGCAGATGAATCACTTTAACGTTTCAGAAATTAAACCTTTTGATATATTAAAAGTCTAAATGTAGGTATTAAAATTATGATGGATAAAGAATTACATAAAATATTGAAAGAAACCGGCAACAGAAATCCCTTTACAGTGCCGGAAAACTATTTCGAAAGTTTTGCTGCTGAAATAGACACGAAGATTGCTAAAGACAGACTTTCAGCGAAAAAGTTATTGAAGCCCTGGTTCTATCTGGCAGCCATGTTCGTCGGCTTGTTTCTCATGGGCAATGTGTTCTATGTTGTTTATCAAAATAACAGGAAGATGGATGCTGATTTGTATGAAATGTATGTGATGTCTCAGATAGACCAAACAGTCGTGTTGGACTACTATCCGGTTGAGTCGGATGATAATGAATAATCTGAAAAAAAATCATGATTGTATGGAAAAGAAAATAATATTGTTAAGCGTTTTGGTTTTATTTTTTGGCGGATTAGTTGGACAGGAAAGAGGTCCACGCTTTTCTAAGGATGATGTCATCAATAAAAAATGGACTTTTGTAATTGAAAAATCGAGATTGTCGGATGCTGATATACAAAAGGTTGAGCCAGTGTTTATGGAAACAGAACTTGAATTGTGGGATTTGCTTGAAAAATACAGGGATGTTTTCAGGGATAATCGCCGAAAATCTGAAATATCAGGCACAAATTACGAAGCAATTAACGATGCCATGGTAAATTTCGAGTTGGATAATGCCCGGATTCAACAAAAATATTACATAAAATTAAAGAAAATATTACCTGCACAAACTATCAACCGTTTACTTTTGGCCGAAAAATCATACAAGAGAGAATTAATGCAAAAGGTTCCGGGTCAGCATCGTGGACCAAAACAACAGCAATAAATAAGTTTTGTAATGTTGAGATAATAATACCGGTAATTGATTCTGAATTCATTACCGGTATTATTGTTGTTTTGCACCCCATAAAACATCAAACAGTGGATTTTTCTATTTGTCACATAAAAAAATTACATTATCTTTGCAAACCAAAAACAAAGGGTACTTTGGCCGAGTGGTTAGGCACCGGTCTGCAAAACCGTCTACGGCGGTTCGAATCCGCCAAGTACCTCAAAGAAGGATGTCTATTAAGTCGCAGGCTTTTAGACATCCTTCATCGTTTAAGATGATGTTTTTAAAGCAAACGTTTTCGGATGTTTCAGTGGTTTTAGGTTTACATACATGTCAATATGCCTGTTATTTTAGTAACTTTGCCGGCATAATAAACAGTATAACATGTTAATAACATTCAACATACATTTTGTAACCCAATGGGGTGGTAAGATTCAATTACTACTGAAAGAAACGGGTGAATCCGGAGATATACGTGTCGTTTCCCATGAAATGCATTGCAATCAGCATTTTTACTGGAAAAAAGAACTGACTCTTGATGACCGGATTACTTTCCTTCATTATCAATACGAACTACTGGATAATTCCGGTAAATTTATCCGTGAATCGGGTGAGATGCGGGAAGTTCACTTGCCTTCAGGACAAAAACAGGTGTTTTTACACGATTCCTGGCGGGATTCATTCGGAGAAAGTCCTTTTTCCACCACAGTATTCAGGGATTGTTATTTTAAACGCGAACTCCTAAAGTCTAATCAGCCTGAAGGGGGCAATTTTCGCTTGCAGCTATTTTGTCAACAGATGGAACCGGGGAGGCATTTTGCCATTGTTGGAAATCAGGATTTTCTGGGGAACTGGGATGTAAACAGAAAAGTCAGACTTGATGAGTTAAATTATCCGGTTTGGTCGGTTTATATGGAAACGGGTAAGATAAAGTTCCCGTTGGAATACAAATATCTTATTGTTGATACAGCTACTGATGAAGTCTTGGCATGGGGTGGGGGACCAAACCGGAAAGTTGACAAACTTTCGGGAGAAGGTTTTCATGTTGTGACCGATGAAAATTTTATGCGTACCATTCCTTCCTGGAGAGGAGCCGGGGTCGCTATCCCGGTTTTTTCGCTGAGAAGTAAAAAAAGTTTCGGAACCGGTGAGTTTTATGATCTGAAACTGATGATTGACTGGGCAAAACTTACTGGCCAGCAAATGATACAAACGCTTCCCATCAACGATACCATCCTGTATCACAGTAATTATGATTCTTATCCTTATAATGCGGTTTCGGTGTATGCCTTGCATCCCATTTATTTGCATCTGGATGCTGTTGGGAAAATAAAGGATCCGGTTCGCAAGGCTTATTATGCTGAACAAAAAAAAGCGCTGAATGCCAAATCCTTTTCGGATTATCAGAATGTGATGAATGTGAAATGGGAATTCTGTAAAGAAGTTTATCAGGATTCATCTAAAAAGCTTTTCAGTTCGGAAGAATACAAACTCTTTTTTCAGCAAAATAAATCCTGGCTTGTTCCGTATGCCGTTTTTTCTTATCTGAGGGATAAATATGGAACTCCAGAGTTTTCTAAATGGCCAGAAAAGAGTCAATACAATGCGGCTGAAATTGAAGAGTTGGCTGCTCCCGGGAGTGATTTTTATGACGAAATTGCCCTGTTTTATTTTGTTCAGTTTCATCTCAATAAACAACTGACTGAAGTGCATGATTACGCCCGCAGTCAGGGAATTACCATTAAAGGTGATATACCGATTGGTGTGAGTCCGCGAAGTGTAGACGCCTGGATGGAGCCGGAGATGTTCAATACCAGTATGCAGGCCGGAGCACCGCCGGATGACTTTTCAGCAACTGGTCAGAACTGGGGTTTCCCTACCTATAACTGGGAACTCATGGAAAAAGATAATTACCGCTGGTGGATTAAACGTTTTCAGAAACTGGCGGAGTATTTTGATGCTTACCGGATTGACCATATACTCGGATTTTTCAGGATATGGGAAATCCCTCAACAGGATGTATGGGGATTGACGGGCAGTTTCAGTCCTTCTCTTCCGTTTACGGTGGAAGAGTTACAGAAGAAGGGTTTGTACTGGGACGAAAATCGTTTTCTGAAGCCTTACCTGAGAGAACATGTGTTGCATGCAACTTTCGGAAAATATACAGCCGATGTCCTTCGGGAGTACTTTGATCAGGACGGCTGGCAAAACTACAAATTCAAACCGGCATTTGATACCCAGAAAAAGGTTGAAGCCTATTTTGCTTCGCTGGGTTATAATTTCGGGACCAAAGAGGTGATGATCAGGGATGGTTTGTATATGCTTCATTGTGAAGTTCTTTTCATACGGGATACCCGACAGCCGGATAAATTTCATCCGCGGATATCGATGCACAGTTCGGCCACTTTCCGTGATTTACCCGACGAAACCCGTCGTCTGCTGGACGGTATTTATGTTGATTATTATTACCACCGGCACAATGCTTTCTGGAAAGAACAGGCAATGAAAAAATTACCGGCATTGATTGCTTCAACCGATATGTTGGTCTGCGGCGAGGATCTGGGTATGGTGCCCGATTCTGTGCCAGATGTGATGAACAAACTGGAAATTCTGAGCCTGGAGATTCAACGTATGCCGAAAAAACCACACCATGAATTTGCCATGCCTCAGGATGCACCGTACCGGTCGGTTTGTACAACTTCGACACACGACATGAATCCAATCAGGGCCTGGTGGCTTGAGGATAGAAACATAACACAGCGTTTTTACAACAAAGCGCTCGGAATACAGGGTGTCGCTCCCGAGCAATGTGAGCCGTGGATTGCAGAGAGAATTATTAATCAACATTTGGAATCGAATGCTATGTTGGTAATTTTACCATGGCAGGATTGGTTAGCTATTGATGGCAGATATGCCCATGAGAATCCGGAAGCAGAACGGATTAATGTGCCTGCTAACCCCCGGAACTTCTGGTGTTACCGTATGCATATCAGTTTGGAGGACTTGCTGAAACTGAATTCCTTGAATGAAAGAATCAGGAAGGTGATTGAAGATAGTGGAAGAGCGAATAAAGCGGAAAACTGAAAGCGGAAAACTGAGAGCGGATAAATTGGTAGTTTAACGAATAAATATTTGTTTTTTCTTTTGCCTCCTTTTGTGCCTTTTGTGGTTTAAAATTATTAAATAATTATATATGAGTGATCAAAGATACAATCAGCGTGGAGTTTCAGCATCGAAAGAAGATGTGCACAATGCAATCAAAAACATTGATAAAGGACTTTATCCTAAGGCTTTCTGCAAGATAGTCCCTGATTTTCTGGGTAATGATCCTGCGTATTGCAATATCATGCATGCTGATGGGGCTGGCACAAAATCTTCATTAGCCTATATTTATTGGAAGGAGACCGGAGATTTGAATGTGTGGAAGGGCATTGCACAGGATGCGCTGATTATGAATATTGATGATTTGCTTTGTGTGGGGGCTACGGATAATATCTTGCTTTCATCGACCATTGGTCGCAATAAAAACCTCATTCCGGGAGAAGTGATATCAGCCATTATCAACGGAACCAATGAATTGGTCGGGGAACTTGCCGCCATGGGGGTAAATATCTATCCCACCGGAGGTGAAACGGCCGATGTGGGCGATTTGGTGCGTACCATCATTGTCGACAGCACCGTTACTTGTCGCATGAAACGTGCTGATGTGATTGACAATGCGAATATCCGTCCGGGTGACGTGATTGTCGGTTTATCTTCATCGGGACAAGCAACTTATGAAAAGGAATACAACGGGGGGATGGGGAGCAACGGACTGACCTCGGCCCGTCATGATGTATTCGCCAATTACCTGACTGAAAAATACCCGGAGAGCTACAATCCTGATATTCCGGGAGATTTAGCGTATTCAGGTTCGTGTAAATTAACTGATATGATTGCTGAGACCGGTTTGGATGCCGGTAAATTAGTGCTTTCGCCTACACGCACCTATGCGCCGGTCATCAAAAAAATACTGGCCGAATTACGTCCGTTTATTCATGGCATGGTGCATTGTTCAGGAGGAGCACAAACCAAAATTCTGCATTTTGTCGATCAACTCAGGGTGGTGAAAAACAATCTCTTTCCTGTTCCGCCTTTGTTCCAGCTAATTCAGCAGGAATCCAAAACCGACTGGAAAGAGATGTATAAAGTGTTCAATATGGGACATCGCATGGAAATTTACCTGCCAGCGGAACAGGCAAGCCAGGTCATCGAAATCTCCCGTTCATTCAATATTGAGGCTCAAATTGTCGGATATGTAGAGCAATCCGGACAAAAAGAGCTGATCATCGAAAGTCCGTTTGGAACATTCCATTATTGAAGCAGGTGATTCAAATTTGTGGTAAATAGTTTTACTGCGATTGCCAACAGGATGATACCGAAGAATTTACGTAGAATGTAAATGCCGGCCTCTCCGAATAATCTTTCAATGCGATTGGTCGATTTTAGCACCAGGTACACGAAGGCTAAGTTCAATACCAAGGCAACAATAATATTTTCAATCTGATATTCGGCACGTAGTGACAGCAAGGTAGTAAATGACCCCGGGCCCGCAATCAATGGAAAAGCCAACGGAATAAAAGAAGAAGTGTTTTTGGGCCCGTTGTTGCGGAAAATCTCGATATCTAAAATCATTTCAATGGCGAAGATGAATATGATTAACGCTCCTGCAACAGCGAATGACTGGATGTCAACACTGAACAATTTCAGGATACCTTCTCCGGTGAATAAAAACAAAATTAAAATAACGAGGGCGATCAAACTGGCCCAGAATGCATAAATATTTTTGTCCTTCTTTTTGATATTCAGAATAATGGGGATTGAACCCAAAATGTCGATAATGGCAAAGAGTACCATGAAAGCACTTGTAATTTCTACAAAACTGAAGTTCATAAGTTGTATTTTTTAATGTATTGCTGATTGATTTCTTTTCTTTGTTTATCAAAAAACCATCCCCATTTGTTGAAATATTTCGTCAAATTCCAGCTATGAACAAGCATCATGTAAAGACTTTTATAGGATTCCTGCGCATGATGATGAACGACTGAAACCCGGGGATAAAAAACGGTTCTGTAATGAATTCCAATCCTGCGTGTTAAATCGATATCTTCCGGATACAGGAAAAAACGTTCATCAAATAAACCGGCCTTTTTAAGGGCTTCTGTTCTGAGCAGCATGAAACAACCCGAAAGATAAGGAATATCCATGATTTTATCGTATCCTGTATTACGCATTTCGAACCGGTACATGCGTTTTTCAGTCCACTTCTTTGGGAGAAACCTTCTGAAAATCAAATCTGAAGGAGCCGGGATAAGTTTGCATAAGTATTGTGTTTCGCCCGAGGGATAAACAATTTTTGGCATCAGGTGGCCGATGTCCGTGTTTTGTTCCAGGTATTCCACCATTTCTTTCAGGATATGCGCATCCATGGTAATATCGGGATTTACAACCAGATGATAGGGAACGCCGGCAGCTATCGTTTTCCGTAGCGCGATGTTATGTGCCGCACCATAGCCGATGTTTTTTCCTGTGAAGATATAGGTGAGTCCCTCCTGCTTAAAATCACAGGAAGGAACAGGTGAGTTGTCGATGATGTAAATTTTTTCAACGACTTCCGATTCCCTTAAAACATGAATCAGCGATTCAGTTTCGCTGTACAGATGTTTATATATGACGATAGAAACATGCAGCATGGTAAGCAGCTTAGATGTAATCAGATATCGTATTTTTCCATTTTATCCTCGATACATACATCAGTTTTTGCACTCTGGATTTTCAGGTAAGTCATCAGACTGTCTGCTCCAGAGGCATAACAAGCTTCCTGCGCTTTTTTTACCACTTCCATGATTTCATCATAACTTCCTTCCATCACGGTTTCAAAAGGCGTTACGCGGTATTTCAATCCGGAGTTTTCGATGATGCTGATGGCTTCATCCACAAGGGTGTACGGGTGTTTATCTTTGGATGCCGGCAGGATCTGCAGGGCGATGTTGACGGTGTTTTGCATTTTATATGAATAAAAATAATGTACAAATGTACGAAAAAATTATTAAAAGAATCGATGTATTTATCAGGTGGTAAACAAATACATAATTCCGGCGGCAATGCCTGTCAGGATGACGATTGCCAGAAATCCCCATAAGACTTTCTTCTGTAAATCCATCCGTTGTCCGGAGAAAAAATAGATGTAAAACATGGAAACGGCTGTATTGCTGAGCATGGCCAATAAAACTGCAATAACCACTATTTGCCTTGGTATTTCTGCAACGTTCTGTAATAAGTTAAGTACGAAAGGCGTAATGTCGCTTAGTCCGCTTAATAATGATAATATCGTTAACCCGCTGTTTCCTGTATATCGAATCGTGTATGTGGTTATTATCGTGAAGAACACAAATAACGCCGCGAATATTAGTGCCACTTTAAATTCCAATGGATTTTTGTAATCCTTATCGTCATGTTCATCTTCAGTGGCTTTTTCCTCCTTGTTAAGGGATTTACGGTAAATGAGCCAAGAGATGAAGGCAGATGCCAACGTTAAAAAAATGAGATATGGGTAAATTAGCGTGAAAATTTCTTTACTGAAGATATAAATTAAAAACATGAATTTAAGGAACATCATGCTTTTCGCAACGATCATGGATCCGGCATATTTTGATAATTTAGCTTCAGGGGCTGTTTTGGCATCTTTAGCTAAAAGTGTGATGGTGGCAGTACTACTGTATAAGCCTCCAATCAGTCCGGATATGAATATCCCTGATGATTTAAAAACATATCTTTTAAGCAGGTATGAAGCGTAGGAAATGCCAGAGACAACAACTGTAGCTAACCAGATTGAATAAGGAGTAAGTTTTGTGCCTTCAATTAAAATATTGTCAGGTAGTATTGGCAAGATAATGCCACTGATAGCAAGGAACTTGGCAAGTATGATTAATTCATCGTTTCTCATTTTATTGGCGAAACGTTTGAAAGTTGGTTTCATCTCTGTCAGCATAAGAATCAGCACCACAATAGTCAGCGAGAACCACAGGGGTTGAGTTATGATGATGGGAGCTAAGCAATAGGTAATGAGGGCGATGGAGATGGTAGTCATGCCAAAATCCTCATGTTTCCATGCCTTCGTAACATAGTTTAATCCTAATAATACAATCAAAGCAAGTCCACCACCAATAAACAAAGTAAAACCCGTTGGCTCAAGCATATAAAGTATGTAGCCCAGAATTCCGATGAAAGTAAAAGTCCGGTCTGTACCGAAAGATGTGATACCTCCTTTGTCCTCATCGTGTTTAAGCTGAAATTTCAGTTGGGATAGTCCTATCAGCAGCGAAAAAAGGGTGGTGAGAACAAATGTTACCAACTCTTCAGGCAGTATATTGATCAATTCGTCCATGATGGTGAGAAGTATAATGTTGAATTTATTTCTTCGAAATTTTTTCCGACAAATTTACAGGTTAGTTTTGATAAAACAAAACAGGTCAATTTCCAGAATATGTCCGGAAATTGACCTGTTTTGTTGATAAAATTTGAAATTTATTCTGCAGCCGGAGCTTCTTTTTCTTCTACAGGCGCTTCAGCTTCAGCAGGAGCCTCAGCCTGTGCAGCTTCTACCTGTGCTTCAGCTTCAGCAGCTTTCGCTTCAGCTAATTTCTTAGCAAGTTCAGCGGCTTTAGCTTTGTTTACCTCTACTTCAGCGGCAAGACGGGCTTTGGCAGCTGCAGCTTTTTCAGCAGCAATTTGTTCTTTTGTTTTGTTTACTTTGCTTTCTTTGCTTGTTTGCCATGCAGCAAAACGTTTTTCGGCTTCTGCTTCATCGAAAGCGCCTTTCTTTACACCTTCCAACAAGTGTTTTTTCATGAGTACCCCTTCAGCAGAAAGGATGTTACGGGTTGTGTCCGTAGGTTGAGCGCCTACCTGCATCCAATACAAAGCTCTGTCGAACTTCAGGTTTACCGTAGCAGGATCGGTGTTCGGGTTGTATGAACCAATTCGTTCAATGAATTTGCCATCACGTGGCGCACGACTGTCGGCAATTACGATATGATAATAAGCATATCCTTTGCGACCATGACGTTGTAATCTGATTTTTACTGGCATTTTTGTCTTTATTAAATGATTATACCTGTTGCTTTTTCTCGAAAAGCGGCTGCAAAGATAGGAAAAAGAATTAAGAATTAAAAATTAAGAATTAAAAAAGATTTCCTTAAACTCTTAAACTCTTGAATTTTTAAACTCATAGATTATTAAACTCACTAACCACTAACCACTATTCACTCTTCATCACCCACGCGTCGGCAAACCGCGGGTCTTCATTGCGAACCTCTTCCATGTAGTTCACTGCGGAAATAATGTTGCTGAACGAGCGGATAGCAACCCGGGTGTTGTTGCTGGTTACGATGATTTCAGATTCGGGATAATCTTCCTTCTTGAGTTTGTCGCGTAAAAGCATGGCTTTTTCCGGCAAGTCGAAGGCAGCAACAATTACTTTATAGTTGTTTTTGTCTTGAAGCAAAATGTCTTCAGTCGACTCTTTTGCCGACTCTTTTGCCGGTTCCTGAGGTTGAATCTCCTGTATTGTTGTTTCAATCATGGGTGAAACTGTGATCTCGGGTAGTTCAACCCGGTTTAGCTGACTGAAATCTGCTCTTGTGATATTCGTGGATTCGTTGAGACGCGGTGAAAAAAGCAGTGCTATAAAAGTGATGAAAATGGCGGCATATTTCATCATCTTCCTTGCCGAAATGGTAAATACAATGTCTTTTGATGTCTGATTTATTGTTGGTAACAATAAATCCTGTAATCCAACATTAGCAGGTAAGAATGACAAATCGGTTGCCGGAGTGAAAATCAGGTGCGAGTCATTTTCTAAGAAAAAAGTTCCCAAACGTCCATACGCCATTTTACGAACAGCTTTCAGTTTCGTTAGAAATTCCCTGGTTTCTTTTTCAGCGATAACCGTCGCTTCACGATAGCTGATTCCTTTTTGCCGGGAAATTTCTATGGCCAGCATGCCGTCGTTTTGACTGATCAGTGGATTGAAGCTGATGGTTGCCCTGGGTGCAACGATGTATTTACCCGAGATCCGGGCCGGTTGCTGCTGTACAACAAATCCACCCAAACCCGGAACAACTGCGTGATCATTAGTCGCTAACAGTTTTTCTATGTTCCTGAAAATTGTTTCCACGACACAAAAATAAAATAAAGATTCTGGAAAAGCTACTTTTTGTTGAAAAAAATCCAATAATTTTTTAAACCTGGAATTTCTGTGTATTTTTGCAAGCGCTAACCAAATTTTAAAATATAGACAACATTGAAAACATTATTAATTACCGGTGGGGCCGGATTTATAGGCTCGCACGTTGTTCGTTTGTTTGTGACTAAATATCCTGAATATCAGGTGGTAAATCTGGATGCGTTGACTTATGCAGGTAATCTGGAAAACCTGAAAGATATTGATGGATTGTCCAATTATACTTTTGTCAAAGGAGATATTACGGATGAAAGTTTTATTCCGGAACTGTTTGCTAAGTATCAGTTTGACGGCGTGATTCACCTGGCTGCCGAGTCGCATGTCGACAGGTCTATTACCGATCCGTTTGCTTTTATCAGAACGAATGTCTTTGGTACTGCTAATTTGTTGAATGCAGCTAAAGAAAGCTGGAAAGGCAACATGGAGGGAAAGCGTTTTTACCACATTTCTACTGATGAAGTGTATGGCTCGTTAGGTGATACGGGTTTTTTTACGGAAGAGACAGCTTATGATCCGAGAAGTCCTTATTCTGCTGCGAAAGCCTCTTCCGACCATTTTGTCCGGGCATACCATCATACTTATGGTTTGCCGGTTGTGATTTCCAATTGCTCCAATAATTACGGAGCTAATCATTTTCCTGAGAAGCTGATTCCGTTGTCAATCAATAATATAAAAAATAACAGACCGATTCCCATTTACGGAAAAGGAGAAAATGTGCGTGACTGGTTGTGGGTGAATGATCATGCCCGGGCTATTGATGTGATTTTCCATGACGGTGTAGTTGGTGAGACTTATAATATCGGTGGAAATAACGAATGGACGAACATAGACCTGATCAGAAAACTTTGTGAAATCATGGACCGGAAGCTGGGGCGCGAGGCGGGAGAGTCGGCTAAACTCATTACTTTTGTAAAAGACCGTGCCGGTCACGATTTGCGATATGCCATTGATTCATCTAAATTGCAACGTGAACTGGGATGGAAACCTTCACTTCAGTTTGAAGAAGGACTGGAAAAAACAGTCGACTGGTATCTGGCTAATCAGGAGTGGATGGATAATGTTACAAGCGGGCAATATCAGTCTTATTATCAGCAACAATATGTAGAAAGATAATAATGAAAATTTGTTATTTAAGAAAAAAAGACTATCTTTGCATGCGATATTTGAAATGTGGAGGGGACGGCAGTCCCCTTTATTGTTGAAATAAGTCAAAAGATGTTAGATAAAAGTATTGTTAGTCAGATAGTTGAGTCCTATATTCGGGAAAGTGAGCACTATCTCGTAGATTTAAAAGTGAATCAGGATAACCGGATTCAGGTGGAAATTGATTCTTTCAATGGCGTTTCGTTGGACGATTGCGTGGCGTTGAACCGTTTTTTGGAATCAAAACTGGATCGTGAGGTAGAGGACTTTGAACTTGAAGTCAGCTCTGCCGGTTTAAGTTCGCCGTTTAAAGTATTAAAGCAATACGAGAAAAATATCGGAAAAGAAGTAGAGGTGCTGACTACAGAGGGAAAGAAGCTGGCAGGAGTATTGAGTTCTGTGTCGTCTGATGCTGTTGTGTTGACAGTTGAAAAAACGATTAAAGAAGAAGGTGCAAAACGTAAAAAAAACGTTCAGGAAGAAATTACATTATCATTCAAAAATATAAAAACAACAAAACTGATCATTAGATTCAAATAAGCCATGAGCAAAAAAGAAACGATTAACTTGATCGATACCTTTTCGGAATTCAAGGAGTTGAAAAGTATCGACAGAACCACGCTGATTTCCGTTATGGAAGAGTCTTTCAGAAGTGTAATCGCGAAAATGTTCGGAAGTGACGATAATTACGACGTGATTATCAATCCGGATAAGGGTGACTTCGAAATTTATCGCAACCGTACAGTGGTTGAGGATGATGAATTTGAAGATGACAACCTGGAAATCAAACTTTCTGATGCGAAAAAAATTGATGAAGATTATGAGGTAGGTGAAGAAGTGACCGATACGGTTGACTTCATGAGTTTTGGTCGCAGGGCGATTTTGAATCTCAGACAAACCTTATCGTCCAAGATACTGGAGCTTCAGAAAGAAAATGTATTTGCCAAATACAGTGAAAAAGTGGGGCAGATTGTCAGCGCTGAATTATATCAGATATGGAAGAAGGAAATGTTGCTGATTGATGATGAGGGTAATGAATTGTATTTGCCAAAGTCAGAGCAGATTCCATCAGATTTTTATCGCAAGGGTGATACAGTTCGTGCAGTCGTAGCCATGGTGGAAAATAAAAACAACAATCCTAAAATTATTCTTTCGAGGGTATCCCCGGTTTTCCTGGAAAGATTGTTTGAACTCGAAGTTCCCGAGATCAACGAAGGATTGATAACCATCAAGAAAATTGCCCGTATGCCTGGTGAAAGAGCCAAAGTGGCTGTTGAGTCCTATGATGACCGCATTGATCCGGTTGGCGCCTGTGTGGGGGTTAAGGGTTCCCGTATCCATGGTATTGTACGTGAATTGCGGAATGAAAATATCGACGTAATTAATTTCACCAACAACATCAGTCTTTTTATCCAGCGTTCATTGAGTCCGGCAAAGATTTCTTCAATCCGTTTAAGCGAAGCGGATAAAAAAGCCGAAATCTACATGAAACCGGAAGAAGTTTCGCAGGCAATTGGTAAAGGAGGGTTGAATATTAAGCTGGCCAGTATGCTGACAGGTTATACCCTGGATGTTTATCGTGAGTTGGATGATGAAGAAGAAACCGAAGATATCTACTTAGATGAATTCAATGATGAAATAGAACAGTGGGTAATTGATGCCTTCAAGAATGTCGGTTATGATACAGCTAAGAGTGTGCTTGCTGTTCCACGTCAGGATTTGATCAGAAGGACAGACCTTGAGGAAGAAACTATAGATGAAGTGCTTGCTATTTTACGCGCTGAATTTGAAGAAGAAACAGAAATGTAGGCATTTCGTAAAAAATGATATTTTGCGTATCGCTTTCTGTTTCCATTTCGTATAACTTACTTAAAAAATTATAGATTATAACATGCCCATCAGATTAAGTAAAGCTTGTAAAGAATTAAATATCGGTATAACCACAGCAGTTGACTTTTTAGCCAAAAAAGGAAACAAGATTGCCGTTGATCCCAACCTGAAATTGTCGGATGAACTTCACTTGTTATTGGTAAAAGAGTTCAATAAAGACATGGCTCTGAAAATGGAGTCGGAACGCATCAGTCAGGAGCGCCACCAGAAAGAAAAGGCATCAACCGTTGCGTTGGAAGGTTATGGCGCTAAGAAAACAGCAGAGAAAGCAGAAAATATCATCCCCGTTGAGGTGCCGGTTGATCAGTTGCCTTCAATCAAACAGGTTGGTAAAATTGATTTGGATGCTATCAACAAAAAGCCTGAACCGATAAAACCTGAACCGGTTGTGCAAGAACCGGTAAAAACAACAGAACCTGTTGAGGAACTTAAAGTGGTTGAAAAAGAAGAAGTTGAGATTCCTGTTGTTAATGAGCTGGTTCAAGAACCAGTTGAAATTGTTCAGGAAGCAGTTGCTGAAGAACACTCAGTAGAAGTTATACCGGAAATCAATCAGGAAGTGGAAGTTTCGGAGCAACCTGAAATTACTCCTCAAATCGAACCAGTTGTTTCTAAAGAAGTTGATTCGCAGGAAGAAGAAAAACAAGTGGTTGTAGAAAAAGAGCAAGAGCCTGAAGTCGAATCAGAAAAAGATGATGAAGATGAAGTGTTCTCCATTGCCAGACCTGTGGTTGAAATTAAACCGGTTGTGTTGGGTCGTATTGACCTGGATGCACTGAATCAAACTACCCGTCCCAAACCCAAAACAAAAGAACAAAAGAAAAAGGAAAGGGAGGAAAAAGCCAAAAATGCGATTGATGAAAAGAAAAAGAATCATGTAGAAACAGAAGAAGATATCAAAAAGAAAAAGAAACGGGAACGTTTCTCAAATCAAAAAGTAGATATCGAACATTTCCCGGTAGATCATTCGAAAAAACCGGCTCAGGCAGGTGGCATGCAGGCTAAACTGGCTAAGGATAAATTTAAGAAGCCTTTGAAAACGGTTGTTGACGAAGAAGAAGTGCAACGTCAGATCAAAGAAACCTTGGCAAGAATGGCCGGAACCAACAAAAAAGGTAAGGGCGCTAAGTACCGCAGAGAAAAACGTGATAGCTTTTCTGCCCGCCAGAGTGAGTTGGAAATGCAGGAACGCGAACAGGAAAAGGTATTGAAACTCACCGAGTTTGTAACGGTAAGTGAATTGGCTGTAATGATGGATATTTCTGTCAATCAGGTAATAGCCACTTGTATGAGTATTGGTATGATGGTTTCAATCAACCAGCGTCTTGATGCCGAAACAATCAATATTGTTGCTGATGAATTTGGTTTTACAACTGAGTTCGTTAGTGCGGATGTGGTAGAAGCCATTGGTGAGGATGAGCCGGATGATGAAGCAGATCTGCAACCACGTGCCCCGATTGTAACGGTGATGGGTCACGTTGACCATGGTAAAACTTCTTTACTCGACTATATCCGCAAAACTAATGTAATCGCGGGTGAAGCCGGTGGTATTACACAGCACATCGGTGCCTATAATGTGAAATTAGATAACGGTCAGCGCATTACATTCCTCGATACTCCCGGTCACGAAGCATTTACCGCCATGCGTGCCCGTGGTGCAAAAGTGACAGATATCGCGATTATCATCGTGGCGGCTGATGATAATGTGATGCCCCAGACGATTGAAGCGATTAACCACGCATCTGCTGCGGGAGTGCCGATGATTTTTGCCATCAACAAGGTTGATAAGCCAGGTGCAAATCCTGAAAAAATCAAGGAAACGCTTGCTAACATGAATTATTTGGTTGAAGACTGGGGTGGTAAATACCAATCGCAGGATATATCAGCCAAACAGGGTATGGGTATAGCAGAACTGCTTGAAAAAGTATTGCTTGAAGCTGAAATGCTTGAACTGAAAGCCAATCCGAATAAAAGAGCTGTAGGTTCAGTGATTGAATCATCGCTTGATAAAGGTCGGGGTTATATTTCAACCATATTGGTTGAGAATGGTACCCTGAAAATGGGAGATGTGGTGTTGGCCGGAATTTATCACGGCAGGGTGAAAGCCATGTTTAATGAAAGAAATCAGCGTATTCAGGAGGCAAAACCTGCTGAACCGGTGTTGATTCTTGGTTTGAATGGAGCCCCACAGGCCGGCGACAATTTCAATGTGATGGCAACCGAACAGGAAGCGCGTGAAATTGCCAATAAACGGGAACAACTGCAACGTGAGCAAAGTTTGCGTACCAAGAAACACTTTACCCTGGACGAATTGGGTCGTCGTATCGCTTTGGGAGATTTCAAAGAGCTGAATATCATTGTAAAAGGGGATGTGGACGGTTCTGTGGAAGCGCTTGCTGACTCCTTACTCAAACTTTCAACAGAGAATATTCAGATAAATGTCATTCATAAGGCTGTTGGGGCGATTTCGGATTCTGATATTTTGCTGGCAGCTGCGTCCAATGCAATTATTTGCGGTTTCCAGGTTCGTCCGACCGCTTCTGCCCGTAAGATGGCTGAAAAAGAGGAAATCGATGTGCGCTTGTATTCTATCATCTACGATGCAATTGAAGAAATTAAATCGGCAATGGAAGGTATGCTTTCTCCTGAAATCAAGGAAGAAGTTACGGCCACAGTTGAGGTTCGTGAAGTATTCAAGATTACAAAGGTTGGTACGGTTGCAGGTTGTCTCGTTCGCGAAGGTAAAATTAAGAGAACGAACAAAGTGCACATTATCCGCGACGGCATTGTAATTTATACCGGCGAACTGGAATCCCTGAAACGTTTCAAAGAAGATGTGAAAGAAGTCGGAACCAATTACGAATGTGGTTTGAATATCAAAAATTACAACGACATCCGCGTTGGTGACATGATTGAAAGTTTTGAGGAAACCGAAGTTAAAAAGACTTTGTGATAAAAAATTGTAATTAAATTTGTATAATTAAAATTACATTTATATCTTTGTCGTCGAATTAATATGAAAATGAAACAGAATTTAATAAATACAGCTTGGTGGTGGCGCTTGCAGAATTTCGGTTCGTGAGTGTTATAAACATGTATTTATCAAATGAATTATATTTGAAAAGGCTTGTCGGAACTCACGATAAGCCTTTTTTGTTTTAAATAATAATGATAGCCCGGATGGGTGTGCAAAAGATAAAAATCATTTCTAATTTCAATATAATAATGAATCAACCGGATAATAAAGGATATTACGGAACATTCGGAGGAGCTTACATCCCTGAAATACTACATGGCTCTGTTGAACGTTTAAAAGCTGCTTTCGATGAAGCAAAAGCTGATCCGGCTTTTAAAGCTGAATATTATGATTTGCTGAAACACTATGCAGGGAGACCTTCTCCATTGTATCATGCGAAAAGGCTGTCGGCTTTATACGGAACCAACATCTACCTGAAAAGAGAAGACCTGAATCACACCGGGTCGCATAAAATCAACAATGCACTGGGTCAGATATTATTGGCCAAACGCATGGGAAAAACACGAATTATTGCTGAAACCGGCGCCGGACAACATGGTGTGGCTACTGCCACTGCCTGTGCCCTCATGGGCTTGGAATGTATCGTGTTTATGGGTAAAACGGATGTGGACAGACAGTTCCTGAATGTGCAGAAAATGAACATGCTGGGCGCCAAAGTCGAGCCGGTGACCAGTGGTAACATGACCCTGAAGGATGCTACAAATGAAGCTATTCGTTACTGGTGCTCTAATCCCGATTCGTTTTACATCATTGGTTCCACGGTCGGACCGCATCCTTATCCGGATATGGTGGCCTATTTTCAGTCGGTTATATCAGAAGAAATTAAGTCACAATTACAGGAACAAATAAACCGGAATTATCCGGATTACCTGATTGCTTGTGTGGGCGGTGGCAGCAATGCTATGGGTACATATTTTCATTATCTGAATGATGAACGGGTGAAGATTATTTCGGCGGAAGCAGGTGGTTTGGGTATTGAATCGGGGGAAACTGCTGCTACAATACATGTCGGAACGGTAGGAATAATCCACGGTTTCAGAACGTTGCTGATGCAGGATGAGGATGGGCAGATTATTGAGCCTTATTCTATTTCGGCCGGACTGGACTATCCGGGAGTTGGACCTGCACATGCTCATTTTGCGCAAATTGGACGAACAAAAGTTCATGCCATTAACGATGATGAGGCCCTTGTGGCTGCATTTGAACTTACGAAAATGGAAGGAATCATTCCGGCCATTGAATCGGCTCATGCGCTGGGCGTGCTGAAAAAGGAACAGCCAAACTTTAAACCCGATGATGTTGTTGTATTGACGGTTTCTGGCAGGGGTGATAAGGATATGGAAACGTATGTTAAGCGAATAGCGAATAACGAATAATCTATAGCCCCGGGTTTTAACCCGGGGGATAATTGCGTTCAATCTGAAGAAAAAATATTTTATATGAAATTATACGTACATACAAAAAAAATGCTGGCAGATATGCAGACACCTGTGGGTATATATCTGAAAATACGGGATTTGTATACCAACTCGGTGCTGCTGGAGAGCTCTGATTATCACGGGACCGAAAACAGTTTTTCGTATATAGGTTTTGCACCCGTGGGTGGTATTTCGGTGAACCGATTTCTGATCAAAGAAGAATATCCGGATGGAAAGCAAATTGAAACGAAAGTTGCGGATAAAATGACGGTGGCGGATCGTTTTGATGTTTTTCTCAAATCATTTGAATTGATTAATCAGCCAACAGAAAAAGGACTGATTAATGGTTTGCTGGGATATACCTCTTACGAGTCGGTACAGTATTTTGAAGATGTCAAACTGCATGCGCGTGAAACGGTCCCGGGTTCGATGCCGGGTTTGCATTATGTGCTGTTTAAGTACATTATCGCGATTAATCATTTTAATAATGAGTTGACCATCATTGAGAACCTGCAGGAAGCAGAGAAATCTGAAATTGATGTGATTGAGAAAGTGCTGTTGAATAATAACATTGCCACATTCGATTTTCAACCGGTAGGTGAGGAGAGATGCGATATTTCTGATGATGATTTTAGAAAAATGGTTGCACGTGGCAAAGAAGAATGTTTCAAGGGGAATGTTTTTCAGATTGTGCTTTCAAGAAGGTTTTATCAGCAGTTCAGGGGCGATGATTTTATGTTGTACCGCACACTTCGCTCCGTCAATCCTTCTCCCTACTTGTTTTATTTTAATTTTGGAAATTTCCGGATTTTCGGCTCATCGCCGGAGGCACATTTGGTGGTGGATGGAAAAAAACAGAAAGCATTTATTAAACCGATAGCCGGGACTTTCCGTCGCACCGGTGATGATGAAAAAGACCTGGAGCTGGCAGAAAAGTTAAGCAAGGATAAAAAAGAAAATGCCGAACATGTGATGTTGGTTGATTTGGCGCGCAACGACCTGAGTCGCAATACTGAAAATGTGGAAGTGGAAGTTTTCAGGGAAGTGCAATATTATTCGCATGTGTTGCATCTGGTCTCAAGTGTCAGCGGAAAACTCAGACCTGAGACTAAAGTCATCAAGCTTTTTGCCGATACATTTCCGGCCGGAACATTGTCGGGCGCACCAAAAATCAGGGCAATGCAGCTGATTGATGAGATTGAACCGCATGACCGAGGACCCTACGGAGGTTGTTTGGGTTATATTGGTTTCGATGGCAGTTTCAACCAGGCCATCACCATCCGTTCCTTTGTAAGCAAACAAAATACCCTGTATTATCAGGCCGGAGCAGGTGTGGTAGCGAAATCTGATGAAGAAAGTGAATTGCAGGAAGTAAATAATAAGTTGGCGGCGTTGAAGCGGGCGATTCAGTTAGCGAATAGTGAATAGCGGAAAGCGGAGAGCGTAGGGGCGCAATGCTTGGCCCTGTCTAGCCCGCCAGTTCACTGGCGGGGGATATCGATGCATAAGATTAGTCGTTTGACATTAGATTAAAAAAAAACATGAAAATATTAGTATTCGACAATTACGATTCTTTTACCTACAACATCGTGCATGCGCTGAAAAAGCTCGGATATAATGATGTTGAAGTACACCGCAATGATCAGATTGCTTTAGAAGCAATAGCGATTTATGACAAAATTATCTTGTCACCGGGGCCGGGAGTACCCTCCGAGTCGGGGATTCTATTGGATTTGATAAAGACTTATGCCGCTTCTAAAAGTATATTGGGTGTTTGTTTGGGCGAACAGGCCATCGCTGAAGCATTTGGAGGTAAGCTGATAAACCTGCCGGAGGTGCATCATGGTGTAACGTCTGAAATACAAGTACTTGAAAATGATGTGTTGTTCAACAATTTGCCGGGAAAAATGACCGTAGGCCGATATCATTCCTGGGCTGTTGAGAAGGAATCTTTGCCCGATTGTTTGAAGGTGACTGCAGTCGATGAGTCCGGCATGATCATGGCATTGGCGCATAAGCAATTTGATGTGCGGGGTGTACAATTTCATCCGGAATCGGTGCTGACACCGGAAGGGGAGGAGATGTTGAGAAATTGGTTGGAACAGTAATTATTAGCGAATAGTGAATAGTGAATAGTGAATAGCGAATAGCGGAGAACGGAAAGCGGAGACCGTAGGCCGTAGGCGCAATGCTTGCGCCCTGTCTGGCCCGCCAGTTCACTGGCGGGGGATAAATTAGACATAAATATAAAAACATGAAACAAATTTTAAACAGATTATTCGATCATCAATCCTTATCGAGGAATGAGGCCACAGAGGTGATGACCAATATGGCAGCAGGATTATACAACGAGGCGCAGATTGCTGCTTTTATCTCGGTGTACCTGATGCGTAGCATTGAATTGGATGAAATCATCGGGTTCAGGGATGCTTTGCTTTCCATGGCTGTGAAGGTTGATTTGTCGGACTTCGGGATTATGGATATTGTAGGGACAGGAGGTGATGGAAAAAACACTTTCAATATCTCAACTGCTGCTTGTTTTGTGGTGGCAGGCGCCGGTTATAAAGTCGCCAAGCACGGCAACTATGGAGCAACATCAGTGAGTGGTTCCTCCAATGTACTCGAATATTTTGGTGCAAAATTTACTACGGATGAGTCAGTCTTGAAAACATCTTTGGATGGTTCGGGTTTTGCTTATTTGCATGCACCTATTTTCAATCCTGCGATGAAACATGTGGCGCCGGTGAGGAAAAATCTGGGTGTGCGAACATTCTTCAATGTGCTCGGACCCCTTATCAATCCGGCGCAACCCAAATATCAGTGTTTGGGTGTTTATAACCTGAAGATGATGCGGTTGTATAGCTATATCTATCAACGTTTAGGTGCTCAGTATAGCATCGTACACAGCTTGGATGGTTATGATGAAATATCGCTGACAGATACCACTAAGGTAGTAAACAATACAGGCGAATTTATTTTTACTCCGGAAGAATTGGGCTTTAATAAGATTGAACAACAGGCTTTATGGGGCGGTGCAACTGTACAGGATGCTGCGGCAATTTTCCTGAATGTGCTTGAGAATAAAGCTTCAACTGCACAAAGAGATGCGGTGATTATCAATGCCGCTTTGGCAATCCAGACCCGTTGTCCGCTTAAATCAATCGAAGATTGTAAAACAGAAGCCATGGAATCGCTGCAAAGTGGATCGGCAATCAATGCGTTTCGGAAATTTATTGAAATATACAATTAACAGAAAACGTAGGGGCGCAACCCTTGCGCCCAAATAATGTATAATTAAGGAGGCATGACGATATTAGACAACATAATTGCAGATAAAAAAACAGAAGTTGCAAATCGTAAAAAATTAGTAACGATTGATGATTTACGAACCGCACCCTATTTCAGTAGAAAATGCATTTCTCTGAAAGACAGGTTGATTGCATCATCTTCAGGCATTATAGCTGAGTTTAAAAGAAAATCACCTTCGAAAGGTTGGATACACGAAGAGGCGGACGTGGTGGAGATTACTTCGGGATATGATGAAGCAGGGGCAGCCGGCATTTCTGTTTTGACCGACAGCAAGTATTTCGGCGGCGTACCTGAAGACCTGACAGCAGCCCGTCCGCATGTGCATTGTCCCATCCTGCGTAAGGATTTTATCATTGATGTTTATCAGTTATTCGAAGCAAAAGCGATGGGAGCTGATGTGATTTTATTGATTGCAGCGGCGTTAACAGTAGATGATACGCTCGAGCTTGCCCGGCAGGCAAAAGCGTTGTCGCTGGAAGTGTTACTGGAAATTCATAACAGGGAAGAACTTGTATATATCAATGATTTTGTGGATATGGTAGGTGTGAACAACCGTAATTTAAAAACTTTTGAAGTCAGTACAAATGTTTCGCTTGAACTGGCAGGATTGATTCCGGATCAATTTGTCAAAATAAGTGAAAGTGGCATTTCTTCTCCTGAAACGGTTAATGTGCTTAAAAATGCAGGATATCAGGGCTTTCTGATGGGAGAAAACTTCATGAAAGAACTAAATCCTGCAAAAGCATTAACCAGTTTTGTTGAGAAACTAAAAAAACGAACTAACCACTGACCATTGACCACTCACCACTTGAAAAAATGAATGTTTTAATTAAAATATGCGGCATGCGCGATGCTGACAACATACGTGAAGTGTTGACACTCACTCCTGATTTTATGGGATTCATTTTCTATCCTCAATCTCCAAGGTATGTATCATCACCTGAAGCGCTAAAGCATATCAGATTTGGTCAGAACACGACAAAAACCGGGGTTTTTGTCAATGCTTCCGAAGAAGATATCATGCAAAAGGTGGAATTATACGATTTGCAGGCAGTACAGTTACATGGAGATGAGTCAGTTGATCTTTGCAGTTTCCTGAAAAATAAAGGTTTAATAGTATTGAAAGCTTTTCAAATACATTCAGCTGAAGATTTTAAAAATGCAGCGCGTTATAATCGTCAGGTCGATTATTTCTTGTTTGATACGAAGACAGCTTCTTACGGAGGATCAGGCTCCAAGTTTGACTGGAGTTTACTTGATGTTTATCATGGAGATACCCCTTTTTTCCTCAGTGGGGGAATTGGTTCGGATGATGTCTGCGAGATACAAAAGATCAATCATCCATATTTCAGGGGAGTTGATTTAAACAGCAGATTCGAAACTGCTCCGGCAATCAAAGATTATGAATTATTACAACAATTTATCAAACAGCTTAACGAGTTATGAATAGAATCAATCAATTGTTCGAAAAGAAACAGAAGAATATTCTTTCAGTTTATTTTACAGCCGGTTTCCCACAATTAGAAGATACAGTGCCGGTACTAAAAGCATTACAGGCAAATGGTGTTGATTTGGTCGAAATAGGGATTCCGTTTTCCGATCCGATGGCTGACGGACCTGTTATTCAGCAGTCGAGCCATGAAGCCCTGCAAAATGGCATGAGCATTCGCAAGTTGTTCAGTCAGTTGACCGATATACGCCGGGAAATCCAAATTCCATTGGTGATGATGGGTTATCTCAACCCCGTGATGCAATTCGGTTTTGAAAACTTTTGCCGGGAGTGCAGTCGGGTTGGTGTGGACGGCATGATTATACCGGATCTGCCTATGTCGGATTATTTGGCTGAATACAAACTTATTGCTGAAAGTTTTAATCTGAAATTCATTTTTCTGATTACACCTGAAACTTCTGAAGGCAGAATCCGTGAAATCGATGAACATACAAACGGATTTATCTACATGGTTTCTTCGGCAGCCGTGACCGGCACTCAACAATCGTTCGACAGTCGCATTGCCTATTTCAATCGCATCAATGCCATGGGATTGAAAAATCCAAGGTTGATTGGTTTTGGGGTTTCTAATAAAGCAACCCTCGAAATGGTCAATCAACATGCCTCAGGAGCAATTATAGGTTCGGCTTTCATCAAAACCCTCGGCGAACAGCATCAAATTGGCACTGCCGTAGAAGTTTTGTTGGATAATCTCAAAAAATAGTTATTTTTGTCAGGTAATCAAATTCGGACTGCCATGAGAAAATTCCTGTATTTGTTCTTTTTTTTGTGCACGTTCTTTATTTTCGATTCTTTTGCACAAAATACTTCGTCTGACCAGTTAGTTGTTTCAGAAACGGGTAGTGAAACCCAAAAGGCCTATCCGGTTGTTTTTTATGTAGATACGCTGTTTTACATCGACAGCCGGCAAGGATCTCTGACTGCTGAGGAAAGAGCAGAAAAAATTACTTTAAGACTTGAAAAAATATTTGATGATGACTACTTTAGTAATAATAAGATTACGACAAGTCAAAGCGGGAGTTATGTAGATATAATTTGTGGTGAAATCATCATCATGAGTGTATCGGAGAATGATGTTGTGAATAAGGGTGTTAGTAGTCAGGAGCTGGCAGATGAGTACATTAAACTGATTCAGGCAGCATTTGAAAATACCAGGAAAGACAGGAGCTTTCTTACTGTAATCATCCGTATCGGTTTGGTGTTGTTGGTGTTGGCGGGAATCTGGTTGATGATAAGACTTATCAAACGTGGACATCAGTATGTTGAGAAACGGATATCAGACAATAAAGATAGATGGCTTAAGAACCTTTCTTATAAAGATTATACTTTTCTGACGGCAGAACAGGAACTAAATGTTGTTTTTTGGCTGCTTAAGATATTTAAATGGGCAATCATAATTATTCTGATTTACCTTTTACTACCCTTAATTTTCAGTATTTTTCCTTTTTCAAGAGGATGGGCGGCAACCTTATTTGAGTTACTCTGGAGTCCATTAAAGAGTATTTTGATTTCAATTTGGAATTATCTGCCAAATTTGTTTACAATTATAGTGATTTATTTTGTGTTTAATTACCTGATAAAATTTGTTAAATACATTTTCACTGAGATTGAAGCAGAAAAATTAAAGATTTCCGGTTTTCATGCTGATTGGGCTATACCAACATTTAGTATAATTAAATTTCTTTTGTATGCCTTTATGTTGGTTATGATTTTTCCAAAATTACCTGGATCAAACTCGCCCATTTTCCAGGGAGTTTCTGTATTCCTGGGCTTGTTGGTGTCTTTGGGATCATCAAGTGCAATCAGTAACATGGTAGCCGGATTGGTGATTACTTACATGCGTCCGTTTAAAATAGGCGACCGGATAAAATTGGGTGATGTTACAGGAGATGTGGTAGAAAAAAACCTGCTGGTTACCCGTTTAAGGACCATTAAAAATGAAGAAATAACGATTCCTAATTCAGCCGTTTTATCGGGTAATACAACTAATTATTCTGCGATGGCGAAAGAAGAGGGGTTGATTATACATACGACTGTCACAATCGGATACGATGTGCACTGGAAGACAATGCATGAAGCCTTGTTGGAGGCTGCTGCCAGGACTGGAAGCCTGATGCAAAATAAAAAACCTTTCGTATTGCAAACCAGTCTCGATGATTTTTATGTGTCATATCAATTAAACGTATACACATCCGAGTCGAATGCACTGGCCCCGATTTATTCAGAATTACATCAACATATTTTGGATGTATGCGCCGAAAAAGGTATTGAAATCATGTCGCCGCATTACCGGGCTGAAAGAGATGGCAATGAGTCAACTATCCCAAAGTCGGTCGAAGATTCCAATAGAGTAAAAAAATAAGATGAAGTTTGTATAATCGAAAAACATTTTTTATCTTTGCGCTCCGTTTCGAAGAGGGTTTTAAGCAGCGCTGCCTCAGGCAACTCACCTTCCCGATGTAATTATAATACACAATAAGATGTACGCAATTGTAGAAATTTTGGGTCAGCAGTTTAAGGTGGAAGCCGGAAAAAAACTGTATGTACACCGTATGAATGAAGCTGAGATTGCTTCAGAAGTTGAGTTTGATAAAGTTTTGCTCGTTGACAATGCCGGTGCAGTTACTGTAGGTACTCCCGTTGTTGAAGGTGCAAAAGTGGTTTGTGAAGTGGTATCGCACCTGCGTGGTGAAAAAGTGATTGTTTTTCATAAAAAACGTCGCAAGGGATATCGTAAACGCAACGGTCACCGTCAGGATTTTACCGAGTTAAAAATTAAAGAGATTGTAGCTTAATTAACCGATTAAAAATTAGAGAAAATGGCACATAAGAAAGGAGTTGGTAGCTCGAAGAACGGTCGTGAATCGGAAAGTAAGCGACTTGGAGTGAAAATTTACGGTGGTCAGTTTGCCAAAGCAGGTAACATCATCGTTCGTCAGCGCGGAACAGTACACCACCCGGGTGAAAACATGGGATTAGGTAAAGACCATACTTTATTCGCATTGGTTGACGGTATCGTGGAATTCAGAAAGAAAAGAGATAACAAATCTTACGTTTCTGTAAAACCTATCGAAGCGAATTAATAAGCCCTTAGTCTGAAAAGGCTATAAGACTTAAAAATAACGAATCTCCTGTTGTTTTACCGTAGTGTAAAATTGCGGGAGATTTTTTTTAAATTCACCATATAAGTCATATAAGCGACATATAAGTTATAACTCTTAATAGTAATTGATATACATTATAAATCAGACTGTTTGTTATTAATTTATTACATCAGGCTTATATGTTACTTATATGACTTATATGGTATAAAAAACATAAAATAATGCTTACACTCAAATACATCACCGAAAATACCGCTGAAGTCATTGACCGTTTGGCTAAGAAGCATTTCAAAGCTGAAGAAATTATTGCTCAGGTAGTTGAGCTGGACAAACAACGCAAGCAAACCCAAACTGCTGCTGATAATGCCCTGGCACAATCTAATGCTTTGTCGAAAGAAATCGGCATGTTGTTCAAACAGGGTAAAACAGATGAAGCGAATGCAGCCAAGGAAAAAACAGCAGAGTTGAAAGAAACCATCCGGGAATTGACAGAAAAACAGGCTTCTTATGAGCAACAATTGAATGATTTGTTGGTTCAGATTCCTAATCTGCCGCATGATTCTGTCCCCGCAGGTAAGCATGCTGAGGATAATGTAATTGAACGGTCGGGTGGGGTTGTGCCGCAATTGCCTGAAGGAGCTTTGCCGCACTGGGATTTAGCTAAAAAGTATGATTTGATTGATTTTGAGTTAGGCGTGAAGATATCAGGTGCTGGTTTTCCGGTTTACAAAGGCAAAGGCGCCCGATTGCAACGTGCCCTCATCAATTTCTTCCTCGATCAGGCGCGTGAAGCCGGCTATCTGGAAGTGCAACCACCTTATGTGGTGAATGCTGCTTCAGGATACGGAACAGGACAGTTGCCCGATAAAGAAGGACAAATGTATCATGCTACTTTGGATGATTTATACCTGATTCCGACTGCTGAGGTACCGGTGACGAATATTTACCGGGATGTAATTCTCAGTGAGAACGAATTACCCATTAGAAATACAGCCTATTCAGCCTGTTTCCGCAGGGAAGCGGGTTCCTACGGTAAGGATGTGCGCGGGTTAAACCGCCTGCATCAGTTTGATAAAGTGGAGATTGTACAGATTCAGCATCCGGAGAAGTCTTATGAATCTCTTGCAGAGATGGTAAGTTACGTACAAACCCTCGTTGAAAAATTAGAACTTCCCTGGAGGATTCTGCGTTTGTGTGGTGGTGACATGAGTTTCACGTCGGCACTGACTTTCGATTTTGAGGTATGGTCGGCTGCGCAGGAACGTTGGTTGGAAGTAAGCTCGGTTTCAAATTTTGAAAGCTATCAGGCCAACAGGCTCAAATGCCGTTTCAAAGGTAACGATAAAAAGACCCAACTTTGTCATACCCTCAATGGTAGTGCACTTGCATTGCCCCGCATCGTTGCGGCACTGCTCGAGAATAACCAAACTCCGGATGGAATCAGGATTCCGACAGCGCTGGTTTCTTATACAGGATTTGATGTAATAAATTAAAGCGGAAAACGGAGAGCGGAGAACGAAAAACGTGCTGTAGTATACTAAGTCAGTTTAATCTTGAAATAAAGATTCATCTGAGTAACAAATTTTAGATTAATACAACATTAGTTTTCCGCTCTCCGCTTTCCGCTTTCCGCTATAAATATTTATCATTTATTATTGCGGTAATTCAAAATTTATAGTACATTTGTGCCCGAATTGCAATGTCGGGATTACAAAATGAGCCAATTAATCGAACATGCTGGTGTTATTCACCAGATAGATGGAAGACACATCAGGGTACAAATACTGCAGGAATCGGCCTGTAGTAGTTGTCATGCTAAAGGTGCCTGCTCGGCTGCCGACATGAAAGATAAATTTGTCGACATCGAATCTGATGGTTCTGATTACAAAGTTGGTGAACAGGTAACCTTATATGGACAAAGCTCCATGGGATTGTTTGCTGTTTTACTTGCTTTTGTCATTCCCTTTTTAATTATCCTTCTCACCCTTTTTATTCTCAAAAATTATATTGATAATGAGGCGATTTCCGGTAGCATTGCGCTGGGTACATTACTTCCTTATTTCATTATATTATCTTTTTTTAATTCCAGATTAAAATCAAAATTAAAGTTCCAGATCAAAAAGAATGGAGCTTGAATGAGCATAAAATTCAATAGAGAAACACATGAATTTAGTATTGATTTCTTTGATTACCCTGGGGGTAATAGGTTCTGTTGCAGCCGTTATTTTGTATGTTGTCGCCAAGAAATTCCACGTTTTTGAGGATCCACGGATAGACGAGGTTGAAGAAGCATTGCCTGCTGCGAATTGTGGTGGATGTGGATTCCCGGGTTGTCGCGGATTTGCCGATGCTTGTGTTAAATCGGACGAGTTGGGCGATTTGTTTTGTCCGGTTGGTGGTAATGATACCATGAAGAAAGTGGCGGAGATTTTGGGCAAGGTAGCTGTAGCCAAGGCTCCGACTGTAGCTGTTGTTCGTTGTAACGGAACCTGTGAGCATCGTCCGCATAATAATGAATATGATGGGGTAAAGCATTGTTTTATCGCCCATAACCTTTACAGTGGCGAAACCAATTGTTCCTGGGGATGTTTGGGCTTTGGTGATTGTGAGCTCTCCTGCGAATTTGATGCCATAAAGGTAAATCCTATTACTAAAATTCCGGAAGTGGATGAAGATAAATGTACTTCCTGTGGAGCCTGTGTGCGTGCTTGTCCTAAGTTGTTGATTGAGCTCAGGAAAAAGGGTCCTAAAGGTCGCCGTGTATACGTAAATTGCCGCAATGAAGATAAAGGGCATATTACCCGAAAAGCCTGTGAAGTTGGCTGTATCGGTTGTGCCAAATGCCAGAAGGTTTGTCCGCATGAAGCCATCACCATTAACAATAGTTTAGCATTTATCCACGATGATAAATGTAAGTTATGTCGTGAATGTGTGATCGTATGTCCGACAAATGCCATTACCGATGTCAATTTCCCGGCACCGAAGAAGAAAAAGGAAGAGGCAATAGTAAATTAGGAAGTGAATAATGAATAGCGGAAAACTGAGAGCGGAAAACGGGAATCTGATTTGTTGGGTTTTGCTTCCGGAGGAAGCGAAGTTTAGTAACCAGTATGCTTGCTTACTGGGTTATGGAGAACACACCACCTTGCAGAGCTGCCGTAGGTAGCGACTGAAATACAGACTGGTGACTGATAATATAAGACTTGTGATTTTTATATATAAATAATATAACAACAAAGCATGAAGACTTTCAGAATTGGAGGTGTACATCCGGCAGAAAATAAATTCTCAGCCGGCAAAAAGATTCAACAGGCTGAGATTCCGAAGATGGTTGCCATTCCATTGGCACATTATATTGGAAATCCCAGCGAGGCAATTGTCAAGAAAGGTGATCTGGTGAAAGTGGGGCAGATGATCGGACAAGCTAATGGATTTGTTTCAGCTAATGTACATGCTTCTGTATCAGGTAAGGTAAATAAGATTGACGTACAACTGGATGCTTCGGGATATAAGCGTCCCGCCGTATTTATTGATGTTGACGGTGATGAATGGCTGGAAACCATTGACAGAAGTCCGGTTATTAACAGAGAATGTAATCTTACCAAAGAAGAGATTATAAAAAAAGTACAGGATGCAGGTATAGTAGGCCTCGGTGGCGCTACCTTTCCCGCTCACGTGAAACTTTCTCCACCTCCGGGAAAGAAGGCAGAAGTGTTGATTATCAATGCGGTGGAATGTGAGCCTTACCTGACTTGTGATCATCAGCTGATGCTGGAGTGCGGTGAGGAAATCCTGGTTGGTGTTTCGATTCTGATGAAAGCCCTGGGAGTAGAAAAAGCAATCATCGGCATTGAAAATAATAAGCCTGATGCCATCAGTCACCTGAAGCAATTAGCAACTACATTTAAAGGTATTACCATTGAACCCCTGAAAGTGCAATATCCTCAGGGTGGTGAGAAACAGCTGATTGATGCAGTAATCCGCCGTCAGGTACCCAGTGGCAGGATTCCGGTGGAAGTCGGCGCGGTGGTGTTTAACGTGGGTACAACTTTCGCTGTTTACGAAGCTGTTCAGAAAAACAAACCCATGTTTGAGCGCGTGATGACTGTCACAGGTAAAGATGCCCCCAATCCTTCCAATTATCGTGTTCGTCTCGGAACTTACCTGGCTCATGTAGTAGAGCAGGCAGGAGGTGTGCCCGAAGGTACGGGTAAAATCATTGGTGGCGGACCGATGATGGGGCGTTCGTTGATGAACCTGAATGTGCCGATGGCCAAAGGTAGTGCCGGTGTATTGTACATGCGGGATGAAGAATCCATTCGTAAACCCGTTCAGAATTGTATTCGTTGTTCCAAATGCGTGTCGGTTTGTCCGATGGGACTGGAACCGTACCTGCTGATGGCGCAGAGCGAGAGAAATATGTGGCCGGAAATGGAAGCAGATCGCGTGATGGATTGTATTGAATGTGGCAGTTGTAGTTATACCTGTCCATCGAACCGTCCGCTACTGGATTATATCCGTTATGGTAAAGCAACGGTAGGAGGTATTATTCGTAACAGGAACGCTAAATAACAGAAATCATTATGGAAAAATTAATCATATCGCCTGCGCCGCATATCCATGGAGGTGACTCGGTAAGTAAAAATATGACCGGCGTAATCATCGCGCTTGTTCCGGCTTTGCTGGCCTCATTGTATTTCTTCGGAATGGGAGCGTTGATTGTCACCGTGACCGCCATCGTGGCTTGTGTGTTATTCGAATACCTGATTCAACGATTTTTAATCAAAGGAGAAAAAACGATTTTGGATGGCTCGGCTGCCCTGACAGGTTTGCTGCTGGCATTCAACCTGCCATCCAACTTACCCATCTGGATGATCTTGATTGGTGCGTTGGTTGCTATCGGTGTCGCCAAAATGAGTTTCGGAGGATTAGGAAATAATCCTTTCAACCCGGCATTAGTTGGACGTGTTTTTCTGCTGATTTCCTTTCCGGTGGAGATGACGACCTGGCCAGTGGTTGAACCTTTCTCGATGAATTATCTCGATGCGGCTACAGGTGCAACAGTACTTTCTTTGCTCAATGAAGGCAGTTCGGCTATACCCTCAGCAAAAGATATGTTTCTGGGAAATATGCCCGGATCGCTCGGTGAAGTTTCCGCGTTAGCATTGTTAATTGGCCTGGTGTATATGCTGATACGAAAAATCATCACCTGGCATATTCCGGTGAGTATTTTCGTAACTGTCATCGTTTTTTCCGGGATACTGTATTGGGTTGATCCTGCAACATACATTTCTCCATTGGTACATTTGCTTACAGGTGGTTTGATGTTGGGAGCAATCTTCATGGCAACTGATTATGTAACGTCTCCCATGAACCCAAAAGGGATGTGGATTTATGGCGTGGGGATCGGTGTGCTGACAGTAGTTATCCGTACCTGGGGAGCGTATCCGGAAGGGGTTTCGTTCGCGATTCTCATCATGAATGGATTTACGCCTCTGATAAATTTTTATGTGAAACCGAAACGATTCGGGGAAAAAGTGAAGTGAAAAAATAGCGGAAAACGGAAAGCGAATAACTAATAGCTAATAGTGCTGACTGTAGACTGTAGACCGTAGACCGTAGACTGTAGACAACAAAAAAAATGGCAAAATTAGAATCAACTTTCAGAAATATGGTGCTTGTGCTGACGTCGATTACGTTGGTTGCAGCAGTGGCACTGGGTTCGGTGTACAACCTCACCAAAGAACCGATTGAAGCCTCGAAAAGGGCTAAACAGGAAAATGCCATCATGGAGGTACTGCCTCCGGATGTGTTGATAAAAGGAACCGATACCATCACAATCGAAGGAATGCCGGAGCCGTATTATGTGTATCAGGCTTATGCCGGAGATGAATTTGTGGGTGCAGCGGTTCAGACCTATTCCAAAAACGGATTCAGTGGTGAGATAAAAATAATGGTGGGCTTTGATGCAAAGGGAAATATTATCAACTATTCGGTATTGGAGCAAAAAGAAACTCCCGGCTTGGGAACTAAAATGGTGGATTGGTTTAAAACAGAAAAAGGAAATCAGGATATTCGCGGACTAAACGGTTCCAGAAACAACCTGAATGTAACCAAAAATGGCGGAGAAGTTGATGCCATAACGGCTGCAACCATTTCGTCCAATGCATTTCTGGAGGCTGTCCGGTACGCTTACAGCGCCTACTCGCAAAATTATGATGGATTAACTGGAGCAACTTCTGTAGAAAATGAAGTGGCTCAAACAAATTAAGGAGGATATATGGCTGCAAATTCAAATTTAAAAACACTTTTAAACGGGGTTATCAAAGAAAATCCTGTTTTTGTGCTGCTGTTAGGCATGTGCCCGACACTGGGGACGACTTCTTCAGCAATCAATGGGTTAGGTATGGGACTGGCAACCACTTTTGTTCTTCTGTCTGCCAACATGGTTGTTTCGCTGTTGAAAAACCTGATCCCTGACAAGGTGCGTATTCCAGCGTTTATCGTGGTTATCGCTACATTCGTTACGCTGGTGGAAATGGTGATGCAGGCTTATGTTCCTGCGTTGTATGAAAGTCTGGGACTCTTTATCCCGCTGATTGTGGTGAACTGTATCGTGCTCGGAAGAGCGGAAGCCTTTGCTGCCAAAAATACTGTTTTCAAATCGTTTTTTGATGGCTTAGGAATGGGTTTGGGTTTTACCATGGCATTGACCTTGCTTGGTACCACCCGTGAATTGCTTGGAACCGGCAAGGTGTTCAGCATGACTATTTTCCCGGAAAATTACGGTATGTTGCTTTTCGTTCTGGCACCTGGTGCATTTATCGCGCTGGCCTACCTGATTGCCATATTTAATAAATTGAAAACAACAAAAAATTAAATAATGTAGAGACGCAATTCATTGCGTCTCTACCGGATAAAAAATAAAAAATCACCAAACAATGACGTATATATTAATATTCATCGGAGCCGTATTTGTGAACAACATCGTGTTGTCACAATTTTTGGGAATTTGTCCATTTCTGGGGGTGTCGAAAAAGATTGATACCGCGCTGGGAATGAGTGGCGCTGTGGCATTTGTAATGACCATAGCAACCATTGTTACCTTTTTAATTCAGGTTTATGTGCTTGAACCTTTGCAGATTGGTTATCTGCAAACAATCTCCTTTATTTTAATCATTGCAGCACTGGTACAGCTGGTAGAAATTATTCTCAAGAAAATTTCACCTGCACTCTATCAGGCTTTGGGTGTTTTTCTTCCACTGATTACAACCAACTGTGCTATCTTGGGTGTTGCCATTATGGTTATCCAAAAGGATTTCACCCTCTTACAAAGTGTTGTTTTTGCTATTTCAACGGCCATAGGTTTCGGACTGGCATTAATTTTATTTGCCGGTATCAGGGAACAATTAAATTTAGTATCTTTGCCGCGCGGAATGAAAGGAACACCTGCCGCCCTGCTCGTAGCCGGATTACTGGCGATGGCGTTTATGGGGTTTGCAGGAATCGTGAAATGATAATAACGAATAACGAATAGCGAATAGTAAATAGCGGAAAACTGAAAGCGGAAAACTGAAAGCGGAAAACGGAATATCTCCTTTATATTTCTATTGTTTTTTGAAGCTATGTTTTCTGGTGTTTAAGTTGAAGTATTAAAAATTTTACTTTCCGCTTTCCGCTCTCAGTTTTTCGCTGACTTATAACGCGGCAATAGCTCAGTTGGTAGAGCGTCGGCTTCCCAAGCCGAAGGTCGCGGGTTCGAACCCCGTTTGCCGCTCGAAACAATAAAACTAATATCAAGCGTGGTAGAGAACACTATTAAAAAAGTGATCCTCTTAGGATCAGGTGCCTTAAAAATCGGACAGGCAGGAGAATTTGACTATTCAGGGTCGCAGGCGTTAAAAGCCATGAAAGAAGAGGGCATTGAAACTATCCTCATCAATCCCAACATCGCTACAATTCAAACATCGGAAGGTATTGCCGATAAGGTTTACTTTCTTCCCATCACTCCTTATTTTGTAGAACAGATTATCATCAAGGAAAAACCGGATGGTATTTTACTCGCTTTCGGGGGACAGACGGCACTGAACTGCGGTACGGAAATGTATCTGAACGGTACACTGGATAAATATAATGTACGTGTGCTGGGGACTTCCGTCGAGGCCATCATGATTACGGAAGACCGTGATTTGTTTGTAAAGAAACTGAATGAAATTGAGGCCAAAACGCCGGTTTCGCAGGCGGTAGAAAATCTGGAAGATGCGCTGACAGTGGGTCGCCGAATCGGTTTCCCGGTGATGGTGCGTTCTGCTTATGCATTGGGTGGATTGGGGTCTGGTATATGTGACAATGAAGAAGAGTTTATCACACTGTGTAAAAGCTCCCTGGCTCATTCGAAACAAATTCTGGTGGAAGAAAGTCTGAAAGGTTGGAAAGAGATTGAATTTGAAGTCATACGCGATAAAAATGACCATTGCTTTACCGTGGTTCCGATGGAAAACTTCGACCCGCTGGGTATTCACACCGGTGAAAGTATCGTGGTGGCGCCGATTATTACCCTTACCAAGGATCAGATTGCTTATCTCGAAGATGTTGCCCGTCAGGTAGTTCGTCACATCGGCATCGTGGGTGAATGTAACATCCAGTACGCGTTTAATGTTGAAACCAACGACTATCGCATCATCGAAATCAATGCCCGTCTGAGTCGTTCTTCAGCACTGGCATCCAAAGCATCGGGTTACCCGCTGGCTTTCGTGGCTACTAAACTGGCGTTGGGTTATTCGCTCGACCAGATTGGGGAGATGGGTACGCCCAACTCGGCTTATGTAGCGCCTTCTGTAGACTATATGATTGTGAAGATTCCCCGTTGGGACCTCACCAAATTCCAGGGTGTGAGTCGCGAAATCGGTTCTTCGATGAAATCAGTGGGCGAAATCATGTCTATCGGTCAGTCGTTTGAAGAAATCATCCAGAAAGGATTGCGTATGATTGGTCAGGGTATGCACGGCTTTGTGGGCAACAAAGACTTGACTTTCGATAATATTGAAGATGCGCTTTCCAAACCGACGGATTTGCGCATCTTTGCTATTGCTGATGCTTTTGAGAAAGGATATACTGTGAATCAGATTGAAGCGCTGACAAAAATCGATACCTGGTTCCTCGAAAAATTAGAAAATATTTATAAGTACACCAAAGTACTGGAGCAATACAACAAAATTGCTGATTTGCCGAAAGAAGTCCTGGCGGAAGCCAAGCGACTTGGTTTCTCTGATTTCCAGATTGCCCGTTATGTGGAAAATCCGACCGGTACGATGGAAAAAGAAGTGCTGGAAGTACGTGAACTTCGTAAAAGTAAAGGCGTAACGCCGGTTATCCGTCGCATCAACACCGTTGCATCCGACCATCCGGATGATACTAACTATCTGTATTTTACCTATGGTTCAGAAAAAGCCTATCAACCTGCGAAATCTGATAAAGAAGCCGTAGTGGTGTTAGGTTCAGGCGCATACCGCATTGGTTCTTCCGTGGAATTCGACTGGTGTTCGGTGAATGCCGTAGTAACTGCACGGAACTTGGGTTACGAATCTGTGATGATTAACTACAACCCCGAAACGGTTTCGACCGACTACGATATGTGCGACCGTCTTTATTTTGATGAATTATCTTTCGAAAGGGTATTGGATGTGGTCGATATTGAATCTCCGAAAGGAGTTGTGTTGTCGATGGGCGGACAAATACCGAATAACCTGGCGACGAAACTCGACCGTCAGCAAGTTCCTATTCTCGGAACCTCAGCAGCGTCAATCGATCGTGCAGAGAACCGTCATAAGTTTTCGACCATGCTTGATGAGTTGGACATCGACCAGCCACGCTGGAAAGAGTTGACCAGCTTCGACGAAATTGATTCTTTCATCGAAGAAGTTGGTTTTCCGGTACTGATTCGTCCGTCTTATGTGCTTTCCGGTGCAGCCATGAACGTTTGCTACAACAAAGAGCAAATGCGCAAGTTCTTGTCATTGGCAGCTAAAGTGTCAAAACAATATCCTGTTGTTGTTTCAGAATTTCTGCAGAACGCGAAAGAAATAGAATTTGATGCTGTAGCCCAGAACGGAGAAGTGGTTGAATACGCGATTTCAGAGCATGTAGAGTTTGCCGGTGTGCATTCGGGCGATGCTACCCTCGTCTTCCCGGCACAGAAGATTTACTTTGAAACCATGCGTCGCATCAAACGCATTTCGAAGAAGATTGCCAAAGAGCTTAATATTAGCGGACCGTTTAACATCCAGTTCTTAGCCAAGGATAACTACATCAAGGTAATCGAATGTAACCTGCGTGCCTCGCGTTCATTTCCATTCGTATCGAAAGTCATCAAGCGCAACTTCATCGAAACAGCTACCCGCATCATGTTGAATGCTCCATACAGCAAGCCTGACTCGTCCGTTTTCGATGTGGATCATATTGGTGTCAAAGCATCGCAATTCTCCTTCGCGAGGCTGCACAATGCCGATCCGATTCTGGGTGTGGACATGTCCTCTACCGGTGAAGTGGGTTGTATAGGTGATGATTATTCCGAAGCGGTATTGAAATCCTTGCTGTCGGTAGGTTTCGAAATTCCGAAAAAGAGCATCCTGATATCTTCCGGAGAGCCCAAATCGAAAGTGGAATTGATGGAAGCCACGCGTCTGTTGCAACAAAAAGGATATAAAATTTACGCTACCCGCGGAACGCAGCGTTTCTTGGCCGAAAACGGGGTAGAAGCCATAGCGGTACAGTGGCCGGATGAGGATGGCGAACTGAATGTGAAAAGTCTCTTGGCGAAAAAGCATTTTGATTTGGTCATCAATATCCCCAAAAACACGACAGAGCGGGAGTTGCGCAACGACTACATCATCCGCCGCAGCGCCGTGGATTTCAACATCCCGTTGCTGACGAATGCCCGGTTGGCCTCAGCGTTCATCCAGGCATTTTGTAATATGACGTTGGAAGATATTAAGATTAAGAGCTGGGACGAGTATTAAGATAATATATTCAATTTCCGATGTAAATAATGGTAGAATCGTTTATGATATTATTTTGCTCGGTTCTGGCTTTAAAGTATATCGTATGATATCCTTTATTTAATTCATAATCAATTTCTAAGTTTTTATTTATCCAGATAATATAATACAAAGGTCTTGGTTCGCCATTTAATGAGCCCATTAATGTTTCAATCTCAGCATAATTTGTTTCTAACAGATTGGAGTATTTGGGAATAGTTTCGTTGGTTAGTATAATATCCCTGTCGAATCTAAGGAGTGCAGTTTCTTGTTTAATCAAGTCAAATTTGCCTTCCCAATTCTCGTTTTTATAATCAATCCTGCTGTCTAAAATGATTGTAATTGGGGTTGATGGATGAAAATGTGCACTTTTTCTGTGCTGATACTGTTGGTTGCTTCCTTCTGTAACAACCGGATAAAATTTGCTGCGAAAATACATGGGCTCATCATTAAAACAAGCTGATAAAAGAGTTATTATCCCCAAAAAGCAAAAAATAAATGGTTTCATAGTTAGAATCTTTTGATTAAACATGAATCTATCATCTGGATGCTGTCAGAAGTATTTAATGAAACATTAAATGTATAGTATTTATCATCAAATTGATAGGTGTTAGTTGATTTTTCAGAAAGTAAAATTGAAATTAACCTGAATGTTCCTGATTCATCGTAAGTCATTATGTCGAAACATTCATTTAATTCAACTCCTGATTTAATTGTATCCACACCATTTGTAATATCTTTATTGCAAGTGATCCTTATGGAATTTTCAATTGGGTAATTTTCCCAATAATATTCATATCTCATAAAGTAATGCTCATTACAATAATCATGATTGAATTCTATAGCAAAGTTTAACAACTGATTTTGAAATTCGGAATGATACCAACCTTTTATAGTAGATTTTTCAGAAGTCTTGTTTTTAACAACAGGATACAAATTTAATGATTGTATTCTGGACCAGCATTGATATGTTTCAAGGTTGCAACTTCCCAATAATAGAAATAAGGATATAATGATAATTTGATGTTTTTTCATGACAATTCAAATTGAATGAATCAAATAACAGTCATATTTTAATATCAATCAATAAGGTTTTTACAAAGCGAGTATAATCTATTGCTTGCAAAAATAACAAATAATTCGAATCAGGAGTTGTTTTTTTTTGCTTATTTGCACCGGAGATTCCTCACTTCGCAATGACGTGCGAATAACCAAGTACAAACTTTCAGGTGGTTGCTTCGTCGGTTGCACCGACTCGCAATGACGAGGTCATCGAATTATAATAAATACCCGTCGACCATATCTGTGCAAAACATCATTGGTTTTTGCACGACGGGCGCTATTGTCCGCCGAACCCGTCGCTACAATTCACTAAATAGGTTCGCAAAATCTCTCGCGACGTAATACTGACCTAACCAACGCACCGTCATTGCGAGGAGGCGTAGCCGACGAAGCAACCCCCCCTCGAACCTGTTCTTGGTTGATTAAATGTGCGTCATTATTAACAAACATTCGCATTAATAGTTAATACAATATTACTTCAGGACATCCTGAACAAATTTAATTTATTATTTTTCTTATCTTTGCACTCCCTAAAAAGATATCATCATGAATTTAGAATCTTCCATTCAATTGATTGTTAAAGATGCCGTGTCGGAGTTGTATGCTCTGGAACTCGAGGCGACACAGATACAAATACAGAAAACCAGAAAAGAATTCGAAGGTGACCTGACAGTGGTGACATTCCCTTTCGTGAAAGCGGCTAAGAAATCGCCGGAGGCAACGGGACAGGAAATAGGGGAGTATCTGCAGGAAAACAACGGACTGATTACCGGTTTTAGCGTGATCAAAGGATTCCTGAACCTCTCCATCAGCAAAAACTACTGGTTGCAGTTGCTGAATAAAATCCGGAGCGCCGAAAATTTCGGATTCAATATGGATGGCGACGATGAAATCATGATGGTCGAATATTCTTCGCCGAATACCAACAAACCGTTGCATCTCGGACATATCCGTAATAACCTGCTCGGGTATTCCATTGCGCAGATTCAGCGGGCTAATGGCTGGAAGGTGGTGAAAACCAATATCGTCAATGATCGTGGTATTCATATCTGCAAATCCATGCTGGCGTGGAAGCTGTTTGGAAATGGCGAAACACCTGAAAGTTCCGGTCTGAAAGGCGACCACCTGGTTGGAAAGTATTACGTGGAATTTGATAAGGCCTACAAGGCTGAAATTAAGGAGCTGATGAAAAAAGGGATGTCGGAAGACGATGCCAAAAAATCGGCGCCGCTGATTCAGCAGGCACAACAAATGCTGGTGGCCTGGGAAAACCACGATCCGGAAGTGTATGGTCTGTGGGAGAAGATGAACGGATGGGTGTATGCCGGTTTTGATGAAACCTATAAACAGCTGGGTGTTGATTTTGATAAGATTTATTATGAGTCTCAAACTTATCTCGATGGCAAAGCCAAGGTAGAAGAAGGACTTGACAAGGGCGTTTTCTACAAAAGAGAAGATGGTTCGGTGTGGGCCGACTTAACCGCTGATGGTCTGGACGAAAAACTATTATTGCGTGCCGACGGAACCTCTGTATACATGACACAGGATATTGGTACCGCAGCTTTGCGATACAGCGAATACGAAATCAAAAAGATGGTGTACGTGGTGGGCAATGAGCAGAATTACCATTTTCAGGTATTGGCCTTATTGCTTGATAAATTAGGCTTTGCGTGGGGTAAAGATTTGGTGCACTTCTCTTACGGCATGGTGGAACTGCCCGAGGGCAAGATGAAAAGCCGTGAAGGTACGGTGGTGGATGCCGATGACCTCATGGAAGAAATGATTGATACAGCCCGAGAAACAGCGCGTGAACTGGGTAAACTCGACCAATCATCTGAAGAAGAAATTGACGAAATAGCCCGCATGGTGGGACTGGGCGCCCTGAAATACTTCATACTGAAAGTCGATCCGAAAAAAAATATGACTTTCAACCCGAAAGAATCCATCGATTTCAATGGCAATACCGGTCCATTTATCCAGTACACCCACGCACGTATTAAGTCGGTACTGCGGAAGGCTGCCGAACAGGATATCATTACCGAAGTGCCTGTGACAGAAAATCTGCCTTTGTCGGATAAAGAAAGTAATCTGGTGCAGTTGCTTTCGGCATTCCCCACTATCGTAAGGGAAGCCGGACAGGAGTTCAGTCCGGCCGTAATTGCCAATTATGTGTACGAACTCGTTAAAGAATACAACCAGTTCTATCACGATTTTTCTATCCTGCGGGAAGAAAATCCCGAAATTAAATATTTCCGTCTGGTGCTTTCTGCCGCAGTGGCAGATGTTATCAGAAAAGGAATGAACTTACTGGGCATTGATGTGCCGGAACGGATGTAATAAAAAATCAGTTTATATTGCCTGAGTTTGAAAAAATATGGTTATTTTAGTCCGCTGAAATCCAAACCATGAAAGTATGTTTATCCGCTCCGTCCTGTTTTTGCTGCTGTTACTGATATCCTGTACCCAACAGGATATACCCAACGATGAGCTGCTTTCGGCCGGTTCATCCGCTGAAGAACAGGCACAAGACACCATGCATGTTGCCACATTGTACGGATCCTCCTCTTATTTTAACTTCAGGGGTGATGAAATCATGGGATATGATTATGATTTGGTTAATCATTTTGCTGCCTTCAGCGGTATTCCGGTGAAGGTACACCTGGCCGGTTCACGGGAAGAAATGCTGAATATGCTTCGAAACGAACGGGTTGATCTGATAGCCTACAGTATGTACGAAACAAAAGCGCTCAAGGATGAGTTTGACTTTGTGGCATTTCAGGAAGATTCGTATATGGTGCTGGTGCAGGAAATCGGTTTGCAGACCGTGAGCGATATCAGTGAACTGAAAGGCAAAACCGTGCATGTCATCAGAAATTCTGTTTACCATCAGCGCATGCAGCACCTGAACCGGGAACTGGGTGGCGGTATCGATATTCAATTGCTGGACGATACAGTTTCCGTGGATCAGGCTATCGAGATGGTTACCAAACGTAAGATTTCCTACACCATTGCCCATTACAAGACGGCGGTGCAGCACAAAGATTTCAACCGCCGGCTCGACTGCCGTATTCCGGTTGGGTTCCTGCAACGCAACGGCTGGCTGGTTAACAAGCAAAATGACCGGATTAAAGAACTTATTACCGACTGGGAAAACAGTTCAGAAACCGAGTTGATACGGTCACAGTTATACGGCAAATACCGCATCAAAAATCCCTATTTTGTAACGAAAAAGATTTCTATACCCAAAGGAGCTATTTCCCCATATGATGCCTATTTCAGAAAATATGCCGCGGAAATCAACTGGGACTGGCGTTTGCTGGCTGCTCTTGCATTTCATGAATCCAGATTCGACTCATCACAGGTGTCGCGCATGGGAGCTTCGGGTTTAATGCAGTTAATGCCCCGAACGGCGGCTAAGTTCGGTTTGAGCCTGGATAATATACTGAATCCGGAGAAAAATATTGAAGCCAGTGTACAATATATCAAAAGTTTAAATCTGCTTTTCAGGAAGATAGAGAATCAGGACGAAAGGAAGAAGTTTATCCTCGCTTCCTATAATTCAGGTCCGGCCCACATCCTCGATGCCATGGCCCTGGCTGAGAAACATGGTAAAAATCCGTACATCTGGTTTGAGCACGTAGAATATTTTCTATCAAAGAAGCATGAGCCCGAATACTACAACGATGAGGTGGTGAAATACGGCCGGTTCCGCTCGGGTGAGACCATTCGTTACGTGCGCAATACGCTGGATACCTATCAGAAATACAAAGGAAAAATGTAACTTGTCATGGATTACCACGCTTTTTTTGAAAACCTGCAATCCCGTTACCACCTCGAAGAATTGTTGTTACATATCTACCATCATCAGGTGGACTTTGACACATTATTTAACATGGCTTTCGAAGCAGATAATAAGAAAGCCTGGCGGGTGCTCTGGGCTGTCGAGAAGATAAGTCAGCGCAACCCGGAGTGGTTTGATCAGGATAAGTTAGACCGCATAACAAAAATGGTGTTGACAACCAAACACCAGGGCATGCACCGGATTGGACTATCTATTCTGAACTCATTTCCTGTACCTGATCCAATCAATGTTGACATGCTGAATACGCTGTACGACTGGATGCTTTCTCCCGCTTTTTCTATCGGGGTGCAAAGTCTGGCCATGAAATTGCTGTATAAATATGCGCTTACCGACGAAGACCTCCTCCGTGAATTCATCATTACCATCGATCAGGCCGATGAAAGTGAATATACTGCCGCATTTGTTTCTTCCCGTCGAAACATACTGAAATACTATACAAAAAGGGTTAAATAATTCGTATATTTATTGATTCTGTTTTGTAAATTGCTATAATACAGTAGTCTTGCTTGTGCGTTGTTGCGTCAGAAAAAAGTGTTACTTTTGTATCGTTTTTAAATTACAAATACAAATTAAATCGAAGTTTAATTAAATCAATGTTTTTATGACTTTAAAGAAAAACATTATCGCATTGCGACAAAAGAAAGCCCTGGTTCAAATGGGTGGTGGTAAGAAAGCCATTGAGAAACAGGCTGCAATGGGTAAAATGACTGCCCGTGCACGTATCCTTTATTTGTTGGATGTGAATTCATTTCATGAATATGACATGTTTGTGGAACATGAGGAACGCAATTTCGGGATGGACACGAAAGAACTGGCCGGTGATGGCGTAATTACCGGTACCGGTACCATCAATGGCGCTCCCGTTTGTATCTATGCACAGGACTTTACCGTGATGGGTGGTTCGTTGGGTTTGAAACATGCCCGTAAGATTACCAAAATCATGGACCATGCTCTGAAAATGAAAATGCCTTGTATCGGTATCAACGACTCTGGTGGCGCCCGTATCCAGGAAGGTATCGGTGCATTAGCCGGTTATGGCGAAATTTTTTATCGCAATACCATGGCTTCCGGTGTTATTCCTCAGATCTCGGTAATTCTCGGTCCTTGTGCCGGTGGCGCGGTTTATTCTCCGGCGTTGACCGACTTCGTATTCGTGGTAGAAAATATCTCGAAGATGTTTATTACCGGTCCGAATGTAATCGAAACGGTATTGGGTGAGAAAATCTCACAGGAAGACCTGGGTGGAGCCCGTGTACATGCTGAAATTACTGGTAACGCGCATTTTTATGCGCAGACTGAGATTCAATGTTTGAATCAGATTAAAGATTTGATTGGACTGATTCCTCACAGCAATCAGGAAAAAGCGGCTAAAATAGCCCCTAAAAAACCAACTTTCAATAAAAATTTAGAAAACATCATCCCGGCTGATCCAAAACAGCCTTATGATGTGCGTGAAATTATTTTTGCGCTTTCCGATGAGTCAAAATTCCTCGAAGTACAGGAACTCTGGGCGCCTAACATCGTGATCGGCTTTGGACGTATGAATGGAGAAACAGTAGGTTTCGTAGCTAACCAACCGATGTATTTAGCTGGTGTGCTTGATTGCGATGCCTCAGATAAAGCGGCTCGTTTCATTCGTTTCTGCGATGCTTTCAATATTCCTATCGTTACACTGGAAGATATGCCGGGTTATCTGCCGGGTGTTGACCAGGAGCACGCGGGTGTAATCCGTCACGGTGCCAAGATGTTGTACGCCTATTCAGAAGCTACTGTACCTAAAATCACGGTAATCCTGCGTAAAGCTTACGGTGGTGGATACATTGCCATGAACTCACGTCACCTCGGCGCCGACTTTATGTTTGCCTGGCCGGGTGCTGAAATCGCGGTTATGGGTCCGGAAGGAGCTGCCAATATCATCTTCCGCAAGGAAATCATGGAAGCTGAAGATCAGGATGCAATGCGTCAGCAGAAAGTAGAAGAGTATATCGAGAAATTTGCCAATCCTTTCGTAGCTGCTGCCAAAGGATATATCGATGCCGTGATTGAGCCGCTCGAAACACGCGAACTCATCCTGCATGCGTTGGAAGTTTCCAAAAACAAAGACGACCACCGTCCGTATAAAAAACACGGGGTTCCTCCATTCTGATTTGTTTTGGTGTGTTTATTTTTAAGATGTAGAATTTAAAACAAATCATCATGGCAAAAAAAAATCAGGATTTAGTGGAATTTGCAGTTACTGCCAGAAAATACAAAACATTACTGACCAATAAATACAAGAACCGTAAGGCTTGGGTTGATCCCAATCCTTATGAAATTCAGTCGTTTATTCCGGGAACCATCATCGAAATTTCGGTGAAAGAAGGTGATGTGGTACAGGAAGGCGAACCCCTGCTCATTCTCGAAGCAATGAAAATGCGTAACCGTATCCAAATGCCCTTTACCGCTAAAATCAAGAAAGTCAATGTAAACGTAGGAGACCGCATTCCGAAGGATATGTTGATGCTGGAACTGGAAGCGGCGGAAGAGGAAGCGGAAAGCTAACAGCGGAAAGCGGAAAACCATTTATGGTTATAAAAAAAAGGAGCAGTAAACAATAGTTTGCTGCTCCTTTTCTTAATTTTCCGCTTTCCGCTTTCCGCTTTTATTTAACTATCCTAACTGTCAACGGGTATTTTACTTGTTTGGAGAATTGTTGTACGGCGGCAAGCCATTCTTTCTGGGTCGGGAACTTCCATTGGCTCCAGCCTCCGCCAAAGTAATAGGTAAATTCTTCTCCTGGCACGTAATTTTTCATCAGCAGGGCATGCAGGTTCTGAATTTTATAAAGGTCTTCTTTGTCCGGCAACACAACGCCTACATAATTTTTTCCCACGTTTTTTTGATCTTTGTCGGCAATAGCGTTTTCACCATACACAATCAGTCCGGTACCTTTTTGTAGAGAACCTTTGCCATCGTGCAGGGTAATGCCCGCTGCCAGTTGCATAGGCTGTTTCTCTCCGGTCAGTTTGACCACAGCTTTGTTCATCACGGTTCCCGCATCGGTGTGGATGGTGACTTCCTTTTTGTATTTCTTTCCGTTGATATCAACCTCGTTATAGGTAAGTGTAAAGCTGGAGCGAAGTGGACCGTTATCCAGTACTTTATAGGTGTCGAAATGTTTGCCGACCAGCAACTCACCGTTTACATACGGAGCAACACCACCGGCACCCAGGGTATTACCTACTTTGTAGCAATCAAGTCCCTGACCGTGATCTTCGTGATACGATTTGCCGTATTTCAGTTCACCTCTGTAGAAACTATCCACAACCAGTTCTTCAGTTCTTTTCAACCACAGGTCGATACCATTGGATGGGTTTTCAGCGGCAAGCGCCGGACCGTACATGCGATAGGCGGCAATGTCGTTTTCCCATGCGAAGTCATCTTTTCTTTCCGGAACAAAGCGTGCTGAAGTTTTGGCTTTTACTGCTTTTGGGGTGCCTTCGTTTAATGTGTAAGCCACTTTGGTTCCTGTTTTAACCGTTGCCGGAAACAGCAAAGCCTGAACACTTTCAGTACCGTTATAAATCAATTGATAGGGGATTTCCAGACCATTTTCATCGGTAAGCACATAATTGGTGCCTGAAAGTCCACCCAGTTCGGATGCTGCAATTTCAACGATTTCATCTGCTCTGTCGAATGGATACTGATTGACGATTTCAATGGTTGTCTGCGCAAAGCCGGAAACTGCTGTTGCTAACATTAAAATAAGGATACTGATTTTGTTTTTTTTCATGCTATAAAAATTTAATGAATACTATGTTGAATTATGTTTTGCAATTATTATGTTGATCAGGAAACTGCAGAATCCCAACCTTATTTTTAACCTTATTTTCTTACTAAAACAACCTTAGTAGAAATAAATATTGATTTTGTTATCTCAACCTTATTTTTAACCTTATTTTCTTACTAAAACAACCTTAGTAGCAAATGATTGTCACATTATCCTAAACCTTATTTAACCTTATTAAATTAAATAAGGTAATAAGGTAAGAGAGGTAGTCATAATTATTATTTTTCCCTACTAAGGTTGTTTTAGTAAGAAAATAAGGTTTATAAAATAAGGTTTTGTCACTATGCTTAAAATTAGTTTATTGCGAAATAAATTAATTCTGCAAATAATGGGTAATGTTATCTAATTATAGTTACCTGTTGTTACGATTATAATAAGGAATCTGATCCCTTAAAAACTCATTCCCTGCAAATATAACATTTTACAGGGAATGAACCGAACTCGTTTTTTATAAAAACTGTTTTTTAGTTTTTTTTAAAACTATCATGAAGTTCCAGATACATCTGGTTCAAATTGAAATACTTATTTCGGTTGCTTGCCGATATAAGCCAGGATTCCTCCATCAACATACAAAATATGACCGTTTACGAAGTCGGATGCCGGTGAAGCTAAGAACACAGCCGGTCCCTGCAAATCTTCAGGTGTTCCCCAGCGTGCAGCCGGTGTTCTTCCTATGATGAAGTCGTTAAATGGATGTCCCGGTTCGCGCAAAGGCGCTGTCTGTGGCGTTGCAATATAACCCGGACCAATGCCGTTTACCTGGATGTTGTATTCAGCCCATTCGCAGGCTAAGTTCTTGGTCAGCATTTTCAAACCACCTTTGGCTGATGCATAAGCCGAAACGGTTTCACGTCCCAGTTCACTCATCATGGAGCAGATGTTGATGATTTTACCGCCTCCCTTTTCGATCATGCCTGGTGCAACGGCTTTCGATACGATAAACGGACCGTTCAGGTCGATGTCGATAACCTGACGGAAATCTTTCGCCGACATTTCGATGGCGGGGATACGTTTGATGATACCGGCATTGTTTACCAGGATATCGATAATGCCCACTTCTTCTTTGATTTTAGCAATAGTGGCATACACGCCATCTTCGTCGGTAACATCACACACGTAACCGTATGCTTCGATACCATCCGCCTTGTAAGCAGCCAGTCCTTTGTCAACCATTTCCTGGTTGATGTCGTTGAAAACTATTTTAGCACCTGCCTTTGCAAATGCGGTTGCCAACGCGTACCCGATGCCATAAGATGCCCCGGTTACCATGGCGATTTTTCCTGTTAAATCAAATTGTTTCATGTTTTTTTTATTTATGTCTCCAGTCTCCGGTCTCCAGTCTTCTGGCGTCTGGCGTCTGGCGTCTGGTGTCTGGTGTCTGGTGTCTGTTATTATCTTAACTCCGTATGTTTCCTGAAATCCTGATCGCTATAATCCAAATTCTCACCGGCCATACCCCATATAAAGGTGTAGTTGCTGGTAGCTGCTGCGGAGTGAATCGACCATTCGGGAGAAATCACGGCCTGGTCGCCCTGCATCCAGATATGGCGGGTTTCGGTGGGTTCGCCCATAAAGTGGCATACCACTTCACCTTCCGGCACTTCGAAATAGAAATATGCTTCCATGCGGCGACTGTGCGTATGTGCCGGCATGGTGTTCCAAACGCTACCGGTTTTCAGTTCGGTCATGCCCATTTGCAGCTGACAGGTTTCTACTACCTCGCGAACCATCATCTTGTTGATGTTGCGGTGGTTGGCGGTCTCTAAAGAGCCCAGCTCCATCACGATGGCATCTGCCTTGGTGATTTTGCGGTCGGGGTAGTTGCGGTGTGCCGGTGCCGAGTTGAAATAAAATTTGGCCGGATTAGCAGCATCCACACTTTCGAAAACCACGTTGCGGTTGCTTGCGCCAACATAAAGCGCCTCTTTATAACCCAGTTCAAATACCTCTCCTTCAACTACAACCTTACCTGCTCCACCCACGTTGAACATGCCCAACTCTCTTCTCGATAGGAAAAAATCAGATTTCAACGGGTCGATAGATTCGAGTTTCAATGCTTCTTTAACCGGCATGGCGCCACCTACAACCAAACGGTCGTACAGGGTATACACCATATTCACCTCATCAGCCGCGAATAATGTCTCGATTAAATGTTCTTTACGTAAACGAGCTGTGTCGTAATGTTTTGCATCTTCCGGGTGGGAAGCATAACGAACTTCATAATTTGTTTTCATATTTTTTCTTTTAATGTCTCCAGTCTCCAGTCACCAGTCTCCAGTCGTCCGGCGTCTGATGTCCGGCGTCCGGCGTCTGACGATTCAATCGCAAAGATAACCCAAATAAATTGGTTTACCAATTATCAAAACGATATTTTTTATACTTTTGTACGATGTTAGGTAATTATTTGTACGATATTATCACGAAGGAGCTTCCGTTTGAACCCACGGAGCAGCAACATGAGTTGATCAGGCTGTTGGGCGGTTTCATGACCGACCCGGCTGTGGAGAAAGCTTTTCTGTTGAAGGGTTATGCCGGAACAGGTAAGACCTCCGTTGTGAGCGCCTTAGTGCGTTCGCTGCACAAGCTACAACAGAAAACGGTGCTGTTGGCGCCGACCGGCCGTGCTGCCAAGGTGCTGAGCAGTTATGCCGGCTTTCCGGCCTTCACTATCCACAAGAAGATATACCGGCAGAAATCCATGGCTGAAAGCGAATTTCAGTTGGCCGATAACCTGCATACCAACACCCTTTTCATTGTCGATGAAGCGTCCATGATTTCCAACACGGGTGGTGACACCGAATTTGGTACGGGCTTTCTGCTCGATGACCTGATTCGTTTTGTCTATAATGGCGCTGATTGCAGTCTGCTGTTGCTCGGCGATACGGCTCAGCTTCCTCCGGTGATGCAGGAAAGCAGTCCGGCGCTCGATAAAAACAAGCTGGAGGGTTACGGACTGAAAATTACGGAGTTCACCCTCACGCAGGTGGTGCGACAAGCCTTAGAAAGCGGCATCCTGTATAATGCCACCCTGTTGAGAAAAGCCCTGGAAGACGAATTAACATCGGCTATGCCCAGGCTGAAATTATCAAAATTCACGGATATTAAGGCGTTGAGCGGAATGGATTTGGTGGACGAAGTGCAACAGTCATACGACGGCGTGGGAGTGGAGGATACCATCGTGATTACCCGTTCTAACAAAAAAGCCAATATGTATAACAATGGTATCCGGGGAAGGGTGATGATGCGGGAAGAAGAGATTTCGAACGGTGACTTGTTGATGATTACGCGTAACAACTATTTTTGGAATAAGCCTTATAAAGAAATTGACTTTATAGCCAACGGAGACATCGTGGAAGTGGTCCGCATCCGCAAATTCAGGGAAATGTATGGATTCCGGTTTGTCGACCTCACGCTGCGTTCACTTGATTTCGACTGGGAAATCGATGCCCGGGTATGGCTCGAAAGTCTGCAATCCGAATCACCTGCACAAGCTGCCGAACTGAGTCGCAAACTCTTCGAAGCCGTTGCCGAAGATTATGCCGACATCAAAAACAAACGCGAACGCTACAAACAGATGTTCGAAAACGAATTCCTGAATGCCTTGCAGGTAAAATTCGCCTACGCAGTCACCTGCCACAAAGCCCAGGGCGGTCAGTGGAAGAAAGTCTTTATTGATATGGGTATGATGCCCGATGCCGAAATCGACCGCAATTATTATCGTTGGCTGTACACGGCACTGACGAGGGCTACGGAAAACGTATTTTTGGTGAATTACGTTGGTTAGCGGAGAGCGGAAAATGGAAAGCGGAAAACGAATAGTGAAGCTGTATTTCTTGGAAAAGCTTCCGTAGGTAGCGAACATTAATATCCGGTAAACTTGCTTGCAAAATTTAGCGTTATGCAGAGCATCTGAAAAATTACATCAGCCATGTACAACATTTACATCGGCGATGCAAAACAATTACATCGGTGATGTACGGTTCTTACATCGGGCTTGTATAATCGGTACATCAGCGATGTATAATCAGTACATCGTTGATGTGAAAACAGTACATTGTTTATTTGTGGACCAAAGTGTAGGGCACTTTTTTGAAAACTGCCCTACATAAAACGCAAAGTAGTAGGGCGTAAAATGCATTTACGGTTGATTATTTTTTGTGATAAAGAACTTTTTGAAAAAATATCCTGCATGAATTAATCATATCAGATTTTATTTTTAAGTTTGTAAGCCGAAATCTCTAATGCAGAGAATAAAATTAAAGGATAATGTATAAGCCTGAAAACAAATCACAACAATGCATAAACTGGAACATGGATTATACGATGATTTAGCAAATACACTGCCATCCGGAGTATACCGGTTGCGGGTTTATCATGATGTGTCTTTGATTGAAGATAAATGGGTTGGTTCACATGACACACCATACATCGTCGAATATGTAAATGATCGCTTCTGTGAAATACTTCAGTTGGACAAATCTCTTTATTTAAGGAACCCCGGCATTATTAGTACTTTAATCTTTGAATCTGATAAGGCTGAATTTGCAAGATTAAATGTAGAAGCTAATTTGAAAAAAACGCCTTTTGTGTGGGAAGGCCGTTTTTTAATTAATGGTAGCATTATTTGGGTACAATTTAAATCAACTCCCCGCATACTTGAAAATCGGGATATTATTTGGACCGGGATTATTGATGATATTACCGCCCGTAAGCAGACTGAAGAAGATATAAAACTTAAAAATGCAGAGCTTCAAAGATTAAACGCCAATAAAGACACGTTAATGTCAATCCTTGCACATGATTTAAGAAGTCCTTTTAATTCGATACTGGGCTGTTTGGATTTATTGGTAAACGATCTCCGTCAGTATGATATGGATATGATTGAAAAACTGATAACAGCAGTGAACAGTTCTGCCATTAACGCATTTAATTTGTTGGAAGACATTTTGTTGTGGACTCGGTCGCAATCGGGTGCATTGCCATTTGATCCCCAAGAAATTAATTTAAAATTATGTTGCGATGAGCTTGTGAAATTATTCATTCCAAATGCCGCTGAAAAGAACATAACAATTAATAATGCTGTAACAGAAAAGATTAAGGTGTTTGCCGATATTGATATGTTGAATACTATTTTGCGCAACCTGATTTCGAATGCCCTGAAATTCACCGCTGAGGGTGGAAATATCAATATTTATGCAGAACAAAACCATGCTGATGTTAGTATAACAGTTTCTGATAATGGTGTTGGCATCGCACCCGAGGTTTTATCCAAACTATTTGATACAACACAAATGCATTCAACCCGGGGAACAGCCAACGAAAAAGGTACCGGATTTGGTTTGTTGCTTTGCAAAAGATTTGTCGAGAAACACGGTGGCGAAATTCATATAAAAACTGAGTTGGGGAAAGGAAGTGAGATTATATTTACGTTGCCGGTTAATGTTACATAGTAAGTGCTCCCAGAATCAGAAAAATCAACATCCTAACGGAGATGTCCATCTCGTTGACGGTAGATGCCTAACTTGTTGACATTAGATGCCCATCTATTTTCAGATAGATGGTGTTCTATCTTCAGCAAAGTCCTGTTTTATCGTTAACAAGATACTGTTCTCGCTGAACTCAAGTCCTGTTTTGTCTGTAACAGCTTCTAATTCTGTTTTGTATTCTAAATTTTTGGATGTCAGTTCTAAAGCTGAAATGCCCGATGGTAAATAATTATAACAACATCTGTTTGGCGCGGTTAAATTGTTTTTATCACTGCTAACGAATGTGATTAAATCTCTGTTTTCTGGGATAAGTTATTCTGTTTCTCACGGTGCACTAAATAACATACTCGAAAAGTTATGCATCTAACAGAAAAATTTAAACAATTCCGAATCTGCTGATGTTAGTAAATGTAACTAAATTACTTCTATACTTCATATTCATGAATCAACTCTTTAGCATATTCAGAATTGATGCGGCAAGGGCAAACGAAATTGCAGCCATGCCTGATGAGCCGCACATACACGATTTTGAAGAGTTGATCGTGGGTATAAAGGGCGAGCTGGAACATTTTATCGATTTTAAAGCTGATACCGTTCAGGCTCCATTGGTTAGTTTTATCGCAAAGGGGAAAGCGCACCGGGTTGTTACCAAATTGCAACATGGTGATTTTGATATGTGGGTGTTGCGTTTTAAAAGTGAATTTATTTCCGAAACTATTTTTCAGCTATACAATAGTTTCCACAACAATGCCAATCAGGTATTGCAGACCGACACTTGTTTCAACCGGTTAAGCGCCATGTGCGAAATCATCGACCAGGAAATGAAAAGTGCAACACCTGATTTGTCAATTGTAAGGCATCTGTTAAGCGTTCTGTTTATCATGATTGAGTCGGAAAGAAAAAAACTCACAGAAAATGACAATACCAACAACATCATACAAAACGAAACCTTTGTAAACTTTCTGAAAATTTTGGAAGATAACTTTCGCCGACCGCTGGGCGTTGAATTTTATGCCGAAAAATTATTCATGTCATCCCGTAACCTGAACCTGATTTGCCAGAAGATAATGAATCAAAGCGTTTCGGAGATAATTGAAACCCGAAAACTTACCGAAGCCAAGAATCTGCTCGCCAGCACAAATAAATCCATTTCCGAAATTGGTTTTGAGCTGGGTTACAACGAAAAATCGTACTTTTCCAATGTTTTTAAAAAGAAATCGGGGCAAACACCATCCGAGTTTCGCGATGAGATGCAAAACCTTATTGCGTAAAATTACAACCCTTCTTCTGAAAACTATTACCCACAGCTTTTTGTCGGGTTGTATCTTTGCATCGTAAACAATATAAAACAATCAGAAAATGGAAAATGTAAAAAATAACGCAGCAAAATGGGTACTTGACCCGACACACAGTGAACTTACCTTCAAAGTAAAACACTTGATGATTAGCAATGTGAAAGGTGAGTTTAAAAACTTTACCGCCGAAATTGATCATGAAGATTTTAAAAATGCTACTGTTAAAGTAAGCATCGAAACTTCGTCAATTTTTACCAATAACACCGACAGAGATAACCACCTTAAAAGTGCTGATTTTTTCGATGTAGAAAATCATCAGGCAATGACTTTTGAAAGCACTGATTTTAAAAAAGTGGACGACGATGAGTATAAACTCAGAGGATTGCTTACTATTAAAGGCGTAAGTAAAGAGGTGTTGCTTGATGTTGAGTTTGGCGGAACCAATAAAGATCCCTGGGGAAATATAAAAGCTGGATTTTCTTTTAGCGGAAAAATAAACCGTAAGGATTGGGGGCTGAATTGGAATGCAGCCTTAGAAACCGGTGGTGTGTTGGTGAGTGATGAAGTGAAAATCGCCGGCGAAGTGCAATTTGTAAAACAAGCATAACGAAATAGCCATAATGACAGAGAAGAATAATCCCTTATTGTGCGACCTGGAAACAGGTATGTGTGAAATACCTGCTGATAAGGAGGAGGATGCGGTTAACCATGAAATAACCTTCACAAAAAAACCGGTGAAGGTTATTTACTACACAGACCCTATCTGCTCATCGTGTTGGGGCATAGAGCCACAGTTGCGCAAACTGAAGCTGGAATATGGCAACACCGTTGAAATTGAATACAGAATGGGTGGTTTGTTGCCCGATTGGAGTTACAACGGGGGAGGCATCAGTCAGCCTTCTGACGTGGCCCGCCACTGGGATGAGGCAAGTCTTTATTACGATATGCCCATCGATGGTGATGTTTGGCTGGAAGACCCGCTGAATTCTTCTTATCCTCCTTCCATTGCTTTTAAAGCGGCACAAATGCAGAATAATGAAAAAGCAATTTCCTTTCTCCGTGAGATCAGGGAGATGGTCTTTCTGCAGAAAAAAAATATCGCAAAGTGGGAGCATTTAGAAACCGCTGCAAAGCGGGTCGGGCTACATGTAACCCAATTTAAAATTGATTATGAGGGAAAAGCAAAAGAGCTTTTCAATGAAGATTTGAAGTTGGGAAGAGAGTTGGGAGTCAGAGGTTTTCCTACCTTGTTTTTCATTCACGATGAAGGAGCAAACACATTTGTTTATGGTTCAAAACCCTATGCAGCTTTTGAGAATGCTGTTCTGAAATTGGTGTCAAAAGCTATAAAAAGCGAATACAGCAAAAATCCGGAAGCATTATTTGCCATTTATCCGACACTAACAATTAAGGAATTCTCAGAGCTTTCCGGATTTTCAAGAAACGAAAGTAGTAATTTGCTCGAAGAGCTTACGGCGAATGGAAAACTGGTAAAACAGACAACAAAGAATGGAGCAATCTGGAAATTATTTGAACACAATACAAATAATTAAGAGATTATTATACACCGGAGGATGCTCCATGTATGAGCATTGATATCTCAATTTGCTGATCCAATACGAATAAAATGAACAGATTACAGTTTTTAAAATTATTATCAATTTTACCATTAGCAGGAGGGATTATGAAACTTAACTCTTTAAATAAAATTACTGAACCATTAAACAGTACGCCTAAAATGCCTGTGCTGTTTCTTGGTCATGGTAGCCCAATGAATGCTATTGAAGAAAATGAATTTGTTGAAGGGTTTCGAAATATAGGTAAATCAATACCCAGGCCAAATGCCATACTGTGCGTTTCTGCCCATTGGGAAACCCGGGGTACATTTGTTACGGCTATGGAGAAACCTAAAACCATACACGATTTCGGAGGTTTCCCAAAAGCGCTTTACGATGTGCAGTACCCGGTGCCTGGCAACCCGCAACTGGCCAACGAAGCAAAATCACTTATGAAATCCGCCAATATTGAATTAGACCATAAATGGGGACTCGATCATGGCGCCTGGAGTGTTATTAAGCACTTATACCCGGAGGCCGATGTGCCTGTAGTTCAAATGAGCCTCGATTATTATCAGACACCTCAGTATCACTATGACTTAATGAAGGAACTGGCCTCGCTTCGAAATAAAGGAGTGCTTATAATTGGTAGTGGTAATATGGTTCATAACCTGCGTGAAGTGGCCTGGAATAAGTTTGATTCCGATAACTATGCTTTCGATTGGGCTTTGGAAGCCAGCGATAAAATGAAAAAATACATCCTGAACGGTGATCACAAACAACTTATTAATTACCGTTGTCATGGCAAAGCGTTCGAGCTTGCTATACCTACCCCGGAACATTATCTGCCTTTGTTGTATACGCTGGCATTAAAAGAAGAAAACGAGTGTATACATTTGTTTAATGATAAAGCTGTGGCAGGTTCATTAACAATGACATCAGTAAAAATCGGTTAATAATGCAATTATTTTTTTATCTTTGTGACTCTAATTCACCAAGGATAATATTATGAAAAGAATTCATACAGCCATCCGCTACGTGCTATTGTTCTGTTTGCTGGGTGTCGGCGCTTTGCAGGCACAGCTGCTCAATAATATGTATTTCTTAGATAACTCGCCGTTGCGCCATCATTATAATCCGTCGTTTCAGCCACTGAATAATTTTTACTTAGATTTTCCGCTGTTGGGAAATTTGCAGTTTAGCCTGAATACGGATATCCCGACCTACAAAGAAGCGGGGTTCCCAAGGGGACATGTGTTTAATATCGAGGCGGATAAGGCACAGATGTTGTCGGCCCTGCGCCCGATGTCGAATGTCTTTGCCGAGGGACAGATGAACCTGCTGGACTTCGGTTTCCGGCATAACCGGAATTACTGGTCGTTTACCGTTACCCAAAAGGCTGAACTACTGGTTGATTTGCCTAAAAATTTCTTCGATGTGTATTTCAATGGTTTTCAGCTTACGGATGGGTATTCGGCTAATTTCAAAGATTTCAGCCTGCGTGGTGCTACCTATACCGAAACGGCGCTCGGTTTTTCGAGGGATGTGAACGGTCGTTTTGGTTATGGTGTCAAAGCTAAATTGCTGTATGGAAATAACTATTTTTCGATGAATGCTTCTCAGGCGAATTTTGGTTATGCCAATGACCGGGTGGATGCCGTGGCGAATATCGCAGTGCTGAAAGCATCTCCTTTTAATCTCAATGACCATCTCGGACTTGAAAAGCCGGCGACTTTCTTCGATTATATCTTACCGGAAGGTTTTGGCGGCGCATTGGATTTGGGTGTGCACTACAAGCCTGTCAAAAACCTAACCCTTGCAGCATCTGTTACGGATTTAGGACTGATGCAGTGGGGAAAACTGAATTCCATTGATTATGAGTTGAGTTATAAGTTTGATGAGGACGATGCGGTTGCCTGGAAAAACAATCACCCGGAATTTACCGGTACTGATGTGCCGGTTGACAGTATCCTCGCGGATATCAGGGATAATCTCAATGTGACCCGTGGCAATAAACCGGGCATCAGCAACTACCTCACACCCAAACTGAATGTGTCGGCCGAATATGGTATCCTGAATAATTTCCTGAGCGTGGGACTCTTGTCGCGCAGCATGTTCCGTGAAGATCAGTTTCTGCATGAATTAACGACAGCGTTAAATATTCGTCCGGCCAAGTGGTTAAACCTCGCTTTATCATATTCGGTAACCAATGGCAAAGCCAGTAACTTCGGACTGGGAGCCAATTTCCGTACCGGCAAGTTTAACATCTTCCTGTCGGCGGATTATGTCCCGTTCCAGTATGTCGGACTCGACCTGCAACAGTTCGACCCCGTTATTCCGGCCATTTCTTTCCCGTTGGGGTATCAGTCCGACCGGGTTAATTTCGCCCTGGGTTTCAATTACGCGATTGGTACGAAGAAAGATACCGACAAAGATGGTATCAGCGATAAGTTTGATAAATGTCCTGATACGCCGCTGGGTGTAAAGGTCGATAGCCGTGGTTGTCCGGTTGATTCGGATAAAGATGGTGTGCCTGACTACTTAGATTTATGTCCAAATACCCCCAAAGAAGCCCGTGCTTTTGTCGGACCGGATGGTTGTCCGCTCGATACAGATGGTGACGGAGTGCCTGATTACTTAGACAAATGTCCCGACTCTTCCTCCAAAGCCCGTGGCTATGTCGATTCGATTGGTTGTCCCATCGATACCGACCAGGATGGTGTGATGGATTATATGGATAATTGTCCTGAAACCCCGATGGGTATCGCGGTCGATTCGGTAGGTTGTCCGGTTGATACCGACCAGGATGGCGTGCCTGATTACCTCGATTTATGTCCGGGTTCTCCCGCAGCTTCGCGTGGTTTTGTGGATCCGAATGGCTGTCTGCTCGATACGGATGATGACGGAGTGCCCGATTACCTTGACTTATGTCCGGATACCCCGGTTGAAGCCCGTGGCTTTGTGGATATCAATGGCTGTTTAATTGACGAAGATGATGACGGCGTGCCCGACTATCGCGATGATTGTAAGGAAACACCTTTTGCAGCCCGTGAAATGGTGGATCACCGGGGTTGTCCGAAAGATTCGGATTTCGATGGTGTGCCGGATTATATGGATGATTGTCCGCGCGTACCGGGTTTGCCTGAAAATAATGGTTGTCCCGAAATAAAGAAAGAAGTCAGGACCCTTTTTCAGAAAGCCATGCAAAGCATTCAGTTCAGGGAAGATACGCTCGAATTTACCCAGTCATCCTATGAAATGCTGGATCAACTTGTGGTGCTGCTGAAAGTGAATGATAATTTCAGTCTTGAAATTCAGGGACATACCGATAATATCATCAGAATTAAAACAGCTGCTTCCGATGGAATTGCGATTGATTCTATAGCACAGCAGAAAGTTGATTCCCAGCATAAAGTTCAGGTTTCAGAAGAATACGCGAATTTGGTGAAGAAGTACCTGACTTCGAAAGGAGTTAAAGAGAAACGCCTGATTGTAAAAGGATTCGGAGATACAAAGCCGGTGGCTACGAATAACACTCCGGAAGGTCGCAATAAGAACCGGCGCGTGGAACTGATGATTGTTTTTGATGAAATAATAAAGGATTAAACGAAACGGGATTGCCATTGACAATCCCGTTTTTGTATAATAGAAAATTCACTAAGTCAGGAAAAATTACATACCCGGAATCCGCGGGATTTTCCCTGTTTTAGCCCATTTTTGATAGGTTCCCCAGGCTTTTTTTATCCAGTGACCTACAACTGGCATGGGGATTACAAAAGCTTTTTTACTGTCCCTATACACGTATGCCGCACCATTTCCGGTGTCCATAACACACAGAATACTGATGTGTTCCTGGTAACTTTTTAAATTGTTGCTGCCGGTTTCAGTTGCGATGATATTGTGTGCAGCAATTCTTCCCATAATTTCGGCGAGATGTCCCTGTTTCGCAGTGAAATCCGGTCCTTCTAATGCCGCTGAATCACCAATGGCATAAACATGTTGTCCTGAAGGTACCCGGCAATGTTTGTCGATTTGGATGAAGCCGGCATCTGACAGAGGGAGGTCGCTTTGCTTAAACACCCCGGAACCGGTACCTGCCGCAATGAACATGGTCAGGTCGGCATTTAGTTTTGAATTGTCTTCAAATACAACCCCATCTGGTTCAAAGCCTTGAATTTTCTTTCCATAATATTGATGCAGCTTTTGTTTTTTAAACATGCTGCTCATCATTTTCAATGCTGACTTGCCCATTTTAGCTCCCGGTTCTTCCATCGGGGCAAAAAAACTTAGGTTGAAGTTGTCTCTTATCTTCTTTTTCCGCAGATAATGATCGATATTGAAAATCAACTCGAAAGCCGGACCACCTCTTACAGCCGATTTGTCTTTCGGATTTCCTCCAAAACCGATGGCAATGTTACCACTTCCTTTCTTTACCAGTTCCTGAAATTTGTCGGTAAACTTCAGATTTGCCTCCGGGCTCCCGCAAATGGTATGCGTATGTTCTATTCCTGCTGGCCGCATCTTGTCGGACCCAATGGCAACAACCAGGTAGTCGTATTCCAGTTTCCCGTTTTCAAGCGTAACTTTATTTGATTGACTCTGAATACCGGTCACTTTATCAATGACCAACCTGAATGGATATTTTCTCCGGATGTCTGCAAGAGCAAGTTTTGTGTCTTCAAAATTGATTTCCCGGGTCGGTAACCAAATTGAAACCGGGTATAAGAACAGATAATCCCGTTCAGAAACCAGAGTAACCTCAAACAATTTGCTTTTCTGCAGCATGATGGCAGTCTCCACTCCGGCAAACCCACCACCTAAAACTAGTACCTTTTTCATGCCGTTTATCTTTTCATCATCATGTGCATCAGTCCGCCGCCATTCTGCACTTTGTTGTAACCCAGCTGCATCAGCATGCGTTGCCCATAGGCCGAACGGGCGCCCGAAGCACAGTACAGCGTTATTTCGCGGTCTTTGCTTCCCAATTCATCTAATCGGGATTGCAGTTCGTCCAGTGGAATATTGATAGCGCCCGGGTAAGCGCCTCCGTGGAATTCGCCGGGGGTACGGACATCCACCACGAGGGGCGTGTTATTGTCGGAACTTTGTTTTTCTGCAGTAGTTTTGACTTCTTCCTGTTCTTCTTCTTTTATTTGGCCTGTTTTCTTTTCTTCCAAAGGCAATAAAGGCAACTGGATGGTTTCGAAACCGACCGCCACAGCATGTCGCTGCATCGAAATATGTCCGCCTGATATATTCCACACCTTATCAATCCCGGCGCCTTTCAGCATCCTCAATGCCTGGTGACCTTTCTTGCCGGTTTCGTCATATACAATGATATTCAGTTCTTTGGGGATAGCGTGTAATTGCTCAGGCAATGCTTCCAGTGGAATATTATACGATCCCTGAATATTCGATTTGTCGAAGGCAAACATGTCCCTGACGTCAATCACCACGGGATTGATTTGTTTAATCAGTTCATCTAATTCAGCAACGGTAACCGACGGACTATAACCGCTTTTTCTGTTTTCAGCCGTATAAGCAGCCATGTTGATGGCGTCGTTCGCGGTGCCGAGTGGGGGAGAGTAGGCAAAGTCCACATCAGCCAGGTCGTGGATGGTCAATCCGCCTGCCATCGCTGTGGCGATGACATCCAATCTTCTGTCTGCTCCTTTGTAACCGGCTGTTTGTCCGCCTAAGATGGCTCCTGTTTCGGTATTATATACCAGCATGACTGTTACGTTTTCAGCTCCCGGGTAATAGGAAGTATGATGTTCTTTGTGTACCACCACGGCATCGGCTGGCAGACCGGCTGCCCGTGCCTGTTTGAGCGATAAACCGGTGATACCGGCCACTGCTTCGAATACCCGCACGATGGAAGTCCCGGTAGCTCCTTTGTAGGGATGCTTACCTCCTAAGGCATTTTCAGCGGCAATGCGTCCCTGGCGGTTCGCCGGACCGGCGAGCGGTATCCTGACTTTCTTTCCGGATACCCGGTGTTGTATTTCCACCATGTCACCGGCAGCATAGATATGCTCGTCGGATGTTTGCAGGTATTCATTTACCAGCAATCCACCAACTTCGCCAATTTCCAGTCCGGCATCTTTCGCTAATTGCAGGGTCGGACGAACACCTATCGACATGATGACCATATCGGATTTCAATACGGTACCGTCGTTTAATTTTACTGAATTGGTGTGGATGGCAGTTACGCCCTTGTTGGTGTGGATTTTCACGCCATACGAAAGCATTTCCTGCTGAATAAAACCCGCGATTTCCGGGTCCATGATGCCCATCACATGCGGCATCATTTCTACCACATGGACTTTCATACCTCTTTTTACTAAGGCTTCTACCATTTCCAGTCCGATAAATCCTCCTCCGATAACAATCGCTGTTTCCGGTTCTTCTTCCTCGATAAAGCGGTGGATATTATCCATATCTTCGAGCGTCCACAACGAAAATACATGTTCTGCATCCGCTCCCGGTATTTCCGGTTTCACGGGGCGACCACCCTGCGCGAGAATCAGTTTGTCGTATTCGTAGTCCTGTGTGTCCCCATTGCGTACATCCATGGCCGTAATCTTTTTGTGGTTACGGTCGATGGCTGTAACCATGGTGTGGGTGTGCACTGCTACGTTATATTGTTCATTGAAACTTTCCGGACTTTGCAGGATGAGCTTCGAGCGACTTTTAATATCGCCACCTATATAATAAGGTAGTCCACAATTGGCAAATGAGATATCCGGACCAGCCTCCAGCATGATGATTCGGGCTTCCGGTGACAGCCTGCGTACCTTGGCTGCTGCTGTTGCTCCTGCGGCGACTCCGCCGATGATGATTATTCTTTCCATTTTGTTTTATTTACAGTTCGTCATTGCGAGGAGTTCACGAAGTGAACGACGTGGCAATCCCCTCATTTTTTGCATTGGGTTGTTAACCCATTCTTTTTCTACAGCGTTAATTATAATTCTTTTGAAATATTCATGGCAGCAATGGTGCCATCGGCAACAGCTGTCGTTATTTGTCTGTATTTCTTACTGATGATGTCGCCAATAGCATATACATCAGGTATGCTGGTTTGCATATCTTCATTGGTTTTGATGTATCCCCAGTTGTCTAATGCAGGGATGTCTTTTCCAAGTACGTTTACATTCGCTTTAAATCCGATAAACACAAATACACCATCACTCGCTAATTCGACCAGTTTTTTTGTTTTCAGATTCTCAAGCGTAGCAATCATTTTTCCGTCACGTTTATCGAATTTGCGTGGTTCGTGTTCGTACATGACTTCAATTTTATCGTTGGCCTGCAAAATTTCAATGGCAGTCTGATTAGCTGTCAGTTTGTCAAACTGATGTACCATGGTGACTTTTCTGGCAAATTTGGTGATAAACAAGGCTTCTTCAACTGCTGAGTTACCACCACCAATCACGGTGACATCCTTATCCACGAAGTATTTTGCATCGCAGGTTGCGCAATAGGAAATACCTTTTCCCTTGTAGGTTGTTTCTCCCGGAGCATTCATCGTATTTGGAGAGGTTCCGGTTGCGATGATTATTTTTTTTGCTTTGATGGTTTCATACGCATCAATTACTATTTCTTTTTTCTTTAAATCTACGGATGTGATATCCACGGCGACTTTGAAGTCAATGCCCGTATGCTTAGCCTGCTCACTCATGTAATGTGCCAGCATGAAACCAGGTTGTGGTTGTTCAAATCCCGGGTAGTTCGATACCTGATGGGTAATTCCCATGTAACCTCCCGGCAAGGCGGGATCTATCAATACGGTCTTGATTTTTGCCTGTCCAAGGTACATCCCGGCGGTGAGTCCGGCCGGTCCGCCACCCAAAATAGCTACATCGTATTCCGAAACTGTTGGTTTCAGCCTGATTTTAATTTCTTTGACTTCCTCTTCACTGATCATCAGGTCCAGTCGCGACATAATTTCGGATTTCTTGATGCCCCCGCTGATGCTGTCAGTTATTTGTTTTCCATTGTCGAAAAACAGCAGGGTAGGCGAAGAACTAACCCCTAATGCAGTTGCCAGTTCCCGGTTTCCTTGTCTGAATATCTTCAGGAACTTAATTTTTTCTCCATATAAGGCTGCCATTGAATCAAATTTTGGAGCCAATGCCTCACAGGGTGGGCATTCAGTTGAGTAAAAATCTAATACAACTTTTCCACCGTTTAAAACTTCTTTTTCAAAATCTGATGCGTTAATTTCTTTCATCTTTTTATTTTTTATGTCTACGGTCTACAGTCTACAGTCTACAGTCGCCGGTCTGTCATTATGAGTAGCGAAGCGACATGGATAGCTTTTCAATTTGTGCAGTCTGCAGTGTAGTCTTTTGTGATTTAATGTTTAGTTTTATTTCTGTTTGACGCAGCAAAGTTACAACATTATTCGTCACGAAGCAATATATGTACATATATTCATAAGTTAAATATACTTAATAAGATTGTAAGCGGGAAAATTAAGTCTGAATGGATGATTACGAGTTCAGATTGCGAATCAATAACTTTTGTCCGGGAAGGATTTTATCGTTTACCAAACGATTTTGTTTTTTCAGGGAAGAAACAGATAAGCTGTATTTTTTGGCAATGGAATAGAGGGTGTCGCCTTTTCTTACCAGATGATAAACCGGAGACTCAGGTGTGGAAGCTGTGTTAATTTCTGTTTTATCAGTTGGAGCTTTTTTTTCTGTTGGTATTTGCAACGTATCTGTATAAGCAATTTGTGGTGACACGGGAATACTATCAACAATAACTCTTCCAGCTTTTATGAAACGTCTGGCGTAATAATCTTCATCAGCATGCGAAATCACGATTCCACTTTGATTGGAGGCATGAATAAATTCAAATTTGCCATTCTCGTATGCTCGTGTGACAATGCCGACATGTCCGACACGTTTGTTGTTCCTCCTGCCGGAGAAGAAAACCAAATCGCCGGTTCGGAGTTGCTTTCTGTCAATTTTCTCAAACTGTTCGGCCTGCTCGGCAGAGGAGCGTTTAAGGGTATACCCAAACTGACTGTAGACATATGAACTAAATCCCGAACAGTCGAATCTGATTTGCGGGTTTGGTCTGTACAGATAAGGCTTCTTCAGATATTTTCTGGCGAAGTCTATGATTGAGTCTGTGAGTGAATTTGATGACTGAAAATGAGCGTTGACGGATGTTGTGTCGGAGTATGCGGTTGTGATTGAATCTGTTATGTTGGGTGTTTGTGCCTGAGTAAAGGGTGTGAGAATAAATACGCCAATCAGTAGAAGAATCAGTTTATTGTATAAATGCATACCAGACTTTTGTTTTTTTGTTTTTCCGGATACAAAGATATAATTCTGTTTGAAATTAAACAGCGGTTCTTAAAAATAATAAGCTGAACCAAGTGATAATAATTCTTTAACGGGGCGGCAATCCGGGGTGTTAACATGTCCGTTCTTGTTTTTCGCAACCGAAGCGCATCCTCCGCCGCAAGCCAAAGCAACATCACAGGAACGACATTGCTCAATGGTGGTAATGTCTCTGTTCTGCCAGGTCTCAATGGTTTGCTCGTTTTTGGTGACGATTGGATAAAATGTGCCAAGTTCTTCTCCTTTTTTACCGACTGTTGCGGTGCAGGAGTAAATAGTCCCGGTATAATCAAAAGCCCATTCCGTTTTACAAGCGGGACAGGAATCGAAGAGGGGAGCGGGAAGTTGTCCGTTTTCAGCAATGTGTTTAGAAATGGAGAATCCGGGTTTGTAAAACTCCGCGATATGAGGATGTTCTTTTAGTAGTTTGTAAATGTGCTGATAGAGATTAACCCGATCGAAAAGCTTATCCGGACTGCTGTTGCATACATGCAGTTCGTAGTTTCTGCCTATCTGTGTTTTAAAATAAGGCGACTTGGTCCAACCTTTATCAATGGCAAATTGTGCTAAAACAGGGAAGTTGTCAATGTTGTCTTTGTCTACCACCATCCGTAGATTAATATTGATATGGGCGGCCAGACAAGCATCAATTCCTCCGACGATCTTGTCAAAGGTTGGAAGTTCTCCATGCAAGTACCTGCGTTGATTGTGAATGTCATCTGTGCCGTCAAGTGTAACCTGAACTTCACGTATGTGCGCTGTTTTCAACAAGTCAATATATTCCGAGAGTGTATATCCGTTTGTTACAAAGGCAACATCCAATTCGCTTTCGTTACTTTTTTTTAGTAAATGTGTAATCAGTTTACGTTGATTTTCGCCGGGCATAAGCGGTTCGCCGCCAAAGACTGTAATGTATTTTTTCCTTCCGGCAAATTCTTTTCCAATATAGTTAAAAAAAGCATCTATTACAGCTGTATTCAAAGTCTGTTTAACAGGTTCGTATCCCTCCTGATAACAATATGAGCAGGCGAAATTACAAGCGTAATTTGGTACAAAAAACAACTGAATTTCATCTTTTTCTCTTTCTTCCAGAAAATCAAGATAAGCGAATTTAAAAACTTTCTTTTCTATATCCGGATCTGTCAGATAAGAGCGGGCTGCAAATGCTCCGGATGGGTCTTCTTCATTCATTAATGACTGATATTCTTCTTTGGAAATAAAATCAGCTTTTTTATAGAGTGGGTTCGTGATGAAGTACTCTTCGGAGTCGGTAACAGGAACAATGATATTGTGGTTGGATAAAGACATGGGCATATTCGATATAGTAAGTAAAATAAAAACACTGTCAAAGTAGTTAAACTCTGACAGTGTTTAGGCTTCGTTAATCATGACAACCTGCCACAACCGTAGAAACTTTCGCACAACATTGTGCATCTTTTTTGCTGCTGTTGCATCCGCAATCAGCCTGAACTACACTTCTCATATATATAATTGATTTTGAAATGTTTCTGATTTTATTTCTCGCCTGAAACAGTGAAACTTGCTACTTCTGCTTGTCCCTTCTCATAGGGATTTGATTCTTCAAAGATACGTATATTTTTGAATCCGGCATTTTCAAGCATGGTTAAATATTCCGCTCTGGTAACTGCGCCTGCCCAACATTCGGCTATTGCTTCGGGATCATTCCGGTATTTTTCATCAATGGGAGTTGTGGCATAAATATCACTCACCACGAATCTGCCACCCGGTTTAAGTATCCTGTACACCTCACTCCATACCGCCGGCTTATCTGTCGCATGGTTGATGGTACAGTTGGAGATAACCAGATTTACCGTATTTTCATCCAGGGGTAATGAGTCTAATTCAGCTCGAAGTATCCTGGCATTGTTAATGTCAAATTTTTTCAAATTGGCCTCTGCTCTGGCAATCATTCCTTCAGAGATATCAATACCATATACATATCCTGTTTCACCAACTTCTTCGGCTAATCTGATTACATCAGCTCCACGTCCACTGCCAAGGTCTACACAAATTTCTCCGGAAATCGCCTTAGCATAATTGATAGCACCTCCGCATGAAAGACAACAGGATGTCTCGCTCAGACTGGTATATCGTTCATTTATAGCATCTTTAATTTCCATTGGCAACTGTTTCCGATTTGATTGGATGATTTTGAGTTGCAAAGATATAAAAAGATTTTAAATTAGATTGATATCACTAATGTAAATTATTTTGTTATCACTATAAAAAATTTATATCTTTGTGCAACAGACTTTTTAAAGATGAATTTAAAAGAAGAAATTAGTCCGGAGTTTGCAAAAATGCTTTTTGAATCAGAGGATAAGGTTTATGAATTTATCGCTTCTGTAAAATGGTCAGATGGTTACAGATGCAGGCATTGTAATCATGTTAATTTTTGCAGGGGAAAACAACCTTTCTCAAGAAGATGTACACGTTGCAAAAAAGATGAATCGGCTCTTGCAAATACCATATTTCATAATCTGAAATTTCCTGTGAACAAGGCTTTTTACATAGCTTATCACGTATGTGTAATGGGAGAAGATTTCTCTACTTATCAATATGCTGATTTGTTAGGAATTAATCAAATGACTTGCTGGAAATTCAGGAAAAGAATTCAGGATTGTATGTTACACAGATCTCAAGTCTCATCAAAATATATTTTAAAAGATATTCTGATGGCTAATCAATAGTTCTATGAATACCATAGCCTGGATAGGTTTCTGTCAGGGGCTTTTTGCGGCCCTGCTCATGTTCACCAAAAAGGACAGTTCGCTGCCGGATAAGATTTTATCGGGGTGGCTGACCTTGCTCGCGATTGAGTTCCTGACTTGCGGACTGGATCACGAAGTTTTCGGAGAGCCCTTGTTATCCAGCTCCTTCCTGCTGTTTAATCCGGCTATGTTTGTATATGTCAGCTCCCTGACACGCCCTGATTTTAAACTCAGGTGGTTGCAGTTGTTGCATCTGGTGCCTTTTGTTGTTTTTGAGATTCTTGCCTATAGCATAAGGGAACCTTTTTCAATGGATGGATTCTTTGTCAGGGACGAGAATTTCCTGTTCAGAATCAGCTTTGCGGTTGCCAATTTTATTTCGTGGATGATTTATAATCCCCTGAGTCTGGTCTATGTGCACAAACACCGGATGCACCTGCGCAATGAAAAATCGAACATCGGGGAAAATGAAAATCTGGGCTGGGTGCTGAGTGTCGCTATATTTTATTTCGTGTATTGCGCCATTGCCTTTATCATTTCAGCTGTTGTTTATATAGGTGATGTGCAGCCGCTTTTGCCGCATATCTATAATTATACTGCCTTGCTTTTTGTGGTGTTTGTGTTGAGCTTTTACGGTCTTCGTCAGCAGGAGCTACCCAAAGAATCGCTGGCTTCTGTACAGACACCTACCTATAAAAACTCCTTGCTGAGTGAGGAAAATAAAGAAAAGATTAAAAATAAGATTCTGCATTATTTTGAAAATCGAACGGTTTATCTGAACCCGGATTTGAATATGGATGTGTTATCCAAAGCCCTGAAGATTCCGAAATATCAGCTGACTGAAGTACTGAACACGGTCATCGGGAAAAACTTTTTTCAGTTCGTGAACTCATATCGTGTTGAAGCGGTCAAGAAAATGCTTGCTGATCCGAAGAATAATTACTCCATAGAAGCCATCGGTTACGAATGCGGGTTTTCAAGTAAATCTTCTTTCTACAAAGAGTTTAAACGCATTACAGGCATGACTCCCATCAATTTCAAAGAAAATAAGTCCCCCTTTTAAAACTGCTACCACAACAACCCGTCCACCTTTTAAAATAAAGACTTTCACTACCTGCTGAAATCGTATCATTGCAGTAACATTTAAAAATTACGGATATGAGACGATTTGCATGCTTATGTACGATTTGCCTGTTTTTTTTGAATTTATCCGCTCAAAGTTTGTTTCAGGATGCCGGAAAGGAAACAGCATCGGATGAATTTCAGCAACAGGTCTTACAACTGAATGGTTATACCAGGGGTATTATTTTCGGAGGGGGAGAGAAGTATGAACTGGCAACTACTTTCGCAGAAATTGCTCTGCAGCCGCAGTTGAGAAGTCACGGCGCTTTTTTGCAGGCCGACATCCGGCTGCGAAAAGGTGTTTTCTTTGATGAAGATGTACAACTGATTGATTTGAAAGAGCTTTATACTGGTTACAGCAGTTTGAAATTCGATTTGTTGCTAGGTAATCAGGTCGTGAGTTGGGGGCGAACCGATGGCTTCAATCCGACCGACAACATCACCCCCAAAGATTATTTCTACTTTACGCCTGATCCCGATGACCAGCAATTATCTAATTTTTTGTTACGTGCCAAATACCGTTTTACACCGGCTGTGGAAATTGATGTAATCGGGGTGCCATTTTATCAACCATCCATTTATAAATATGAGTTGTTCGATATGGGTGCCAATGTGTCTTTTGTTGAACAACAACTTCCTGAAAGGCAATTGAAAAACAGCGCGGTTGCAGCAAGACTTAATGTTGATTTACCTGCTGCCGGTTGGTCGGTGTCGTACTTCAGGGGTTATGACCCTTATCATGGTTTTGAGGTAGCTGCGGTTGACTGGTCAACCGGTTCGCCTGTGATTACCAACCAGCCTGCCAGTTACCTGAAAACAAGCTGGGGTGCTGACTTAGCTGTACCTTTGGGTGTTGTAATTCTTCGTGCCGAGGGAGCGTACAACATTACGGAAAATCCCGAAGCAAAGATGTATATTCCGATGAGCGATTTTAGTTATGTGGGTGCGCTGGAAGCGAATGTAAGCGGTTTGACGGTGATAGCCCAATATGTGGGAAAATATGTGCCTGATTTTACCCCGTTGGTTTTGCCGGTATTGTCTGAGCCTCTAAATCCCCTTGCTCAAATGCAATATGCCAATGCCATGATTGATTATGAGAACCGTCAATTTAACCGACGGATTTTTCATCAGCAGGAGAAAATGAATCATGCTGTTGCGCTTTCTTTAACTAAATCAGTAGGTTATGATGCCTGGGAGTTGATGTGTACGGGGTATTATGATATTACTTCAGAGGAGTGGCTGGTGCAACCCAAAGTAACTTATAAAATTAGTGATACCCTGACAGCCTCATTAGGTGGTAATTACATGCAAGGCCCCAATAAAACCCTGTTCAGTTATGCCTCTACCATCATGAACGGCGCCTTTGTCGGCATCATAGCCTCTTTTTAATGTCAAACGTCTAATGTCAAACGTCAAATGTCTGTCATTGCGAGGAGTTCACAACGTGAACGACGTGGCAACTTCATCACTCATTGCATTAGGCTGATTACACCTAACGTCATTGCGAGGAGTTCACAACGTGAACGACGTAGCAACCTCCTTGAACTTCTCCTTGGCTATTTATAACACAATCATCATGAAAAAAATACGAACCTCCCTCTTCATCCTCCGCCATCGCTGGTGGGTATTGTTGCTGACTGCTATCATCCTGTTGGCAGCCATCATACCGATTTCAAAAATCAGGATTAATCCGGATTTGGAGTCGTACATGCCGGACACCATGACTTCGAAAATAAATAACAAGAGAATCAGCGAAGTATTTGGCAATGATGAGACCATGCTGTTGGTTTTTGAAAGTGAAGATGTACTTCAAGCAACAACCCTGAAAAGGATACAGGATATCAGCGAAGCTTTCATGATGAACGGTGCTTTCGAGCAGGTCTTATCCTTATTTCAGACTAAGAATATTCAGTCCAATGACGGGATGATGGTGGTTACGCCTGTGGTAGAAATTATTCCAGAAGAACCAGCAGCGCGTGAGGTACTGCGGGAATCAATCCGGGGAAATAAGTTGGCTTACGGCTTGGTGGTGTCGGAAGATTTCCGGTACGCGATGATAATGCTCACCACGGAACGACAGGTGCAGGATGCCGTGTTGATGGAACAGATTAACGGGGTGTTGGCTCAATATCCCGGTGATGAACAGGTTTATATCACCGGGTTGCCTTATTTGCGAAACGAAGCAAATGATAAAATTGGTCTCGATTTGATGGTGTTATTGCCGATTGGTTTACTGGTGATGCTTGTATTTCTGTGGGTTTCTTTCCGTGAGTTCAAAGCCATGATATTGCCATTTTCGGTGGTGGTTTTTTCAATTGTGCTGTCGATGGGACTTATTCCGGCCCTGGGTTGGGAACTCAGTCTGATTGGAGTGTTGATTCCCATCATGATGATTGCCATTGCCAATAATTATGGTGTGCATTTCGTGGCAAAATACCAGGAAGTCAGGGCGCTGCATCCGCGAAGAAATAGCTATAAGTTGTTGCAGGAAGTGATTTCTTACCTGAAAAAGCCCGTTATATTGTGTGGACTTACGACCATTGTCGGCACACTTGGTTTGGTTGTGCATTTGCTGATTCCCGCCAGACAAATGGGTGTTATAGCCTCTATAGCCATCGCTTTTGCGCTTTTGCTTAGTCTGACCTACATCCCTGCACTCTTGTCGATGTTTAAAAAAACGACCTTGAAGCCGGAGCACAGCCATGTGCATAAAGGTGTTTTTCATTTCATGTTGACTCAGACGGGAGAACTCGTGAAAAGTCATCCGAAACGAATGCTGGCTTTTTTTATAATATTCTTCGTGATGATTACTGCCGGAGTTTTTAGGATTCACATTGCGCCCGACACCAACAAAGTGTTACCTGAAGATCATGGTTTTAACCGTGCTGTTCAGCTTGCAGATGCACACTTCGGGGGCAGTAAAATGATTAATATCTTATTTAAAGGAGATGCAACTGACCCGGCTTTGTTGAAAAGAATTGACGGGTATAGTCATCGTTTAGAACAAAATCCGCTGGTCGGTCGCACTGCCTCTTTATCTCTGATGATTAAAAAAATAAGTATGGCACTGCATGAGCCGGGAGAGCCGGGATATAATGAAATTCCGGATGATAGTTTCGCTGTTTCGCAATATTTGGAGTTGTATGGAATGAGCGCTGATATTGCCGATTTTGAGCGCTTTATCAGTTTTGATTATGCGCATACGCTGATGACGATACAATACTGCGCATCCAGTTTGCAGGAGGTGGAGGCTCTGCTGCTGGAAATATCGGAAATCTTGCAAGAGGAACCATTGCCTTACATAGTCGGTGGTTCCAGTTTGATTGACAAGGAAATCAGTCAGTCGGTGAAAACCGGTCAGTATTACTCGCTGCTTTTTGCTTTCGTCGCTATCCTGCTGTTATTAAGTCTTATTTTCAGAAGTTTTACAGCCGGATTAATCGGTAGTCTGCCACTCGTGTTCGCTGTTTTCTGTACTTTCGGGTTGATGGGCTGGATTGGCATCGAGTTGAATATTGTGACTGCCCTGCTTTCATCCATTTCCATCGGGTTAGGAGTTGATTTTACCATTCATGTGTTCTGGCGACTCAAATCGGAATTACAGCAATCGAATGATTGGCAGGAAGCGATTGACAATACGATACGCAGCATCGGCAGGGGAATAACCATCAATGCATTCTCGGTCATGCTGGGATTCTCGGTATTGTTTTTATCAGCATTCCCGTTAATTCAATCATTTGCTTTCCTGATTATTATCAGCCTGTTGCTTTGCTTAATCAGTGCGCTCGCTCTTGTGCCGGCGCTGTGTTTGATAATGAAACCGAAGTTTTTAATAGTCACCAGTCACCGGTCTCCAGACACCAGTCTCCAGTCTGAAGTCCGGTGACCGGAGTCTGGCGTCCGGAGACAGAAAATTAATAAAATATGAAAACAACATTAACATCAATTTTTATCTTTTGCGCCCTCACAATGACCGCGCAAAACGCACGGGAAATCAGTAATAAATCCATGAATGCCACAGAAGTGGGTGATATGGAGATGATTTCCACCATTAATATTTACGATGCCAAAGGCAATGTGAGAAACCGCCAGATCAGCACCGCATCCCGGAAATTTGCTGATTGCACCAAAATGCTCATTCGCTTTTTGGCTCCTGCGGATGTAAAAGGAACCGCTTTGCTTGTGTATGATTACGAGGATCAGGATGACAGTCAGTGGATTTACATGCCCGCCCTGCGAAAAGTCAGGAGAATCGTCAGCACCGAGAAAGGCAAAAACTTCATGGGCTCCGAATTTACCAATGCCGATATGAGCCGTCCCAATCAGCCCGATTTCGATTATCAGTCGCTTGGGGAAATTATGCTGGAAGGCCGGAAATGTTGGAAAATCAAAGCAATAGGTAAAACGGATGCAATAAAACAGCAAAACGGTTCCAGCAGTAACATCAGTTACATCGATCAGCAAACATTCTTGTGTTACAAGATTGAATACTTCGATATGTCTGATAAACTGCATCGTGTTCAGTATATTACGGATTACAAAAAGCAGGCAAACGGGAAATACTTTGCTTACCGGATGACCATGCAAAACGTACAAAACAATAGAAAATCGGAGATGATTGTAGATAAATTTCAGTCAGGGTCAAAGCTGCCGGAGCATACTTTCTCGCCTGCTGTGCTTGATAAATAACAATATTTTACCATATAAGTCATATAAGATCACATAAGCTTGTTTACGTACAAATTAATATTTCTTATCTGTGCTTATATGCCTTATATGGTGAATGATAATTTATAATTGTAATGTATTGTTTTAGAAGTAAATTGGTTTTGTTTTGTTTATTTGTGTGGTTATCAGGTGGTTTTGCACAAACCCTTGAAGTTACCGTAAGCAATATACGCACAAACAAGGGACAGCTTTGTGTTGCCATTTTCGACAATGAAGATGGATTTAAAAAAGAACAACCCTGTTGGGAAAAATCCTATTCCAAATCCTCCATCGAGCAGGGAAAGGTCGTGTTGACCATTTGCATCCCTCCCGGAACTTATGGTTTGTCGGTACTGGATGATGAAGATGGCGATAGAAAAATGAATTATAACTTGATAGGAGTACCACAGGAAGGATTTGGTTTTTCGGGTTACCGGCACAAGGGGATTCGAAAGCCTCCGTTTAACAACTTTATTTTCAAAGTGGAAGAAAATCAGACTGTGAAAATTGAAGTAGAGATGAAATATTTCTGAAAAAATGTTTTTTGACATACAACTGCCTGTAAGTTGGTCATTGATAGGATATTTTTTCTCAGATTATATTGTTTATCAAATAATTATTCCTATATTTGCACCCGCTTTTAAAGCGAAAAACAACATAATTAATTTTAAAAAGTTAGTAAACAGTATGTTAAATCATTATGAAACCGTTTTCATTTTAACTCCCGTTTTGTCTGATGCTCAGATGAAGGAAGCGGTAGAAAAGTTCAAAGCCGTTTTAACAGAAAACGGTGCGACTATTACAAATGAAGAGAACTGGGGGCTGCGTAAATTAGCGTATCCTATCCAAAAGAAATCGACAGGTTTTTACTCGCTGTTGCAGTTCGATGCAGAACCGACAATCGTTGCAGCATTAGAAACCATTTATCGTCGTGATGAGCGTGTGTTAAGATTCTTGACTTTCCGTTTAGACAAGTATGCTTACGAGTATGCGGAAAAAAGAAAAGGTTTAAAATCTAAAGAAAAGGAGAACTAAGACATGGCAGCAAATCAAGGAGATATCAGGTATTTAACCCCCCCGACAGTAGATCTGAAAAGAAAAAAGTATTGCCGTTTCAAAAAAAGCGGTATCAAGTACATCGACTACAAAGATCCTGAGTTTTTGAAAAAATTCTTAAATGAGCAAGGTAAAATTTTACCCCGTCGTTTGACCGGTACTTCGCTGAAGTTCCAGCGTCAGATAGCTCAGGCTGTGAAGAGAGCCCGTCATTTGGCTTTACTTCCTTATGTAACTGATATGTTGAAATAATCAAAAGCAGGAGGAAATTGTATGGAAATTATTTTGAAAGAAGATGTAATCAACTTAGGTTACAAAGGCGATATAGTGAAAGTGAAAGATGGTTACGGTCGTAACTACCTGATCCCACAGAAAAAAGCCGTGTTGGCTACCGAATCAGCAAAGAAAATGTTGGCTGAAGATTTGAAACAACGTGCTCACAAGCTCGAAAGAATCAAAAACGAAGCGCAGGAACTGGCTGACAAGGTAAAAGATATTACCCTGACTGTTGGAGCTAAAACAAGCTCAACCGGTAAAATTTTCGGAGCTGTTGGCCCGATTCAGATTGCTGATGCATTTGAAAAAGCCGGATTTACAGTTGATCGTAAGGTAATTGTGTTGAAAGAACCTGTGAAAGAAATCGGTTCTTACAAAGCTACTCTCAAACTTCACAAAGAAGTTACAATTGAGGTTGCTTTTGATGTAGTTGCTGAATAACAAGTAGTTATACAATACAACATATTTCGGTCAATTCAAAATCGACAGAAAACCGATGCCCCAGATTTTTTTGGTGGGTATCGGTTTTTTTAATTAAATTTGTGCCTGATTCAATCAATGCTAAAAAACTAATTTATATGGCTGTAATTAAACCGTTTAAGGGTATTCGCCCTCCCCAGAACCTCGTGGAAAAAGTAGCTTCACGTCCCTATGATGTGCTGAACTCAGAAGAAGCCCGTGCTGAAGCTGCCGGAAACCCGATGTCGCTTTACCACATCATCAAACCAGAAATCGATTTTGAACCGGGAACGGATGAACACGATGAGAAAGTTTATGCGAAAGCAGTAGAGAATTTCAATAAATTCAAACAAGAAGGCTGGTTGGTGCAGGACGAAACGGAAAAGTACTATGTCTATGCTCAAACCATGAACGGTAAAACGCAATATGGTCTTGTTGTTTGCGCTAACGTGGATGATTACATGGAAGGTCGCATCAAAAAACACGAACTGACCAGAAAGGACAAAGAAGAAGACCGTATGAAACACGTGCGGGTGAACAATGCGAATATCGAGCCGGTGTTTTTCGCATATCCACATCAGCAGGAACTGGATGAAATTGTGAAGGAAACAATTAAAAAACAACCTGTATATGACTTTGTAGCTCCCGGTGATGGGTTTGGTCACCATTTCTGGGTAATTGATAATGTAACTACAATTCAGCGCATTACGGAGCTTTTTGCTGCTATTCCGGCTTTGTATATTGCCGATGGTCACCACCGTAGCGCCGCAGCCGCATTGGTAGGCAATGAAAAACGTCAGCAGAATCCGAACCATACAGGAAATGAAGAATATAACTACTTCATGGCGGTTTGCTTTCCGGATAATCAGTTGACAATCATCGATTATAACAGAGTTGTGAAAGATTTAAACGGATTGACAGACGATGAGTTCTTGAATGCGTTGTCAAATAACTTTGAAATCAGAAAAGTAGGTGCTGAAATTTACAAGCCCAATAAATTACATAATTTCTCGTTATATCTGTCCGGAAACTGGTATGACCTGACGGCTAAGCCGGGAACCTACAATGATAACGATCCGATTGGTGTGTTGGATGTTACCATTTCTTCCAATTTGATTCTGGATGAGGTTTTGGGAATTAAAGACCTGAGAACGGATAAAAGAATTGATTTCGTGGGTGGTATTAGGGGCTTGGATGAATTGAAACGTAGGGTTGACAGTGGCGAAATGCGTGTGGCATTGGCGTTGTATCCTGTTTCAATGAAACAGTTGATTGATATTGCCGATACCGGTAACATCATGCCTCCGAAAACTACCTGGTTCGAACCTAAATTGCGTTCCGGACTGGTTATTCACGAGTTAGTGTAATTTCTATATTTTAAAATGAGATTTAAATATGTTTATTGGGTAATACTGATATCACAACTGGTTTTGATCAGTTGCGGAACTAAATCTCGTTTGACTACTGCCGATAAAAAGTTCGAAGCCGGAGAATATGCTTCGGCTGCCGAACTTTATTCCAGGGTTTATTCCCGAATTTCATATAAAGAAGCAGATATCAGAGCCCGGATTGCTTTTAATCAGGCTGAATGTTTACGCAGGTTGAATTATACCCGTGCCGAAATGATGTATTCACGTGCTGTCCGGTCAAAATATCAAGACAGCATTGTGTATCTCCGTCTGGCACAGGCTCAGCACCGGAATGCCAAATATGGAGAGGCGATTAAAAATTATAATACTTATTTGCAATATGACAGTGCCGGAGTACTTGCGCTGAACGGACTGAAAGGGGCGCAAATGATTGCGCAATGGAAGGCGGAACCATCCGGTTATGTTGTAAAAAGAAATAATGAATTTTATACACGTAACCGGCATACCTATAGTCCTGCTTTTCAGGGTGCTGATGCCGATGTGCTGTATTTTACGTCCAACAGAACGCCTGTAAAGAAAGGAGTTGCAAATAACTTTGTAACCAATCTGCCGAATAGCAATATTTATTATGTAAAAAAAGATGCAGCCGGTAAATGGAGTAAGCCGGAAACTGTTTTTTCTGAGGAACTTACAGCTGCAGCTGAATTGGGTAGTTGCGCTTTTTCTCCGGATGGCAGAACCATGTATTTTACCAAAGCATCGCAAAAGGATGACACCAATGCCAATGCTGAAATTTATTCTTCATCGCGGGCAGGAGGGGAATGGACGGCTCCTCAGGTGGTTACCTTTTTCAAGGATAGTACAATTACCGTGGCTCATCCGGCAATCGCACCTGACGGGGTTACGATTTATTTTGTGTCGGATGCTCCTAACGGACAAGGTGGAAAAGATATCTGGAAAGGCACATTGTCGGGTTCAGAATGTAAATTCATCGAAAATCTCGGTCCCCAAATCAATACACCCGGCGATGAAATGTTCCCTTATGTCAGGCACGATGGTACTTTGTATTTTGCTTCTGATGGTCTGCCGGGTTTGGGCGGTTTGGATATTTTCAAAGCAACCAAAATAAATGAAGAGGAGTGGTCGGTAGTAAATATAGGAGTTCCCGTAAATTCTAATTTCGATGATTTCGGGATTGCTTTCGAAGGAAATAAAGAGAAAGGTTTTTTCTCTTCCAACAGAGGTCAGATCAGGGGTTTCGATGCGGTCTGGTCGTTTGAATTGCCGGTGACTGAAGTGATTGTTGAGGGTAAGGTATTGGATGATAAGCTGAACCCAATCCCAGATGCGATGGTCAGGTTGATTAGTAATACCGGGCAAAATACCCGGGTGATGACCAAAAAAGATGGTACTTACCGGATCAAAATAGATAAAGAGGTGGATTGCGTGATGTTGGGGACTGCCCGCGGATTTCTGAATAAAAAGGCGACAGTGTCATCGCGTGGTGTAAAAGCCAGTAAGACTTTCACCGTTGATCTGGTTCTGCCTGCCGCATTCAGACCGGTGCAACTTCCGAATATTTTCTTCGAGTTTGCAAAATGGGACCTGACTCCTTCATCTGAAGGTGGACTTCAGGAGCTACTCAGCATGCTGAACGACAATCCGAACATCATCATCGAAATAAGTGCCCATACAGATTATTTTGGGAATAATGAATTTAATCTGAATTTGTCTCAAAAACGGGCACAATCGGTTGTGGATTATCTGATTCGTGCCGGTATTGTGCCGGAGCGCCTGATTTCAGTAGGACACGGAGAAGAAAAACCCTATGTAGTGGATGAGTCTTTACATGCTGAACATGCGTTCCTGCCGTTGGAGCAGGCTTTGACGGAAGACTTTATATTAACATTAAAGCCTCAGGAACAGGAAATTGCCAATCAGATTAACCGGAGAACCGAGTTTAAGGTTGTCAGAATGAGTCTGAGATGATTTGTAAATAGTTAAATCGTAAATAAATGAAACAATATTTAGATCTTTTAACCCGTGTGTTAGCGGAAGGAGTGAGAAAAGAAGACCGTACAGGTACGGGCACTTTATCGGTTTTTGGACATCAGATGCGTTTTGATTTGTCCGAAGGTTTCCCGTGTCTGACCACCAAAAAATTACATCTGAAATCCATTATTCATGAGTTGCTCTGGTTTCTGAACGGTGATACCAATGTGAAGTATTTACAGGAAAACGGGGTGAGAATCTGGAATGAATGGGCCGACGAAAACGGGGATCTGGGACACGTTTACGGTTATCAGTGGCGTTCATGGCCGGATTACAAAGGTGGACACATCGATCAGATTACGGAGGTTGTAAATACGATCAAAAACAATCCGGATTCCAGAAGAATCATTGTGAGTTCGTGGAATGTGGCTGATTTACCCAATATGAATCTGCCTCCTTGTCACGCTTTTTTTCAGTTTTATGTGGCAGATGGTAAATTAAGCCTTCAGTTGTATCAACGCAGTGCCGATATCTTTCTGGGTGTGCCTTTTAATATTGCTTCATACGCATTGCTGTTGCTGATGATGGCTCAGGTGACAGGATTGAAGCCGGGTGACTTTGTTCACACGCTGGGCGATGCACATATCTATACCAATCACCTCGAGCAGGTAAAATTACAATTGAGCCGGGAGCCGCGAGCTTTACCCAACATGAAGATTAATCCGGATGTAAAGGATATTTTCAGCTTTAAATTTGAAGATTTTGAATTGGTGAATTACGACCCGCATCCGCATATCAAAGGTGAAGTAGCTGTGTAAAATGTAAATAATAGCACAATTTATTTTTATTTGTGCAAAAAATGATTACATTTGTGACTGCAAAAAAGCAATAAAACTAAATTGTCATTGAGTCATTTCTTGTCAATTATTATTTACCTCACACATCAGAGACATGCCAAAAATTTCTATTGTTGCCGCCCTCGCAGATGATTACGCGATCGGCTATAAGAAAAAGCTTCCCTGGAATTTACCGGCTGATATGAAGCATTTTAAGAATCTCACAACAGGACATACGGTCGTAATGGGTAAGCGGACTTTCGAAAGTCTTCCTAACGGTCCACTTCCAAACCGCACGAATATTGTGCTGACAACCATGCTTTCCGAGGGCGTTGTTGAAGGTTATTTTGAAGCGGACTCACTCGAAGATGCCCTTGAATTGTGTTCCAATGCGGAACAGGTTTTTGTGATTGGTGGTGCTGCCGTGTACCAGCAGTGTATGGATTCGGTCGATTCGATGTACCTTACCTGGGTGCATGGTGATTTTAAAGCCGATACTTATTTCCCGGAAATAGACTTCAGTAAATGGAAAGAAGTTTCGAGAGAAGACCATCCTGCTGATGAAAAGAATGAGTACCCATACAGTTTTTCTGTGTACGAACGCGTATAAAATCCTGATTTTAAGTAAATATTAAAGCCTTTTTCTGCAAAGAGAGAGGCTTTGTTGTTTCATTTAAGTCACAATAAAGTAAATGTTGTATATTTTGTGTGGTGAAATGCTTATAATTCTTACAATTTGATTATCTTTGCTCTTTATTTCAAACATTACGTTAAATAATTTTCTATGAGCTACTTGATAAAACCGGCCAGTTATAGACCATTACTGAATCTTCAGCAGACAGAAGTGGGGATTGCAAAGATTAAAGATTTTTTTCAGGCTAATTTGTCTGCCGAATTACGACTCAGAAGGGTAACCGCTCCTTTGTTCGTGTTGCGGGGAACGGGTTTGAATGATGATTTGAATGGCGTTGAAAGGGCGGTTAATTTTCCGATAAAAGATATGCAGGATGTCCGTGCAGAGGTGGTTCATTCGCTCGCCAAATGGAAACGGGTGACGCTGGCGGATTACGATATCGAGAATGGTTATGGTATTTATACCGACATGAATGCTATCCGGGCTGATGAGGAGCTGGGTAATATCCATTCGCTATATGTGGATCAGTGGGACTGGGAACGCATCATGACGGCAGAGGAGCGCAATATCGATTTTCTGAAGTTGATAGTGAAACGCATTTATGCAACGCTGCTGCGTACGGAATACCTGGTTTCTGAAAGTTTTCCGCAAATCAGACCGATTCTTCCGGATGAAATTCAGTTTATTCATGCAGAGGAGCTGCGCCAACAATATCCTGATTTGTCTCCCAAAGAAAGAGAATTTAAAATTACCCAACAATATGGAGCCGTGTTTATCATTGGTATCGGGGCTAAACTGGGTGATGGTGAGAAACACGATGGTCGTGCTCCGGATTATGATGACTGGACAACCCCGGGTGAAAAAGGTCTGCCTGGTTTGAACGGTGATATCCTGCTATGGAACCCGGTGCTTGAAATGCCATTGGAAATTTCTTCCATGGGAATCAGGGTGGATAAAGAAGCGTTGTTGAGACAACTTGAACTCGAGAATAAAACGGACAGACTGGAACTCTACTTTCATAAACGACTGGTTGAAGGTTCTTTACCTCTTTCTATCGGGGGAGGAATAGGTCAGTCACGTCTTTGTATGTTCTTCCTTCGAAAAGCCCATATTGGCGAAATTCAGGCAAGCATCTGGCCCGATGATATGCGTAAGGCCTGTGATGATGCGGGAATCTTCTTGATTTAACGGAAAGCGGAGAACGAAAAGCGGAGAACGAATAGTGAATAGTGTTTAATAGTTTAAAAAATTAAAAATTTAAGTTTTCCGTTCTCCGCTTTCCGTTTTCCACTATTTTTGCTGTTCTCACGGATTTATCGTAAATTCGCAAAAATTATTGTCGAATGAATATAGATTTTAATAAAATGGATGGGTTAGTTCCTGCCATTATACAGGATGAGCTAACCTCCAAAGTGCTGATGCTCGGTTTTATGAATGAAGAAGCGTTTAATAAAACCAAAGAAACCGGTAAAGTAACTTTCTACAGCAGAACCAAAAAACGCCTTTGGACAAAAGGGGAGGAGAGTGGAAATTTTATGCATGTAGTTTCTGTTCTCACTGATTGTGATAATGATACGCTTTTAATCAAGGTGAAGCCTGTTGGCCCGGTTTGTCACACCGGCGCTGATACTTGCTGGAGTGAATCGAATCAGGGTGACTTTTTCTTTCTGAATTTTCTGCAAAAATTTATTCAACAACGCTTCGTTGAAATGCCCGAAGGTTCTTATACCACCTCTTTGTTCAGAAAAGGCGTGAACCGCATGGCGCAAAAAGTTGGAGAAGAAGCTGTCGAAACAGTTATTGAAGCGACCAACGGGACCGATGAAATGTTTCTGTATGAAGCTTCAGATTTGTTATACCACCTCATTGTGTTACTCACTTCCAAAGGCTATTCTTTAGATGATCTGGGTAGGGAATTGAAAAAGAGACATAAATAATCGCATTCATTTTGTAAATCATGGAAAAGAAAATGCTGATTAAATACGAACATGTTGACATTTGCCAACAAGAGTTAACTGTACTGAGGGATGTGAACCTGGAAATTTATTCAGGTGAATTCATCTATCTGCTTGGAAAAGTTGGTAGTGGTAAAAGTACTTTTCTGAAATCGCTTTATAAAGAGGTTCCTGTTAGTGGTGGTACCGCTGAAGTGCTTTCATTCGATCTGAATGAGATAAAAAACAAGCAGATACCTTTTCTCAGAAGAAAAATAGGAATCGTTTTTCAGGACTTTCAGTTGCTTACCGATCGTACCGTGAATGCCAATCTGGAGTTTGTGTTACGGGCAACGGGATGGAAAGAAAAAGATGCCATTGAGGAGCAAATTCAAATTGTGCTTGCTCAGGTGGGTTTGCGAAATAAAGGCTATAAACGTCCCCACCAGCTTTCGGGTGGTGAACAGCAACGTGTGGCTATTGCAAGGGCATTGCTCAATTCTCCGGAAATCATTTTGGCTGATGAACCGACCGGGCATTTAGACCCGGAAACTGGACGCGATTTGATTGAGCTGTTGTATGGAATCCGTTTATCAGGTACAACCGTGATCATGGCCACGCATAATCACAATTGGGTAAGTATGTATCCGGGACGTGTCATTCAGGTTGAAAATGAGCATTTAATTGATGCTACTCAACCCGGTTATATCGGTACAGATATTACGGATGAAGAATAACAGGTACTGGTATGAAGAAAAAGCTTTGTCCGCAATGTAAGATTCACCGTTTTCGTGTGAAAAATGAAAAAGGTGATTCAGTGGTTGTGGTTGTAAATGAACAGCATGAAGTGATTCCCATTCATCCGGAAGAGTCGCTGGAAGGTTATGACTTAACAGTATTATATTGCCTCGGATGTTCCTGGAAAGGTTCACCCAAGGCATTACTATAATTTCTTGATAATTTGCAGGGTTTTTAATAAGCCCTTGCAAAAATTACCCTTTGTGCCGATGGTTTCCCGGTTACCATGCAAATTCCGGGTGTTTTGTCTCCTTCAATCGGGATACAACGGATGGTAGCTTTGGTGTCTTCCTTGATTTTTTCTTCAGTTTCCGGTGTGCCGTCCCAATGACAAAGTAAAAAGCCTCCTTTTTCAATTTCAACTTTAAATTCATCGTAGGAGTTCACTTCACGTGTAACAGATGCACGGTAATCAAGCGCTTTTTTGAAGATGTTCTGCTGAATGTCATTTAATAAGTCGGCAATGTAGTTCTCGATATTCTCAATGGAAACGGTTTCTTTGCTCAGGGTGTCCCTGCGTGCGACTTCAATGGTTCCGTTCTCAATGTCGCGTGCACCAATAGCCAAGCGCACCGGTACACCTTTTAATTCATATTCAGCAAATTTCCAGCCTGGTTTTTTAGTATCGTTATTATCAAATTTAACACTGATGCCTTTGGCTTTGAGCGCAGAAATGATTGTATCCACTTTTTCGGTGATGGCCGACAGTTGCTCTTCGTTTTTGTATATCGGAACAATAACAACCTGGAATGGCGCTAATTTGGGAGGAAGTACCAAACCATTGTCATCGGAATGGGTCATGATCAATGCACCCATCAGGCGGGTGGAAACACCCCAGGAACTTGCCCAGACATAATCCTGTTTGTTTGATTTGTCCACGAAAGTTACATCGAATGCTTTGGCAAAGTTCTGACCAAGGAAGTGTGACGTTCCGGCCTGCAGGGCTTTACCATCCTGCATCAAAGCTTCAATACAAAATGTTTCCAATGCTCCTGCGAAGCGTTCATTGGCCGATTTGGTTCCTTTGATAACCGGCACACCCATGAAATTCTCAGCAAAGTCAGCATACACGTGCATCATCTTGATGGCTTCTTCCATGGCTTCCGTCTCCGTAGCGTGAGCAGTGTGACCTTCCTGCCATAGGAATTCGGCAGTACGCAGGAACAGGCGGGTACGCATTTCCCAGCGAACCACATTGGCCCATTGATTGACCAGGATAGGCAGGTCGCGGTACGACTGAATCCAGTTTTTATAGGTGTTCCAGATGATGGTTTCAGAAGTCGGACGAACAATCAATTCCTCTTCTAATTTTGCTTCAGGGTCTACGATCAGGCCTTTCCCTTCCGGACTGTTTTTCAGTCGGTAATGTGTTACTACAGCACATTCTTTGGCAAAACCTTCCACATGGTCGGCTTCTTTACTTAAAAATGATTTAGGTATAAAAAGCGGGAAATACGCGTTTACGTGTCCGGTTTCCTTGAACATGCGGTCCAGTTCAGCCTGCATCTTTTCCCATATAGCATAGCCATAAGGTTTGATAACCATACATCCCCTGACGGCAGAATTCTCTGCCAAATCAGCTTTTAATACCAAATCATTATACCATTGTGAGTAATTCTCACTTCTTGAAGTCAGTTCCTTGAGTTCCTTTGCCATTTTTTATAATCTGAAATTCATCTGCATACATGTTTTACAGGTTGAAAACATGATTTTTTGTTGTTCGAAAAAAGTGGTGCAAAGATAATTAAAAATAGCGAATAACTAATAGCGAATAGCGGATCAGCATATTAATGATTCTGTTCTAAGCTCTTTTTTTCGAATCTCAGGGGTAAAAGCTGGGCCGCATTTTCGATGTGATAGATACATTCAGTACCATACAGGTAGATGTCGATCGGCGTTTCGAAGCGGGTTTCTGCTTCCAGCATCACCTGTCTGCAAGATCCGCAGGGAGTTACCGGATAAGCCAGATAATGATCTCCTGTGTGTGCTGCTATGGCAATTGCTCTAACAGGTACTTGGGGAAACTGCGCATTGGCATAAAATAAAGCAACTCTTTCTGCGCATAAGCCCGAAGGATATGCGGCATTTTCCTGGTTGTTACCAACAAACAATGCCCCGTTTTGAAGTAAAACTGCCGCTCCGACACGAAAGTTTGAATAAGGGGCATAAGCATTATCAACCTGTTCTTTTGCTTTGTTGATTAATACCTGAATTTCTGGTTCCAACTCAGTAAAACGGAAAATGTTAACCCTGGTTTCTAAAATTTTCTGATCCATGTGATTTTTTGCTTTATTTATTAACTTGTATCAACCAACCTAAAGTGACCGAACCGTGTATCAGGTTGGAATTGTCGAAATAGTCCCTTTTGTCGTTTGAAAAAAGGTCGCTGGCGCTGAAATTTCCCCTGCCTTCAAGTTGTATCAGTTGGTTTTTTATTTTAAACATACAACCCAGTCCCAATGCCAGTCCATAATCAAACTTGTTTTGAATGGCTTGTACGTGTTGTTCATTTGTAGATGCCGGATTTACATTTTGAATTACGGTTTCATGCAGCAGATATCCGATTTTCGGTCCGATATTAAAGAAGAACCGTGCTTTATCTCCAAAATATATGTGCGTTAGAAAAGGAACTTCTATATAATCCAGTCTTTTAACGAAACTCTTGTCTTTCTCACTCCAGCCTCTTTGTACATAATTGATTTCAGCCTGCAATCCAAGACTTTTTTCGTTGATGTATCTGACAATCAGACCACCCTGATAAGCAAACAGAAAATCCTGATCAACCTGAGGTCTGAAATAAACCATTGAGGCATTAGGTCCTCCCGTGATACCTATATAGGTTTCACTTTTAAATTTGTTGTTTTGCGCATCAGCAAAAGATAAAAAGACAAGCAAAATGCTGATAATCCCGGCAATTCTATATTGAGTACGCTGTTGCATCATTCGTAGTGATTGATAAGTCTGTTGATATACCCTCCGGTTGCAGCTGCTTTTTCAAACTTCAGATTAGATTGAATACCTTCTCGCATCGGATAGCTTTCTGCCGGTGAGTTTTTTGTCGTTAATACCTCCCGGATGAAATACTGCATCAGATCATAGCCTAATAAATCATACCTGGGGAGTTCACTGGAAGGTGTCCAGTCGAATAATATTGAAAACTCATTGGTATATTGTTCGTATGCGGATTCCGGATATTCATTTTTGAAAACCGATAAATAGAAGGAGCGCGGCTTTTCTAATTTCGAATTTCGCCAGGAAAATGGTTCGTATATTTTCAGGTTTACAGAAGCTGATAACCGTTTCAGTTCACTCAGGTACACGCTCAGGTTATTAATCCTGCCTGTGTTGAAAAAAACAATGTTTTCCTTCAGGGGATTTAAGGCTTGTCTGATTTGGTGCAATGAGTCGGGATTCAGATAAACCGTTTTAAATGACAGGTCCCCGGATTGCATCAGCTGTTTTAATGAACGAAAAAGCACAAAACTATCATCATTTGGACTTATGTGACTAAGTTCTGCAAAAATAAAGTTGGTTTTATTTCCCTCGTATTGAATGATTTCCTGTAGCTTTTTTAATTCTGTGTCTTGTCCGGGATTAAACTGATACAGGTAGGGATTCGTTTCGATGTCGATGATTTTGGATGAAAAAGGAATCAGGGTTTTTACCCTGTGCATACGTGCAAAATCACCAATAACGGATATTTGGTTGGAAAATGCCGGTCCGACGATTAAATCCATTGTTGTCAGATTAGAATCCTGCAGTATTTCCATGATTTTCAAATCGGATTTTTCAGTATCGAAAGTATGTATCCGGAAGTTTGTGCCTTCTTCTTTAGCTTGTTTTATAGCAATGAGCGCACCAGTGTAAAACTCGATAAAACGTTTGTCGGATGCATCCTGTTTTTGATCCAGCATAAAAGGCAGTAAAAAAGCAATGTTCAGATTATCAGGCTTTTTTAATCTGATATTATCTGTTGTTACCTTCTTGTCCTGCTTATGTTCAATGGTTTCTTTCTTTTCAACCTGATTGTTATTTTGAGTGGCTGCTGATTTGCTTTCTTCCTTTTTCGCATCTACAGAAGTTGTTTGTTTTTCAGGAAGCGGGATTTTCAATATCTCACCGGTACGCAGCGAATTTTGTTTCAGATGAGGATTCATGGCTATTAGTTCTTCCTCGGTAATATTATACATTTTGCGTATCCGGAATATAGTTTGTTTTTTCTCAACTATATGTTCAATGTAATTTTTATCTGTTTTGTGTTCTTTTTTCACAGGGATGTATATCTCCATCCCAACTTTTAACCCGTCTGTAATTTGCGGGTTAATTGCCCTGATTTCAGCCTCCGTTGTGTTGAAATTTTTACTTATTCTGTAAAAACCCTCTGCTGGTTGTACTTTGTATACGATACACTCAACCCCGTTTACATTTTTTACAGGATAGGAAGGGGTTTGAGCAAAAAGCAAACATGACTGGAACATGAATGCAGCAAACAGCACAATCAGGAAACTTTGATGTCGCAAAGGGTGAATATATTTTGTAATATATGTCTGCATAATGAATGTGTTTCAAAGTTTGATTGAAGAATAGTATGCAAATGTACAAAAAAAATACTTCCTCGGGGGAGTAGCTGTAATAAATAGCATTTTTTTTTGTTATTAAATTGAAAAACGTACTTTTGCAGTTTAATTTATCAAGCGCAATATCAGGTTTAATATGATATCTGTCAATTTCAAAGAATCAAAGTTATCCGGACTTAAAATTTGGGGTTTAATGCTGTCGGTTGTATTCTCGACCGGATTGTTTGCGCAGCAAATAAACGTGACCTCCGGCAAAGGGAAGGTTTATGCTCAATTTGAGAACCGCATTGATTACTTGGTCATGATGTATGAAATTACAGCCTCCTCGGAAATTTCAGTTTCTTTGCCTGACCCGGGTTTGACGGTGAACTGGTATCGCTATCCGGATCTTCAGTTTGTTAGCAACCAGCAGAGTATCAGTCCCGATGACCACACCGGTTATCTGGCCAGCATTACCGGAACAGTAAACGGACAGCCCTACAATGAGGAAATAAGTGTTTGGGTAATTGATTACAAGTTATATCAGCCCACGCTAAATGTTTTGACAACGCCGGATCCTCAGACTTCTGTTTGTGACAAGCTGACTTTAACGCTTGATGGAGTAATTCCGGAAATGTATTATCTGACCCAAAATGGTTTAAAACACGTGCTGGATCGTAATTTTACGTTACAATATGAAACCCTGGAATGGAATGATGAATGGACTTCAAAACAAGTTGAAAAACAGCTTGTAGTTGATGATAATACTATTGAAATTGATGAACCGCCTTATAAAGATACCTATTTCAAGGTGACAGGAGATCAGTTTGCTGCTGATTTAAATATAGCTTTGTCAACGATTCAGAGTTCACTGTATCAGGCAATCAGGGTTGTTTCAAAAATCAAAACTGAAGCTACTGTTCGCGTGGAAAAGCAGGAAGCCGACCGCCCGGAGAGTATTACCACGGTTTCAGGTTCAGCTCCACTCGAAATTAATTTTTCGGCTGTTTCCAATACCCCGGTTGCTAACTATTTCAGATGGGAGATTTCAACCGGTAATGCAGCTCCTTTTATCGTCAGAACAGGAGAGATTCACCGCTATATTTTCAATGAAGCGGGAACCTTTACGGTTAAGCTGGTGACTGAGAACGCCTATTGCAGTCATACTGATTCTGTGGTTATCAAGGTATCTGAGTCAGCTTTGTACGCTCCCAATGTGTTTACTCCAAACGGTGACGGATTCAATGACGAATTCAGGGTTGCCTACAAATCCATTATAGAGTTCGATTGCTGGATTTTTAACCGCTGGGGTGCTGAAATTTACCACTGGTCTGACCCGCAAAAGGGTTGGAATGGTACCTACAAAGGCAAAGCTGTCCCGGAAGGAGCTTATTTTTACGTGATTAAGGCAAAAGGTTCCGATGGTATTGAGTATAACCTGAAGGGTGATATTAATTTGCTCAGGGGGAGAAAACAATAAAAAAGCAGAGACGCAATAAATTACGCCTCTGCCGCTTCACACATTAGAAAATGAACCGATTCACATCGGACATTATTTTTAATTTCAGAATTTCACTTCGTAAACAGGTTCCTGTACAATTTCAGGTACCAGTTCGGTATAGCTTACTTTGCCATTTTCGTCGATAGCAACAACCGAGCGGGCCATTAAACCGGCAAGGGGACCATCAGTCATTAATACGCCATAATCAGTTGCAAAATTATTGTACCTGAAATCGGAGGCTGTAATCACGTTGTCCAGACCTTCAGCTCCGCAAAAACGGCTCTGTGCAAAAGGTAAATCTTTGGACACGCAAATCACAACCGTGTTTTCTTTGTCGGATACCCATTTGTTGAACTGACGTACAGACGTAGCACAAACACCTGTGTCTAAACTTGGGAAGATGTTTAATACTATACGTTTTCCTTTATAGTCTGCCAACGATATTTCGTTTAAACCTGCACCCACTAATTTGAAGTCGGGTGCTTTACTTCCTACAGCCGGTAATTGACCGTTGGTGTTGACTGCATTTCCTTTGAAAGTTATTTTTGCCATATCGTAAATTTATTACTTGTTTTTTTATGTTCTGCTTTAATAACGCAATTGAGGGGATTTTGTTTATTTTTGCAGAAAAAAATGTCCAAATTCATCATATATCAGGTTCTGCCCCGTTTGTTCGGGAATCATAATACTACCAACAAGCCCAATGGCAGTCTGGAAGAGAACGGGTGCGGTAAATTCAATAGCTTTACATCCAAAGCTTTAAAAGAGATAAAATCACTTGGTGTTACACATGTTTGGTATACCGGCGTGATTGAACATGCCACCCAAACTGATTATACCGCATATGGAATACAAAAAGATCATCCTGCGATTGTAAAAGGAAAAGCCGGTTCAGCGTATGCTATCAAAGATTATTATGACGTAGACCCTGATTTGGCAGAAAACGTGACGGACAGGATGGGAGAGTTTGAGCGGTTGGTGGAACGCACTCACAAAGCCGGACTGAAAGTTATCATTGATTTTGTACCCAATCATGTAGCGAGGCAATATGCTTCTGATGCTAAACCGGATGGAGTAGTTGACCTGGGTGAAAGGGATTTGACAGACCACGCATTTCGTCCAAATAACAATTTTTACTATTTGCCCGGTCAGCTATTTCAGCCACAGTTTGATGTTAATGGGTATTTGGAGTTCCCTGCCAGGGCGACCGGCAATGACCAGTTTACTGCCCATCCGGGCATCAACGACTGGTATGAGACGGTCAAGCTGAATTATGGGGTGGACTATATGGACGGCCGGCGACCGTATTTTGAACCGGTTCCTGATACCTGGCATAAGATGCTGCATATTTTACTATACTGGGCAGATAAGAAAGTTGATGGCTTCCGTTGCGATATGGCTGAAATGGTGCCGGTGGAATTCTGGCATTGGGCGATAGCACAAGTAAAATCCAACTATCCTGAACTAATTTTTATTGCAGAAGTATATAATCCGCAGGAATACCGGAATTACATTTTTCACGGGGGATTTGATTACCTCTACGACAAAGTGGGCGTGTACGATTTGCTCCGTAATATCTCCTGTCATCAACATCCCACGACACAGATAACACAGGCCTGGCAATCACTATCGGGGATCGAAAAGAAGATGCTTCATTTTCTCGAGAATCATGATGAACAACGCGTTGCTTCTGATTATTTTGCCGGAAATCCGTGGAAAATACTTCCGGCTTTGATTGTTTCAGCCACGTTAACAAAAGCGCCGTTCATGCTTTATGCCGGACAGGAACTCGGGGAGCGCGGGATGGATGCGGAAGGTTTCAGTGGACTGGATGGCAGAACGACGATTTTTGATTATTGGGGAGTAGAAACGTTGCAAAAATGGTGCAATAAAGGAAAATTTGACGGGAAATTGTTATCCGGTGACCAGCAGCATCTGCGTGGGTTTTATCAGCAATTACTCAATCTGAGTTTGAAGGAGAAAGCTCTTTCCCGGGGAGTGATGTATGATTTGCAGTATGCAAACCTCCTTCATCCGCGTTATGATCAGGATAAACAGTTTGCTTATTTCAGAAAGTACAAGAAAGAGCTGATGCTGATTGTGGTTAATTTTGACGAGAGACCGGTAGATATTTTATTGAATGTCCCTGTAGAAGCACTGGATTATCTGCAAATGGATAAAAACGTTTCATATCAGTATGTTGATTTATTAGATGAAGCTTATGTTGGTAATTTCAATTTTAATGCTGAAAGTTTGATTGAAATTTCAATCCCGTCTTTATCGGGCAGAATATTAAAACTGAATTTGTGAGGGTGGTAGGGAAGTGTTAACTTTGCACCGGTTTTTAAAGTCATTCCAACTAAACATTTCTGAAAATTGATTAAAGGTACTTTTTTTATCTTACTCTTTTATTTACTGGGTGAGATAATCAGTTTGTTACTTAACGGATTTATACCAGGCAGTGTAATCGGCATGGTATTGCTCTTTCTCAGTTTGTTGTTAAAGATTGTACGATCCGAATGGTTGAAAAAAACAGCGACTGTAATTACCCGCAATATGGCCATCTTTTTTGTCCCGGCAGCTGTTGGATTGGTAGCATACATAGAGTTGTTGTCCAATTCTCTGGTTACGATATTTTCGGCGATTATCATCAGTACCATTCTCACCATCATCGTAGTCGGACTTGTACAACAGGCACTTGAAAATAAAATAGGAGCCAGGAAAAAATGACCAATATCGTCGAAAATATCGGAATGTTGCTGAGTGGCGAAGTGTTTTTCCTGTTGCTTACCTTAGGTAGTTTTCTGCTGGGCGTTTTGTTGTATAAGCGAACCAAGATACCGTTATTACAACCCCTGCTTGTCAGCATGATTATTATCATTCCTTTTTTGAAGATAACAGGCATTGAATATCAGGTGTTTTATGAGAAGACCCGTTTGCTGAGTTTTATGCTCGGTCCGTCTGTAGTTGCCCTCGGATATGTGTTGTACGAACAAATTGAACACATCCGTGGCAATGTGATTTCGATTCTGACATCGGTTTTTGTAGGAAGTCTGGTTGGTATCCTCAGTGTGGTGTTGATTGCCAAGTTATTTGGAGCCGACAGACTGTTAACCGCTTCACTTGCACCCAAATCCGTTACTACGCCCATTGCGATGAATCTGGCAGAGAATACAGGCGGAGTACCATCGCTGGCAGCGGTTTTTGTGGTGATTTGCGGACTTTTCGGCGGACTCGTCGGGCCGCTGATCCTACGTCGTATCGGTGTTAAAAGCAGTATAGCCAAAGGATTGGCGCTGGGTTCAGCTTCTCATGCCCTCGGGACGGTTAAAGCCATGGAAATGGGTGCACTGGAAGGTGCCATCAGCGGATTGGCCATCGGAATTATGGGGGTGATGACGGCTTTGCTGATTCCGTTTGTGGAGAGGTTCTTTTGATGTCCAAGCTAATAGCTAATAGCTAATAGTGAATAGTGGTCATTTTAAAGGTTTAACGTCTAATAGCTAATAAAATAGTGGATTGTGAATAGCGAATAGCGAATGCTGCATTTCAGTATAAAAATAAAAGCGAGTAACATATATAAAACATACCAGTTACCCGCTTTTTAAATTATGAATTTATAGCTATTAGCTATTCGTTATTCGTTATTAGCTATTCGTTATTCACTATTATTTGATTTTATAATCACACTGCGCTTTCCCTTTGGCGATGTTATTCAGTTTCGACTTAATCATTTGGCGGCGCAGGGGGTTAACGTGGTCGGTGAATAAACTGCCTTCCAAGTGGTCGTATTCATGTTGAATTACCCGGGCAATATAATCTTCGAACTCCTCGGTATGTTGTTTGAAATCAGCATCGAAATATTGAATTTTAATCCATTCGGCACGAAAAACTTTTTCGCTGATGCCCGGGATACTTAGACAACCTTCGTTTCCTTCAACTTCTTCTTCGCTCATTTCGAGCATCACCGGGTTTATCATGACTGTTTTAAAACTGCCCAGTTCCGGATCTTCGTCTTTCAAAGGGGCTAAGTCGATAACCAGCAGCCGGATGGGCAACCCTATTTGCGGAGCGGCGAGTCCAACCCCATCGGCATGATACATGGTCTCGAACATGTCGTCAATCAGTTTTTTCAGTTCCGGATAATCGGGTCCGATTTCTTCGGCTTGTTTTCTTAAAACGGCGTTTCCGTATGTATAAATAGGTAAAATCATTGTGCTGATGCTAAATAAGTTTGTAAAATAATGGTCGCGGCCACTTTGTCGACTAAGGCTTTATTCTGCCTGTCTTTCTTTTTCAGGCCGGCCTCTAAAATGGTTTTCTGAGCAATAGAAGAAGTGAAGCGTTCGTCCACATAAATAATTTCCTTGTCGGGAAAAGCACGTTGCAGTCCTTTTACAAAAGGTTCGATATATTGCATGGATGCCGAGAATTCGCCACTCATTTGCCGGGGCAGACCCACCACGAATTTCTCAACATCTTCTTTTTCAAGGTATTTTTTCAGATAATCAAAAAGCTCGTGAACCAGCACTGTGTCCAATGCATTTGCGGTGATTTTCAGCGGATCTGTTACCGCTAAGCCCACCCGTTTCTGTCCGTAATCGATAGCCAATATTCTTCCCATGTTCAAAAAACTGGTGCAAAAGTACAAAAATTAAGTCGGAATTTAAAAAATTATGTATCTTTGCAAGCGAATCTGGTATCGGTATAATGTCGTTATGCTGATAAAAGGGAATACGGTGAGAATCCGTAACAGTACCCGCTGCTGTAAGCTCCGAATACAGGTTTTGAACAACTCTTTGCCACTGGGAAACCACCCTGATTATTTCTTAATCATTTGAAACAGGGTAGCCGGGAAGGCGTTCAAAACGGGAGCAAGTCAGAAGACCTGCCTGATTCAATACGACTTTTTTGCTTTCGGGAGTTACAGCAAACAGAGGAAAATCAAGCATTTTTCATCTATTTTCTTTATTCATTTTTCGGTTAGAAGAAGAGTCGTATGCACGTGTTTTGACTATTAACAATTTAAATGAATAAGAAAATGAAAAAAAGTTTTGTATTGCTCTTTGCCGCGTTTTTATTTGTAGCTTGTGAACCGGAAACAGGACATTTATTAGTGAATGATTTTGAAGATGTTGTATTGGTCGAGTCGGGTTATTATAATGGCTCTGATACCACCGGAACTTTGATCGATGGACGATATTATAACCCCATATATTCAGGTTCTGTGATTTTATTAAACCGCTACAAGCCGGACTGGTACAGTTGGGACGGATTTGCCGTTTCGTCACTCATTGACAGTGTGACAGTCGGTTATGTAAACCAGTACAGTGTTATTGCCGGTCAGGGCGCCGGAGGTTCGGCCAAGTTTGCACTGGCTTACGACTCTGCTGAAATTCAGCTGCCCTATATCAACAGCTATCAGAAAGTAAAAAGTGTGATGCTTACCAATTCAACCTATGCTTATTATGATATGCTGGAAGGGAGTGACTACTCTAAAAAATTTGAAGAAAACGACTGGTTTAAAGTAATCATCAGGGGATATTCAGGGAATACACTCACCGGGACGGTAGAATTCTATCTGGCTGATTTCAGAGATGGCAAATCACTGATTGTACGTGACTGGACAAAAGTATCGTTAAGTTCCCTTGGTACTGTTGATAGACTGACGCTGACTTTTGATTCAAGTGATAAAGGTATTTTTGGAGTTAACACACCGAAATATGTTTGTATAGATGATCTGATTGTTGAAGTGGAAGACGGTTGTGACTGTTTAAAAGACTAAAAAAAACACTGTTTGCCGGTAAACACTGACATAATTTAATCGGCAGGCAATATGACCGGACTTAATTAGTCCGGTTTTTTTATTTTTTTAATTTTGAAAATGAGCGAGGTAGCTTATAATGTAGGATATATTGCCGGATAATATTTGCAGATTCGCAAAAAAGCAGTACTTTTGCGCCGGGTAAGTCCCATACGACCAGCTCCCATTGAACTCCCCCAGGGCCTGACCGCAGCAAGGGTATTTGGTTGTAGCGGTGCGATGTGGGGTGCTTACCCACCTGCCTCTTTAGCTCAGCTGGCCAGAGCACGTGATTTGTAATCTCGGGGTCGTTGGTTCGAATCCGACAAGAGGCTCAAAATAAAAATCCCGGAATGATGAAATGTCATTTCCGGGATTTTTGTTTTATGTCGGATTTCAAAAGTTTACTGATCTTATATAAAAGAAAAGAACCGCATTGTCTTTGTTGAGAAAACTCCTGATGACAGGATTTGAGATGCTTGCTTTCTTTGTAATCTGCTGAGTCGAAGACTTACCCGAAGGCGCAGCCCGCCATTGAAAACCGGCATTACTCGTTAAAAATGTAGTGTTGAGTTTTCCAATCTCTAAACAATGCGGTCATTTCTTTTATGATGCAAATATAACATAATTCTGCTGAAAAAGGTTCTGTTTGCTTGGTTTTTTTACCATTTTTTCGAATTATTTATGCGCTGTGTCTTTAAATTGAAAAAAGGCCTTAATAATTTCGCAAATTCAAAAAATATAGCTACTTTTGTTGCCGTTTAATTTTATAATAATACGTTCAAAACTTATCATCATAGATTGTTATGTCAAAGAAAGCCGAAAAAAAACAGGATGAATTTGAAAATGTAGAACATGCGTTAACCGCTTCAGAAGCATTTATTGAAAAGTACCAAAAGCAAATACTCTATGGTTTGGGTGTAGTTGCGGTATTGGTGATGGGTTTTCTGGCTATCAATAATTTCTATGTAAAACCGAGAAGCGCGGAAGCAGCAAATGAGATGTATAAATCTCAGCTGTATTTTGCAAAAGATTCATTTCTGCTGGCGCTCGAAGGAGATGGTTTTGAATCAATCGGTTTTGAAGCAATCAGTTCAGATTATAGTCTGACTGAATCCGGAAATCTCGCGAAAGCATACGCAGGTATTTGTTATTATAACCTGGGTGAATATGATAATGCAATCAAGTATCTGTCAGGATACGATGGTGATGATCAGTATTTCTCAATCACAGTTCTTGGGTTAATTGGAGATTGCTATGTGGAACTTGGTGAAACAGACAAAGCTGTTCGTTTCTTTGGTAAAGCTGCTGAATCCGGCAATGAAGTGTTGGCGCCCGTATTTTTGAAAAAAGCTGCTATCGTGTATGAATCAACCGGAGATAATAGCAAGGCTTTACAAAACTATCAGACTATCAAAGATAAATATCCATTGAGTCAGGAAGGTCAGGATATCGACAAATACATTACCCGTCTTCAGTAATTGCTAATGGCTACTCAGTATCAGAATCTTTCAGAGTACGATCCGGATTTACTCCCGTCAAAAGAAATTTTAGAAAAGCAAAGTTACGCGATTGCAGTAGCCGACTGGAATCCACAGATTACTCACGCACTCCTGCAAGGCGCTATCGAATGTCTGACTAATAATGGTGTGTTGAAGCATAAAATCAACGTAGTGCATGTTCCCGGAACTTTCGAGCTCACTTATGCAGCCAAACAATTTGTAATTGAGCATGCGAAATTTAATAGATACAATGCAGTTATCGTGCTGGGTTGTGTTGTTCAGGGTGATACACCCCATTTCGACTATGTTTGTCAGGGTGTAACACAAGGCGTGGCAGCACTCAATACAGTTGAGAATGCTTGTCCCGTTATCTTTGGAGTGCTGACAACCAACACGATGCAACAAGCGCTGGACAGAGCCGGCGGAATTCACGGAAATAAAGGTGTTGAAGCTGCTATTACTGCCATAAAAATGGCAAATATTGTTTGGTAGAAACAAAGTAAAATTGTATCTTTGCACCGCTTTTAGGGCAGTTACCAAAGTGGCCAACTGGGGCTGACTGTAACTCAGCTGTCTTTCGACTTCGGAGGTTCGAATCCTTCACTGCCCACAACCTCCCCTAACCCCTCCAAAGGAGGGGAAATGAGAAAAATTAAGTGGAGGAAAAAGTTTGCCAATACTCACTCCTCCTCCTTTGGAGGATGTTGGGAGGAGGTAATTTGCGGAAGTAGCTCAGTTGCCAAAAGATAGACAAAAAGATGCTCTATCAACTGAGTGAAAGTGCAGTGGTTATTTTTTGCGGAAGTAGCTCAGTTGCTAAAAGATAGACAATAAGATGCTCTATCAACTGAGTGAAAGTGCAGTGGTTATTTTTTGCGGAAGTAGCTCAGTTGATAGAGCATTAGCCTTCCAAGCTGAGGGTCGCGGGTTTGAGCCCCGTCTTCCGCTCTCACAGACCGAAAGGTCTGAAATAAAAAGAGGATGCAACATTAGATGCATCCTCTTTTTTAATTATCTCTCTCTTGAGTTTCCGCAATCAGGCTCCCAATGCTTTTAATGCTTCGTAAACCAAAAATGCCGGCCATACAATGGCTTTCAGGAAACCCAACACACCAATCCAGAATGTCGTGGCCTGCGAAATAAAATAAATAGCAGCCCCGATAAAGCCCAATCCGTACACAGCACCACCGCTTGCACCACGATCCGAATACTTCGGTTTGCAACAATTGTTGTTTTGTTCTTCTGACATAGTTTTAAATTTTTAAGAGTTTAATTGTCTACAGTCTACAGTCTACAGTCTACAGTTACTGACCACTAATTATTATTAGTTTTCCGTTTTCCGTTTTTTTACTATTCACTATTCGTTATTAGCTATTCGTTAATTGCCGTCATTGCGAGCGCAGCAAAGCAACCCCCTCTCTCTGAAAGAACCGGCACCACGGCTTCAACCCGCAAATTTCACATTTAGGTTTCCGGGCCTGGCAAACATAACGGCCATGCAGGATTAACCAGTGATGTGCTTTGGGAATCAATGTTTCCGGGATGTATTTCACCAGCGTTTTCTCTGTTTGCAGCGGATTCTTTGAATTGGTCGTAAGTCCCAATCGTTCCGAAATCCGGAATACATGTGTGTCCACCGCCATAGCCGGTTTATTATATACCACCGAAGCAATCACGTTGGCGGTTTTGCGCCCTACACCCGGCAATTTTTGCAGGTCATCAATATCCTCAGGTACAACGCCATTAAAATCGGTCAGGAGTTTTTGCGCCATGCCGACCAAATGTTTCGCCTTGTTGTTTGGGTACGAAATTGATTTGATGTAGCTCAGGATTAAATCAGAACTTGCAACCGCCAGACTTTCAGGAGTAGGGAAATCGGCAAACAATTTCGGCGTGGTCATATTGACCCGTTTGTCGGTGCATTGAGCCGATAAAATGACCGCGATCAGCAACTGAAACGGATTGTTGTAATGCAGTTCTGTTTCGGCGACAGGCATATTTTCCTGAAACCAATGGATTATTTCCTCATATCGCTGTTTGGTTGTCATGACGTTGCAAATTTATATAATTATCCCGGATACTGTCATCTTCTGCGTAAAATTATCCAGATAATTACCGGCGCCCCGAATAAAGCGCTGACCGTGTTGATGGGCAGTGTATAAGTCGGAATCTGGGTGATGATGTCACAAATCAGAATCAAAGAAGCTCCGATTAATACAGATGCCGGGATTAAAATCTTATGTGCCGAAGTCTTGAATATGCCCCTGGCAATGTGCGGGACAGCCACGCCCACAAAGGCAATCGGACCGGTAAAGGCCGTAATACTACCCGCTAAAATCCCCGTTGCCAGCACTATTAATATGCGCGTTGACCTGATGTTGATGCCCAATCCTTTCGCGTAGTTTTCTCCCAATAATAAGCCATCTGATTTTTTGTGTAATAAGAATGCCAGCACTAATCCTGCACTGATTATTGGAATGAGCATTTGCAGGTTCTCCCGGCTGACGGCGCTCAGACTGCCGAAAGTCCACAAGACATATAATTTGATGGCATCCGGATTAGAAAAGTTTTGCAGAATACTCACGATAGAGCTGGCAATGGTGCCAAACATGATACCCACAATCAGCAGGGAAACAGCATTGTGTAATTTATAAGAGACTCCGATTACCAGTAACAGAACCAAAGCGGCCCCGATAATGGCAGATGCAATAACACCCCAACCGCTGTTTATCCAGAAAGCAGGCAGGAGCGAAGCGCTCATCATGGTAATGGCTACACCCAGACTGGCGCCCGAACTTACCCCCAGGATGTAAGGGTCAGCTAATGGATTGCGGAAAAGCGTTTGCATCAGTAAGCCCGCGACCGACAAGGAAGCACCGGCGAGTATAGCCGAAATTGCCTTTGGAACCCTGAAATTCAGCAGAATCTCCGTATGAATGGGGTCGGCATTGTTTCCGGTAAAGATGTTGATAATTTCACTGAAAGGAATCCGGATGCTACCAATAACCAAATCCAGCAGAAACAGGAATGCAGTGCCAATCAACAGGGGAATAAAAAGCCGGTATGTTTTTTTTGATGTCATTCAATAGAGGGTCTCAACAAAACGCATCAAAATTAAGAAAAATACAAGGAGTTGCAAAATGATGATGAAATTTAAATCATCAGCATAATATACTTATCATAAAATCATCAGCTATAAAAGGATTCGAAAATAATTTTTACTTTTGTGTTCAAATTAAAACAAGATGCTTTACCCTTCCGATTTCGAACATAAAACCGATTTTTCAGCCATACGCCTGATCCTGAAAGAGAAATGCATTTCATCGTTGGGAAAAGAAAAAGTGGATGAAATCACATTTTCTGCTGATTATGGGCAGGTTATCCGGCAAATAAGTCAGACCGACGAGATGCTGCGCTTGATGCAGGAAGCCACCGAAGCCCTGCCTGTGGGTGATTTTTTTGATATCCGCCGTGGCTTGTCCCGCGTGCGGGTAGAAGGATTGTATTTGGATGAAAGTGAGGTGTTTGAGCTGCGCCGAGCGTTAGAGGCTGTCAGGCGACTCGTTGCTTATATCGCGGCACAGGATGCTGAGCAATATCCCCATTTACACGAACTATTAGAAGGAGTCGCGATTTTTCCTGATGTCATTCGGCAGATTGATGCTATACTCGATAAATTCGGCAAGATAAAAGACAATGCATCGCCCGAACTGAACCGCATCCGCAGAGAAATGCTGCACGTGCAGAGTTCCGTATCCAAATCGTTACAAGCCATTTTGCGACAGGCACAGGCCGATGGCTATGTAGAGAAAGATGTGGCGCCAACAGTGCGCGAGGGACGATTGGTTATTCCCGTTTCACCTGCCTTCAAGCGGAAAATTTCGGGTATCGTGCACGATGAATCGGCAACCGGGAAAACAGTTTTTATAGAACCGGCGCAGGTGGTGGAAGCCAATAACCGTATCCGCGAGCTGGAAGGAGAGGAGCGGAGGGAAGTAATCCGGATTTTAGTTGCCTTTACCGATTTTGTCCGACCATTTACGGAAGACATATTTCAGTCACAATATTTCTTGGGAGAAATTGATTTTCTACGCAGTAAAGCCTTGTTTGCTCAGCAAATCAAAGCCATCAAACCCCGGGTTGATGATGCTTGTATATTAGAATGGCAAAAAGCCGTGCATCCCATCTTGTATCTTTCGCTGCTGAAACAGCAAAAACAAATTGTTCCGCTGGACATTGCGCTGAACGAACAACAGCGCATCCTGTTGATTTCAGGTCCGAATGCCGGAGGTAAATCAGTATGTCTGAAAACCGTGGTGTTGCTACAATACATGTTACAGTGCGGATTGCTGATACCCGTGCATGATAGCAGTCGTTGTGGCATCTTCGAACGACTTTTCATCGACATCGGTGATGAACAATCCATCGAAAATGACCTTTCGACCTATAGTTCTCATTTGCTGAACATGAAATTCTTCATCCGGAACAGTCAGGAAAAAACCCTGTTGCTGATTGATGAGTTCGGGACGGGAACAGAGCCCATGATTGGCGGTGCGCTGGCAGAAGCAACTCTCGAACGCTTTAATCGTAACAGAGCCTTCGGAGTTATTACGACCCATTACACCAATTTAAAACATTATGCCGAAGATGCCGAAGGTATCGTGAATGGCGCTATGTTGTACGACCGCCAGCACCTGCAACCCTTGTTTATCCTGCAAATTGGCAACCCGGGTTCTTCTTTCGCGGTTGAGATTGCGCGGAAAATAGGTTTGCCGGAAGATTTGATAGCCGATGCAGCAGCTAAAGTCGGTTCGGAGCATTTAGACTACGACAAACACTTGCAGGACATCGTCAGAGACAAACGATACTGGGAAAAGAAAAGACAGCAGATCCGGCAGAAAGAGAAGAAATTAGAAGAAGTGTTGGTGAAATACGAGACCGAGATGGCCGACATCAACCGTCAGAAAAAAGAAATTACCCAACAAGCCAAAGCCGAAGCGCAGCAACTGCTGACAGATGCCAACGCGAAAATTGAAAACACCATCCGGCAAATCAAAGAAGCGCAGGCGGAGAAAGAAAAAACGAAGACAATCCGGAAAGAGCTGAGCGAGTTCAGCGAGAAAATCAGGGAACAACAGGAAACAGAACCAAAGCCAAAGGTTAAACTGCCACAAAAGACAACAGTTCAGTCTGTAAAAACAGATAAGCCGGTGTTGGCGACGGGCATGCAGGTGCGTTTAAAAGGCCAGCAAGCCATCGGGAAAATCATAGAGATGCAGGAAAAAACAGCCGTCGTGGCCTTCGGTCAGCTGAAATCAACGGTTAAACTCACACAGTTGGAGCCGGTCAGCAACAACCGCCTGAAAAAAGAACAGCGAAGCGAACATGCCCCCGGCACCGTGACCGAGAATGTCCGTCAGCGCAAACTCCATTTCAAATCCGAAATTGACGTGCGGGGCATGCGTGGCGACGAAGCCCTGCAGGCCGTGATGTATTTCATCGACGACGCCCTGATGGTGGGCGTATCTTCCGTACGGATTCTGCATGGCACCGGCACCGGAGCCCTGCGCCAGTTAATCCGCCAGTACCTCGGTACGGTTCATGGCATCCGTGGTTATCACGACGAACATGTACAGTTCGGCGGGGCAGGCATTACGGTGGTAGAAATCGAATAAAATTATTTTCTGTCGTCAAAAAAAAATCGTACCTTTGCGACCGGAAAAACGGAGACAACAAACCGTTATATTGCTAAGGAATCATTAACAATTTCATAATCATCAGACATGAGTAAAATTGAAAAAATCGTTGCCCGTGAAGTGCTTGACTCACGCGGTAACCCTACTGTAGAAGTAGATGTTTTGTTGGAATCAGGTGTTATCGGTCGCGCTGCCGTACCATCAGGCGCTTCAACAGGTGAAAACGAAGCCATTGAGTTGCGCGACGGAGACAAAAAACGTTATTTAGGTAAAGGTGTTTTGAAAGCCGTTGAAAACGTGAACAAGGTAATCGGACCAGCTTTGGTAGGTGTAGATGCATTGCAACAACGCGCCATCGACAAGATGATGATCGCGATGGACGGAACCAAAACAAAATCGAAATTAGGTGCTAACGCTATTTTGGGTGTTTCTTTGGCTGTTGCGAAAGCTGCTGCTGAATACCTTGGCTTGCCTTTGTATCGCTACATCGGTGGAACAAACGCTTTCACTTTGCCGGTTCCTATGATGAACATCATCAACGGTGGATCACACTCAGATGCTCCTATCGCATTTCAGGAATTCATGATTCGTCCGGTGGGCGCTGCTTCATTCCGCGAAGGTCTGCGTATGGGTGCTGAAGTATTCCACTCACTAAAAAAAGTATTACACGACCGCAACCTCAGCACCGCTGTAGGTGACGAAGGTGGTTTTGCTCCTAACCTGGCCGGTGGTACCGAAGATGCATTGGAATCAATCCTGAAAGCCATCGAACTGGCTGGTTACAAACCAGGTGTGGACGTGATGATTGGTTTGGACTGTGCTGCTTCTGAATTCTACAAAGATGGTATCTACGACTATTCAAAATTCGAAGGACCAAACGGTAAAAAACGCACCTCTGCTGAACAAGCTGATTACTTAGCCGAACTGATTTCAAAATACCCAATCGACTCTATTGAAGACGGTATGGGCGAAGGCGACTGGGATGGCTGGAAACTGTTGACCGAAAAAATCGGTGACAAATGTCAGTTGGTAGGTGACGACTTGTTTGTAACCAACGTAGAATACCTGAAAAAAGGTATCGACCTGGGTTGCGCCAACTCTATCCTAATCAAAGTAAACCAGATTGGTTCGCTGACCGAAACACTGGATGCTATCGAAATGGCACACCGTGCAGGTTATACTTCAGTAACTTCTCACCGTTCAGGTGAAACCGAAGATGCTACTATTGCCGACATCGCCGTAGCTACCAACTCAGGTCAGATTAAAACCGGTTCATTGAGCCGTTCCGACAGGATGGCTAAATACAACCAGTTACTCCGCATCGAAGAAGAGCTGGGTGACTTAGCAGTATATGGCTACAAAAAATAAGCTGTCACAACAGGTTTTTAGATTATAAATGAAGCTGCCGAATCGAAAGGGATTTGGCAGCTTTTTTTTGGGTATAGACGTACCGGCTACCCTTTAAGTTACGTACCGGTAACCCTGCTGATGACATAGAGTTATTCGACCCGTTCGAACAGCGTTATTCGATCCACTCGAATAGAGTTATTCGACCCATTCGAACAGCGTTATTCGATTCGTTCGAATAGAGCGATTCGATACACTCGAATAGAATTATTAGATTTACTCGAATAGGAATAGGATTTCTATATTTGAATTTTGATGATAATTTTGTAAGTTTGTCGCTGAAAAATTTATGTTTACAATTACACCCCAAACCAATGAAAGCAACCAAAATAACCTTGCAGCAGGAGCCGCGTATCCGGGTCGATTTTACTTACGATCCCGTTAAAGTTCAGCAAATCAAAACCATTTCAGGAGCCCGATGGAGTAATAATTTCAAAGTCTGGCATATTCCTTATACCAAAGAGGCATTTAATCAGCTTAAGAAATTATTCCCGGATATTGAAATTGAAGTCAGTAAAGAAAATCATCAGATAGAAAAACGACCGGAAATTGCTAAAAATCCACCAACTTTAAAATTAGTACTTCCATCAGAAAAGACTACTGAAAAGAAAAAGCAGCATTTTGATCATTCAGCAATCGAGATAACAGTATCAGCAAAACAAATATCTGTTAAGATGCCCAAGAATGATACTGATGTACAATTTATCCGCTCGTTCATGTATTTTAGGTGGAATAAATCAGGATTTTGCTGGATTATACCCAATTACAAAGACAATCTTGAGAAAATTAAAACCTATTTTGGCGAAAGAAAGGTTATTTTGACTGATAATTCAGCCTCACAACTAAATGTAAATTCTACATCAGCACAACAACCCACTGTTGAACAGAACGAACTATTTGTAAAAAATGTATCGTTTAAGCAATTGAAGGTATATTTCGTGTACGATAAAAGTATCGCATTGCAGGTTAAGCGATTACCATTATGTAGCTGGAATTCCGATGAAAAATGCTGGCAATTACCCTATTCGGAGAAGTTTCTGAATGAATTAAAAACCCTGGCAATGGAGAATGCTTTATCATTCACCTATCAGGACGAAGCAAAACAACAGATAAAACCCCGGAAATCTCGTTATGATATTGTTAATTACAGAACTTGTCCGCCCGAAATGGTTGAGAAACTAAAAGAATTGCGATACAGCAAACATACCATCGCCTCATACAGTGATTTGTTTGAAGAATTCCTTAATTACTACGAAAACATAGAGCCAGAAGCCATCACAGAAACCATGATTGTTGAGTTTTTGAGGTATTTAGTCAATGAAAGGCGGGTATCTACTTCCTATCAGAATCAGTCGATTAATGCCATCAAGTTTTATTACGAGCGTGTTCTTGGAGGCATTCGAAAGATATATTTAATTGACAGACCCCGTGAAGAAATGTACTTACCGGAAGTGTTGAGCGAAGAAGAAGTAAAAGCCATACTTGATGCCACAGAAAATCTCAAGCACAAAGCCATATTGATGACCATATATTCGGCAGGATTGCGAATCAGCGAAGCCATCAATTTAAAAATTAAGGATATCGACAGTCAGCGCATGCAAATCAGGGTAGAGCAGGGGAAAGGCAAAAAAGACAGATATACTTTGCTGGGGAAGAAGACATTGGAGGTGTTGAGGAAATATTTTGTAGAGTATAAACCTAAAGTCTTTATATTTGAGGGATCAGACGGAGGATGTTATTCATCACGAAGTATTCAAAAGATATTGAAAAATGCCGTAATAAAAGCTCAGATAAAAAAGCGCATTACAGTTCATTCACTTCGTCATAGTTTCGCAACACATTTGTTAGAGGCTGGAACGGATTTAAGGTATATACAGAGTCTGTTAGGGCATAGCAGCAGTAAAACTACTGAAATATACACGCATATAACCACGAAAGGTTTTGACCAGATAGTAAGCCCCTTAGATAGGATGGAAATAAATATGTAAGATATTATTGTTTATTCAGTTTTTGTTTTTATTTTTGGGGTTAATTTTAAAATACTTTAACTGCTTATTCCCTTAAAATGAAATATTGTATGCGAAACACCTCAGTTTTCTCGCCATTTTCTATTTCATTCATTTATAATGTTTTGATGTTTTTTTCATCAAAGACAAGGCGGA
>JANJVQ010000019.1 GCA_024710005.1 Paludibacter sp. | reverse complement strand
TTTGTTCTGATTATATTCTTTAAATCGCATATATTTAATTGTATATCAAGGATATAAAGATAATAACTTTTATCCAAATAACCAAAATATCGGACACAAAAAAGAGGCTGACTCATTTTTATTTTGAGACAGCCTCTTTTTGTTTATGTAATTCTAAAATCAGCTCTTTGAGCCATTCAATTTTGACTTGGCAAATTCTAACACACCCTGCATGTGTTTTGTCATAAGTTCTACCGCTTTTTCCACGTTTTGTTCCCGAATGGCTTCTACCATGTGTACGTGTTCTTCCACAACCTGTGTACTGGGGGCACAAATCCTTTCTTTGTTGTATATATTCATGATATCTGGAGTAATTATCAGCATGAGTGCCTTAAATACAGGATTATGACTTGCCTCAGCAATAGCACGGTGAAAGGCAAAATCATAAGTCACACGCTCTTCAGTATCCCAATATCTCAGAAAATTCCGGTGGGCCTTTTCTATCATGTCCAGATCTTCCTCAGTCCGACGCTCAGCACACATACGTATAGAATTAACTTCCAGCACAATACGGGTCTCAACCAGAGAATAGAAATCATAACCCTGCAAATCCAGCACATCTGATATTAAACCGTCCAATGCGTTAATATCAAGCTGATTAATAACAGATCCGCTTTGAGGAAGAGTCTTGATGATACCATAAAACTCCAGCTTATGTAATGCTTCTCTGATTTGCGTCCTGCCAAATCCAAACTCCATCGCCATTTTTCTTTCAGCAGGAAGTCTGTCTCCTGGCTTCAGAACACCGGTTTTAATCAGTTCCTTGATCTTAGAAATCACCTGATCGGCAGGAGTTACCGCACCTAATTGTTTACGTTTACTTAAAACTTCTACCATGATTTTGACTCATTCATTATATAAATATGCTTGTCTGACAATCAGACACATTTGGTAGACCAAAATTACAATGAATATTTTAACTGACAAAACATTTGAATAATATTTATTAAAATTTCCACCTGAACCCCACATTTCCATGTATTCCGGGCTGCACTAATCCGCCATAATCAACATAATTTTCATTGAGCATATTATTAATGTCAACATAAATCATCAATCCTGATTTTTCTCTGGCAATTCGGCAACCGGCAAGCAGGTAGGGACTGTAACCGGTTAACACGTTCGTATCAAAATCGATGTAACTGCCGGCTCTGTCATGATAAGCCGCACTCCAGCTTACAGTCACATTTTTCAGTAACTGATGGTGCAAGCTAAAAATCAACTGATGTTTCAGATAATCAAGCGCATATTTGGAATCGTAACCATTTGCTTGCTTATCGGTATGTATAAATGAATATGCCAGGTAGATATGCTTCAGAAATGAATTTGAAAAATGATATCCGGCTGAAACATTCAGTCCTGAAGTGTTGAGTTCTGTCAGGTTCATGCTTTCCCATTTATCCTGATCAGAATAACGTACCCAGTCGATGATATTGTTCCCCCTCCGGAAAAATCCACCGGCCTGTAGATTAAATCTACTATCCACGTATTTTACTCCGGTTTCTGATGTAAACGAGCTTTCAGGTTTTATGTCGGGATTAGCATTGTGAGTCGAATTCTGATAATATAAATCTGTAAAAGTTGGTAATCTCGACGCTGTATTTATAGACGTGTAAACCGTCCAATGCTGGTTTGGCACATAACTCAGATCTGCACCCCAATGGTGTTTTAAACCATACTTACGGGTATGTGAAAAAGAAGTCCCTGCTGAAAAATAAAAAACGCCCAACCCTTTTGAGTAATCGAAATAGGCAGTATTAAGCACCCGATCGGCTTCTTTGTTAAATTTCTTATTCATTCCTTTTTCAAAATGATTTACCGGGTGCTTTAAGGTATCCGCAATCACATTCCCCAACACCGTACTGTAAATATGATCATACCGCGAAGAAACACCTGCATCAATTTTACCGAACCTGCCGGCATATTCAAGATGCAGGGAACCTCCCGCAACATCAGTCAGGTGATAATTATGATCGGCATACCATGGTTCTATATTTTGAAAATCACGAAATAGCTCGAACCGGTCATAATGTCTTCTGTATTGGACATCTGCAGCAACATATAGTTTGTTTATCTGTTTCTCCCAGCTCAACGAGGCGAACTGGGTACGGGTATGTTCGAACTGATTCGGATAGGCCTGCGTGTAAAAACTATTTGCTCCGAATGATTTTTGCTGATAACCCACCTGTAGATCAAATTTACCGATATTTTCGGGTGTGAAACGGGTATGGGAGAATAAGTTCAGGATATCATAATCAGTATTCTGGATGTGACCCTTACTCGATTGATGGGAAACAGAAGTAAAATGACTCAACTCTTTTTTAACACCTCTCAGGGTTAGCTTTTGTGTATAAGTGCCAAAGGAACCAGCTGTAGTACCCACCTCAACGGTTCCTTTTCTTTGGGGATTCGTTACGATGTTGATTGCACCCGAAAAAGCCTGACTTCCATATCTTCTCGCAGCACTTCCCTGCAACACTTCAATGCTTTCGATTTCGGAAAGTTCAACCGGAATGTTGAGATTGTGGTGCCCGGTTTGCTGGTCCGTGATATTCACTCCGTTGAGCAACACCAGCACCTGATCGAAAGAACCGCCCCGGATGGATAAGTCGGCCTGGGTCCCCCCGGTACTCCGTTGACGCACATCAACTCCGGGAATCGTTTTCATAAATGCATCCATGCTTTGTGCCGGCATCTGCTTAATCTCGGTTGCCGAAAGCGATTGCAATACTTTTCCTGTTCCTGAAAACTGTCGTTGACGGGTAGCATCAACCTGTAACTCGGTTAATTCAACCACAGTTGAATCGTTCAATACCATTCCTGAAATTTGACAGGCCAGTGTAAGAAGAAAAAATAAAATTAAAACATGTTTGTTCATCTTTATAAAATAAAAAACGGTTAAAACAGCCTAAACTGCTCTAACCGTTTGGTTAATACAATATATGTACATCAAATTCGCCGCCTCAGCAAATTGTGAAGCAGGAACTGAAATAATTTCTGTAGCGAATAATAATTCTGTTGTTAGTATTTCAGGGTCATGTTCCGAATCAAATGCTTCATCGGGCTGCTCTGTAAATATCCTATCCAATCTTTCGAAACCCCGGAACAGGGTTTGTCCTGCCATCGCAACCCTCAGATTACCAATGGAGATTGTTTTACCCAGACTGGCAAATACAGCATAAGCCTTTCGTGTCCAACGACGGAAACGAACTGTCTTAGTGATATTTGTACCCTTAAATAACATCAACTTATTTTCTGATAAAAGTCATTCTGTTTAACCTGCCCACCCATACATCAGAGAAAAAACTGGTATTGTTTCGTCCCCCTAACAAATAGATATAATGATTGGATGTATCATGAATAACCGACTGATAACTTCTTGGTTGATATGTAATCGCCTGATCAGTGTCAACAATAACATTGTAAATACTGTCAGTATTTCTCCAGGTCATCCCTTCGTCAATAGACTCCTTATATCCTTTATCAACGATATTGAAATCTTTATCCATTCCTCCGAACAACAACAACTTATTGTCATAATGAATCAACGATGCACCCGAAAGAGCTGTTAGGTCAGGTTTATCTTTAGAAAAATCAACCCATTTATATTTGTTATTTATTTCTTTCTGGACACTCCATTTGGATGAAAGTAATGTACTATCTGATGCATTACCACCAATTATTAATCCTTTTGGTTTATTTGTTCTTGAACTGAATACCAGTGCTGCATAATCCACAATCGGGAATTTGGATGGAATCGTTTCGCCAATTTGCCACGTTAATCCATCCTGAGTAGTCGCAAAATAATATTTCGAATTTGCATCCTGTTTGAAAAGACCCCATAGCTGGTTATCTAAAACAAAATACAAATTCTCAATCGTATAACCTGCAACACCCGGATTTGCTCCTGTCCAGCTTACACCATCTGTCGAACTGTAAATCAAGCCCTTCTCATTGACAAGATAGAGTTTATTATTGAATGCGGTTATCGACTGAAGTATAACATTCGGAGGCAAGCCGGCAACAGGAGTATTAACCCAATTAACGCCATTTCCGGAGATATAGAGGTTGTTTGTAAGACCGGAACTGACATAAAACAAATACTTACCGTCGAAGAACACAGCTTTTTGTACACTGGCGACATACGTGTAAATCTGATCAACAGTTTTTTGCCAGACATACAACTCCGGTTGAATCTGGTGAACATTAACCTTAATCCCGTATGAACAGGAATCCTTTCCGTTTTGTGCTATATTCACCACTCTTAATACCCGGGTAAAATCAATCGTATCTTTTCCGGTCAGAAGTATCGTATCCAAACCAGTATTGAGTGTATCTCTCATAATCAGATAAGCAAATGAAGAACTCTTAAAAGAGAATGTAGGGAATACACTGTCAATTCGTGTCTGATAAGGCAAAGAATCGAGATTGACAATAACAGAATCCAGCAGGACTGTGTCATATATCAATGAAAACGCGGCACTCTCCAATTTGGGAATACTATCGTTTTTTGCAAATGTTAGTGACACAAAATACGGATTTTTAGACAGTTCTGTTTCTTCATCATCCCACAAACAGGAACTAAGCACACTGATGGTTACGATGAATATCAGAAACCTGTAAAAGTAATTCTTCATATTATTTTTGAAATTTTGAAAGGCAAAAGTAATAACAAAATACCTGTTAATCATCCCTTTCTCCGAATATTTATATTTTTTAAATCTTATGGAAGATTTACAGGCTCAATTCAACGGTAACCGGACAGTGGTCGGAATGCACTGCATCCACTAAAATCTCCGCATTTTTCAACCGGTTCCTGAGCGGTTCACTCACCCAATGATAATCGATACGCCAGCCGGCATTCCTGAAACGGGCGCCTCCACGGTAGCTCCACCAACTGTATTTCTCCGGACTTGCATCAAAAACCCGGAATGAATCAATCATGCCGGTAGCTTCATACCTGTCAAGCCATTCACGTTCTTCGGGCAGGAATCCGGAAACCCCGATTTGCCGTTCCGGATGATTAATGTCAATGGGCTTGTGACAAATATTGTAATCTCCGCAGACCACCAGATTGGGCCTTGTCTTTCTCAATTCGGTAATAAATGGCAAAAACGCTTCCAGAAAATCCATCTTGAAAGCCTGTCGTTCATCGCCGGATGAACCGGATGGTATATACACGCTGATGACCGACAAATCGCCAAAGTCGGCTCTGATTACACGACCTTCAGCATCGTAACGTGGATGATTCATCCCGATTACCACGTTATCAGGAGCTACTTTGGTCAAAATAGCGACCCCGCTGTATCCTTTTTTTTCAGCTGAATGCAAATAGCTTGTATATCCCATCTCGGCAAACAACATGGTATCCACCTGATCGGGCTGTGCTTTTGTTTCCTGCAGGCACAACACGTCCGGATCTGCTTCTTTGAGCCATCCCGCGAAATCTTTCGTGAGCGCTGCCCGTATCCCGTTTACGTTATAAGAAATTATTTTCATCTTTTACTTATTTTTTTAACCATATAAGTCATATGAGTTACATATAAGCACCTTTAAATCATTAATTCTAAACTCTTAAACCAAAAACTAACCACTAACCATTATCCACTATTATAAATTCGCTTTCTTCACCATCTGGTACAGGTTTGAAGCAAAAACGAAATTATTCAACTCTTCATTATCAACGTGAAAAATATCATTTTTGTTCCCTTCCCAGGCTTTTTCTCCTTTATTTATAAAGATAATGTGCTCGCCTATTTCCATTACCGAATTCATATCGTGGGAATTGATGATGGTAGTGATGTTGAATTCCCGTGTGATTTCACTGATCAGCTGATCGATAATCAAGGAAGTTTTCGGATCCAGTCCGGAGTTTGGTTCATCACAAAAAAGATATTTGGGTTGCAGGGCAATCGCACGCGCGATGGCCACCCTTTTCTGCATCCCCCCACTGATCTCGGAAGGAGCCAGTTGATAGGAATGCTCCGGCAGATTTACCCGGCGCAGACAGGTAATTGCCCTGTCCTTCATTTCTTCTTTTGTAGTTTTAGAAAACATCTCCAGCGGATACATCACATTTTCGAGTACACTCAGGGAATCGAACAAAGCGGAACCCTGAAATAGCATACCCACTTCCCGGCGCAGCCGACGGATATCACTCATGCGCATATCCGGCAAATTACGACCATCGTATTCAATCCGTCCCTTGTCAATCCGGTGCAGGCCGATGATACTTTTCATCAGTACCGTCTTGCCGGAACCGCTTGCCCCGATAATCATGTTGGTCTTACCCGCTTCGAATACCGCCGAAACGTTTTTCAACACATGATTGTCGCCGAAGGTTTTATCTACGTTTGTAACTGTTATCATTCGTTATATATAAAAATATCTGTTTTATGAGGTAGAGACGCCCTAATAGGGCGTCTCTACGTTAGATCGTTAATTCAACATGACGTTTGTAATCAACAAATTGAAAAACAAAATCAATATACTGCTGTTAACCACAGCGTTGGTACTGGCCTTCCCCACATCAAGCGCTCCTCCGTAGGCGTAATAGCCATAATAGGCGGCAACCGACGCGATTAAAAACGCGAACACCAGCGACTTGACCAATGAATAAAACACGTAGTACGGGATAAACGCGTATTGTATCCCGAGCAGATAATCCGCCGTCGTTATGATATCGCTGAATACTCCCACTAAATAACCGCCGACTAATCCGATACCCATGCTGAAAATAACCAGGAAAGGCATCATGAAGACAAAAGCTACAATTTTAGGCAGGATGAGGTAATTGGCCGAGTTAACACCCATGATTTCAAGGGCATCGATTTGCTCGGTAATGCGCATGGTACCTATTTCCGAGGCAATATTCGACCCTATTTTACCCGCGAGAATCAAACACAGGATGGTCGATGAGAATTCGAGCAGCAGGGTGTCACGTGTCACTAAGCCCGTACTGTAAGTGGGCAGCATGGGGTTTTCCGTATTCAGCTTGGTTTGTATCGTCATGATAGCCCCTATGAATACTGAAATAATAATCACGATGGGCAGGGATTGCAATCCCAGTTTTTCCAGTTCTTTCGGAAGCTGTCGGAAAAACATGCGCCACCGGTCGGGCAAGACCATTACCCGCTTCATAAGTAAAATATATTTTCCGGTATCCTGAAAAATATTCATTGTTTCTGAATTTGTAAGGTTACTGTATAAAAGAATGCAAATATACTGTTTTTGAGTTTATTTTCAGCCAGTATTCAACAGGATATTTAAAAACAAAGAGAGAGAAATCCGGATTTCCAAATTTCTCTCTCTTGTTTTCCTGATCGCGGATAAATTATACGCGTCTTTCTTTGATTCTGGCTTTTTTACCAGTAAGTGCACGTAAATAGTACAGTTTAGCACGGCGTACTTTACCGAATTTATTCACGGTAATTTTGTCAATAAAAGGAGAATCCATCGGGAAGATACGCTCAACCCCTACGTTTCCTGACATTTTGCGAACCGTAAAACGTTTGTTTCCCTGATGACCTGATACTTTGATTACATCACCGCGGAATTCCTGAATACGCTCTTTGTTACCTTCTTTGATACGATAAGCAACAGTAACAGTATCACCGGCTTTGAATGAAGGGTGATTGGTTTCAACCAGAAACGCCTGTTCAGCAACTTTAATTAAATCCATTGTTCTTAATTTTGATATGAAATCTTTCACGCAATATTCACAGTTCTCACTTAGCTGTCAGAGATTGGGCAAAAAATCGGACTGCAAAGGTAAAACTTTTTTCGGAATATGCAAAAGCGAGAGGAGAAAACTTACTGCAATCGTGATTAGTGAGAGCTTCAGGAGCGGAGAAGTGAAAACGGAAAACGGAGAGCGAATAGTGAATAACTAATAGTGAAACACCTACACCGATTTCAAGAAAATCAAAACCCTTACCGAGGGTAATAAACACTACATCCTCACCTATGGGATCGATGACCAACGCCGTAAATCGGAGTACAAAATCAACGGAGTAACTCAAAAAACAAAATATTACCTCGGCGATTACGAAGAAGAGACCGATAATCTTGGAAATATTAAGAAAATCCACTACCTTAGCGGCGGTGCTATACTCATCAATACCAACGGTGTAGAGACACTGTATTATGGTTATTCCGACTACCAGGGAAATTTAATTGCTCTTGCCAACGAATCGGGAACGGTAGTAGAACGTTACGCTTATGATCCGTGGGGTAAACGGCGTAATCCTGCCGACTGGGTACAGGATGATACCCGTACCAGCTGGATTCTCGACCGTGGCTACACCATGCACGAGCATTTAGATGCGTTCGGGATCATCAATATGAATGGGCGGGTGTATGATCCGCTGACGGCGATGTTTTTTAGTCCTGATCCGTTTGTACAAGCTCCGGGGAATTGGTTGAATTATAATCGATACGCGTATTGTTACGGGAATCCATTTAAATATACTGATCCGGATGGGGAGTTTATTTTCACATTAATATGTATTTTTGTTCCAGGTATGCAACCTTTTTTGCCAATTGCTGTGGCTACCGATGCTGCTTGGATGTCTGAATATGCTTCTCAAGTTACAAATAATTATTTAAAGAGTAAGAACACTAGTGAAAACTTTCAAATAATAAAACATCAAATAATTCCTTAAGCATCAATCTATCAACTAGATGAAAATGAAATATAAAAAAGATAAATCAGGATTAAAACTATTGGTAGCTTTTATTGTTGGATTGTTTTTTTTTATTAAATCTTGTTGTGAAGATAGGTATATTCAACAAGAGGGTATAAAAAAAACAGTTACTGTCTCTCACTATAAGAGAGTAAAATCAGGAAAAACTAGCACCACTACATATTCATTCGGATATTTTCGCGTGGGTTTAAAGCAATATATAGCCTACACAGACACCCTCACTCCGATTGGAACAAAGTTTGAAATAAAATATAACCCTAAAGATCCAAATGAATGGAGAAGAACAAAGCGAATAATTGAATAATGAATTTAATGTCTTAGCCCCCTAATTAACTATACTAATTTGATAACTAAATTTAGAACATTTTCGTATCGGGAAACGACAAATATTTCAAAAGAATAATCAATCTTACATTTACCAAAACAACAATTTCTGAAACAAATCACATTATCCCTCCTTCTCTCCCTCTTTTTTACAGGTAGCATCTATGCCCAGTCCAACAACTTAAATTATTTAAACGGCTTCTGGTTAGATAGTCAGAAATTGAGTAAAGATGCCGTCAAAGAGATGATGAAAAAAAATGAAACTGCATTAAAAGCCTTTAATAATGGCAGAACGATGGAGGTAATTGGCAAAGTTATCGGTTATCCAAGTGCGTTTATTCTCGGAAATGACTTAGGCGCAGGATTGGGAGGTAGAACCGGGAATAATATCGTGTTGATAGCAAGCGGAATCGGGACTGCTATCGGGTTTATACATTTAATTGCGGCAGAGAGCAACTATAAAAACTCGGTTAGATTATATAATTCGGGGCTGAAAGAACAGGTATCATAATTAAGTTTTGGCTTGACGGAATCGGGTGGGATCGGATTTGTGTACAGACTGTAAATACATCAATATTATCGGGGCAAACTCTCATTGAACATATTTAATCAAAATAATAACAATTTAAAAACAAATCAATTTTTATAAAAAAAGCACTTATCCTAATTTTCGTGTCAGTGGTTTACCTGACAATCAATGCACAAACTGAACAGCCAAAACAAATGAATGAATCGGGTAATGAAGGACGGGCAAGCCTGAGTGTCGGAATTTTAAACGGTGGTGGTGGTTTAGTAGGAGCCGATTTTGAAGCCTTGCTATCCAACCGCGTGGGACTTCAGTTGGGCGCCGGGCTGGTTAGTTATAGCGTCGGACTGAATTACCATCTCAAACCCGGTATTAGGAGTTCTTTCCTTTCATTATCTTATTGGCATCAGGGATTAGGAGATAATTTCGCCCAAAGTGTGTTTGGACCAAGCTATGTATTTCGTGGTAAAAAATGGTTCACCGCTCAAATCGGGTTAGGATACGTACTTGACCGTGGTCCGGCTTTTCCTGCCACAATGGAACAAACACCGGTTATACTGACTTATTCAATCGGAGTTTATTTTGTACTGTAATTTGGATAGCACTATGTGACACCCCACGGGGTGCACATAGCGCCAAAACGTTATTGTGCACTACAATGAAGACACATTGAGCAAAAGTCATCTGAATCAGACCTTATTCAATATTTTGATAATATGGCACTATTAACCGAGAGTCTATGATGATAAATATGTGAAAAATTTATATGATTATCCGATATTTCGCCTATAATGATTATCTTTGAAGTAACTAATCAGAAACGGCATGAATTTATTAAATTTTGTTGCGCAATACCCAGACGAAGCAAGTTGTAGAGTCAAATTTAAAGAGTATCGAGACC
>JANJVQ010000002.1 GCA_024710005.1 Paludibacter sp. | reverse complement strand
TCCTCGTTTTTTGATCTAAAAACCAAAAAAACACTTAAAATCACTTCCTGAGATTTGAACAGATAGAAATATCTTGAAAAAACAACTTTTTCTATTTGAAAGGAAAGAGGCTGACTCAATTTTATTTTGAGACAGCCTCTTTTTTGTGACCCCGTTGGGATTCTAACCCAAGACCTTCAGAACCGGAATCTGACGTTCTATACAGCTGAACTACGGAGCCTGTTGCTTTCGCGGTGCAAATGTAGTTTTTTTTTTTTACTTATCAAAGCTACCCCGGGTTAAAACCCGGGGCTATTGATAAGCACTATTAGTTTTCCGCTTCCCGTTTTCCGCTTTCTTCCTTCCCTGCCACGTCTCCCGTTCCTCCAGTCTTTTTTCGACTTTCACTACAAATTCGAAGTTTTTAAGTCCCCAGTCGGGTGAAATCAGCAGTTCTCTGGGTGATTGGGATACAAAGCGTTCTACCGCAATTTCAGGCGATAACCTTTCCAGAAAGTCAACCGTCAGGTCGATGTATTCGTCAGCAGTGAAAAAACTGAACCATTCCGGATTTGTTACTGCCTGTTTTGCCATGATGGTGCCTTTGACTAATTGCAGCTGATGCAGTTTTAGTGCAGATAAGGGTAACTCATTCATCCGGTCGGCATGCGAAAGTATCGTTTCCCTGTCTTCGCCGGGCAAGCCTAATATAAGATGAGCCGCCGTGTAGATTCCTCTTCCGGCAGTTGCGTTAATAGCATCAATCGCACACTGGTAATCATGACCCCGGTTGATGAATTCGAGTGTTTTATCGTTCGTTGATTCGATTCCGTATTCAATCATCACATACGTTTTTTTCGAAAGCGCTTCGAAATAATCCAGAATCTCATCATTTACGCAATCAGGACGGGTGCCTACAACGATGCCCTGAATACGGGGATGCCTCAATGCTTCTTCGTAAATGGATGTCAGTTTGTCGAGACTGTCGTAGGTGTTGGTGTAAGATTGAAAATAAGCCAGATAAGCCTGGTGCTGATATTTTTCTTTTTTCAGAAAGAAAGAAATGCCTTCGTCAATTTGTTGCGTGATGGTTTTAACAGGGTGACAGTATCCCGGAACAAAAGTCTGGTTGTTGCAATAGGTACAGCCCCCTCTGCCTTTACTGCCATCGCGGTTCGGACAAGTAAAGCCAGCATTGATTGATACCTTCTGTACCCTGTTGTTGAATATTTGCCGTAAAATATCTTTGTAATTGTTGTATCTTTTCACTCCATTGTTTTTTTGTGTCATCAGTCTCCGGTCTCCAGTCACCAGTCACCAGTCACCAGTCACCAGTCACCAGTCACCACTACTCACTATTAGTTATTCGCTATTCGCTAAAATTAACTCCCACCAATTTATCATACCTCGCCCCCCATTCGCGGTGGTACACGTAGATGGTATATTCGTTTTTTGTTTGCCAGTAGGAGCCATCCACCCGCTGAACGGTTGCTTTGGTTGCTCCTTTGGGAATAAACCAATATTGGTAGTTGTAGCCACCCTGTTTAAGCAAAAGCGTTTGGGTGTATGCCGCAAGTTCGTTGTCGTAACGCATCACCGAGTTTTGATCTGTCAGATTGTAATTAAACTCACCGCCCAGGTAAAGCTGTCCGTCGAAAAACGGGCGTTGTGCCGGTAGGGTTACCTGTACGCGAATGTAATCCGACTCTGTGTGTACATCTCCGAAAGCATCCTGGTTGTTGATTATGAATCGGCCGTTTACGTCAAAATCATGCAGGTAATTACCACGCTGTATTTTATCAGGGAAAAGAGCTGCTTCGTAATAGTTCCCGTTAAACGCGATCCGGTCGACTCCTCTTCCCACGGCATATACAGACGAAATGTCGAAGTTGTGGTATTCGTTTCCACCTTCAAATATCAGGGATTTATTATTGATGTAAGTGAGTTTGGAATTGCTTACATAGTTGGGTGTGATATTTTGCACTTCGTTGTCGAGCCGGTTGTTTTGCCGTACCATGGTTTTAATTTCAGTCATCGGATCGCGGACATAATACCCGTTCAATGCAATATCGAAGTCAAGCTGCTGGTATCTTCCGTTGATTTCGATGTCTGTGTTGGCCCGGATGGTAGGGGTAATACTTACTTTTGGTTCCACAATTGAAAAACATGCCTGCGCAACCGGTTTATCCTGCTGATTGTCTTCGTAAATTAGAATAACATAATTTCCCGAAATTTTAAATTGCATCTCATCATTGGGCAGGTTCAGCCGATAATGTGTATACAGATAATGGGTATTAACCGAATGTTGATAGTCGGTGATGTATCCATTCGTATATCCGCTCAGATATTCGTTGGTGGTGATGTCGGAAAGTGTCCAGTCGGCGTTGCAGTGTAAAACTTTATAGCTGTAATTCTTTGTTTCATGCGACATTTCATCGAAACGGATTTCAATTTTGCGGGTGTCGTTGAGTTCAATGATGGGGAGGCTGTTATTCTCATTTTCAACCGCAACCTGAAGTGTTTTGATGGATGGTGTCAATATGCGGGTTCTGTAGGGTGTTGATGCATACCCGAAAACAGTAAAGAAAATCAAAATTGAGATATAATAATGCTTCATCATAATTCAGTTGAACGCGCAAATATATTAAAAATTGTTTGAAGTAGATTTATTTCAGACCAAATGCTATTAAAATAGTAGGATTTTAACATCAAAAGCGTTAAATTTATCAGAAAGTAAACAAAATGTTTGTTTCTTTGTTAGTTTAATGTTAAGAAAATCAGCTGTTTATAAATTGCTGAAATTTTTCGGTATTTATAGTAGATATACGCTGAAAAAGTTGTATTTTTGCAGCGTTTTTTCGAATGCATGTTTCTGTGCTGTTCTTGCTTGTTTCTCATGGATGATAAGGCAGCCTGACAAGCCCGAATGAGGTATAAATAACAAACAATTATAAAAAATGGCAAACCTGATTAAAACTAAGCGTGGTTTGAATATTCCGATTAATGGCAGACCCATTGAAATAATCGGAACATCGACCCTTCCGAAAGAATTTGCCCTTATTCCGGATAATTATCACGGTATTACACCCAAGTTATTGGTTAAGGAGGGTGATGAAGTCAAGGCCGGTTCTCCAGTGTTTTATGAAAAACAATTTCCCGGGATGAATTTTGTCTCACCGGTAAGTGGAACGATAAAATCAATTATCCGGGGTGAACGGCGAAAAATCATCAGCATCATCATCGAAAGCGATGAAAAAATGACATATCAGCAATTTGAAAAAACTGATTTGTCGAAGTCGACACCGGATGAAATTATCACTATACTGCAACAATCCGGACTCTGGGCATACATCAAGCAACGTCCTTATGATGTAATCGCCAATCCCACCAAAACCCCTAAAGCAATTTTCATTTCTTCATTTGATACAGCGCCACTTGCTCCGAACAATGATTTCGTGATGAGCGGACAGATGGCCGATTTTCAGACCGGAATTGATGTGCTTGCTAAAATTGCCACGGTACAGTTGGGGGTACGATATGGCAAAAAATCTCCTTTCTCAACGGTTAAGAATGCCGTTATCACCGAATATGATGGACCTCATCCGGTAGGTAATGTTGGCATTCAGATTAACCATGTCAGTCCGGTTAACAAAGGCGAAGTCGTGTGGACGGTAAATCCGCAGGACGTGTTGTTCTTCGGCCGGTTGTTTAATAAAGGTATCGTGGATTTGTCGCGTTTAATCGCGCTGACCGGTCCGAATGTAAAATCACCTCAGTATTATCAAACAATTGTTGGTGCAAATATCGAGTCTTTATTGAAAGGTAACAGGATTACCGGTAACATGTCGCACCGTTTTATAAGCGGCAATGTCCTGACCGGAATTCAGGTAAAAGGAAACGGCTGGATTGATCCGTATGCAACACAAATTACTGTCTTGGAAGACGGAAATGATATACATGAACTGATGGGATGGGGGATGCCCCGGTTCAGGAAGTTCAGTATGAGCCGTACTTTCTTTACGTTCATTTTTGAAACGAAACTGATGCGCCGCTTGTTCGGCAACATGAAATACAAATGGGATACCCGCCTGATGGGTGGTCGTCGTGCAATCATCATGTCGGGAGAATATGACAAGGTGTTGCCCATGGATATCTATCCTGAGTTTTTATTCAAGGCCATGATCACAAATGACCTGGATAAGATGGAGGCACTCGGAGCGTATGAAATTGCACCCGAAGATGTTGCTTTATGCGAATTTGTATGTACTTCTAAATTACCATTGCAACAAATCGTGCGCAATGCATTGGATTATATGAAAAAAGAACTTGAATAATATGAGGAATAAATTAAGAAAATACGTAGATAAACTGAAACCGCACTTTATGAAAGGCGGAAAGCTCGAAAAGCTTCATTCAGTTTTTGATGGTTTTGAAACCTTCCTGTTCGTTCCGAATACAACTTCGAAAAACGGTACGCACATTCACGATGCCATTGACTCCAAAAGAACGATGATCATGGTGGTGGTGGCCCTGATACCCGCTCTCTTGTTCGGTATGTTTAACGTGGGTTACCAACATTACCTTGCTATCGGTGAAGCCGCCGGATTTTGGGATACTTTCCTGTTCGGAGCTTTAGCCGTGTTGCCCATCGTGGTGGTTTCCTATTTGGTCGGACTCGGAATTGAATTTGTTGTGGCCCAGATTAAAGGACATGAAATCCAGGAAGGTTTTCTGGTTTCGGGTATGCTGATTCCTCTGATCGTTCCTGTGGATACTCCGCTGTGGATGATTGCGGTAGCTACTGCTTTCTCGGTAATCTTTGCCAAAGAGGTTTTTGGCGGCACCGGGATGAATATATTCAACGTGGCCCTGGTAGCCCGTGCTTTCCTGTTCTTTGCTTATCCTACTTATATGTCGGGCGATACGGTATGGGTTCGTACAGGTACCACATTCGGACTGGGTGGTGGTACACCCGTGGATAGTTACTCCGGAGCAACGGTGCTTGGTGAAGTGGCAACTTCGACAACCCAGAATGCTCAACTGACAGATATTATCGGTAATCCGATTGGTTTCTGGGATGGATTCCTGGGGTTGATTCCGGGTTCTATAGGTGAAACTTCTACTTTGGCGATTTTGTTAGGCGCTGCACTTATTTTGTTCACAGGCATTGCCAGCTGGAAAGTGATGCTGTCGGTATTTACCGGTGGCGCGCTGATGGCTTTGGTGTTCAATAACTTCGGTCCCGATACGGCAATTGCTCATTTCCCCTGGTATAATCACCTTGTGTATGGTGGTTTTGCTTTTGGAGCGGTATTTATGGCAACCGACCCGGTTACAGCGGCACGTACCGATAAAGGAAAATGGATTTACGGCTTCTTAATCGGTGCGCTCGCGATTATCATCCGTGTGCTGAATCCAGGATATCCTGAAGGTATGATGCTCGCCATCTTGTTCATGAATATCTTTGCTCCGCTGATTGACTATTACGTGGTGGATGCAAATATCAAAAAACGTCTGAAAAGAGCCACGACTCAAAAATAAAAGGAGGAGAAAAGATGAATACGAATAGTAATAGTTATACAATGATTTTTGCCACGGTCATGGTCGTGGTGGTGGCACTGGTGCTGGCGTTTGTTTCCGGTTCGCTGAAAGAGACGCAAACAACCAATGTGGAGCTTGACAAGAAAAAACAAATTCTGACTTCTTTGAATATTGATACGAAAGATCAGGATGTGAACGCCTTGTACAATCAGTATATCGTAGACGAAATTGTGATTAATGCCAATGCTGAAGTGATTGAAAATCCTAAAGTTGAGGCTTTTGATATTGTGATTAAAAAAGAACTGGCTCAAAAGCTGGAGAACAGAGCATTGCCGCTTTATATTGCCAATGTGGATGGTAAGACCAAATACATCATTTCGCTGTTTGGCGCCGGTCTGTGGGGACCTATCTGGGGTTATGTAGCGCTGGATGAGGACAAGAATACAATTTATGGTACCTATTTCTCACACGCGAGTGAAACGCCGGGGCTGGGTGCTGAAATTGTGTATCCGGCATTTCAACAGCAATTTGTGGGAAAGAAAATTATGAATGATAAACAGGAGTTCGTGTCTGTTGCTATCATGAAACCCGGACAAACCACTGACGAATCGGATTATGTGGATGGTATTTCGGGTGGAACCATTACCAGTAAAGGGGTAGAAGCCATGCTGATGAATTGTATCGGTCAGTATGAAAAGTATTTGCAAATCTCAACGAATGGAGGAACTGAAGAATGAGTAAACTATTTTCAGATAAAACCAAACAGGTCTTTTTAGGACCTCTTGGCAAAAACAACCCGATTACCGTGCAGGTATTGGGTATATGTTCCGCGCTCGCGGTAACGGCGAAGTTAGAACCCGCTATTGTGATGGGACTTTCAGTAACAATCATCCTGGCATTTTCTAACGTGATTATTTCTTTACTGAGAAATACCATTCCAAACCGCATCCGTATCATCGTGCAACTCGTGGTGGTTGCGTCATTAGTAACGGTAGTGAGTGAAATCCTGAAAGCCTTTGCATACGATGTGAGTGTTCAGCTTTCGGTTTACATCGGGTTGATTATTACGAACTGTATCCTGATGGGACGTCTCGAGGCATTTGCCATGGCAAACAAACCCTGGGAGTCGTTTATCGATGGATTGGGTAACGGTATCGGCTATGCCTGGATTTTAGTGGCAGTTGCTTTCTTCCGTGAATTGCTTGGTTCAGGTAAGTTGTTTGGATTGCAAATCATACCGCAGGCAATTTACGATGCAGGTTATGTAAATAATGGTTTGATGGTGATGCCACCGATGGCGCTTATCTTAGTTGCCGTGATTATCTGGGTACACCGTTCAGTTAACAAAGAGTTACAGGAAAAATAAAAATTCAGCTATATGGAAAATCTGGCCAGTATATTTGTAAAGTCGATATTTGTCGATAACATGATATTTGCATTTTTCCTCGGGATGTGTTCATATCTCGCGGTTTCTAAAAATGTTAAAACATCCATGGGTTTAGGTATTGCAGTAGTGTTCGTACTTGGTATAACATTGCCGGTGAATTACCTGCTTGAAAATTATGTGTTAAAAGAAGGTGCATTGAAGTGGTTGAGTCCCTCGCTCGCATCTCTTGATTTGGGCTATCTGGCATTCATTTTATTTATTGCCGTAATCGCTGCCATCGTACAGTTGGTTGAAATGGTAGTGGAAAAAGTGAGTCCTTCATTATATGCTTCTCTTGGTATCTTCCTGCCTTTGATTGCAGTAAACTGCGCCATCATGGGGGGCTCTTTATTTATGCAACAACGTCAGTTTGTCAATATTGGTGAAGCAACTTCTTATGCGCTTGGCTCGGGTGTTGGTTTCCTCCTGGCCATCGTTGGTCTGGCTGCCATCCGCGAGAAAATGGCTTATTCGGATGTGTTCCCGGCCTTGCGGGGACTGGGCATTACCTTTATCACGGTTGCCCTCATGGCCATGGCGTTTATGAGTTTCTCCGGATTGAAAATCTGATTGTTTATTCTAAAATTAAATTAAATCATGATATTAGCTATCAATTCAACAATGATTTTTGCCAGTCTGGGGGTCTTCCTGCTGGTTATACTATTGCTTACCGTCATTTTATTAGTTGCCAAAAAATACCTGGTTCCTTCCGGTGACGTGAAAATTACCGTCAACGGCGAAAAGGAGATTGTTGCTCCGGCGGGAAGTACTTTATTGGGAACGCTTTCGGCCCAGAATATCTTTTTGCCTTCTGCCTGCGGAGGCGGTGGTTCTTGCGCCCAGTGTAAATGTCAGGTAATCGAAGGTGGTGGAGAAATTCTTCCTACTGAAGCGGTTCATTTCAGTCGCAAGGAAATTAAAGACAACTGGCGGCTTGGATGTCAGGTGAAAGTGAAGAACGACATGACCATCAAAATGGATGAATCAATCATGGGTGTGAAAAAATGGGAGTGCGAAGTTGTTTCCAATAACAATGTGGCCACCTTCATCAAGGAATTCGTGGTAAAACTTCCGGAAGGAGAAAAACTAAATTTCAAACCCGGTGGATATATCCAGATAGATGTGCCTAAGTACGATATTAAATTTGCCGATTTTGAAGTAGCCGACCGTTTCCGTGGTGACTGGGATAAATTCAGTATGTGGAATTTAACCTGCAAAAACGACGAAGAAACCATGCGTGCCTATTCTATGGCGAACTACCCTGCGGAAGGAGATATCGTGATGCTGAACGTGCGTATTGCCACTCCGCCCTGGGACAGAAATGCCAATGCCTGGGCAAATGTAAAACCGGGTATCTGTTCTTCCTATATTTTCAACCTGAAACCGGGTGATAAAGTGATGATATCAGGACCGTTCGGTGAATTCCACCCGATACTCGACAGTAAAAAGGAGATGTTGTACGTGGGTGGTGGTGCCGGTATGGCTCCCTTGCGTTCACACATCCTGCACTTGCTGAATACATTGAGAATCAGCGACAGGAAAATAACGTACTGGTATGGCGCCCGTTCTAAGAACGAAATTTTCTATGAAGAGGATTTCAGAAAACTGGAAAAGGAATTCCCGAACTTTACTTTCAATATCGCGCTGAGTGAACCTCAACCGGAAGATAACTGGACTGGTTATGTGGGCTTCATTCATAAGGTAATCTTAGATAATTATTTATCTACGCACGATGCACCCGAAGATATTGAATACTACATGTGTGGTCCCGGCCCGATGGCTAAAGCTGTTGAGAAGATGTTGTACGATTTGGGTGTGCCACGCGAAATGCTGATGTTCGACGATTTCGGCGCCTAATCAAATTTGTATTATATGTCATTATTAGATTAGATTTAAAAGGAGTTGGAATTTTTCAACTCCTTTTTTATTGGAGGTCAGAAAAATTTGTAACTTTATGGCCGGATGTTTATGAATTAAGAATTAAAAATTAAGAATTAAAAGCGTTAGGGACGAATCCATAAACTTTTAAACTAATCATTAATAGAAATATCAAGTTAAAATGATAAGTATTACTTACTTAGTAGCTGCATTCAATGCTTTTCTGGCAATTGTTATGCTTATTTCTAACTGGAAGTTGAATAAAAATATCCTGTCTTTTTCCTTTTTCTTGTTGATTATTTCGTTTACATCTGTTTTTTATGATACGATTATTAATGGAGGTTCAGCCCAATTGTTGATGTTGATGATTGGTTATTCCGGTCCGTTGTTTTTTATGGTCGGACCTTTGTTTTATTTTTTTATGAGAGGCCTTGTTGATGAAAATTATAAATTCACGGATAAGGATTTAATTCATCTGATGCCTTTCTTCCTGAATTTGATAATCATAATGCCATATCTTTTTAAGCCGGTTGAATACAAAATGGAACTGGCCGAACGTTCGTTACAAAACCTGAGTTTTTACATGAATTCCAGTATGGTTTATCTTCCTATCTGGTTTGATACGATGATAAGGATTGCTTCTATGTTGTTTTATATTTTATGGTCGATTGTTATGCTGCATCGTGCCTATTTGGAGAAGGTTAATGTGTTGAAGGGCGCCATCAGGAAGCAGTATATTTCAAATTTCAGGTGGTTAAATGTCATTGCATTCTCCTCTTTGGTATTGGTTCTTTTGCACCTGGGCTTAACACTTTATTTCCGGTTTGATCCTGAAATGTATTTTATCAACACAATGGAAGATGACCGTTTGTTTCTTATTTCTGTGATATTTAATTCGATTTTTCCATTGATAATTCTGTTAAATCCTGGTATTTTATTTGGATTTCCTTCAAACCGTATATTAAACCCATTAATAAAAGATAGTACGGTAACATCAGAAGGAAATTATAGCTACAGTGTGTTGGAAGCCGCCGATAAAGCAAAAACCTATAATGATTATTTTGATGGTTTGTCGAAACGGCTTATGCAATTTGTGCAGGAAACAAAGCCTTACCTCGATCATGATTTCAATGCTGAAAAACTAAGCGATGTCCTCGAAGTTCCGTTGCATCACATCCACTTCGTTGTAAAGTATTATTATGGAAGTACTTGTAAGAAGATGCTAACGGAAATGAGATATCAACACGCGATGAACCTGATCAGAAACTCAGCCAAAAAGGATGATGCGACCATCAGGAGTATCGTGTATGATTCCGGTTTCGATAACTTCAGGGATTTTAAAAAAGCCTTCAGAAAAAACGAAAAACAAAAGTTTGATCATTGGCTCAAAGCAAATACATGAACAGCCGCATTCTCACCATCAATGGCTGAAGACGTAATTCCTCCTGAGAATCCGGATCCTTCGCCGGCAGGGAACAGACCCTTTATCTCCGGGTGTTGACCGGTTTCCGGGTCACGTGGAATCCGAACGGCAGATGATGACCTGGTTTCAACGCCGACTACTACCGCTTCGTTGGTAAGGTAGCCTTTCATTTTTCGGTCAAACATTCTGAAAGCTTCCCGTAACCTGCTTGAAATATGTTCTGGTAGCCAGAAATGCAAGGGAGAAGAAATAATCCCCGGCATATAGGAGCATTCGGGTAAATCAGCTGAAACTTTTCCCCTTACGAAATCGATGAGCCGTTGTGCCGGAGCCTTTTGTCCAAGTCCGCCATTGTTCAGGTAAGCCAGGTGTTCGAGGTGTTGCTGATATCGTAACCCGGCTAATGTTCCGTGTTCCTGAAATTCGGCAGGAATATCTTCCTGTCTGATTTCAACTACTACACCCGAATTGGCAAATGGAGAGTTGCGTTTAGAGGCCGACATACCATTCACCACGATTTCATGGTCGCTGGTGCCGGCGGGCACTATCCTGCCACCCGGGCACATGCAAAAGGTATAAACTCCTCTGTCGGCCACCTGCTCCACTAAGCTGTAGTTCGCAGCCGGCAGGTAAGGGCCGCGGGCCGGACAGTGGTATTGAATCTTATCAATCAACTCCTGTGGATGTTCAACCCGAACGCCCATGGCAAAGCCTTTGGTTTCGAGTTTTACCTTTTGCGCATGTAGCATTTCGTAAATATCATGTGCCGAATGACCAGTTGCGAGTATCAGGTAATTGGCTTTGTATTCAGTTCCATCTTCTGTTCTACAACCCCGAATCTGGTTCCCGTCCAGGATAATTTCAGTCAGTTTATTTTCAAAATGAATTTCTCCACCGTGGGAGGTGATGGTATTGCTGATGTTGGCGATTACGCCCGGCAACAAATCGGAGCCGATATGTGGATGCGCATCGAATAAAATATCTTCGGCAGCCCCGTGATAATGAAATATCTCTAAAATTTCCTGCGCATTTCCTTTCTTCTTGGATCGGGTGTACAGTTTTCCATCGGAGAATGTCCCCGCACCACCTTCGCCAAAACAAAAGTTGGATTCAGGGTTGATGCCTTTGTTCCGGTTCAGCGAAGCAATATCATACCTGCGATCTTCGGCTTTTTTCCCCCGTTCCAGTACGATGGGTTTCATGCCTAATTCGACCAGTTTCAATGCAGCAAACAAACCGGCAGGACCCGAGCCGATAACAAGCACCGGTTCTTTGTCGCGCACATCCTGATAGTTGAATTTCTTATTGTATATTGTTTTAGGAGGGGCTTCATCCAAATAAACCTCAACGGTTAGGTTTATCTTAGGAAATGCCGCCCGCGCATCAATAGATTTTTTGATGATCCGGATTGCTTCAATGCGGTTGATGGGCACGTTTATCTTTTCAGCAACTTTTTGCTTTAGTAAATCTTCCTTGTGAACTTGTTCCGGTGTAAGTATGAGTTGAAGTTGGGTTTGCATATCCTATAAACAATTGATTGTCTTTTTTGTTTTTGTCGGCTGCAAAGATAAGGTTTTTGGGTGAGATTTAGCTCTCAGAAAAAAAACACAAGAAAATTTGTATTTTACGTATGATATATTTATATTTGCACGTAAACTTAATTTAGAGCAATATGAACACCAAGCTGACATTAAATTTAAACAAAAGTATAATTGACGAGGCAAAATCCTATGCAAAAAAGAATCAGGTGAGTTTGTCCAAGCTCATTGAGAATTATTTAGACTCTCTTGTGAGAACAAGTCATAAGAAAACCGCGAGAATAAGCCCCCTTGTAGAGAGTTTAACAGGCGTTATTTCATCTGAAGTTGATGATAGAAAAAGTTATCGTGATTATTTATCTGAAAAATACTCATAATGGAGAATTTGTTAATTGACACGAACATCATAATTGATTTGCTCTCAAAGCGGAAAAACTTTTATCAGGAAGCACAAGAATTGTTTACACTTGCAGATGAACAAGAGATTAAACTTTATATTTCCTCTTTGACATTTGCAAATACTCACTACTTGCTTTCAAAAGAGTTGAATTCGAATGAAGCCCGGAAAGTATTGATAAAGTTTAAACTTTTGGTGAGTATTTTACCACTTGACGATAAAATATTGGAACTGGCTTTGTCTTCTGATTTTAATGACTTTGAAGATGCCATTCAATATTATACGGCATTGGAAAATAAATTAAATATCATCATAACGAGGAATAAAAAAGATTTTAAGATATCTAAACTTCCTGTTTTGACAGCAAAAGAATATTTAAACAGATAATTGCCAAACAGCTGATACGCACGATGTACACCCTATCGGGTGTCGCATAGTGCTTTCCGTCAAAAATACAACACAAAAAAGCCAACCATTACAAAATGATTAGCTTTTTTTTCGTGATCCGGGCGGGATTCGAACCCACGACCCACAGCTTAGAAGGCTGTTGCTCTATCCAGCTGAGCTACCGGACCATCTCACTAAATTTACTTTTTCGTTCGAAAAGCGCTGCAAAAGTAGTATATTTTTCCTGAAATTGCAACTCATTAATTAAAAAACAAAAAATCCACTTAATTATTGGGGAAAAATCGCTAATATTGCAGGCTCAAAAAATAAGCTAATAGAAAAGATGAAGGTAATGAAATTTGGCGGAACATCCGTAGGTTCCGTAGAAAGCATTTTAAATGTAAAACGCATCGTTGAGAGTGAGAAAGAGCCGGTAATCGTGGTGGTATCTGCCCTGGGTGGTATAACTGACAAGTTGATTGCGTTGACCGACATGGCCTTCAGGGGACAGAATGTTGAGACTGAGTTTGATGCAGTGGTAAAACGTCACTTTGATGTCATTAAGGGCGTCATGACGGAAACGAAAGCTGATGGTGTCAAAAGAAAAATTAATGGCTTATTTGACGAACTTTTAGCCGTTTACAAACAAGTTGCCGACTCAAAAGAACTGAACCAGCAGACGAAGGACTTAATCGTAAGTTTCGGCGAAAGGATTTCTTCGGTTATCATTGCTACAGTTATCGAAGGCGCTGCTTATGCCTATGCTCCGGATTTCATCAAAACGAATACGGCATTTGGGAAACATACACTCGATATTGAAACTACCAATACGCTCATCCGTAATTATTTTCCTGAAAAACCGGTGTTGACGGTTTGTCCCGGTTTTATCACGACGGATAAAGAGTCGGGTGTCATTACGAACCTGGGTCGTGGTGGCTCTGATTATACGGCGGCTATCCTGGCTGCTGCCTTGCATGCCGATAGCCTCGAAATCTGGACGGATGTGGATGGCTTCATGACGGCCGACCCGCGCGTGATTAGCAAGGCTTATGTGATTGATAATTTGAGCTATATAGAAGCGATGGAGCTTTGTAATTATGGCGCTAAGGTCATTTATCCACCGACAATTTTCCCGGTATATCATCAGAATATCCCTATTTTAATCAAGAATACGTTCAACCCGGATGCGCCGGGAACCTATATTTCCCGTGCAAAGGATACCAGTAATCAGCCGGTAAAAGGAATTTCATCCATCAACGATTCGGCGCTGGTGACCATGCAGGGTCTCGGTATGGTTGGCGTAATCGGGGTGAGTAAACGCTTGTTCGGTGCGCTTGCCAATGTGGGTATTTCAGCTTTCTTCATTTCACAGGCTTCTTCCGAAAATACGATTTCTATCGGTGTTACCAATGCGGAAGCGGATATCGCGGTTAAAGTGATTTCTGAAGAATTTGCCCACGAACTGGCCATCGGTGAAATTAATAATGTCAAGGCTGAAAAGGATTTGGCTACCATCGCGGTGGTGGGCGATAATATGAAGCGCATTCCCGGTATTTCCGGTAAATTATTTGGCGCCCTCGGTCGCAGTGGTGTAAATGTAATTGCCATTGCACAGGGAGCTTCTGAAACGAATATCTCTTTTGTAATTGATTCGATATCCCTGCGGAAAGCGCTGAATGTGATTCATGAGGCATTTTTCCTGTCGGAATATCAGGAACTGAATATTTTCTTAGTGGGTACCGGAACGGTAGGTGGTGGTCTGCTGGATCAGATTATGTTGCAACAGCCCAAACTGAAAAAGCAGAACAACCTGAAGATTAAGGTTGTGGGCATTGCAGATGAAAACAAGGTGTTGTTTAACCGCGATGGTATTATGCTAAGTAATTACCCTGAATTGCTCGCGTTGGACGGTATCCCGACTTCTCCTGAAGTAATTCTGAAGGGTATTCTGGATATGAATATCTATAATCCCGTATTTGTTGATTGTACGGCAAGTTACCAGGTGGCTGCGCTCTATAAAGATTTGTTGCAACACAACGTGTCGGTGGTAGCAGCCAATAAAATTGCTGCTTCCGGCGATTATACCAATTATGCCGAATTGAAAGAAATTGCCCGCAAGAAAGGTATCAAATTTTTGTTTGAAACCAATGTGGGTGCCGGTTTGCCGATTATCAACACGATGAATAACCTGGTTAATTCCGGCGATAAAATACTGAAATTAGAAGCGGTGCTTTCCGGTACGCTGAACTTTATTTTCAATACCATCAGTGCTGAAATTCCGTTGAGCAAAGCCATTCAGTTGGCGAAGGAAGCCCGTTATGCTGAACCTGATCCGAGAATCGATTTAAGTGGTACGGATGTAATCCGCAAATTAGTTATTCTGTCAAGGGAAGCAGGTTATAAGGTTGAACAAAGTGATGTGAAGAAAAACCTGTTTATTCCGCAGCGTTATTTTGATGGTACTTTGGATGATTTCTGGAATACCATTCATGAAATGGATGCTGAGTTTGAAAGTGTTCGTCAACGTCTGCAATCCGAAAATAAACGTTACCGTTTCGTGGCTACCATGGAAAACGGGGATTGCTCAGTTGGTTTGCAGGAGGTGGATATGCGTCATCCTTTCTATGAACTGGAAGGTAGCAACAACATCATCATGATTAAAACTGAACGTTATTACGATTACCCGATGATTATCAAAGGATACGGTGCCGGTGCAAGCGTAACAGCTGCCGGTGTTTTTGCTGATATCATGAGTATTGCGAATATAAGATAATAATTAGTGGTTAGTGGTTAATGGTTAGTGGTTAATGACTGGTGACTGGAGACTGGAGACCGGAGACATACATAAAATGAAACACGTACTTAAAAATATCTTTTTTGCACTCATAGTAGCGCTTTTATTTGTTGCCTGTAAGGATGACAATGTAACTTATGCTGAAGAGTTGAAGGCCGAACAAGAGTTGATTGCTGACTTTATTTCACGTCAGCAGATCAAGGTTGTGACGGTAATGCCGACTACATTTCCGTGGGATGACAAGGTTTTTTATAAGAGTAAAACCGGCTTGTATTTTCGGTTGACAAAACAGGGTGATACTGTAAATGAAGGTGACAGTGCAATTGCAGGCGATGTGATTGTTCCGCGCTTTGATGAGTATACACTGGGAGTGAAAGCAGATACGATTTCAAGTCAGAGTTCTGTAAACTACCCGAATCCATTGCAATTTAACTACCTGGATTTAACGCAGGCCTGTGCTGCCTGGCATGAGGCCGTTCGTTATATGAAATTCAATAACGCGGAAGCGCAATTGATTGTTCCTTCCAAAATCGGCATGTCGAAATTCAGCAGACCCGCAACTCCTGCAGGTTATGATATCAATATCAGAATTAGCAAGTACTGATTTAGCGGAAAGCGGAGAACGGAAAGCGAATAGCTAATAACGAATAGCGATTAACGAAGTCCTTTTTAAACTTTAAACTTTAAACTCTTAAACTCTTAAACTAACTAACTAAACACTAATAAATAATATAGCATGACTTTAATAAAATCAATTTCCGGTATTCGGGGCACCATCGGGGGCACTGTCGGCGAGGGGTTGAGTCCCCTCGATATTGTTCGTTTTACGGCTGCTTATGCGCGCCACATTCGTGAAAACAAAACCATCGATTCTAATAAGATCGTAGTGGGACGGGATGCCCGCATTTCCGGCGAGATGGTTGGACAGGTAGTTATCGGTACCCTGCTGGGAATGGGTTTTGATGTGGTGAACATTGGTCTGGCTACCACGCCGACGACCGAACTGGCGGTTACAATGGAACAGGCTGCAGGTGGTATTATTCTGACAGCAAGTCATAATCCCAAACAGTGGAACGCCCTGAAGTTGTTGAATGAAAGAGGAGAATTTCTGAATGCTGCGCAGGGTGAAGACGTGTTGAAGAAAGCAGCTGCTGATGATTTTGTGTTTGCTGAAGTGGATAAGCTTGGTAAACTGACAGAAAACGATACATATACGCAGAAACATGTTGAAAGTGTGCTGGCGCTGGATTTGGTTGATGTGGAAGCCATCCGCAAAGCAGGATTCACGGTGGCTATTGATTGTGTGAACTCAGTCGGAGGTGTTGCCCTGCCTGTGTTGCTGGAAGCATTGGGTGTTAAACAAGTAGAAAAATTATATTGTGACCCGACGGGGCATTTCCCGCACAATCCGGAACCGCTACCGGAGCATCTTACGGATATTTCCAACCTGATGAAGTCGGGAAAAGCTGATGTGGGTTTTGTCGTTGATCCGGATGTCGACCGTTTGGCCATCATTGCCGAGGACGGTTCTATGTTTGGCGAAGAGTATACGTTGGTTGCAATAGCCGATTATGTTTTGCAAAATACTCCGGGTAATACCGTGTCAAACCTCAGTTCGAGTCGCGCCCTGCGGGATGTTACTCAGCGCTATGGCATGGAATACAATGCAGCAGCGGTTGGAGAAGTCAACGTAGTTGCCAAGATGAAAGCGACCAATGCCGTGATTGGCGGTGAAGGTAACGGCGGTGTTATTTACCCGGCCAGTCATTATGGACGGGATGCGCTGGTGGGTATTGCGCTGTTCTTGAGTTTGCTGGCTAAATCAGGAAAGAAAGTTTCGGAATTAAGAAGGACTTATCCGGATTATTTCATTTCGAAAAATAAAATTGAACTCACCCCGCAGATTGACGTAGATAATATTCTCATAAAAATCAAGGAGAAATATCAGCAGTACGAAGTAAATGATATTGATGGAGTGAAAATCGACTTTCCGACAGGATGGGTACACTTGCGGAAATCAAATACAGAACCGATTATCCGTATCTATTCCGAAGCCGGAACAACTGCTGAAGCAGAGCAGTTCGCGCAGGAGGTGATAGGGGAGATTAAGAGAATAGCCAAAAACTGAAAGCGGAGAACGGAAAGCGGAAAGCGGAAAGCAATGTTGATAACCCATAACGGGTTGTCTAGTCCTGAAATAAGTTTACAAAAAAGTAAACAAAAATCAGGATTATGCGAAGAAAAGTAAACAGATTAACGGACGAGTTAAAATTGCAGGTAGTTTTAGAGTATATCAACACAGATGTGAGTCAGGAATTTTTAA
>JANJVQ010000017.1 GCA_024710005.1 Paludibacter sp. | reverse complement strand
CGTTTCTTTCACGTACAATTTACCGGGTTCGAACTCAATGGTGCGGGTGCTTTCGTTTCCAATCTGTTTATAATGTTCCAGATCAACCGACTCCGGCTCAACCACTACCTGAATAACAGGGAGTTTTTCCAATAATTGTCGATTGGCTCGTTCAGTTTTAGGAGCAACTGTTTTTTGCGTTGATTCGATGATCTGTGTTTCGGCTTTTTGACGGGCAGCCTCAATAGCTTTCAGGCGTTGCTGTTCCATTGTCAAGCTTTCGAAGATTGATAACTGGTTGGGGTCCAGATGGGCCAGTTTTTCGCTTTTACGTCCAAAATACTGACGTGTAAACCAGGCAAGTTGTGCAAGCAATTGATCAATTCGTTGTTGAAGACTGGTCAGCTGTTCACTTTGACGGGTATTAGCCTCGGTCAGCAGCCGGATTTGTTCCGCCTGCGACTTGATTAAAAGTGCTATTGTCTCGTCCATATTGCCTTGATTTTTACGACGTAAAGATACTAAAATACAATCATTTACGCAAATAGTCAGGCAGCTTTTTCAGAGGTTTTTTGCACTTTTTTATACCTTATTTTCGCAGGGCTTTCAGGCGTTTCAGTCGCGAATCCGGATCTTCACGTATACCTTCAACCATCATCACCAAATCACGCCACTCCATCGGATAAGATTGGCTTCCGGGGTCATAGGAAGGGATACGGAAGGTTCCTTCTTCGAGACGTTTGATGTACAAAACCAGCCCACCATCCTCGGCATGAAGCAGCTTTATGGTGGTGCGGTTGCGACTGATAAAAATAAAAACATCGCCCATTCGGACATCATAACCCATCTGGTTTTGAACAACACCACACAAGGAGTTCATTCCTTTTCGCATGTCGGTTTTACCGGGACACAAAAAATAGCGCATCGTGTCATTTAGCGAGAACATAGGCCGAGTAAAGTTGGTTAAGCATCTGTAGGGCAATCTCCGTTTGCCTGTGACCTGAAAAACTCACTTCCACACCACCGGGAAACTTGATGTTAATTTCACCCGGGGTGACATACTCAGGTTGTGATGAACAAACAGAACCGGGAAGTGCCGATTTCAAACTAACCGGTGCCATAGCCGGAGGAGCAAATTCTTCACGACTGCGCGATCGGTAGGGCCTTGCAAACCCAAACTTGCTTTTCCAGTAATGGAAACTCGAAACGGTATACGCTTCATTGGAACAAAAATCACGGATGCTTAATCCGCTTTGCTGCTGGCGATCCAAAATCGCCTTGAATTCTTCTTTGCTGACTGGATTCATAATTGTAAATTTGCCAGCAAAGGTCAAGATAATTTTCAAACCCTAAAACGTGTAGTTTATCGGGGGCTTACGATTCCCTTTGCTGAGAACAATTATAATTTAATAGAATTAGGTCCGAAAGGTACTGGCAAGTCGCATGTATTCTCAGAACTTTCTCCTCATGGTATTCTTATATCGGGAGGCGATGTATCGAAAGCAAAATTGTTTGTCAACAACAGTAACGGTGAAATTGGATTGGTAGGTTACTGGGATGTGGTTGCATTAGACGAATTTGCAGGTAAAGCCAAGAAGTCTGATTTAGGATTGGTGGACATCATGAAGAACTACATGGCCAACAAATCTTTTTCTCGTGGTACCCATGTGATGCAGGCTGAAGCATCCATCGTGATGGTAGGTAATACTGACCATTCAGTGCCACACATGCTTAAACACACCGACCTGTTTGATGCGCTACCTAAAGATTACTACGATACCGCCTTCCTGGATCGTGTACATGCCTATCTACCTGGCTGGGAAACAAAAAAACTACGCAATGAAATGTTTTCTACTGATTTTGGCTTTATAGTCGATTACTTAGCTGAAGTTCTGAAAAGTATGCGTAAAGAAGATTTTACCAAGGCCTATCAGCCGTATTTTGAATTGTCAACCACCATCACCACCCGTGATAAATCATCTATAGAGAAAACCTTTTCAGGATTGGTTAAGATTATCTATCCGCATGGTGAATATACTTTGGAAGAAGCCAAAGAATTGATGGACTTTGCCATTGAATGTCGTAAGCGGGTGAAAGATCAACTCCGCAAAATGGATGAGACCTTTAACGACGAAGTGGTTGATTTTGAATATAAAACCAAGGATGGAAAATTGCATCAAATAGAAACCTTAGAGGTAATGGAATATGGTGATGCTAAACTCAATATTCTGCCCATGGCCAGACGCATGCCAGTGCAGGAGAAAGTTGATGTCACCATGCCCGGCAAAAAATGCCTGGAAGGTTTCAATCAAACTGTCAGGGACAACCAAACTAATATCAGTTATAAGAATCTCTTCGGTGATTACTTAGTGGGGGCCACTGAATATGTCATCAGAGATCCGTACATCCGGCTATCTCATCAGATGAGAAACTTCGTGGAATTATGCAGGTTAATTGCAGAAGTAAAAGTGGAAGACGAAGAAATTTCAATACACTTGATCACCAATAATGATCCAGAGTACATTGAGAGTGCCCATCAAAACTTCACAGAGTTAGCCGATTCTCTTGCTGAAATTGGTATCGTATTTACTTACGAACTGAATGAAACCATTCACGATCGCAGCATCGAAATAAACAACGGCTGGAAAATTATTCTGGGTAGAGGATTGGATATCTGGCAGAAAACGAATGGGAGGTATGATATTGCTGAGTTTTATCAGGAAAAGAGGTTATGTAAGGAGTTTGAATTAACGGTCGTGAATGCAATGAAATAGAACAATCTTATATTGAAAGTTTTGCCATATATGCTTCAGTATATTTTAGTTTCATCCCCCCAATATTTAAGTTTATGCAACAAAATCAATTCCCTTTCGGCCAACCTTTGCAAAAGGTACAACAAAAAGACACAAGACCTGATAAAAGTGTCTTCGTTTTAGGAGTTTATGCCAGTGCAGTTCATGCCAAATGGTTAAATCCCGATGGGTCGGTTAAAGTCCAGGCATTAGCAGTAGCCAGTGAACATGAAATCTTTTGGAAAGGTGAAGGTGCAGAAGATATTATTGCTGGAATTAATATACCTAAAGAACTTGGAAGCCTTGTCCCTGCTAATAAAAATTTAAATGGGCCATCAGGAAGAGCATTAGATGAATTGTTTTTAAAACCACTTGGGTATACAAGAAAAAATGCCTGGCTATGTGACCTGCTTCCAGAGTCAAGAGTAAATGCCAATCAAAAGAAAGCTGTGGGAATTTATAATGAACTGGTTAGAAGCTCAAGTATAAATCTTCCTAAAGCAACCATACCAGATTTTGATGAAAATGAAATTAAAGAGTGTGCAATTCAACGAAGGGATGAGATTGTAAACGAACTTGAAGCTTCTGGAGCTAATATAATCATTTTATTGGGAGATTTACCAATCAGGTGGTTCTTGCACTTCTACGATAAAAGAACGAAGCTGTCACAATTTGGAGATACTTCAGACACTTATGGCCAACGTCATAATGTTATTATCAATGAGAAAGCATATGATATCATTGCACTTTGTCATCCACGTAATGCAGCCAGGTTAGGCACGTTTTCTAAGAAGTGGGCTGATTTGCATGAAGTGTGGGTAGAGAATTCTGGAAAAACATCTTTACATTTATAAAAAAATAAAAAGGACTAAAACAGGTATTAAGTCCCCGAATTAGTCCCTTTTAAATTTAAAACATTGATAGTCAATGTATATTGCGGAGAGAGAGGGATTCGAACCCCCGGAACCTCTCAGTTCAACGGTTTTCAAGACCGCCGCGATCGACCACTCTGCCATCTCTCCAGTGGCATACTTTATTTCTAAAGCGGTGCAAAGATAGGCTATTTTTCGGGATTACCAAATACCTGAAAAACTTTTTTATGCAGAAATTTTGTTATTTAATTACGATTGTATATTTTTGCAAACTCATTTAATACATGCCTTTTTATGTACAGGACTTTTATCATTGTATTTTAATACAATAACCACTTGCTGAAGATTTCCGGTATCTTGACTCATGAAAAGGGTCTGACTCCTCTAACCGGATAATCATTTTTTTCTTGTGATTTTTTAATTGCTTGTCGGCCGTTAGACAAGCGGGTTTTTTATGTCGTTAATTAATTTGTTATGAAACGAGCATTAATGCAGAGGTTCACCAATGTTTATGAATATCTGATATGCGAGTTCCATGTCTCATTTTTAAAATATTTATTTACACATGAATAATTGGAAAAAAGTTTTTGCCATAATATGGACAGGGCAGTTTTTCTCATATCTGAGCAGCTCTGTCGTAAGTTTTGCAGCCATCATCTGGCTTAGTTTTGAAACCAAATCGGCCAGTGTGTTAGCTATGGCTGCCATTTTCTCGATGTTGCCCCAGGCCCTGATTGGTCCGTTTACGGGTGTGTTTGTCGATCGCTGGAACCGGAAACGCATCATGATTTTCTCGGATGCATTCATTGCTTTGTGTTCGCTGGTGCTTGCTATCCTGTTCTTTATGGGTAGGGTGGAGATTGCTTATATTTATATCCTGCTGGCTTTGCGCTCGGTCGGGTCGGCTTTTCACGGTCCCTCTATGCAGGCCTCGGTACCTTTGCTGGCGCCGGAAGCGGAGCTGACGAGGGTTGCAGGTATTAATCAAATGATCATGTCGGTATCGAGTATTGCCGGACCGGCGCTGGGTGCTTTGCTGGTGACATATCTCGACATGGCTTACGTGATGTTGTTCGATGTGGTTGGCGCCATCATTGCCTGCATGAGTTTGTTGTTCGTGGTTATACCAAATCCGGAAAAGAAGGCGACATTCGAGAAACCACATGTATTCAGGGAAATGCGTGAAGGATTTCTGGTCATTTCCCGAAACAGGGGCTTGTTGTTGCTGTTCATGTTCTCGGTGTTGGTGATGTTATTCCTGATGCCGGTCAGCGTATTGTTTCCGCTGATGACGCTGGAGCATTTTAATGGCGATGCCTTTCAGATGAGCGTTATCGAGGTTGTCTGGGGGGTAGGGATGGTTGTAGGAGGCGCTTTGCTGAGTCTCAAACAGTTTAAAGGAAATCAGGTGGTCATGATAAACCTGACTTATATTTTGTTGGGATTGACTTTCTTTTTTTCAGGAATATTATCTCCGGAAGGATTTGTGATGTTTGTGGTATTAACAGCGTTGGCTGGTGTTGCCGGTGCGGTGTATCATTCGATGTTTACGGCGCTGGTGCAGCGGTCTGTTGTTCCGGAAGCGTTAGGCCGTGTATTTTCACTATACGGTAGTGTGGCCATTCTTCCGTCACTCATCGGACTGACTGCCACCGGTCTCATTGCCGATTACATTGGTGTGACCTATGCTTTTGTGATTGCCGGTGCCATCATCATCCTGATCGGTGTGGTCGCGATGTTTGTAAAACCGGTGATGCGGATTGGGGTGTTGAGAGCGGAAAGCTAAAAACGAAAAGCGGAAAGCGAAGATCCATTTTGGGTCTTTCTTTCCGCTTTCAGTTCTCCGCTCTCCGCTTAATTAAACTGTCTTCAAGTACGCCACAACATTACTTTCAATTCTTTCGGGGATGTTGCTGATGTCGGCTCTGTCAAAGGATTCGCCGGAGATGTTTTCGAATAATTCGATGTATCTTTCGCTGATGCCGGTTACGATTTCGTCGGTCATTTCGGGTACGGTCTGACCTTCTTTCCCCTGGAAATTGTTAGCCATCAGCCATTCGCGTACGAATTCCTTCGATAATTGTTTCTGAGCTTCTCCTTTCTCGAATCTTTCCTGATAACCATCAGCATAGAAATAACGGGAAGAGTCGGGAGTATGGATTTCGTCAATCAGGTATATCTTACCATCACGTTTACCGAATTCGTATTTGGTGTCGACTAATATAAGTCCTCTTTTAGCCGCGATTTCAGTACCTCTCAGGAAAAGTTCCATGGTGTACTTTTCGAGCAGGGCATAATCTTCGGGAGTAACGAATCCCTGTTTCAGAATTTCTTCCTTTGATATGTCCTCGTCGTGCAGACCGTATTCTGCTTTGGTGGTAGGCGTGATGATGGGCGTTTCAAAACGTTGGTTTTCGCGCATACCATCCGGGATTGTTACGCCGCATATTTCGCGGACTCCGCTTTTGTAGGTTCTCCAGGCGCTTCCACAGAGATAACCACGTACAATCATTTCAACGGGAAAACCCTCGCAACGCAGTCCCACTGTCACCATCGGATCGGGTGTCGCTAATTTCCAGTTTGGTACAATATCGGAGGTAGCATCCAGAAACTTGGCAGCAATCTGGTTCAGCATCTGACCTTTATATGGTATCCCTTTCGGTAAAACCACGTCAAATGCAGAGATTCTGTCGGTCGCGATCATGACCAACAAGTCATTTTTCACGGTGTACACATCACGAACTTTGCCGTGATAAACTTTTTTCTGACCTTCAAACTGAAAATCTGTGTTAGTAAGAGCTTTCATCGATTTTAAATTTATTAATTGTTGTTTAAAGCAGCAGTTACTAAATATTCCAATGGGTTTTTGGGTTTCATCAGGTGATGAATGAGACTATATGGTAATACCACTTCAGTTTCACCAATATAATAAGGAGCTATTTCGTATGGATTAAATACAAAGCAAATCGATTCATCATTGATATAAAAATTACCATTGGGCCTGATTTCATCCGAAAAATAAACTGAATTATCCAGGCTTTCCAGATGTGGAGTTTCTGCATTCTGGTTGTTATCCTGTAATAATTTGTTCTTGATGATTTCAGTTAACTCTGTCTGATATCCTGCTGTGAAAATATCATCTTCAAAAATCACTTTCCCGTCTTTCAGGTTGAAATTGTAAAACAAGCGGGTTTTGATGGGATGTGCCCCCCCGAAATCCACAAACCTGGATATCCCGTACGAGAAAATGTTTTCATCGTTGAGCAATGCAAAACCTTCCAGCACTATGGAGTTGTTGAATGCAAGCCGACTGTCGTCTGAAATCTTTTTGGCAAAATCGGCGTTGTTGTCAATGTATTCCCTGCCTAATTCTATCGCGTAATAGTTCAACAGTGAATCTTCGGGGAAAGACATGAACACATCTCCAAACAATTCAGTACGGATAATTGTTTTGATTTTATCTAAAATATTTTGATCGCGGTAAGAAATGGGCAAGTCGATGTTTAAATCGATGTTCAGCGAACCTAATGTGGTGTCCTGTTCGGAGAGGTAAACCTTCTCGGTGAGACTGAAATTCTCCGATTGAACTGTTTTTGAAGAAGTTGGGAAGAATACAAACAACAAGATGGCGGCAGCCAAAACTAAAATGATGCCGGCAATGACAAATGAGTTTCTCTTTTTCATACTGTGATGATTAATTAATTCCGAAACGTCTTGTCTTACTGTTTGTTACAATGAGCTGAAATCCCAGTGTGGCAAACCTGAAACAGGATTCGTTTTCGGGTGCAAATTTACAACTAAAAACCATATTTTTATTTAAATATTTAAAAAACCAAATAACATTTTCGCTTTTTTGAAAGAAGTAATTTATCTTTGCAAACGTTATGATAAGGCCGAAATTGATAACATACTTATTATCAGGTTTATTTGCATTCCTGTTCGTTTTTGCCGGAACGGGTTACAACATTGTTAATTATTGTTGTAATAACTGTGCTGGTAAGGGGATTGACTACATAGCCCATCATTCCTGCCTTTCTGTACATCACGAACAAGAATCATCCTGCTGTGATTCAGGTGAACACAAGCATAATCACGAGTTTCCTGCCTTATCAGTTTCAGGGGATAATCAAATCTGTGCCCATGAGCAAAGTTGTGATGTAAAAAGGGTTCACGTAGATAATTTTTCGGTTACTGAAAGACTGGTACAAACCGTATTCAGTTTCGATTTTGTTATTACTGCCATTCCCGAACGGACAATCTATAACCCGTTCGATAAGTTTCTCGTAAATTTTCAAGCCAATCCTCCACCTGATTTCTCGTTGCCTGACGGCAGGGAAATTCTGGTAAACAAAGCTGTTTTAATCATTTGATAAAGCCGTAACTAATTACTTTTCACCTTGTGAAATTACATGGTGATTAAGTTTTTTATGTTTCACAATATCAAATAATTAAAATATGATGCAAAGAATTTTATTTATTCCTTTGCTTTTTCTGTCGGTATTGTTGTATGCTGACATTACAGGAAAAGTGACGGATATCAAAGGAGACCCCATTCCGGGGGTCAATATCTTCTGGCTGAATACCCAATCAGGAACTGTTTCGGATGTGGACGGGACTTTTAAAATAGCCGGAAGTAACCAGAGTAAACAACTGGTTTTTAGTAATGTGGCATTTCAGGGAGATACCATAACTGTTGAAAGTCAAGCAGAACCCCTTCATGTAAAACTGAATGAGGTAATAGAACTGCAGGAGGTTTCGGTGGTGCAAAAAAGCCCGGGTGTAGTAAAGCACCGTTTTGCTGTCCTGCAAACAGAGAAAATTACGGTCGACGAGTTGTGCAAAGCCGCTTGCTGTAATCTTTCTGAGAGCTTCGAAACTAATCCATCTGTGGATGTGTCGTACAGCGATGCAGCAACCGGCGCCAAGCAAATTAAAATGCTCGGTTTGCCCGGCACTTACGTGCAAATGCTTACCGAGAATATTCCCAACCTGAGGGGTATTTCATCGGTATACGGACTTGGTTTTATTCCCGGTCCGTGGATGGAAGGCATTCAGGTGTCGAAAGGAACCGGCTCGGTCATCAATGGCTATGAAGCGGTAACGGGACAAATCAATGTGGAGTACAAAAAACCACAAACAAGCGAAATTGTGGCAGCCAACGTGTTTGCCAGTGACGCGGGTAGGGTGGAAGCCAACGTGAATGCCGGCATCAAGCTGACTCCGGAACTTTCGACGGGCGTGTTGATGCATGCTTCCGATGAGTTTATGTCGCTGGATGATAATGGTGATGGTTACATGGATATGCCGATGATTAAGCAGCTGAATTTCATCAATCGCTGGTATTACCGCAGCCCTAGGTTTGTGTCGCAGGCTTTTGTGCGTGCTTTATCTGAAAACCGTATGGGTGGTACGGTTGATGGAAATTATATGATTGACATCGATACCAAACGGTACGAATTCTTCCTGAAAAACGGGTATGTGTTCAATCCGGCTAAAGAAACGAGTGTAGGCTTGATCCTGAGTGGTTCTATCCATGACCAGAAAGCGCATTACGGATTGAAACACTATGTGGGAAGTCAGGATAATTTTTACGCGAACCTGATATTCCAAACGAACCTGGATGAACATCAGAAGCTTTCAGCCGGTTTGAGTTTCAATCATGATGTATTCGATGAATCAGTCCGGGTTATGAATCCAGACCTGTCTGAAGCCTCGTATTTGCCTGTCTACAAAAAAGAAACCGTGCCGGGTGCATTTGCTGAATACACCCTTAACTTGCACGATAAATTCATCGCACTGGCAGGATTAAGGGCCGATTACCATAATATTTATGGTGCGTTTGTAACTCCGCGTCTGCATCTGAAATACGTGCCGGCCGAATTTTTACACATCAGAACCACCATGGGAAAAGGCTATCGTTCTCCGAATATGCTGGCTGAGAATAATTTCTATCTGGCAAGTAACCGGGCACTGGTGTTGGATAACAACCTGAAAATGGAAGAAGCCTGGAATTATGGTGTGAGTTTGCAGGGCTATATTCCACTTTTTAACAGAGAATTAATCCTATCAGGCGAATGGTATTATACAGATTTCAGACAGCAGGTGGTAATCGATGTTGATAGCGATGTGCATCAGGTTCATTTTTACAACCTGAATGGGAAATCTTTTGCCCACAGTGTGCAGTTCGAAGCCAATATGGAAGTGGTGAAAGGACTCACCATGACGCTGGCTCATCGATTTAATGATGTGCAATCGACCATTGGAGGCGTTTTGCGGGAAAAGCCGCTGACAAACCGGTACAAAAGTCTGGCAACCGCATCCTATCAAACTCCGTTGAAGAAATGGCAGTTTGATTTTACAGCACAATTCAATGGCGGCGGTCGTTTGCCTGATCCTGATCCGGTGAATCCCCTGTGGAACACTGAATTCCCGGCTTACACCATTTTAAATGCGCAGATTACGAAATACTTCAGAACCTGGTCGGTATATGCCGGCTCCGAAAACCTAACCGGTTTCGTGCAGGATAATCCCATCATCGACGTGACTAATCCTTTCAGTAATGATTTCGATGCAACCAATGTATGGGGACCCACACACGGACGGAAATTGTATATCGGATTGAGGTGGGCGATAGACCGGTGATATACGTATGGGATGATACCCGTTTTATCGTAGAGACGCCCTAATAGGGCGTCTCTACAACAACACAACATGTCATAACAACACAACATGTCAATATAACACAACAACACAACACATAAATATATAATACAACAAATTAAAATCATGAAAACAAAAAAAATCATCTCGTTACTAATGGCAACCATGTTAGCCATTTTTCCAGTGTTCGCACAGAAATCGAATCCGAACCGGGCAACAATTGTATTTAATGTAGCGATGGATTGCCACAGTTGTCAACAGAAGATTGAGAAGAACATTGCATTTGAAAAGGGAGTGAAGGCATTGGATGTCAGTTTGCAGAAACAAACGGTTCAGGTAACCTACGATACCCGCAGGACAACGGTTGAAAAGCTTCAGGAGGCTATTAAGAAGTTAGGCTACGAAGCGAAAGTTCAACAGGATGAAAGAAAATGATACAAAAAGCTTTGAAATTGTAAAAATATGTGCAATGTAGAAGTCTGGTAGCAAATAAATCATAAAAATACTCAAAAATGGGGTTTAAGTAGAATCAATTTAAATAAAACATTGTATTTTCACCCCGGAATGAATTAGAAACAAACAACAATTAAAAGAATATCAGTATGAAAAAGAATGTATTAGTTTTATCGTTATTAGTGTTTTTTGCAGTAGGTATGGTAGCTCAGGATACCACTAAAGACAAAAAGGAATGCACCAAAACAGAACAAAAAGCTGAGTGCAAAGACAAAAAAGATGCTTGTTGCAAAGAAAAGAAAGCTTGTGATAAAGCAGAGAAAAAATCCTGCGAAGCGAAAGCCGGTGCAGAAAAGAAAGGATGTTGTGCAACATCAAAATCATAAATTTACAGCCATAAATGGAAAGCTCCGGGGGAAACTCCGGAGCTTTTTTATTATATATATTCTGCAAAGTATATACTGTTTTTTATAAATAAGCATTATATATGAAAATTTTCACTTAAATTTGCAATGTTCTTTTCTTAGTTCTTACTTTTGCATTCATTTTTTGATTAATAATAACAAAAAACAAGACCAATGAGAAAAAAAATCTTTACTATGCCCGCAACATTGCTTACACTGGCAAGCTATTTTAATTCACATAAAATAATGACCCTCAAAAGCAGAATTCTATTCGCATTTCAAGTTCTTATCATTTTTTTGTTCGTTTCTTGTGAACCGGATAAATGTGAAATTTGCGATGAGCCTCTGGTTGTTGATACACAGGTGTTTGAAGTGTACGAGAATGCATCTAATGGTTCTGTTGTAGATACTGTGATTGTATCTAATGCTAAAGTTGAAAGTCAAATCTTTGAGATAATTGGTGGTAATGATAATGAAGTTTTCAGGATAGATAAAAATAGTGGAGTTGTTTATGTTAATGATTCATCATGTTTGGATTTTGAGAAAAGGCCGACATATAAATTAGTGGTTTCTGTTTTAAATAGTAATGATGATTCCTTGTTGGAAGTAAGTGTCATTAATATTAATGTATTAGATGTTCAACCAACCGATGATAGTTTGGTGTCATTTTATACTTTTCAAAACAATCTTAATGATGTGGTGGGTATAAATCACGCTACAGGAAATATGATAAATATCTTCAAGCCTGTATCGAATGATTTAAATTGGGTTGTTTATTTTAATGGGGCAAATAGTTTTGTTAGGATTGAAAATCCATTTGACTATGAGTCTTTAACACTGAGTGTCTGGTTTAATGCAATAAGTACAAAAGATGTTTTAGGCGTTATTTACAGCTCAGACAATCCTACTTTAAAATATGGAATGCATACTATTTCCGTGAAAAATGACAATGGCAATGATAATATATACTTTAATACTTCAGGTCAGATTTCAACAGTAAAAATTGATAAAAATAAATGGTACAACGCGGTTATTTCAAGGGAAAATAACAAATACAAATATTATTTAAATGGAGAATTAATTGTTTCAGATCAATTTAGTTATTATTTATCTTCTTCAATAGGAGGAACTTCAATAGCTTTGTTAGGTTGTCTGAGGACGATGGATCTGAGATTTTTTAATGGTTTGATTGATAACTTCAGGGTGTATGACAGGATGCTGACAGATGAAGAAATCAAACTGATATATACGGAAGAAAAAAGATGAATTTACTATTGAGGAGACTCCACACATGTTCACCACGACTGTCAACATTCCACCATCAGCAAAGAAAATTGACCACTACAGCAAATTGATAACCCTTGGTTCCTGTTTTTCTGAAAATATCGGGAAGAAGTTGGCTGATTCCTGCTTTTTGGTCGAATCGAATCCGTTCGGGGTGCTTTTTAATCCGGTATCGATTAAAAACAGCCTGGTAGATTTACTGACAGAAAAGAAATATACTGAAGCTGATTTATTTCAGAATGGTTCGTTATGGAGTAGTTTTTCCCACAGCACCTTGTTTTCAGAGATCATTCAGGAAATTTGTCTGCAACGAATCAATTCCCGCCTGGAGTCTTCGGCAGTTATGCTGAGAGAAGCAGATTTCATCCTGATTACTTTTGGAACCGCCTGGTTATATGAACTCAAAGAAGATGGAAGAGTAGTGGCAAATTGCCATAAATTACCAGCGGACCAGTTTATCAGACGCAGGTTAAGTGCTGAAGAAATTGTAAAGGATTATGCTGATTTGTTGCTCAAAATAAAAGCCGTAAATCCCGGAATCGAGGTGATTTTCACCGTAAGTCCGGTGCGTCACTGGAAAGACGGGGCACATGAGAATAACATCAGTAAGGGAATCTTGCATCTGGCAATAGATAAATTGCTCGGGCAACTTGATTTTTTGCATTATTTCCCGGCCTATGAAATTCAGATGGATGAATTACGCGATTACCGGTATTATGCCGAAGACATGCTACATCCCTCGGATCAGGCTTTAAAATATATCTGGGAACGGTTCTCATCCACTTACTTCTCCGGAGAGACCATCAGCATAAATAAGAAGATTGAAAGGTTCAGCAATATGCTGAACCACCGTCCCATACATCAGCATAGCAATGAGAGTTTGATTTTTAACAAAAAAGTGGAAGCAGAAAAATCAGCCTTGTTGCAGTCTTATCCATTTCTGAAAAACAGGCTATAAAAAACTTTGCCGGAGTAGAACCCCGGCAAAGCAATCAAACTAAAAAACTATCAAACTGAAAGTAAATTAAAGATCCTTGATTGGATTAAATTTGGGTACCAGCAATTTCATAACACCCCATGAAACCACATAAGCCACTGCGCAGAAAATAAACATGATGGTGTAACCAGTGGTGATATGTCCTAATGCATCGTAATAGTCGAACAACCATCCGGCAACTTTATTCACCAGAATACCACCAAAAGCACCTGCCATACCACCGATACCCACTACCGATGCAACAGCTTTTTTAGGGAACATATCTGAAACAGTAGTGAACAGGTTAGCACTCCAAGCCTGATGTGCAGAAGCTCCGATACCAATGAGCACTACAGGCACCCACCAACCGAAATGTCCGAGAGGTTGAGCAGCAAGCACCACTAATGGTAGTACAGCGATAGAAAGCATAGCCATCATACGGCCTTTATAAGGTTCCATACCTTTTTTGATAAAATAAGCAGGGAACCAGCCACCACCAATACTACCAAACATAGTCATGGTGTACAAAATACCCAGAGGAATCATGATTTGTTGATCCATCATCTGATATTGATCTTTCAGGTATGCAGGTAGCCAGAAGAGGAAGAACCACCAAACACCATCGGTCATGAATTTACCGAAAGTAAAAGACCAGGTTTGTTTGTAAGTAAATAGTTTCAACCACGATACTTTTTCTTCTTTTACAGAAAGCTCTGATGTTTCTACATCGTTATCGCTGTGGATGTAGTCGAATTCAGCCTGATTCATCTTGCCTTTTTCAAGCATTTGTTTGGGTTTGGCATACAACCATAACCAGAAAGGAACCCAGATAATACTGATACCACCGATAAGGTAGAAAGCCCATTGCCAACCCCAGTTCACAACTATCCATGGAGTTACCAGCGGAGTTACAATTGCACCAATATTGGCTCCTGAGTTGAAAATTCCTGTTGCGAAGGATCTTTCTTTACGGGGGAACCATTCGGCAGTAACTTTGATGGCAGCAGGAAAGTTACCAGCTTCACCAATTCCAAGCATAAAGCGGGCAAACATAAAACCAAGTACTGAAGCGGGTAATGCGAGTCCCACAAGTTGAAATGCCGGCAAAAAGAATTCACCCATTGGCTCAGCCCATGCATGTGCAGTTGAAGCAACCGTCCAGAGTGTAAGAGCAATGGTATAACCCCATTTGGCACCAATCCAGTCGATGAATCTACCTGCGAAGAGCATACCTACTCCATAGGTCAACTGAAACACCATGATGATGTTGGCGTAATCAGTGTTTGTCCATTCAAACATTTCTCTCAGTCGTGGCATGAGGATACTCAAGACTGCTCTGTCGAGGTAATTGAATGTGGTTGCAGCGAACAGCAAGCCACAAATAACCCATCTGTATCTGCTGATTTTCTCGTTAATCTCAAAAAACTTTTTCATTGATTATATTTATTAAATTAAATTCCAATATTTATTTTTTCAGACGGGCAATGATACTCAAAGCATCAGCACATAATTTTGTGATTCCGTTCCAGTCCTGCGCTTTAATCATTTCAGCAGGGAAAAGATTTGAACCCATTCCGACACAGGTTACACCGGCATCAAACCAGGCTTTCAGGTTGGCTTCTTCGGGTTTAACGCCGCCTGTAACCATCAGGTTTGACCAGGGCATCGGAGCTTTCAAACCTTTTACAAAGCCTGCACCTAATACATCGCCCGGGAAAACCTTGCACAGGTCACAACCCATTTCCTGGGCAAAACCAACTTCAGATACAGATCCACATCCCGGAGCATAAGGCACTAACCGGCGGTTGGCAACTTTAGCCACATCGGGGTTAAAGAGCGGACCAACGATGAAGTTAGCACCTAACTGCATGTAAAGTGAAGCAGTAGGAGCATCCACTATTGAACCGATACCCATAATCATTTCGGGACATTCTTTAGCCGCGAATTTCGTCAGTTCACCAAAAACCTCGTGGGCAAATTCACCTCTGTTGGTAAATTCGAAAGCACGAACACCACCGGCATAGCAGGCTTTCAACACCTGTTTTGCCACTTCAATATCTTTGTGATAGAAAACCGGAACCATGCCGGTTGCTTTCATTACTGATAAAACTTCTAATTTTGTGAAACGCATGTTTAATATTTTTATATATTCCCCGTTTTAATTTTTATTTATACCCCGGGTTAAAACCCGGGGCTATTGATGTTTTGGTATAAATTTCAAGCTTTCCGTTTTCCGCTTTTGGGTGCAAGCATTGCACCCCTACGTTTTCCGCTATCTCGACACCCTTCCCGAACCATCGCCACCCATCAGGGCTTCGACTTCGGCAACGGTAACCAGATTGAAATCGCCGTAAATGGTGTGTTTCAGGCAAGAAGCTGCTACAGCAAATTCGAGGGCTTTCTGGTCACTGTCAGTATAGGTCAGCAAACCGTAAATCAGGCCACCCATGAATGAGTCGCCACCACCTACACGATCCACGATGTGGGTAATGTCATAATCTTTTGATACTTTTAACGAACCATCCGAATACAAACAGCCTCTCCAGGTGTTGTGGTTGGCATTGATAGAACCACGCAAAGTAACAATTACCTTTTTTGCACGGGGAAACCTGGTCATCATTTGGGTACAAACCGATTCAAACTCAGCTGCATTCACTTCACCTCCCGTATGTGCCACATCGAAACCTTCCGGTTTAATGCCAAATACCTTTTCTGCATCTTCCTCATTACCTAAAATCACATCGCAACCGGCAACGAGGGCAGGCATCACTTCAGAAGCTGATTTACCGTATTTCCAGAGATTTTTGCGGTAGTTGAGGTCGGTAGAAACCGTAACGCCCATTTCGTTTGCCACCTGAATGGCTTCGAGACAAGCATCCGCAGCACCCTGCGAAAGGGCGGGAGTTATACCGGTCCAATGGAACCAGTCAGCATCTTTCAGTACCTCACGCCAGTTTACCATCCCCGGTTTGATGTCGGCGATGGAAGAATTGGCACGGTCGTAAACCACTTTGCTGGCACGTGCTACTGCTCCTGTTTCCAGAAAATAAATACCAACCCGTTCGCCGCCACGCAGGATGTTTTGTGTGCCGACACCGTATTTACGCAGGGTCATGATACACGATTCTGCAATGTCGTTTTTCGGTAAACGGGTTACAAATTCGGCATTCAATCCGTAATTGGCTAATGAAACAGCTACATTGGCCTCACCACCGCCAAAAGTGGCGTTAAGCTGCGTTGCCTGACTAAAACGTTCGTAGCCTGGTGTGGCCAGACGAAGCATAATTTCTCCAAAAGTTACAATCTTTTTACTCATCTTTTTGTATAAAAATAATCATTTTTTAAAATTGGTTGACCAAAAGTAGCACATTATTTTTTACTGCGCAAAAATACGGTCTATTTTTTCGCCGAAGTATCAATTTAATACGATTTTAATGCTACAATTGTCCACATTTAAAAATTAAAGAATTTTTTTGCATTGTAATAGCTGATGTTCTCCACCATTTGTCCGATGAACTCCATTTCAGATTCAGGAAGCAGACCGTTTTCCACATCATTGCCGATTAAGTTACACAAGGTTCGGCGGAAGTATTCATGACGCGGGTAGGAAAGGAAGCTTCTGGAATCGGTAAGCATACCAACGAATCTGCTCAGCAAGCCCAACACAGAAAGCGCATTCAGTTGTTTTTCCATGCCGTCTTTTTGATCTAAAAACCACCAGCCCGAGCCAAACTGAATTTTTCCGGGAACTGTTCCGTCCTGGAAATTGCCAATCATGGTTGCAATCATTTCATTGTCGGCCGGATTGAGGTTGTATAGTATTGTCTTTGCCAACTTATCATTTGTATCGAGGCGATTCAGAAACTTCGACATGGCTTTGGCTGTGCTGAATGTACCAATTGAATCGAAACCGGTATCCGGTCCCAGTTTATTAAACAAGCGTGTATTGTTGTTGCGAATGGCACCATAATGGAATTGCTGTGTCCAGCCCTTTTCCCAATCCATCTCAGCAAAAATGACCAGCATAGATGATTTAAACTTCAGCACTTCTTCCTGAGTCAATTCTTTTCCGCCGTATATTTTATTAAAAATAGATTTAATTTCCGTTTCGGTATATTCTTCCGCGTAGAATTCCTCGATACCATGATCAGATAATTTACATCCCATTTCATGAAAAAAATCATGGCGTTTGCGCAGGGCGGTAATCATATCATCGAAATTTGCAATGCTTACACCTGAAATCTGTGCCAGTTGTTCCATGTAGGCACGGAATCCGCCAGCGTTTTCGACAGCCATTGCCTTATCCGGTCGCCAGGTAGGCAACATGTTGATTTCAAAACCATCGTTTTTAGTTTTGATGTGATGTTCAAGTGAATCTACCGGATCATCAGTTGTACAAACCGCCTCTACTTTGTAGTGACGCATGAGGTTACGGGCTGAATATTCAGGGGAATTCAGTTTTTCATTACAGGCGTCGTAAATTTCACGGGCTGTTTTAGGTGACAATAACTTTTCAATACCGAAAGCAGTCTTCAGTTCCAGATGAGTCCAGTGATACAAAGGATTACGCATGGTATACGGAACTGTTTCTGCCCATTTCTCAAATTTCTCCCAATCGGATGTTTCTTTTCCGGTGATGAATTTCTCGTCCACACCGTTGGTACGCATGGCACGCCATTTATAATGGTCGCCACCCAACCAGGCCTCAGTAATGGTTCTAAACTGATGATCGTTGGCTACCATGGATGGAACCAGGTGACAGTGATAATCGATTATCGGCTGTTTGGCTGCATGTTCGTGATATAACTTCTGAGCAGTAGGTGTCTGCAATAGAAAGTTTTCATCCAGAAATTTTCTCATGATTCAAATTTATGTTGATTTTTAAAAGACAATTTGGACAATATGGGTGTGTGAAAATATAAATATACATAAAAAAATGACAGATATTATACAATGTAAAATCATAAGCCAATATTTAAATGTATATAAATCAATTAAATAAATAAAATAAAATTACATTTAATTGTTTCCGTGTTCGGACACGAAGGTACAAAAAATTTTGAAATTACAAAATATGTTGTATTTTTGTGAAAATAATTTACTGTGTTCGCACACGATATTACAAATTAAAATGGAAAAGGTAAATATTCGGATTAAGGATATCGCGATGTTAGCCGGAGTCTCAGAGGGTACGGTTGATCGTGTATTGCATAACCGGGGGGAGGTATCTCAGAAAACAAAGGAAAAGGTAGAACGGGTGCTGCAGGAAATTGATTATTCTCCAAATCTTCTTGCCCGCTCACTTGCAACTAAGAAAAACTACACTTTTGCCTGTATTATTCCTGAACATAAGTCGAATGAGTACTGGCAGTCGGTAGAAAATGGTTTTGATCAGGCTGCCCGTGATTTTTCACACTATAATGTAAAACTCAAAAGGTACTATTATGATCAGTTTGATGTGCAGAGTTTTACTCAATTATCGCAATCTATATTAAAAGATCAGTTGCCGGACGCTTTAATTATTGCGCCTATTTTTAAGGAAGAAACAATGAAGTTACTTCAGACAAAAGAATTTGAGTCGATACCTTTTTCGTTTATAGACTCAATGATTGAAGAAATGAATTTTTTAACCTACTATGGTCAGAATTCATTTCAAAGCGGGTACATTGCTTCAAAACTAATGACTCAATCAATACTTCCGGATTCAAGAGTGTTGATAATCAGAAATAAAAGAAAAGGTGCTGTTTCGAATCAGACCATTGCGCGAAAAAAAGGATTTATTCAATATTTAAATGACCATCAACTGTCAGATGTGGAATTACTTGATCTGGAATTGTCTGAAAATGATGATGAAGTAAACTACATGACGTTAAAGCAAGTCTTTGAAAAACATGATAATATACGTGGTGTCATAACGTTTAATTCCAGGATTTATCGTTTGGCAAAATATTTTGAAAAGCATGAGTTTCATGATGTCACGTTGATAGGCTATGATTTGCTTGAAGAAAATGTCAGATATCTAAAAAATGGAATTGTCACCTATCTTTTGGCTCAACGTCCTGAAAAGCAGGCTTATTTTACTGTCAGGGATATATGTATGAAATTAATAATGAAACAGGAAGTGAAAAATATAAATTATATGCCGGTTGACATTATTATAAAAGAGAATATTGAAGAATACTGGCAATTTACAGAATAAAAAAAAATATAATTGTATGGATAACTTATTTAATGTAAAAGGATTAGTTACTGTTATCACTGGTGGTGGTGGTATTTTGGGTCGTGGTATGTCGGAATACATGTGTTCACAAGGTGCAAAAGTTGTTATTCTTGACAGATGTAAGGAAGCAGCTAAAAATCTGGAGGATGAACTTAGTGCCAAAGGATATGATGTTGCCAGTTATTGTTCAGATGTATTGGTAAAAGAACAGCTGGAAGATGTTGCCAAGCAGATTGTTGACAGATTTGGACGCATAGATGTGCTGGTAAACGCTGCCGGTGGAAACATGGCTGGTGCAACCATTCCACCGGATAAGACGATATTTGATTTGGAAATTGATGCTTTCCGTAAGGTTGTTGATTTAAATTTGTTTGGGACCGTTCTGCCTACTATGGTGTTTGCAAAAGCAATGGTTGAGCAGAAAAAAGGAAGTATTATCAATATTTCCTCAGAATCAGCCATTCGTCCCTTAACCCGTGTGGTTGGTTACAGTGCCTCGAAGGCGGCAGTAACTAATTTTACCAAATACATGGCAACCGAACTGGCTACCAAATTTGGAGAGGGATTACGAGTAAATGCAATTGCTCCGGGTTTCTTCCTGACTGAACAAAACCGTACTTTGATGACCAACCCGGATGGTACGCTGACTCCTCGTGGCGAGAAAATAATTGATCATACTCCTTTTGGAAGATTCGGTCAGCCTGACGAGTTGTTCGGAACTTTACATTGGCTTGCCAGCGACGCTTCAAAATTCGTAACCGGTACGCTAACCGTTGTTGATGGGGGCTTTGATGCTTTCGCAATTTAATTTTTGAAATTGGTTTATTAGTTTTTAGGTAAAATAATTCGCTATTCATTGTCTGATTATTGTTGGATATGAATATTTAAAATGTTAGTTAGAAATATGTATTTATGTAAACAATCGTGGAGATGGTATGGTCCTAACGACCCGGTATCATTGTCTGATATTCGTCAGGCAGGAGCAACTGATGTTGTATCTGCCCTGCATGACATTCCTAATGGTGAAGTATGGCCAGTAGATGCAATTCTGCAACGCAAAAAAATCATTGCTGATGCAGGTTTGGTATGGTCTGTTGTTGAAAGTGTACCGGTACACGAAGATATTAAAAAACGTAGTGGAAATTATAAATTGTATATAGACAATTACAAACAAACCATTCGGAATTTAGCTGCCTGTGACATCAGGATAGTGACCTATAATTTTATGCCTGTGCTGGACTGGACACGTACTGATTTGGCTTATTCGATGCCTGATGGTTCGTTGGCATTAAGGTTTGAAATGGCTGCATTTATCGCGTTTGATTTGTTTTTATTGAAAAGACCGGGAGCAGAAAAAGATTATACTCCTGAACAAATAGATAAAGCCCGTATTCGTTTTGAAAACATGTCACAACAGGAAAAAAATACGTTAATTCACAATATGATAGCTGGATTGCCGGGAGCTGAAGAAAGTTTTACACTGGAACAATTTCAGGCTGCACTGGATACCTATAAGGATATAAATGAAGATCAGTTACGAAATAATTTGTTTTATTTTATCAATGAAATTGCCTTTGTAGCTGAAGAAGTTGGTGTTCAGCTGGCTATTCATCCTGATGATCCGCCAAAGTCAATTCTTGGTTTACCGCGAATATTGAGTACAGCAGAGGATGTGAGGAAGCTCTTTGCAGCAGTTCCAAGCATGTCGAACGGAATATGTTTGTGTACTGGTTCTTTTGGCGTGTCAACGGTTAATGACTTAACTGCTATGCTACGTGAATTCGGCGACCGTTTGTATTACGTGCATTTCAGAAGTACGAGAAGAAATGATGAAGGGGATTTTTATGAAGATAATCACCTGGAAGGAGATGTGGATATGTATGAAGCCATGAAAGCTTTACTCGTGGTAATGTATTCATACAAACGACGAATTCCGATGCGTCCGGATCATGGTCATCAAATGCTGGATGACTTGCATAAGAAAACAAATCCCGGATATTCTGCTATAGGAATGTTAAGAGGGATGGCTGAATTACGCGGATTGGAAATGGGTATTTCAAGAACCTTATTCTAAAATCGGATTTAGGTGCTCAGACATATTGGATAGAACATTAATTATTTATTTACAATCAGGCTTTATCGTATCAGCAAGCATGGTAAAACTCAAAATCTGAAATAATATGATAACATTAAAGGAAAACACAAAGTATGCCCTGATGGTTGCAACCAGTATGGGTATTCGTATCACACCGGTGAACGGTCAGCCGGTACACAGCAGTAAATTGTTCGAAATGCAGGCAACCAGCGCTGAAACCAATGTGGCCAGTATTGCTTCTTCTCTCGGATTGCCGGTTAAAGTGCTGACTACCTTCGTAAAGGACAGCCCGATTGCTCAACTGATTAAAGCTGATTTGCGCAGTCGTAACATGGACTATGAAGGCCCGGAGGTAGCGCAGGGTGACCCGTGGGGATATCGCCATCAGTTTAATATTGCCGACAGTGGATTCGGATCGCGCGGTCCGCGGGTCTTGAACGACCGTGCCGGTGAGGTGGGACGTACACTCAATGTAAAAGATTTCGACCTTGAACGTATTTTTGAGAAAGAAGGAGTGCAAATTCTTCATCTTTCCGGACTAATCGGTGCTTTATCGCCTGAAACCAGTAATTTCTGTCTGCAATTGGCCCGCTATGCTAAAAAAACCGGTACCCGCATTTCTTTCGACCTGAATTACCGGGCTTCTTTCTGGAAAGGAAGAGATAAAGAATTACGTGAGATATTTACTGAGATTGCTTCTGTATCAGATATTTTAATTGGTAATGAAGAAGATTTCCAGTTATGTCTGGGAATTGAAGGTCCGGAAGCTGGTGGTAAAGGTATTGAGGCTGAAATTGAAGGCTTTAAAGGTATGATTGGTAGGGTGAAAGCTGCCTTCCCGAATGCTTCTGTATATGCTACCACACTGCGTCAGGTTATCAGTGCCAATGAACATTTATGGGGGGCAATATTGTTAGATGGTGAGGACTGGCATGTCATTCAACCCCGCAAAATTAATGTGCTCGATCGCATCGGTGGTGGTGACGGATTTGTAGGCGGTATGTTATATGCTATCCTGAGAGGTTGGGAGTCAGAAACATGGGCGCAGTTTGGCTGGGCAACCGGTGCATTGGCGACTACTTTCCTGACCGACTACGCGCAACCTGCCGATGAAGAACAGGTGTGGAGTATCTGGGGAGGAAATGCAAGGGTGAAAAGATAGCGAATAGCTAAAAGCGGAAAGCGGAAAACGTAGAGACGTGCTATCAGCGCGTCTCTGAAAAATGGATAGCGTATAGCTATTAGCGTATAAATATTATTAATAATCATATTATGCTATATTACGAGAAGGGATCTACTGAAATTGAATTGACTTCGGAAGATTTAAAAAAGGGATTGTACGAAGCATTAGAAAAGATGGGAAAGAAGCACAAGGTGCTTGCTATTCCGCCGGATTATACGCGACTTCCGAGTCGTGCGGGTGAACTCACGGAGTACGCGTGGCAGTATTACGGTGATGCCCTGACAGATGTGTTGCCGGCTTTGGGGACACATTCCCCGATGACGAACCATCAGATTGCCCACATGTTCGGAACTCTACCTGCATCCCTTATTAGGGAACATGACTGGCGGAATGATGTGGTAACGCTGGGCATGGTACCTGCTGAATTCGTGAAAGACGTTTCGGAAGGTGCCGTTGACTTCCCCTGGCCGGCACAGGTAAATAAACTGTTGCGGGATGGAAATTTTGATTTAATTTTGTCCATTGGTCAGGTAGTGCCCCATGAAGTGGTCGGCATGGCAAATTATAATAAGAATATCTTCGTCGGAACCGGTGGAGTGGAAGGTATCAATAAAAGTCACTTTGTTGGTGCAGCTTATGGCATGGAACGCATGATGGGACATGCTGATACCCCGGTACGCCGCATTTTTAATTATGCTTCTGACCATTTTGCTAATCATTTGCCGATTGTGTATGTGCAAACGGTCGTGGGTTTGGATAAATCGGATGGTAAAGTGAAATGTCGTGGGTTGTATATCGGCGATGACTTTGAAGTGTTTGATAAAGCGGCGAAACTGGCGTTAGAGGTAAATTTCGAAATGCTCGACAGACCTTTGAAAAAGGTGGTTGTGTACCTCGACCCAACTGAATTTAAAAGTACCTGGCTGGGAAATAAGTCCATTTACCGTACCCGCATGGCGATTGATGATGATGGTGAGCTGATTGTGCTGGCGCCTGCTTTGGTTGAATTTGGCGAGGACAAGGAAATCGACCGCCTGATTCGAAAATATGGCTATTTCGGAACGCCTGCTACATTGAAGGCTTGCGATGAGAATGAGGAATTACGCAACAACCTGAGTGCTGCCGCGCATTTGATTCATGGTTCTTCGGAAGGTCGTTTCAGCGTGACTTATTGTCCGGGCAAAGGCAAGGAAAACCTGTCGCAGACCGAAATAGAAAGCGTTGGTTTCAACTATGCTGATATCGATGAAATTACAGCCAAATACAATCCTGAAAAATTAAAAGATGGATTTAATATCATGCCGGATGGGGAAGAGATTTTTTATATTTCCAATCCGGCATTGGGGCTGTGGGCGTATAGGGAGCGGTTTAAATATTAGTGGAAAACGGGAAATGGTAAATGTAGAGACGCGCTATAGCGCGTCTCTACCAACAATCAACACGGCAACAATCAACAAATGCAGAAAATAAACTGGGGTATCATCGGCTGTGGGAATGTTACGGAACTGAAAAGCGGTCCGGCATTCAACAAGGTGGAGCATTCGCGGCTGGTTGCTGTGATGCGCCGGAATGCTGCTTTGGCAGAGGATTATGCGAAAAGGCATCAGGTGCCCCGTTTCTATACAGATGCGGACGAGCTGATTCATGACCCGGAGGTGAACGCGGTTTACGTGGCAACGCCTCCCGATACACATGCTATGTATGCCATCAAAGCCATGAGAGCGGGTAAACCTGTTTATGTGGAAAAACCGATGGCACGAACCTATGCAGAATGTCAGGAGATGATACGGGTGTCGGAAGAGACCGGTATGCCATTGTATGTGGCGTATTACCGGCGGACATTACCAGCATTTCTGAAGGTGAAAGAATTACTGGAAGAGGGTGCAATTGGTAAATTGCTGACTGTAAATATCCGCTTGCATAAAGCGTTTGGTGCTAAAGATCAATATCCGGAACAGCAAAGCTGGCATGTTAAACCGGAAATTGCAGGTGCCGGACATTTCTATGATCTGGCATCCCATCAGCTTGATTATCTTGATTATGCGTTGGGACCAATTACCGAAGTGAAAGGGATTGCTATTAATAGAGCCGGTTTTTATCAGGCGGAAGATACGGTTTCAGCTGCTTTTACATTTAGCTCTGGCGTTATGGGAACCGGAAGTTGGTGCTTTGTAGTGGATAAAAACAACGAGGAAGATAAGATTGAAATTACAGGTACACAAGGTAAAATCACTTTACCATGTTTCGATAAAGGGGATGTGTTATTGATTACCCGACAGGATAAAAAGACATATAGCTTTCAGAATCATGAAAATATCTCGTTTTATTTAGTCGAACAGGTTGTCGGTGCACTCCGTGGTAAAAATGACTGTGTCAGTACCATGTACACCGCTGCCCGTACCAACAATGTGATGGAGAAAATTGTAAAAGAATATTATATTAAATGAATTTAAAAATTTACAATTTACTTGTTTGTCCATAAATTGTAAATCGAAATAAATAAATTGTAAATAAACCAGATGAAAATTATCATCGACGATAAAATTCCATACATCTGCGGCGCATTTGAAGCGGTTGCAGAAGTAATCTATCTGCCTGGGTCCAAAACAACAGCTACCATCGTGCGCGATGCTGATGCCATCATTACCCGTACACGCACCATCTGCAACGAAAAATTGCTGGCCGGCTCTACTGTGAAGTTTATTGCAACTGCCACGATAGGGTATGACCACATTGATACGGACTATTGCGACAGGGCAGGCATCAAATGGACGAATGCACCGGGTTGTAATTCCAGGTCGGTGGAACAGTACATTGCATCTGCACTCATGGTTCTGGCCGAAGAAAAAAGACTGAATTTGAACGAACTTACGATTGGAGTAGTAGGAGTAGGGAATGTGGGGAGTAAAGTTGCCCGTGTGTGTGGGTTGCTGGGAATGAAGGTGTTGTTGAATGACCCTCCGCGCGAAAGAATAGAAGGTTCGGCTCAGTTTGTGAGTATGGAACAAATTAAAAGTGAAGCAGATATCATCACTTTGCATGTGCCATTGAATATAAAGGGAGATGATGCAACTTATCACTTAGCTGATGATTCATTTTTTAAATCGCTGAAAAAGAAACCGGTATTGATTAATTCATGCAGGGGAGAAGTGGTTCGTACGGAATCAGTGAAGCTGGCTTTAATCAAAGGTGAAATAGCAGATTTCGTGTGCGATTGTTGGGAAAATGAGCCCGATATAGATCTTGAACTTCTTGAAATGACGCGTCTGGCTACCCCGCATATTGCCGGATATTCAAAAGACGGTAAAGCTACAGGTACTTTGATGAGCGTGCAGGCTGTCAGCAACTTCTTCAATCTTGGATTGGATAACTGGCGTCCCGAAGGCATCGAATTGCCAGCTCAGCCTGTAATTCAAATTGATGGCAAAGGATTAACCGAACAACAAATTATCTCAAAAGCCATTTTACATACCTATGATATCAGAAATGATGATGCCTTGTTTAGAAGTAAGCCGGCTGATTTTGAAAAACAAAGAGGAGATTATCCGACCAGAAGAGAATTCCCGGCTTACACGATTGAAGCTACTTCAGTTAGTCAGGAGACGATGCAGAAATTAAAGAAAATGGGATTTATAATTAAAGTAATTTAAACCACAAAAGGCACAAAAGAAAGATTAAAAAGACAAAAGTAAAAATTCAGAATTCAATATTAGCAATTCACTCATTTTGTGTTTCCTTAGTCTTTCTTTTGTGCCTTTTGTGGTTCAAAAATGATAATTAAACAGATAACAAAAATAATTTATTATGAAACAAAAAGCAGACATTGGATTAATCGGGTTGGCCGTAATGGGTGAAAACCTGGTATTGAACATGGAAAGTAAGGGCTTCACGGTAGCTGTTTACAACCGTACTGTAGAGAAAGTGGATAAGTTTGTAAACGGACGTGGTGCCGGTAAAAATTTCATTGGCGCTCATTCGATTCAGGATTTATGTGATTCGTTAGAAAAACCACGCAAAGTGATGATGTTGGTGAAAGCCGGTAAAGCGGTGGATGATTTCATCGAACAACTGCTTCCACACCTTGAAGAAGGAGATATCATTATTGATGGAGGTAATACGCATTTTCCTGATACAGTTCGTCGTACGAAGTATGTTGAAAGTAAAGGTTTACTTTATATCGGTACCGGAGTTTCGGGTGGTGAGGAAGGTGCTTTGTTAGGTCCTTCTATCATGCCGGGCGGTTCGCCTGCTGCATGGCCGGCTGTGAAAGATATTTTCCAGGCTATTTCTGCCAAAGTTGAAGGTAACGTCCCTTGTTGTGATTGGGTGGGAGAAGGTGGTGCCGGACATTTCGTGAAAATGGTGCACAATGGCATCGAATATGGCGACATGCAAATAATCAACGAAGCATACCAGGTGATGAAAGATCTGTTAGGCATGAGTGCCGACGAAATGCACGAAGTGTTTAAAGAATGGAACAAAGGAGATCTGGATTCCTACCTGATTGAAATTACCCGCGATATTTTAGCTGTAAAAGACGAAGATGGTGAGCCCTTAGTGGAAAAAATCTTAGACACAGCCGGACAAAAAGGTACCGGTAAATGGACGGGGGTGACTGCTCTTGATTTGGGTATTCCTTTGACATTGATTGGGGAGTCGGTATTTGCACGTTGTTTGTCAGCTCAAAAAGACATCCGCGTGAAAGCCTCGAAGGTAATCAGCGGTCCGCAGGTGAACTTTTCAGGCGATAAAGCGCAAATGATTGCCGACCTGAAAGATGCTTTATTCGGAGCGAAAATTATCTCCTACGCACAGGGTTATAATCTGATGATGGAGGCTGCGAAGGAGTATGGCTGGAACCTGAATTATGGTGGTATCGCGCTGATGTGGCGTGGTGGTTGTATCATCCGTTCGGTATTCTTAGGCGATATCAAGAAAGCATTCGATAAAAATCCGAACCTGGAGAACTTGTTGCTGGATCCTTATTTCAAAGATATTGTTGAAAAAGCCCAGGCCGGCTGGCGTCGTGTTTGTGCAGCTGCTCTTACTAATGGTATTCCAGTTCCGGCACTCACATCAGCGCTTTGCTATTTCGATGGTTTCCGCAGCGAAAGATTACCTGCTAACCTGTTGCAGGCTCAGCGTGACTATTTCGGAGCGCATACCTACGAACGTGTTGATAAGCCAAGAGGTGAGTTCTTCCATACCAACTGGACGGGTAGAGGAGGAGAGACGGCATCTACAACTTACATCGTGTAGATTTACCATTTACTATTTACTATTTACCTTTTTTGGGGTGGATGGTTTAGGAAAAAAGGCTGATTCGGTTTCATTCGAATCAGCCTTTGCATTAAAAGAAAATTTTATAGGTCATCATCGGCATGAATCCCATTTGATAGGATGTTGAGACCTCTTGTTTGTTGGAGTCCCAGTTTTGCGTGAAGATGTTTTGGTGGTTGGTCAGGTTTTGCAAATCGAGTCCCCATTCCTGATTTACTTTTTTGCCGTTTAAACGCAGCGTAACACGGGCATTAATTCTGAAATAATCCGGGAATCTTTCCGCATTCACATTTGCCCAATCATATACCGCGCTGTTGTTTAAGGCCGATTGTTCAGTATCGATTGGTAAATAACGCATGCCACCGGCCCAAACGCCTTTCAAATCAGCAGCAAGCGATGTCTTTTGATTGAAATGCCATTCGTAGCCGCCTAAAGCATTAAATACATAGTTGTTGTTGAAAAGCGTATTTCTCCAGATGCCGTCGAATCCGGTGGCTTTTGAATCGAAAACTGATGCAGTCAGCAGATAATAAAAACCTTTGTCAAGAAACTTCTCCAAGGTAAGTTCCACCCCCATGTTTTTACCTTTTCCCTCGTTCACGCAATTGTGAAAGACATTGTACGAAAAGCCGCCCCCCGAGTTAAGCATTGAATATTCAGGACGATCAGGCGAAACCGGTATGTTGTACAGGTGTTGGTAATACACCTCCAATTTCAGCCGATGTCTGTCACCCAACACCCGATCGTAGCCGGCTACCAGATGCATACTTTTCGAAAAATCCAGTTTTTCGTTGGTGCGTTCGTAACTGTTGTTCGCCGAATCGGTCAGCAATTGCATGAAATACACAGGCTTAAGTTGCGACTGACTGTGCAATCCGGCACCAAAGCTAACAGCTTCTTTGTTACTTGCCTGCCATTTAAGCGCCATCCTGGGTTCGATGGTATGAGAATCGTTCAGGAATAGATAAGCGCCATGCAAACCTGTGTTCAGTGTAAGTCGATCGGAAAACTTATACTGCCATTCCGCAAAAGCTTTTGCTGATGAAAGATTTTCATGTATATCCATGTAATACCTGTAATCCTGTATGTGTTTTACATACTGTTTTCCTTTCTGCATGATGTCGAATAGGTCGAATACAAAACCTGTGTTGACAAAGTTTTGTTTGTTAATTCTTTGAGAGTATTTGCTTGAAAGGGAATATTTAATTTCATATATATGCTCATTTATCATTTCAATTTCAGGATTGAAAACAAAATCAATCATCGAAGTTTTGTTCTGATGTCCGGTCATAGCCAGGTTGGTAGTCACCCGTGCGTCATTCGAAAAATAGTGCACATGGGTTAGACCTGCCACACCCATTTGCGAACCAAAAAACAAGTCGGTACCCGAAAACCCAAACTGAGCCGAATCACCTTTGCTATCAAGCATTTCGATATAACTATCACCCGCCATACCAAACAAAGTTACGCGTCCCGATTTTGTAGGGAAATTCAGTTTAAAGGAAATGTCCTTATACTGAGGTACTGCATTTCCGGTGCCAAAATCCATTCCCAGTTTGTTTAGGACTTCCATCGTGCTGTAACGAATATTCACCAGATATGATGCCCTGGTCTTTCTGCACAGAGGTCCTTCGGCACCCAGTTCAAAACCATTGAAGCCCACCTGACCCATGAATTCATGCTTTTCGTTGTTTCCATTGCGCAAACGCAAATCGAAGGCACCTGCCAGGGCGTTCCCGAATTCAGCCGGAAATGCGCCGGTATAAAAATCTGAATTTGCCAGTAGGTTGTTGTTCAGCATGCCAACGGGTCCGCCTGTTGAACCCATAGAACCGAAGTGATTGGGGTTGGGGATATCTATCCCTTCAAGCCGCCACAACAAACCCTGGGGAGAATTACCCCGGATGATGATGTCGTTGCGTTGGTCACCGGCCGATGAAACCCCTGCAAAATTCTGCGCCATTCGAGAAGGGTCGCCCAGACTACCTGCGTATCGTTCTGTTTGCTCTACGGTAAACGAACGAGCACTTGTAATTGCCATCTCGTTGCGGGGTTGGTCACTGTTCGCCGCAGTGATTTCTATACCGCCGAGTGCAATAACCTGTTCTTCAAGGTTTATGTTTACAACCAGTTCCCGACCGGTAGTAAGCAAGAGATTGCTTAACACCACCGGATGATAGCCGACCATTGAGACCTGAATTTCAGTACGACCGGTAAGCAGTTTCTCAAAACGGAAATTTCCATCTGCATCTGTAGTGGTTCCCTGTATCGGATCTGAGTTTAAGACTACCACAGTTGCCCCGGGTAGCGGAAGCTTGGTAAAAGCATCCACCACTTCACCTCTTAATGTTTGGGTAAGGTTGTTTTGTGAAAATGAAAGCAGAGAAAATAAACAGAGTAGTAAAAAAAGTCCTGTCTTTTGGTGATTTCGTAACAGCATTTTATTATTTTATTTTTGTCGATTAATTTATGAAAATAATTTTTGGACAAAAATAAAATTTTCACATTATAACAATGATAATAAAAACGCTGAATGTGCTTTTTTGAGTGATGAGTAGCTGATTTTTATTCTTAACTGATCATAAAAAAGACTGATTCGGGGTTTGTCAAATCAGTCTAAATAAAGAAGCATTGCATCAGATGTCTGTTGTCCGGCGACCTTAATACTGTTCCTGTTCATTCGGGAAATCACCCGATTTTACATCATCCACATAATGTTTGATGGCATTATCCATTACGGCTTCCAGATTGGCATATCTTCTGAGAAATCGTGGAGAGAAGTCGTTGTTCAGGCCCAACATATCGTGAATAACCAACACCTGACCATCCACCCCGCCACCGGCTCCAATGCCGATTACCGGAATGGTAAGTTCTGAAGCTATCCGTTCGGCTAATTTGGCCGGTATTTTTTCGAGTACGAGAGCAAAACAGCCGGTCTCTTCTAACAAGTGCGCATCCCGAATAAGTTTTTCAGCTTCTTCTTCCTCCTGCGCTCTTACTGCATACGTTCCGTATTTGTTAATCGACTGAGGCATCAGACCCAGGTGACCCATAACCGGAATGCCGGCGCTGAGAACGCGTTTGATGGATTCGATTACTTCTTCACCACCTTCCATCTTGATGCAATCCCCATGGGTTTCTTTCATGATGCGTATGGCTGAAGTGATGGCTTCACGTGAGTTCCCCTGATAAGAACCGAAAGGCATATCAATAACTACCAGTGCACGCTTTACACCGCGAACAACCGATTTTGCCAAAAATATCATCTGATCCAACGTAATAGGTAACGTGGTAGCATTGCCGCACATCACATTAGAAGCCGAATCTCCCACCAGAATCACATCAACACCGGCCCGGTCCACGATGCTTCCCATGGTGTAATCATAAGCTGTTAACATGCTTATTTTCTCACCTCTTTTTTTCATTTCAATCAATCGCTGGGTCGTAACCCTGCGCACATTTTCGAAGTGTATCGACATAACTTTAAATTTGAATGTGGCTGCAAAGATATGGAATTAATTTTTTAAATCAACCATACAATTTTTCACAGATATATACGTTTCATTTTAGATGTGAATATAACCAAATGAATTTTAAACTTTTTCTGCAAAGTTAGTTGTAATTTGTAAAATAAATGATTTAACTTTGCACCCACTTTTATGATACGTTGCGTATGAAAAAACAAGACCCAGATTTACTTGATAATGCAGTTCTTTCCAGATTTGTTTCGATGAAATACCTCCCCAGCTGGATTGTTCTCTTAATGGATGTCCTACTCAGTATTATCGCCTTTTTGATTGCTGTTTATGTATCTGAAAAAATAAGAATTGAACCTTTGGCATCGGTTTCATTAAATGATGTTCAACGGATGATTGTTCTCGTATCTTTTCAGGTTGTCCTCTTTTGGTTTTTTCATACTTATTCAGGCGTTTTGCGATATGCAAGTTTTGTAGATGTAACCAAGATTTTTTTCGCAATTGTGTTGAATATTGCCGTTGTTAGTTTTATCAACCTGATAATGACTTCGCTATCGAAAGGTGTGCTGATTTTTTATGCTGAACTGATTATTTACGGAGTACTGTCGTTCTTGTTCTTATTGCTGATCAGGTTACTTGTTAAGACAGCTTATGACTATTTTACACAACGGGGCGATTATATTACGCCTGTAATGATTTACGGGACTAAATCAGCAGCAATTGGTATAGCCAAAATGCTTATGTCAGAACAGGTTGGCTCAAAATATAAATTGGTCGGGTTTATTGATGACGACAAAAATGCCAGTGAGAAAATGATTATGGGGGTTAAGGTTTATCACCTCAATGATGAAACACTCAAAAAGATCATTGTAAAAAAATGTAAATCTATTATCATTTCTCCGGTTAAACTGAATCAGGTAAATACTTCCAATGTGTTGGAGAAATTCATCGATAATAACCTCACTGTTCTTTCTCTTCCTCCAATGAATATATGGAAGAATGACATCCCGAGTATCGGCGAAATTCGTTCAATCCCCATCGAGAACTTGCTTGAGCGTCCTCAAATCAATATCTCTACTGAGAATATAGCTTCACAATTGAAAGATAAAGTTGTATTGGTTACCGGTGCAGCCGGGTCAATCGGTAGTGAAATTGCCCTTCAGGTACTTAAATATGACACGAAATTGGTTGTGTTGCTTGATCATGCTGAATCTCAGATGCATGACCTGAAGCTTGATTTACAGGAAAAATACGAGGATAAAAATGTTACGGTCTTTCTGGGCGATGTTCGTAACAAGGACAGGATGGAGTATATGATGGATCTGTATCGTCCGGATATCATTTACCATGCTGCTGCGTACAAGCATGTGCCGATGATGGAGGATTACCCGGTTGAAAGTATTCAGGTGAATGTGTTGGGTACCAAAATACTGGCTGATCTGGCTGTTAAATACAGGGTGGAACGTTTTGTGATGGTTTCGACCGACAAAGCGGTAAATCCGACGAATGTAATGGGAGCTTCCAAGCGTATTGCCGAGATTTATGTGCAATCGCTTTTCCGCAAATTGCATGCAACCATGAACGGAAGCACCACCAAATTTATTACCACCCGTTTCGGTAATGTATTGGGCTCAAGTGGTTCTGTGATTCCCTACTTTAAAAAGCAAATCGAACATGGTGGTCCGGTTACCGTTACGCATCCTGAAATTATCCGTTATTTCATGACGATCCCCGAGGCTTGTATGCTGGTTTTGGAGGCCGGTTCCATGGGGAATGGCGGTGAAATATATATATTCGATATGGGCAAACCTGTGAAAATCGTTGATTTAGCTCGTAAAATGATCCGGTTGGCTGGTTTTGTGCCGGAAGAGGATATCAAGATTGTTTTTACCGGTTTGCGTCCGGGTGAAAAATTATTCGAAGAGTTACTGAATAAAAAAGAATACACCCAGAATACCCACCATCCCAAAATCATGATTGCCAATGTGCAACAATATGATTATGATAAGGTTTCGATTTTGATTGATAAACTGATTAACTACAGTAAACTTTGTAAAGATTATCTGACTGTAGCAACGATGAAGAAAATTGTACCAGAATTCAAAAGTAAGAATTCTCAATATGAGCGCTTAGATATATGATTTCCATAGAACAATTGCGGGTTGAATTTGGTGGCACGCCACTATTCGATGATATAGGATTTCTCATTAATCCAAAAGACAGAATTGCCCTCGTCGGAAAAAACGGCGCGGGCAAAACTACTTTATTAAAGCTGATATCCGGAAAAATGTCGCCCACTAAAGGGCGTATTGTGATTCCCAAAGACCTCACCGTGGGTTACCTGCCTCAGCACATGATTCACAACGAAGGTACTACCGTGATGCAGGAAACCGAAAAGGCTTTTGAACACATCAAAGAGCTGAAACAGGATATCGACCGTATGGGGACTGAATTGGCCACCAGAACTGATTATGACAGTGAGGATTACCATCGAATCATTGAAAAACTGTCTCATACGCAGGAATATCTTCAGATTGTGGATGGCGGAAATTATCAGGCTGAAATTGAAAAAACATTGGTCGGACTGGGTTTTGACCGTACCGATTTTAACCGGCAGTGTGCTGAATTCAGCGGAGGATGGCGAATGCGTATTGAACTGGCTAAGATAATCCTGCAACGGCCTGATTTGTTGTTGCTCGATGAGCCAACTAATCACCTGGATATTGAGTCGATCCAGTGGCTCGAAGGTTTCCTGGTTGGTTCAGGAAGCGCTGTGGTGCTGGTTTCGCACGACAGGGCTTTTATCGATGCGGTAACTACCAGAACCATCGAAATTTCACTGGGTAAGATTTATGACTATCAGGTGAATTATTCCAAATATGTGGAATTAAGGAAGGAAAGGCACGAGCAACAGGTCAGGGCGTACGAAAACCAGCAAAAAATGATCCGGGACACCGAAGAGTTTATCGAACGTTTTCGATACAAGGCTTCCAAATCGGTACAGGTGCAGTCTCGTGTGAAACAATTGGAAAAACTGGAACGTCTCGAAGTCGATCAGGAAGATAACTCCCGGCTTAGCCTGAAATTTCCTCCGGCGCCTCATTCCGGCATCATCCCGGTAGAAATTGAACACCTCTCGAAGGCCTACGGTGATCATTTGGTACTGGATAACATCGGTCTGATAATCAACCGGGGAGAAAAGGTGGCTTTTGTCGGAAAGAACGGTGAGGGGAAAAGTACGCTGGTAAAATGTATCATGGATGAAATTTCTTTTTCGGGCAAACTGAAATTAGGTCATCAGGTGAAAATTGGTTATTTTGCCCAGAATCAGGCCTCTTTATTGGATGAGAACCTGACTGTTTTTCAAACCATCGACAATGTAGCGGTGGGGGATATCCGCACCAAAATACGGGACATTCTCGGCGCTTTTATGTTTGGCGGAGAAGCATCGGATAAAAAGGTCAAAGTTCTTTCCGGTGGTGAACGTTCCCGGTTGGCGATGATTCGCCTGTTGCTGGAACCGGTCAACCTGCTGATTCTGGATGAGCCGACCAATCACCTGGATATGCGTTCGAAAGACGTGCTGAAAGAAGCCATCAAAGCTTTTAATGGTACGGCTATCGTCGTATCGCACGACCGTGAATTTCTGGATGGGTTGGTGACCAAGGTGTATGAATTCGGAAACAAGAAAGTCAGGGAGCATCTCGGTGGAATTTATGATTTTCTTCAGTATAAAAAGATGCAAAACCTGCAGGAACTGGAAGTCAATACCCTTCAGCAAAAGAAAGATTCAGCACAGGAGGAAAAGACAAGTTCGGAAAACAAACTAAACTACGAAGCACGCAAGGAGCTGAGCAGGAAAATCAGAAAAGCCGAGAAAGAAGTGGCTGATGCTGAAATGCAAATAGCAGCTCTTGAGACGGAGATTAAACAAATGGAGTCACAATTACAGCAGCCTGAGAAAGCCTCGGATGGTGAATTTGTGATGTTATTTCAGAAGAAGCAACGAGAACTGGAACAGAAGTTATACGAGTGGGAAATTTTAAGTGAAGCCCTCGAAGAAATAAAAAATAACTGATATGGCCGGAAAACTGATTCTTTTTCCCACCCAGTTGGGAGATACTGATTTTAACAGGATACTGCCGGTGTATAATAACACCCTGCTTTCAGCAATAAAATATTTTATCGTCGAAGATGTGCGTACGGCTCGCAGGTTCCTGAAGAAATGCGACCCGGCATTCAACATAGACGAGCTCACTTTTTTCGTGCTGAATAAGCATACATCTCCGGCTGATTTGCAGTCTTTTATCCAACCGCTAAAGCAGGGGAGTGATGTGGGATTGCTTTCAGAAGCCGGTTGTCCTGCCATTGCCGACCCGGGTGCCGATGTGGTCGCGCTGACTCAATTGGCTAACATACAGGTTATTCCCCTTGTCGGACCTTCTTCTATTCTACTGGCATTGATGGCTTCGGGCTTCAACGGACAAAGTTTTGCTTTCAATGGCTACTTGCCGATTCAGGAAAATGAGAAAGTAAAAACGCTTAAAATGCTCGAGAGGAGAATTTATGCTGAAAGTCAGACCCAGATTTTTATTGAAACACCCTACCGGAATATGAAAACGCTGGCTGATATCCTGTCTGTTTGTCAGCCGGAAACAAAATTGTGTATTGCAGCCGACATCACGCTGTCAACCGAATACATTAAAACCAAATCAGTTCAGGGCTGGAAAGGAGATCTGCCTGATTTGAATAAACGCCCCTGCATTTTCATTCTGTATAAATAATAAATTGCACAATAAATTTTACAATGTGCAGTTTATTGCAATTTATTTCTATATTTGCAGCGTTGAAAATTACAAAACTATTAAATGCACAAAGAAATTCATCTTCAAAAACAGACGCTTAAGTGTCTTATTGAAAATTCTGTAAAATCATTTCCGGAAAATCCATCCATCTCATTTGTCGAAGGTCAGCCCATTAATTACACGCAATTAGGTAAAGAAATTGAAAAAATTGCCGATTTGCTGTATGCATATGGTTTACAAAAAGGCGATAAAGTAGCTTTGTTCAGTCACAATATGCCCAACTGGGTGATTGCCTTCTTCTCGGTAGTTTCAAAAGGCCTGATTATCGTTCCGATTCTGCCTGATTTTTCTGCCGAAGAAACAAGAAATGTGCATGAGCATTCGGAATCAAAGGTTTTGTTCATAAGCGACCGATTGTATCCGCGGGTGGAGAATCTCAATGTCTCAACGCTGAAAACCATCATTAAATTAGATGATTTCTCCGTTATTAAAAGCGAAACAGATCCGGTTGAGAATAAAGCCGGTGATATTCAGGTTGATGAGTCGGATATAGGGTCAATTATTTACACTTCCGGAACCACAGGGCGTTCGAAAGGAGTGGTACTGACGCATAAAAATATGACTTTTGTCGCGGCAACATCATTCGCGGTTTTCCCCATCAACCATGAAGATGTTTTCTTGTCATTCCTGCCTTTATCTCATACCTATGAGAACGCCATCGGGATGTTGTACCCGATTATGTACGGTGCATCCGTTTACTATTTGGAAAAACCGCCCACAGCAGCAGCTTTATTGCCGGCGTTGGCGAAGATTCGTCCGACCATGATGTTATCCGTTCCATTGATTATGGAAAAGATTTATAAGGTACAGGTACAGGGCAAATTTGCAAAAAATCATTTTACCCGGATGATTTATAAAACACCTCTTTTCAGGATATTAATTCACCGGATTGCGGGTAAGAAACTATATCAGACATTTGGCGGAAGATTGAAATTCTTTGGCATTGGCGGAGCAAAATTAGATGGCCGTGTGGAGCGTTTCCTGAAAGAAGCCCGTATGCCTTATGCCATCGGTTATGGCCTGACAGAAACGGCGCCATTGCTGGCCGGAGCAGCTCCGCATCAGACTAAGCTGCACTCAACCGGTTTTGCCATCAGAGGCGTTGAATTGAAAATTCACGAACCTGATGAAAAAGGAATCGGTGAAATTTGGGCAAAGGGTCCGAATGTGATGCAGGGCTATTACAAGAATCCGGAAGCAACAGCTGAGGTATTGGTCGAAGACGGGTGGTTCAGAACCGGTGACTATGGTCGCATGGACAGACAAAAACGTTTGTTTATCAAAGGCAGGATGAAGAATATGATTGTGAGCGCCAGCGGTGAGAATATCTACCCGGAAGATATCGAATCGGTTATCAACAACAATCAGTATGTGCTGGAATCGTTGGTAGTAGAGGAGGATGGCTACTTAGTTGCAAAAGTGCTGCTCGATTTGGAAGCGCTGGAAAAGCACTATGAAAATCTCAAGTCAATCATCGATGAAAAGAAACTTCAGTATCATGAATGGATGACACATTTCACCAAAGAAATCAATGAAAAACTCAACAAGTTTTCGCAGTTGAAGCGGGTGGATGTCATGCATGAACCTTTTGAGAAAACAGCTTCGCAGAAGATTAAACGGTTTTTGTATACGAAAAAGAAAAAGTAAATCAGCTGTAAAATTGCAGCAAATGATAACAATTAATAAAGCGGCAAATAAAATCCACAAACTCGCCTTTTCAAGGCTCAAACAGTGCGTATTTTATTTGCCGCTTTATTAATTGTTACTCCCGATGCCTGTCCATTTCTCTTTTAGCATCTTTCTCCTTGATCGACTGGCGTTTGTCGTAGTTTTTCTTTCCCTTTGCCAGTCCGATTTCTAATTTTGCCAGCCCTTTGTCGTTGATGAACATGCGGATGGGCACAATGGTTAACCCTGTTTCGCGGGTGGCACGTGCCAGTTTGTTCAGTTCCTTTTTATTTAATAATAACTTCCGGTCGCGTCGAACATCGTGGTTATTATACGTGCCGAAAAAATAAGTCGCGATATGCATGTTTTTTACCCACATTTCATCGTTGATGAAGGTACAGTAGGTGTCAGTCAGGGAAGCCTTTCCGTCGCGTATCGATTTAATTTCCGTGCCGAAAAGCTGCAAACCGGCGGTGTATCGTTCGATAATTTCGTAATCAAAGGTTGCCCGCTTGTTTTTTATTAATATGTTGGATGAATGACGCATGATGTATAGTTCTGATAACCGGACACAAAAGTACGATTTTTTTTGCTACGAAAATTTACCTGCTCGTAAAATTGCTTTATCTTTGCTCTATCAATAGTTGATTTGTATAAAAGAATGGTATAGAAACGAATAAATTATGGCTTCTGAAATTAAGATAAATGTAGCTGGACTTGTTTATAACCAAAGCGTAGTGGGAACCTATGGACTGGTGTTGGTAGAGGAAAATGGCAAAAGGCGGTTTTCGGTCATGATTGGTGAGCCCGAAGCGCAGTCGATAGCCTTGAAGATGAACAATAAAAAATCGCCGCGCCCCCTGACCCATGATTTAATTCTGACGATTTTAAATGTTTTCGGGGCTAAACTTCAGAAAGTTTTGATATACGATATGGTTAACGATGTGTTTTATTCCGAATTACACCTGATGAAAGGAGACATATCGATGGTGGTGGATGCACGCACCTCCGATGCCATCGCGTTGGCTGTCAGATCCGATTGCGAGATCTACATCAAGGAAGATATTATGGGTATTGTCGGCATGGAAGTAGAATCCATGGATCCGGTCAATACACAAGGCGAAGAGTCAGAAGATATAGATGCCGAACAGCTTACTCCTGAGGAGCTTGATATGTTGTCGCTTGAAGATTTGGAAGAGCTGCTGAACATGGCTATAAATGAAGAAAAATACGAGCTGGCGGTCAACCTCAGGGATGCAATCAAAAGGAAAAAGAACGCCTGAAAATCGTTCGGAAATCACTTGCTAAATCCAAATAAAAGTATTACTTTAGCGTGATTTTTTGAAAAGAAAAAAAACAAGTGCAGATGTTAAATCAAGACAGAATTATTAAGGTAAATATCGACGAAGAAATGAAGTCTTCGTACATCGACTATTCTATGTCGGTGATAGTTTCCCGCGCTTTGCCGGATGTACGTGACGGTTTTAAACCTGTTCACCGCCGGGTATTGTTCGGGATGAATGAATTGGGAAACAATTCAGACAAGCCCTATAAGAAATCCGCCAGAATTGTCGGGGAAGTGATGGGTAAATACCACCCGCATGGTGATTCTTCCATATATGGTACCTTGGTTCGCATGGCGCAACCCTGGTCGTTGCGTTATCCCCTGGTTGACGGACAGGGTAACTTCGGTTCGGTTGATGGCGACAGTCCCGCTGCCATGCGTTATACCGAAGCCCGTTTGCAGAAGCTTGCCGAAGAGATGCTGGTGGATATTAACAAAGATACGGTTGACTTTCAGTTGAACTTTGACGACACGCTGAAGGAACCTGTGGTGTTGCCGACGCGAATCCCCAACCTGCTCGTAAACGGTTCGTCGGGTATCGCGGTAGGTATGGCTACCAATATGGCGCCGCACAACCTCTCTGAAGTAGTTGATGCAACAGTAGCTTATATCGATGACAAAGAGATTGATATTGTCGGATTGATGAAATATGTGAAAGCGCCCGACTTCCCGACCGGAGGTACTATCTATGGATATGCAGGCGTGAAGGAAGCCTACGAGACCGGTCGCGGCCGTGTTGTGGTGCGTTCCAAAGTTGAAATTGAAACGGAAGCATCGGGTCGTGAGAAAATCGTGATTAACGAGATTCCCTATCTGGTGAATAAAGCTGAGTTGATTAAGAACATCGTGGCGCTGATTGACGAAAAGCGAATTGAAGGTATTGCCCATATCAACGATGAGTCGGACCGTGAAGGTATGCGCATCGTTATTGATATAAAAAGAGATGCCAATTCTTCCGTTGTATTGAATAAACTCTTTAAATTTACAGCACTACAATCATCTTTCAGTATAAATAACATTGCACTGGTTAATGGTAGACCCCGCATGCTCAATCTGAAGGATTTAATCAGGTATTTCGTGGACCACCGCCATGAAGTGGTGACCCGTCGTACACAATTCGAACTCGCAGAGGCCGAAAAACGGGCGCATTTACTCGAAGGCTTCATGATTATCTTAGATAACTTGGATGAAGCCATTCGCATCATACGCGACTCTAAAACACCTGAAGAAGCCCGTACGCGCCTGATGGAAGCCTTTGGTTTGTCGGAAATACAATCCCGTGCCGTCGTAGAGATGCGTCTTCGTCAGCTTACCGGAATGGAGCAGGATAAACTGCGTGCCGAATATGAAGATGTGATGGCCCTCATTGCTAAATTGAAAGAAATTTTAGAGAAAGTGGAGCTTCGCATGGCCATCATCAAAGATGAGTTGCTCGAAGTAAAAGCCAAATTCGGAGATAATCGCCGTACTGATATTGTATATGCTTCAGAAGAGTTTAATCCTGAAGATTTTTATTCCGATGATGAAATGATTATCACCATTTCCCGGTTCGGATATATCAAGCGTACGGCTTTAGCTGAGTTCCGTGCACAGGGCAGGGGAGGAGTCGGTTCTAAAGGAAGCGATTCCCGCGATGAAGACTTCATCGAGTACATCTACCCCGCATCCATGCACAACACCATGATGTTCTTTACCCAAAAAGGTAAATGTTACTGGCTGAAAGTGTATGAGATACCAGAAGGTAGTAAGAACTCCAAGGGAAGAGCCATTCAGAATCTGCTGAATATCGAGCAGGATGACAAGGTGAATGCCTTCATCAGGGTAAAAGGAAGTCTGGATGACAAAGAATACATCAACTCACGTTATATCATTTTCTGTACGAAAAACGGTATCGTGAAAAAAACCTCGCTGGAGGCATATTCACGTCCACGTGCCAACGGAGTTATTGCCATCAATATCCGGGAAGATGATAAAGTTATTCAGGTACGTCTGACCGACGGAGATTCTGAAATTGTAATGGCAAACCGCAACGGAAGGGCCATCCGTTTCAATGAATCCAAGGTGCGTGTCATGGGCAGGACGGCTACCGGTGTAATCGGTATGCAGCTCGACGATGACGGACAGGATGAGGTGGTTGGTATGGTTTGTGTTAAGAAGGACTCCAAGGAAACCATCATGGTTGTATCGCAACAGGGTTATGGCAAGCGCTCGTTACTGGATGATGAAAACGGAGAACCGATTTACCGCATTACAAACAGGGGTGGAAAAGGGGTGAAAACCATCAACATCACTGATAAAACAGGTAAATTAGTTGCCATCAAAAGCGTAAAAGATGAAAATGACCTGATGATTATCAATGTTTCGGGTATTGTCATCAGATTACATGTAGCCGATATTCGTGTAATGGGCAGGGCAACACAGGGAGTCAGACTCATCAACCTGGAAAAACGAAACGATGAAATTGCATCTGTATGCAAAGTATTGGCTGAAACAGATGAGGAAGAAGTCGAAAATACAGAAGATATAACTGAAAACGAAGATAATAACAATCAGGCAGAACAAGAAACAGATGAAACTCAGATTGAGGAGTAATCAGGTGTATTTGAGAGACGCAAGAAAAGAACAAACAATTTATTAAATTAGACAATTATGAAAAAAGTAATTTTTTCACTTTTATTACTTTTAAGTGTAACAGCAGTATTTGCTCAAAAAAAGAATGTATCCAAAGCAAGGAACCTGGCATTGATGGAAACACCTGATTTTAAAGGTGCCCGCGAAGCTATTTTACCGGCTTTGGAAGAGCCCACTACCAGTGGAGATCCAAGAACCTGGCATGTAGCCGGTATGATTGGATACAAAGAGAACGAAAGCTACTTCAAGGAATTGGCATTAGGTAAACAGGTTGACTTTGTGAAAAAAGGCGAAGCCGTGATGGAGTCGCTCAATTATTTCCTCAAGGCCTACGAATTGGATCAGAATCAGTTGGATAAAAAAGGAAGAAAGGTAAAACCAAAGTACGAATCTGATATCAAAGCTAAAATCAAGGAGTATTTCGAAGAAAAGCATAACCTGTTTTATTATGCCGCAACTTTATACGACGAAAAGAAGGATTATAAAGGTGCTATGAAGGCTTTTGAAACTTATCTGGAAATTCCCAATCTTCCTTTTATGAAAGATGTGGTGACCATTGACTCAACTTACACGCAGGTGAAATATTTTAATGCACTTGCTGCCAGAAATGCAGAGATGTGGGATAAGGCTATCCGGATTCACGAAGAAATTAAGAATGAAGGATACGAAACAAGTAATGTTTATAAAATGCTTTATGAAGAATATGTGCAAGTAAAAGACACTGCCAACTTCCTCAGAACATTGGATGAAGGATTTAATAAGATGCCGGAAGATCCCTGGTTCATTCAAAACCTGATTAATTATTATCTTACTAATAATCTGATTGAAGAGTCGAAAGTGTATATCGACAAAGCTATTCAGGTTTCACCCAATGAAGCAGTCTATTATTATATCAAAGCCAAGATTTTCGAAACTGAGAAGAATAATGTTGAAGCTCGTAAGCTTTACGACAAAACACTTGAGTTAGATCCCAAATATGCGGATGCGTATGCCGGAATTGGTGTTTTGGTAATCGAGGAAGGTCAGAAAATACTGGATGATGCGGCTTATAAATCAGACAGAGAATTCAACCTTGCGAAGAACAAAGCAAACGAGGTTTTCAAATCAGCCATCGAATACTTCAAGAAAGCAGCTGAAATCAACCCGGAAGAACAGATTTACAAGAGAAATCTCCGCATGCTGTATTACCGGCTTGGTATGAGCAAAGAACTTGAAGCCATTGAAAAAGAGCTTGGTTACTAAGCTGAATGATTGGTTATAAATTAAAATTATCAAAAAAACTACAGGAATTCGTTCTTGTAGTTTTTTTATGCTTTAACCATGCTCTTTTAATGCCATTTTAAACACCTGCAAAACTCTTTCTCTCGCGAATTGATGTTCAACCACCGGCTCCGGATAATCCTTTTCATGTATATTCTCAACCCATTTGTTTATGTAAACATGTTGGGGGTCAAACTTTTTTGTTTGTTCGGCAGGATTGAATATCCTGAAATAGGGGGCAGCATCGCAGCCACAGCCGGCCGACCATTGCCAGTTTCCGTTGTTAGATGATAGCTCATAGTCCAGCAGTTTTTCCGCAAAATAAGCTTCACCCCAACGCCAGTCAATCAACAAATGCTTTGTCAGGAAACTTGCGACAATCATCCGCACCCTGTTGTGCATGTAGCCGGTTGCGTTTAACTCCCTCATCCCGGCATCAACAATCGGATATCCGGTATTTCCCGTACACCAGCGATGAAACTCATCTTCGTTGTTTCTCCAGACAATCCGGTCGTATTGCTCCTTAAAACTGGCGTTCACCACCTTTGGGAAATGATACAAAATCATCATGAAAAATTCTCTCCAAATCAATTCATTCAACCAGCTTTCGTTCAGTTGAAGTGCAATCTGTACCAATGCTCTGATGCTTACGGTTCCAAAACGGAGGTGGACACTCAGGCCGGAAGTCCCGTTAAGGGAGGGGAAATTACGTGTTTCGTGGTACAGCCTGATTTTGTTTTCGTCGATCCGGGCGGGTTCAATGGTATTTTCGGCATCAGCAAAGCCAATATCTGTAAGAGTAGGGAAATGAAATGGATTGGTTTTATAAAGATGCATCAAATAATCCTGACTTGGGAATGATTTCACCATTTCTTCAGTAAGTTGCTGTTTCCACCATTTTGAGTAAGGTGTGAATACGGTGTAGGGAGTGCCATCAGGTTTTAACACTTCAGCTTTTTCAAAAATGACCTGATCCTTGTATGTCTCAAACCGAATGTTGTGGGATTTCAGCAAGCCTGATATGGCTGAATCCCTTTTTATGGCTTCGGGTTCATAATCATGATTTGCATATACTGCCGAAATAGCATACTGTTGTTGCAGTTGCTGAAAGATATCCAGCGGTTTACCGTGAAGTACCAGCAAGGAACTTCCCATTTTTACCAATTCATCCTGTAGCTTGCTGATTGCATGATAAATGAACCCAACCCTTTTATCCCTTTTGTCCGGTAATTTGTCGAGAATATCAGTATCGAAGATAAAAAGGGGCAATACAGGACAGCCGTTTTGCAGCGCTTCGAACAAAGCCCTGTTGTCGTGCAATCTTAAATCGCGGCGAAACCAGTAAATGATAAGGGGTGTTTTCATTCAAATAATAGTGTTAATATTCTGTGGAAAGTACTCATTTATATTGCCACAATGCAAGCAGACCTCTCTATGAACACATAACAACTGACCGCAGTTATTACATTTCCACTTTTCTTTCTCAATTTCAATGAATGCCTGCAATCCAATTTCTTTTATTTTATTCAGGTTTTGAATTGGACTTTCGCCATATTTTAATGTGTAACGTTTATCTAAGTTTTTGATGCGTTTACAGGGGAATTTACTGCAATCATAGCAGAGTAATTCTTCATTACCTTTCTTTTCTTCACATGATTTTATACTACATACTGTACAATGATAAGGTTTATTACCAACATTGAGACAGCCGACACATTTATTTTTCACCCGCTGATAACCTAAACAAATATCACATATTACGCCACAGGGGGCTACGCTGTTGTAATTCATATTTGTCGTATTAGATTGCTCATATTCTATTTAGAAGCCAACAAGTCATTCAAATTAATTATTTTACTACCATTTTTTTCGTAATAATTCAGCATTTCGTCAATTTTTCTTTTATCATAACTCGTAATACAATCAGATACGACGGTAACTTTATAGTTTTCCTTGCACATATTAAATACGGTCGATTTCACACAAGCAATGGCGTCTGCTCCTGCAATGTAAAATTCGCTTATTTCATTTCTCTTGATAAAGTCACTAAATTCCTGGCTGGTCAAAGCGTTTCCTTTGGATTTTTCAAAAATATTACTGGAAACCAATTTCATGTCCGGAACCAATTCAGATCCACGGGTATTTGGTTTGAAAGTCCTTGTGCCGTCAGATACGTTATAATGCCTTATGTAAACGACATGAATATCATTTTCCACTGCCCAATCTTTTGCCCGGTTAACATTATCAATTATTTCTTTGTAGTTTTTGGTAATGTCATTTTGAATGTCAATTACCACTAAAGCCTTTTTATGCATGGGATTTTCTTCCTATAGTTTTATACTTTATTTCAATTTACTATTTCATTGTACATTGCAATAGTTGTGCCCGTAGTATTAGTTCCCCGTTCATTTTATACTCACAGATAAAACTTTCATCTGTATCGATGCTTCAAATTTGTATGGGTTAACCACAACAGTTCCAGAACTTGATTCCTCTTTTAATAATCCCACTTTAGAAATCCATTGTGTTGTCGATTGATTTGTATATCCTGAAGGATAAATATAAGTAATTTTCAAACAAGCATGTTTTTGGTTATTAATAAGCAAGGTGTCTGTTCCAATTACTTTTTTTGTTATGGAAATGCCATTGTCGTCAGAAGTATCACTAATCCATTCTGAATTTAAAGTAAGTGGATATTTGATCCATAAAACCGGAGTGTTATAAATGAAAATTTCATTAGAGCCTATTGTGTCAATGTTGGGTAAAACGATCTCTTCATTTTTATATGCATAACATTTTAGTCCTTCTTTATCCATGTTAAAGTATTGAAACCTAGTTGAAGTATCATTATTTGCAACTTCTTGTGTCCTGAAAACCAACAGTTTTGTTTTGTTAATGATTGTATCTTTATCAATCCGAATTGTACCGTTAATTTTTGTTGTGTATGAGCTTATGATGCTATCTGAGGTCGGAGATTTATAAGTATTTATTGTCCATATTTTTTCATACGTCCATGAAGTGCCAATTGACATTGGATGTTTGGTAAAGACATTATTATCAGACGATTCGTCTTCACAACCTAATAGTGTAATAATTGTCAAAAGTAGTAATGTTATTTTATTAATTTTCATGTGTGTATTTCTATTAGAATTAGTAAAATATTTGACTAACCAATTTCTCTCACCAGTGGTGCGAGAATTTCGTCCTGACAATATGTCTCGTAAAATTGCTTCATCCTCCACAAATTCTGAGGAGAAAAGCCTTTAATGTCAGGCTCTTGATCAATAATTAACTTTGACATCTTTTCAACCGTGCTTTCTCCTCAGTTATTATGGGCACAATTTACTGAGATGTATTTTCCAATTTTCATATGTATAATCTAGTATATTCATGAAACAAAAATTAACAATTAATAACTGTTATAGAATAGCACAACCTTTTTTCTGCAATTGAGCCTAACAAAAGACGCTAAGCAGCAAACCCGATAGGGTTGCATAGTGCATGTTATGGCTTCGTTATTTTCTATTATTAAGCTTAAAAGTATGTCTTAACCGCAAATTCAAACTGGTTGATAAATATCTCTTTAAATCGCGATACATTATTCTGTTCGTAAAAAAGCAACATTGCCTTCTTGTATTCTACAGAGTCAATCGTTCTGAATGAAATTGGACAATGTTTGTAATTCATCAATATAGCATTGCTTACAATTCGTGCTGTTCTTTTGTTTCCATCCATAAATGGTTGAATGTACGAAATCAACATTAGAGTCAGCAATGCCTTTTCAAATATATTGTCTTTTTTATTTACCAGTTTGCAAGCTGATTCCAAAGCTTCTCGTATTTGAAATTCATTGTCAAGCGGTCGATAATTGGTTCCGGAAATACCAACTCGACGTTTCCTGAGGTTTTTGTCAACAGCCAGTTCTTTTATCAGAAGGCTGTGAATATCTTCAATTTTGGAAATTTCCAACGGAATTAAATAGTCCGGATTTTCTACAATAAAGTCTAGTGCATCTTTGTGATTCAAAAGCATAATTGCTTCTTCTTTCGTTTTTCCGGCAGCAGTTTCTTTGTCTTTAAGCAGTCTTTCTGTTTCAAGTAAAGAATATGTATTTCCTTCAATTTGCGACGATTTCCAACTTAAATCAATAGCAAGTCTTTCAAGTTCTTTCTTGAATTCGAATTCTGACAATTGCGAAATATTCTCTGTGTATTTTTGTTGTAAGTCATCTAATTTCTTGAGTTCCGTTTCACTGAAAACCACTATCTGGTCTAGCAAATCAAAGATTTTTAAGTTGAACTCTTCTTTAATTTGTCTTTCGTCAATTTCTTTTTCGTAATAACTATCTAAGTCAACTGAATACAATAGTTCGTATGAAGGTGAAATATAGTATTTTGTTCCTTTACCTTTTCCTTCCGAAATTATAAATTTCTCAGATAATTGTTGACTTAAAATTCGTTTTACTGTTGCATAACTAATCGAAGTCGCAAATTCTTTGTGAATATCACCAGAGGAACAATTCGGGTGATTCTGAATGAAATTTAAAATTTCTATTTGTTTCGTTTCAGCCATAAGTTGATTTTTAGCTCACAAATATATAAAATACGGCTCACATTTCAGCATAAACGAGCTTTATTTTTTTTATTATGAGCCATAACGGACGGAACTATATGCAATTCGGGATTGCGGGTTGCTTTCCTATCGAACCCCGAAGTTGTTGTTGCCGGCTGTGAACTTTGTTGTCCGCACCGAAACCCCAATTGATATATAGTTTTTGTGTGTGCCCTGCATGGGCAGTGCGCACCTGCTGCAAAGCAATAGAGAAATTCCAAAATTACTGAGATACTTCCCCTTTTCTCTATTCAAACCAGTATTTCATATACATCCGCCTTACATTTGATGAAAAAATCATCAAAACATTATAAATAATTGAATTAGAAAATGACGAGAAAACAGAGGAGTTTCGCATACAAATTTCATATATTAGATTTAAACAGTTGAAGTGTGCTAAAAATCACCCCAAAAATAAACACAAAAAATGAATAATCAATATATTATCAGCATTTTATTATCAACATATCCGGTGAATGTCATTGTGCAACACATTTAGCTGTTAGCGCCGGTGCGTTGCCGGTAGTGGCACTGCTATGGTGCCAACAGTGGCACCGGTGTGGTGCCATATATAGCGCATGTGTTGCGCCAACAAATGCGCATCGGATGCATATTGGGCAACAAAAAAGCAGGTGCACATTGCTGTACACCTGCTTTCCCAATTTACTATGTATGTAAGTTTTCTATTGAATCGATTATTCCACGATTTTCTTCATGGCAGTCATGGCTGCACGCAATTCGGCACCACATACTTCGATGGAGTGGTTGCGGATGGCAGCATTTACCTGTACCAGTTCGAAGTTGTCGACGTGGTTGCTTTTGCCTTCGTTGAAGTTTTTACCGATGAGGCTGGTATCTACTTTTTTCATGAAGTCGGCCAACAACGGTTTGCAAGCGTGATCGAACAAGTAGCAACCGTATTCGGCTGTATCGGAGATAACGCGGTTCATCTCGAACAGTTTTTTACGGGCAATGGTGTTGGCAATCAGCGGTGTTTCGTGCAATGACTCATAATATGCCGATGCAGGTTTCATGCCTGAATTGGTCATCATTTCGTAAGCCAGTTCAACACCTGATTTAACGAAAGCAACCATCAATACGGCATTGTCGAAATATTCCTGTTCGCTGATTTCTATGCTGCCGGCCGGTGTTTTTTCGAAATCGGTTTCACCGGTAGCTGCACGCCATGCCAACAGGTTTTTGTCGCCATTCGCCCAGTCTTCCATCATGGTGCGTGAGAATTCTCCCGAAAGGATATCGTCCATGTGTTTCGCGAACAAAGGTGTCATGATTTCTTTCAGCTCTTCCGCTAATTTGTAAGCTTCGATTTTAGCAGGATTCGACAAGCGATCCATCATGTGGGTGATACCACCGATTTTCAACGCTTCGGTAATTACTTCCCATCCGTATTGAACTAATTTAGAAGCATAGCCTTTGTCAATTCCTGATTCTACCATTTTGTTGAATGACAGGATAGAACCGGTTTGCAAGAGACCACACAGGATGGTTTGTTCGCCCATCAGATCCGATTTTACTTCTGCAACAAATGACGAATGCAGTACACCGGCTTTGTGACCACCAGTTCCAACGCAATAGGCTTTGGCAATTTCCAGTCCGTCGCCATTCGGGTCGTTGTCTAAGTGAACCGCGATGAGGGTAGGAACACCGAAACCACGGAGGTACTCAGCACGTAATTCAGAAGCAGGAGATTTTGGAGCTACCATGATCACGGTTAAGTCCTTGCGAATCTGAATGCCTTCTTCCACGATGTTGAAACCGTGAGAATATGACAGACAAGCGCCTTTTTTCATCAGCGGCATAATCTGGTTAACAACCGAAGTGTGGTATTTATCCGGAGTTAAATTCAGAACCAGGTCGCCTTTCGGGATCATGTTTTCGATGGTGTCAACCTCGAATTTGTTTTCGACTACGTTTTGATAAGAAATCTGTTTTTCGTCGATTTCAACTTTACGCAGTGCGTAAGCAACATCCAGACCGCTATCGCGCATGTTAAGTCCCTGAGCCAAGCCCTGAGCGCCACAACCAACGATAACTACTTTTTTGCCAATCAGTTTGTTAACTCCATCAGCGAATTCGCTGCTTTCCATAAAATCACATTTTCCCAGTTCCTGAACTTTCAGGCGATGTGGAAGTGAATTGAAATAATTTGCCATTTTTGTGTTGTTAAAATAAATTTTGTGTAAAATTATTGTATTTTTTCCGATTGATAAACAATCGTATTTATTTTTATGCGTTTATTGTTCGAATTTTTTCAGTGTTTCGAGCATGTCACTCAATCGCTCTACCTTGTGTTTCGTAATGGCAACACGGCCGGAACGGATGAATTGAAGTACGCCAACTGTTGTGCTTAACTCATCAAACAATTGTTGTGTTTCAGCATAATGACCGGATTTCTGGAAAACCACGAAAGTTTCATTCATTTCGAGGATGCTGATGTTATACTGACGAACGAGTTTCTCGATAGAACCTAATCCCAGTAATTTATCTGTTGCCACTTTATAGAGTGCAATCTCCTGGTGCACGAGGTCTTCATCCGTGTTGTAATAGGATTTCAGGATATCCACTCTTTTGTCGATTTGTTTTACCACTTTGTCAACGGTATTTTCATTTGCGTAAACCGTGATGGTAAACTTATGGATACCTTTCAATGCCGAAGGGGAGACCGACAAAGTCTCGATGTTAATTGCCCTGCGGGTGAAAATAATCGTGATTTGGTTCAGTAAACCAACGGTATTTTCAGAAAAGATGGTGATTGTATATAATTTATTTTCCATGTTGATAAGCTTTTAATGCATTTACATTGAATTATTCTCCCAGCAGGATATTGGTAACACTTGCGCCCGCGGGCATCATGGGGTAAACCATTCCTTTTTTCTCTACATTAACCACGAGCAGATAGGGTTTGTCGTCTTTCAGCATATCTGCAATGGCTGCATCCAGGTCATCTCTTTTCAATACCTCGGTGCCATCAATGCGATAGGCTTTGGCTATTGCTACGAAATCAGGATTTTGCATCTCGGTAAATGAATATCTCTCTTCAAAGAACATTTCCTGCCACTGACGAACCATGCCTAAGAAGTGGTTGTTCAGGATAATCATCTTCACGCCGATTTGTTCCTGCATGATGGTTCCCAGTTCCTGGATGGTCATCTGGAAACCGCCATCACCACTGAACATACAAACGGTACGTTCGGGAGCGCCGATCTTTGCACCCATCGCTGCCGGAATACCGAATCCCATCGTTCCGAGTCCGCCGGAAGTAATCAGGCTGCGTGTCTGCGAGTATTTCGAATAACGGGCAGCCATCATCTGGTTCTGACCCACATCGGTAACGATAACCGCTTTGTGCTGGGTGGCTTCCGATATTTTGCGGATAACTTCTCCCATGGTCATCTCACCTGATTCAGGATAAAGTTCTTTCCGGATTACCTTATCGAATTCCTGATCATCGTACACCTTGAATGAATCAATCCACTCGGTGTGTTTGGCCGGTTTCAGCAATTCAGTGATGGCAGGCAGGGTATCTTTGGCGCTACCCAAAACCGGTGCATCTGCTTTCACATTTTTGTTGATTTCAGCAATATCAATGTCTAAATGAACAATCTTAGCTTGTTTGGCATAAGTGTTCAAATCGCCGGTTACGCGGTCGTCGAAACGCATCCCGATGGCAATCAGTACATCACATTCATTTGTTTTCATATTGGGGGATACATTCCCGTGCATGCCCAGGAAACCTTTGTTCAGGCGGAAATCAGTCGGCATAGCCGATGCGCCCAGCAAGGTCCAGGCTGCCGGGATATCAGCTTTTTCAAGGAATGTTTTCAGTTCTGCTTCTGCGCCCGACAATACAACGCCCTGTCCAACCAGTGCGTACGGTTTTTTTGCACCGTTGATGATTTCAGCAGCCAGCGCCACCTGGTCTTTGTTGACTTCAGGAACGGGAATATAACTACGGATATAGGTGCATGGTTTATAATCAAATTCAGCTTCCTGAATCTGCGCGTTTTTGGTGATGTCGAGTACAACAGGACCCGGGCGACCGCTTTTGGCGATATAAAAAGCACGGGCTACAGCCCAGGCAATGTCTTCCGCCCTGCGAATCTGGTATGCCCATTTGGTAACCGGTTGGGTGATACCCACCACGTCGATTTCCTGAAAGGCATCAGTTCCCAGCAAAGGAGCAACCACCTGACCGGTAATTACCACCATCGGGGTACTGTCGAGCATGGCATCGCTGATGCCGGTAACTGTGTTGGTAGCAGCCGGACCGGAAGTCACCAGGCACACACCTGTTTTTCCGGATACGCGTGCATATCCCTGTGCTGCATGTGCAGCTCCCTGTTCGTGACGGGTTAATATGTGATTCAGCCGGGTTCGGTAATCGTACAAAGCATCGAATGCCGGCATAATGGCGCCACCCGGATAACCGAAGATGGTATCTACGCCTTCTTTTATCATTGATTCAATCAGGATTTGTGATCCTGACATTTTTTTGTGTTCCATATGTTGATTTTATTTAATCGTTTAAATGTTTAATTGTCTAACGTCTAATGTCAAATGTCTAACGTTATTTCACTATTCGCTTTCCGCTTTCCGTTCTTCGCTTTCCGTTTTAAATCATCCTCACGGCCCCTTTGTCAGCCGAACTTACCATCGAAGCATAGGCTTTCAGGGCCTTGCTGACGACGCGGTTGCGGTCTTTCGGGGTGAAGGCATCGGCTCCGCGTGCAAGCTCTTTCGCGCGACGGGCAGCTAATTCTTCATCACTCAATCTTACATTGATGGTTCTGTTTGGGATGTCAATGTCAATGATATCACCATCTTCAATTAATCCGATGTTTCCGCCTGAAGCAGCTTCCGGGGAAATATGTCCGATCGACAATCCGGATGTGCCGCCGGAGAAACGTCCGTCGGTAATCAAGGCACATTCCTTTCCTAATTTTTTGGATTTGATATACGAAGTAGGGTAGAGCATCTCCTGCATACCCGGACCACCTTTCGGTCCTTCGTGGGTGATAACCACCACATCGCCGGCGACAACCTGTCCGCTTAAAATGCCATAACAAGCCGTGTCCTGTGAAGTAAATACCTTGGCCGGTCCGCTGAATTTCCAGATGCTTTCATCCACACCGGCAGTTTTAATCACACATCCATCAATCGCGATGTTACCTTTGAGGATACCCAAACCGCCATCGATGGTATAAGCGTGCGCCATATCCCGGATACAACCATTCGAACGGTCTGTGTCTAATTCTTTATATTGTGAGTTTTGCGATCCCATAACTAAGTTGAAACGGTTGGCGGGAGCACTTTTGTAAATGCGTAAAGCTTCCGGATTCGGATTATCAACGGTGATACTGTATTGCTCAACCGCCTGTTGTAATGTGAGACCATCAGCACGGTAAACGTCAGTTTTCAATAAACCTCCTTTAGCTAATTCTCTCAAAATACCCAGGATACCCCCGGCGCGGTTTACATCCTGTACATGATATTTTTCTGAATTAGGAGCAACCTTACACAAACAAGGTGTTTTTTTCGAGAGCGCATCAATATCGTCCATGGTGAAGTCAACTTCAGCTTCGTGAGCAATTGCCAGCGTATGCAGGATGGTGTTGGTGGAACCACCCATGGCGATGTCGAGTACCATGGCATTCATAAAGGCGTCGCGTGTGGCAATGGTACGTGGAAGTACCGTTTCGTCGCCGTCTCTGTAGTATTTGTAGGCATTTTCAACAATCAGTTTGGCTGCGTCCTCAAACAAACGGGCACGGTTGGCATGGGTAGCGACAATGGTTCCGTTGCCGGGCAAAGCCAATCCAATCGCTTCATTCAGACAGTTCATCGAGTTGGCAGTAAACATTCCGGAGCATGAACCGCAGGTTGGGCAGGCTGCACTTTCCACCCTCGTAACCTGTTCGTCCGAAACTTCATCGTCGGCAGCCATTACCATGGCATCTACCAAATCAAGGTGTTTACCGTCTAATTCGCCGGCTTCCATCGGTCCGCCCGAAACAAATACAGTCGGTATATTCAGTCGCATGGCAGCCATCAGCATACCCGGCGTGATTTTGTCGCAGTTCGAAATGCAAATCATCGCGTCTGCCTTGTGGGCATTCACCATGTATTCAACGCTGTCGGCAATCAGATCGCGTGAAGGAAGTGAATACAACATGCCATCGTGACCCATCGCGATTCCGTCGTCGATGGCGATGGTATTGAATTCGGCAGCGAAACAGCCAAGTTTTTCAATTTCTGTTTTAACTTTCTGACCGATATCATGCAGGTGAGCATGACCCGGAACAAACTGTGTGAATGAGTTTACAACGGCGATGATGGGTTTGCCAAATTGTTGTTCAGTAACTCCATTGGCTCTCCACAAAGCCCTGGCTCCGGCCATTTTTCTTCCACCGGTACTGGTATGACTGCGCAAAATATTCTTCATATCCTGTTTTTTTTAATTTATTGTTATCTTTTTAAAACTTCAATCAAACGGCCTGAGATAAAAAAGAAAAAACCTCTCTCATTGTTGGTGAGAAAGGCTTCCTGTGCATTTATATCTGTAATATTTATCACATAACCGTCCTCACCCTTGATGATTGACCAAAAGTACCACGACGATTAAAGCGACAATATTAAATAGACGAACTGACATGTTTTATTATTAAATATCGGCTGCAAAGATAAACAGATAATTTTAAAAATCAAATGTTTTTTTGAAAAAAGTGCATTTTAGTGGTAAATTGTAAGTTTTTGGTCTGTTTAGTTGTTAAAAAATAACGCATATATACGATTTGCCGGATTACATTTCACTCAATTTATCAGCTTTAACAATAAAAAGAAGCTTTCATGGATAATATCACCAAAAAAATATTATTTTTGCCTGCTGTATTCTATAGAAATAATGACAGAAAAAACATACAAATATCTTCAGAAAATCGATTCGCCTGATGATCTGAAAACCATCCCGAAGGAATCATTGCCGGAGGTTTGCGACGAGTTGAGACAATTTATCATCGACGAGGTTTCAAAAAATCCGGGTCATCTCGGCTCTAATTTAGGTAGTGTCGAACTGACTGTTGCCCTGCATTACGTGTTTAATACCCCTTACGATCGCATCGTGTGGGATGTGGGGCATCAGGCTTACGGACATAAAATCATTACCGGTCGCCGCGATAGGTTTCATACAAATCGTAAATTAGGTGGCATTTGTGGTTTCCCGAGCATATTCGAAAGTGAATACGATGCCTTTGGTGTCGGTCACGCTTCTACTTCTATATCAGCTGCCCTGGGCATGTCGGTAGCCTCTTTGTTGAAAAAAGAACAAAACCGGCGGGTGGTTGCCGTGATTGGCGATGGCTCTATGACAGGGGGACTGGCTTTCGAAGGACTGAATAATACTTCCATGGACAAAAATGACCTGCTGATTGTGTTGAATGACAATCAGATGGCCATTGATCCGGTACACGGGGGGATCACGCAGTATCTGGTGGATATGACCACCTCAGCTACCTATAATAAGTTGCGTTTTTTCATCTATCGTGCCTTCAGAAAGCTCGGTTTAATCAGTGAGGATGGGAAAAAGCGACTGCTATCAATCGGTAATAGCCTGAAAGCTACGCTGACCCGCCAGGGAGGAAATATATTCGAAGGACTGAATATCCGTTATTTCGGTCCGATTGACGGGCATGATGTGAAAAACATGGTGAAAGTGCTCAACGAGATTAAGGATTTCAAAGGACCTAAGGTGTTGCATTGCATAACCAAAAAAGGAAAAGGTTACGAGCCGGCTGAAAATGACGCGGTAAAGTGGCATGCTCCCGGTTTCTTCGATGCCTCAACCGGTGAAAAGAAAGCCGGAAGTTCGGTGCCTGCACCTCCATTGTTTCAGGATGTTTTCGGTGAAACCTTGCTGGAGCTGGCAAAGCAGAATGAAAAGATAGTGGCGATTACACCGGCCATGCCTTCGGGTTGTTCCATGACAATCATGCAAAGGGTTATTCCTGAGCATGTGTACGACGTGGGAATTGCCGAGGGACATTCGGTTACTTTCTCGGCCGGACTGGCCAAGGAGGGCATGATCCCATTCTGCAATGTGTATTCATCGTTCATGCAAAGGGCTTATGACAATGTTATTCATGACGTTGCATTACAAAAACTGCCTGTAATCATGTGTCTCGACCGTGCCGGTATCGTGGGATCGGATGGGGCAACGCATCATGGTGCATTTGATTTGGCTTACATGCGTTGTATTCCGAATCTCGTCATCGCGGCTCCACGGAACGAACATGAACTCAGGGATATAATGTACACGGCTCAGCTGAAAAATGAAAGTCCCTTTGTAATTCGCTACCCGAGAGGGAAAGGTTCGTTGATTGACTGGCGTAATGAAATGAGAGAAGTTGAAATTGGTAAAGGTGTTTGCTTGAAATCCGGACATGATGTGGCTGTACTGACCATCGGAACAATGGCTATTCCGGCAACAGAAGCTATTCAACAGGTCGAAAATGAAAGCAATTTATCAATTGCGCACTACGATATGCGTTTCCTGAAACCGCTTGACGAAGCCTTGCTACATGAAATCGGCAGGAAATATAAACAAATGATAACCATTGAAGATGGTGTTATCAATGGCGGTTTTGGTTCAGCCGTACTGGAGTTTATGGCGGATCATGGTTATACTGTTCAGATTAAAAGACTGGGAATTCCCGATGCTTTTGTTGAACATGGTTCGCCGGAAGAACTATATGCCATGCTGGGTCTGGATGCAACTGGTATCGCGCGGACCATGGAGCAGATTTCATTCAGGATGACGACCAAGGCGAGGAATCTAATTTAATAGTCTTTCTATTACAGTTATAAAAACAAGTCAATGAGAATTATTATTGCCGGAGCCGGTGAAGTCGGTACTCACCTGGCAAAATTGCTCGCAAAAGAGCACATCAACATCACCCTGATGGACCAGGATCCTTCTAAATTGAAAGACCTGGATGCCAATTACGACATGATGACGAGGGAAGGAAGTCCGACTTCTATCCAGGACTTGCAGGATATTGGCGTGAAAGATGTTGATCTTTTCATTGCGGTGACTCCCTATGAAAGTGTGAACATCACTTCCTGTATGATTGCTACGAACTTAGGTGCTATTAAGACCCTGGCGCGAATTGATAATTATGAATACCTGATGCCTAAAAACAAGGAATTCTTTCAGAAATTAGGTGTAGATTATCTGATTTATCCGGAGAGATTAGCATCGAAGGAAATTGTGGCAGCGCTGGAAACAACCTGGTTAAGACAGAACCTGAGTTTCTGTAATGGTGAACTTATTCTGCTGGGTATCAAGGTGCGCGATAATGCCGTAATCATCAATAAAAAATTCATGAGTGGCTTCTTTGATCATCGCAAATACCGGATTGTTGCCATCAAGCGCAATAACGTTACCATCATTCCCGGTGGATCTGATGAGATACAGGCCAATGACATCGTATATTTCATTACCCGTCCTGAGAATGTGCCTTTTGTGAAAGAGCAGGCCGGTAAGGTTGATTATAAGATTAACAGCGCCATGATCATGGGTGGAAGTCGCATCGCGCAGAAAACCGCGCAAGCGCTACCATCTCACATCAGTGTGAAAATACTGGAAAAAGACCGGGAGAAAAGTTATTTGCTTGCCGAGAAATGTCAAAGGGCACTGATTATCAATGGAGATGCAAGGGATTTAGATTTGTTGAAAGAAGAAGGTATTCAGGATATTGATGCATTTATCGCGGTAACCTCAAATTCTGAAGCCAATATCCTTGCTTGTTTGGCGGCCAAACGACTTGGAGTAAAGAAAACGGTTGCTGAGGTCGAGAACATTGATTATATCATGCTGGCTGAAAGTATGGATATCGGAACAGTAATCAATAAAAAAATGATTGCAGCCGGCTATATCTATCAGCTTACCTTAGATGCTGATGTGCTGGATGTGAGAACGTTGACATCGGCTGACGCGGAAGTAGTGGAGTTTGTAGCTAAAAAAGGATCTAAAATTACCAAGTCGAAAATAAAGGATTTGAGACTGCCGGTCAACGTGAATATTGGTGGTTATGTTCGTAACGGAGAGGGCTTTATTGTTGCCGGAGATTCAATAATTGAGCCTGGTGACCAGGTAATTTGTTTTTGTGTGTCTTCGGCTATTCGCAAAATTGAAAACTATTTTAATTGATGTTTCGCGATTTCAATCATAAACTGATTTTTAGAATCGTTGGAGGTTTGTTGTTGTTCGAGGGGGTTTTCCTCTTGACTGCTGTATTTGTAGCCAAAATTTACAAAGAAGAAGTAATATCCCATTTCTGGATTACATCTGCAATAGCAGTGTCGTTGGGATTGTTGTTTTACTTGATCGGAAAACGTGCCTCTCCTGTGATTGGCAAACGGGAGGGTTCTATCATTGTTACTTCCATTTGGTTGTTTTTTTCTTTTATTGGCTTACTTCCTTATTGGTTAAGTGGTAGTATTCCTTCATTTACTGATGCTTTCTTTGAAACCATGTCGGGTTTTACAACGACCGGCGCCTCCATACTCAATGATATAGAAGCTTTGCCAAAAAGTATGTTATACTGGAGAAGCATGACACAATGGATAGGCGGATTAGGCATCATCGTTATTTCCATTGCTTTATTACCTATTTTTGGTTTTTCAACGGTTCAGTTATTCTCGGCTGAGGCTACAGGTCCCACAAAAGACAAAATTCATCCCAAAATGAGCGAAACTGCCAAACGTTTATTGGCTATCTACATTGTGCTCACGGTGGTAGAGACTTTGTTGCTGGTCGTTGCCGGTATGGGTTGGTTTGATGCTATAAATCATTCGTTTACCACTATGGCCACGGGCGGTTTTTCAACTAAACAGGCAAGTGTGGGTTACTGGTCATCACCGGCAATTCAATACATCATCATCTTTTTCATGTTTTTTGCAGGGGTTAATTTTTCTTTGTTTTATTTTTTGATAAAATGGAAAATCAGCAAAATTAAAGAAAATGAAGAATTGCGTTTTTTTGCACTCATGGTTCTTGTTTTTACTGCTTTAATTAGTTTCTCAATATTTGAAACCTCACATTTTCAGAGTTTGTCAGGTGTTGAAAAATTATTCAGGGACAGTCTGTTTACAGTCGTGTCAATGATCACCACAACGGGTTATGGAACAGTAGATTACATGTTGTTTTCACCGGTTGTTTGGATGTTGATTCTCATTATCATGCTCACGGGCGCATCAGCGGGCTCTACTGCCGGTGGGATGAAATTGGTCAGGGTACTTTTGGTGGTAAAATATGCCTATTACGAGTTTAAGAGAATCATCCATCCCAATGCTGTGTTTCCTGTAAAGTACAATAGCTTAATTGTCAGAGATGACATTATTACCCGTGTCCTTGCCTTTATCATGTTGTATATACTGCTGATTATCATTGGTTCTATTATTCTTGCTTTCTCGGGTATGGGTTTTATGGAATCACTAAGTGGTATGATTACCTGTATCAGTGATGTTGGTCCCGGACTCGGAAGCATCGGACCTGCAACGAATTTTGCTTCAATACCTGATTTTTCCAAATGGTTCCTTTCCTTCGTAATGCTTATCGGGAGGTTAGAAGTTTTTACGGTTCTGATTATTTTCACGCCTATTTTCTGGAAGAAATAAACATTAATCTGTCAAAACCCATATGTCAATCAACAAAGACTTTAATTTTCGACTGATTTTCAAGTTTTTCGGAGTTCTCTTACTGGTCGAAACGGTTGCCTTGTTATCAGCAGCTTTAGTTGCCTTGTTTTATAAGGAAAATGATGGATATTATTTTCTGATTACAGCCGGAATTGCCTTTACAATGGGTGTTGCCGGTGTGCTGGCCGGTAGAGGCGCTACTCCCATGATCGACAGGAGAGAGGGGTCACTCGTTGTAACTTTTATCTGGATTGTTTTCTCTTTTTTTGGTTTGCTACCGTATTGGATATCAGGTAGTATTCCCTCATTTACGGATGCTTTTTTTGAAACGATATCAGGATTCACAACTACAGGTGCTTCTATCCTGAATAATATTGAAGAGTTATCGCACAGTATACTCTATTGGAGAAGTCTGACGCACTGGATTGGTGGGTTGGGTATCATTGTCATGTCGTTGGCCTTGTTACCTGTTTTCGGGGTAAGTGGCGCACAGTTGTTTGCTGCTGAATCAGCAGGTCCAACCAAGGATAAAATTCACCCCCGAATCAATGAAACAGCTAAGCGTTTATTTTTAATCTATTTTATCTTAACCGTTTCGGAAACAATACTTCTCAGGTTTGGAGGTATGGGTTGGTTCGATGCGGTCTGTCACGCATTTGGCACAGTTGCAACCGGTGGATTTTCAACCAAACAGGCAAGTGTGGGGTACTGGGATTCTCCCTATATTCAGTATGTTATTGGCGTTTTCATGCTACTCTCGGGAGTAAATTTTAGTTTATATTACTTTGGTTTTAAGAATAGGTTCAAGAGGGTACTGCAGGATGAAGAACTCAAGTATTATTTGATTACCTTATTTGCGTTCTCGATTATAGTAATGGTTTCATTGTTGGACTTTTCAACCGCTTTTTCTTTTGAAAGGCTTGAAAAAGCATGGAGAGACGCTTTTTTTAACGTCACAGCAGTAACGACAACCACCGGATTTGCTACCGCTGATTATATGAACTGGAAAACTTTTACCTGGATTCTATTGCTGGTTGCCATGATCATGGGCGCATCTGCCGGTTCTACAAGTGGTGCAGTTAAAATGATCAGGATCGTGATTGTGGTGAAATACTGCTATTATGAGTTTAAAAAATTACTCCATCCGAATGCCGTTGTGCCAGTTAGATATAATGGGAGACTTGTTAATGAGGATGTTATAACTAAGATTCTGGCATTTGTTATATTATATTTGATTACTGTTGCATTCGGTGTGTTTGTACTTAGTTTGTCAGGTATGCCGTTTCAGGAATCAATTGGTGGGCTGATTACTTGTCTGGGTGGGGTAGGACCCGGACTGGGAACTGTAGGACCCGCCGGTAATTTTTCGGCAATCCCGGATTTCAGTAAATGGTTTCTTTCTTTTATGATGCTGATTGGTCGCCTTGAACTCTTTACCGTACTGGTTCTTTTCACCCCGGCTTTTTGGCGCAAGTGATCAAGCTAATCAATTTCCAGATTCAGATTCTTTTTGAGGATATTTAAGGCAGGGTTTTGCTCTGCCATCTTTCGGTAAATATCTTCCGGGTCGTTTCTTTTGTCTCTTTCAGCAACTTCTACAACTTTGGTGACAAATTGTATGTTCGAGTTTTTGAGTTCTTTTCTCAGGTAGTTGCTAATATTACCCAGTTCTTTTTTGAAATCAGCCTCCTGAAAAATATTGGTAAAGGTGAGTTCGTAGGAATGCTCTGCAATTTTTGCCGGCTTGTTGTTGTTGATATAACTAACTACGCTGACAATTTTAGGAATCAACTGAATATATGCTTTCCAGGCTCTTTCAAAAGCAGCATTGGAATAGGGCTCTTGCTGTGTTGTTGCTTCCTCGGAAGTCTGCTTTGTTTCCTGCGTCGCACTTTGCTGTTTGTTCAGCATCGGGGAAATTGAAATGGAAACTGGGCGTGCACTCCTGTTAAATTCAGGTTTTGCGGTTGACTGTACCTGAGGCTGAGTTGCGGGTTTTGATTCCGGTGCTTTTTGCACTGCCGGAGTTGGGGTGACCGGATTTGTTTTTGTTTCGGCCGGAGCCAGAGCAGGTTCAACGGCAATTGACTTCAGCGCTGGTTTTTCTTTCTCAGTTATGGATTTTTTTTTTTCATCTGTCAACTGACAGATGCGAATCAGGGTTAGTTCTACCAATAACCGTTTGTTGTTGCTAATCCGGTAACTGAGGTCACAATCGTTATTTAGTTTCAGTGCCTGGAAAAGGAAATCTACCGGACAAAGTTGCGCCTGTTGCTGGTAATGTTTGCCGATGTCGGCGCCCACTTCCATCAGGGCAATGGTTTGAGGGTCCTTGCATACCAGTAAGTCACGCAAGTGCGTACTTAAACCCGACACAAAGTGATGTGCATCAAAGCCTTTATTCAATACTTCGTTGAAAATCAGCAGTGAATTGGTAACATCTCCTTTCAGGAACGCATCAACCAATCGGAAGTAATAATCATAATCCAGCACATTCAGGTTGCTGATAACATCCTGATAGGTAATGTTATTGCCGCAAAAACTCACCAATTGATCAAAGATGGAAAGTGCATCCCGCATCCCGCCATCGCTCTTTTGTGCAGCGATATTGAGTGCATTGTCATCGATATTTACGCCTTCTTTTTCGGCTACATATTTCAGATGTGCCACCGTATCAGCCACCGTAATCCTGTTGAAATCGTAAATCTGACAACGGGAAAGTATGGTGGGGATGATTTTATGTTTTTCGGTAGTTGCCAGAATGAAAATCGCATGAGCAGGCGGTTCTTCCAGTGTTTTCAAAAAAGCATTGAAAGCACCCTGAGAAAGCATGTGTACTTCATCAATGATGTACACGCTGTATTTCCCGATTTGGGGTGGAATCCGCACCTGATCTATCAGCGAACGGATATCATCCACACCGTTATTCGATGCGGCATCTAACTCATGTATATTGTATGAACGTTGTTCGTTGAATGAAACGCAGGATTCACATTGATTGCAGGCTTCCCCTTCAGCAGAAAGGTGCTGGCAATTGATGGTTTTGGCAAAGATACGGGCACAAGTTGTTTTTCCGACACCTCGCGGACCACAGAACAAATAGGCATGTGCCAGGTGGTTGCTCTGGATAGCGTTTTTAAGGGTGGTTGTTAATGCAGTTTGACCAACTACCGAGTTGAAGGTAGCCGGACGATATTTTCGGGCCGATACAATGAAATTCTCCATGAATAATACGCTGCTTCTTTGCTTTGCAAATATAATGATTTTAATTTAGCTTTTTCGGCCAAAATTTTAATTGTTGAAAAGTTTTTAAACAACGATTTTTTTTTACCTTTGTGTGGTTTTGAAAATCAAATGTTAAATGCAATTAAAAAATAGGACTTTTATTAAAAATATTCGTCATTACTTACTGAACAAATATACTTTTGTTCTCCTTATATTTTTTGTGTACCTGACATTCTTTGATGACCATAATCTGATAAAGCGATATAAGACTTCACAGGAAATTAAGAAACTGGAGTCGGAGTATCAGTTTTATCAGGATGAAATAAAAAAAAATAAGGAAAATATACATAAACTCAGGGAGGATTCGGTATTTCTGGAAAAATATGCCAGGGAAAAATATTACATGAAGAAAGACAATGAGGATGTGTTTATCCTGAAATAAGAGGCTATTGCTCTTTTCCTGCTATGCATGCAGGTTTCTGTTCGACCTTATAATTATTAAAAACACGGCATGGCTCAACCTGCAACAGACAATCGTAAAAATAAGTATATTCAATACCTTTATGTTTCCGGTATTCTACTGGTTATCACCGGTTCTTTTGGTCACTTTTTCGATCAGCCCTTATTTAAATATATATTCGGTGCCGGGACTTTGTTGCTGATAGTCAAACAGCTTATCGAAATGTTTAATACCATCAGCCCTGATTTCAGACAAAAAAGACTCATGAGAATGAATATGATGCTGACGCTCATGCTGGCGCTGGCAACTTATTCCATGTTTGATGGATCCACGCTCTGGATTGCTGTGGTATTGATTTACGCGTTAGTGACCTTGTTCATGACTTTTAGAAATTAAAATAAATAACTACACTATAATAAAATGAGTAAAAGTATTTTATATAGCCGTTCTCAACTTACTTCGCTGGTAATATTGCGGGTGCTGATCGGCTGGTATTTTTTATATGAGGGATTGACCAAAATTATGGCTACCAACTGGTCGTCTTATGCTTATCTTCGCGATTCCAAAGGTGTTTTTGCCCCGTTTTTCACGATGTTGACCGACCATCCTTTTGTTATGGATGTTGTAAATGCCATCAACATGTATGGACTTACAGCCATCGGTTTATGTCTTATTTTAGGTTGTTTTGTTAGGTACGCGAACATAGGAGCAATTGGATTACTTACATTATATTATTTATCGCATCCTCCTCTTATCGATGTGCATTACCTGATACGGCCGGAAGGATCCTATATGTGGGTGGATAAAAACCTGATTATGCTATGCGCCATAGTGGTGTTGATGCTGTTTCCAACCTCCAAAGAAATTGGAATTGACAGGTTCATATACAGAAAAAAATTATCCGGGAATTAAAGTAAAACATAATCAGCATATCATTCGTTATGTCGGGAAAAGAAGAATTGAATCAGCCAGATAAAGAACAAACCAAACCGGAGTTACCATCGTCAAATGGCAGACGTGAAGCGTTGAAAACGCTTGCGACCATTCCCGTGTTGGGTGCAATGGCTTATGGTGTATATCAGAAAAAGAAAACAGAACACAATAACAAGCTTGCCGGAAGCATCTTTAATTTTGAAGCTTCTCCTACGGTGATGGATCGTCAGCCCGACGGAAAAACCATCCGGTTGGGTATCATCGGTTTTGGCATCAGGGGATCACAGCTGATGCAGGCGCTCGGTTTTGCTACACCTGCTTATATTGACAACCTGAAAGAACAGGCAAAAAAAGATACTCAGAATACCCGTTATAAAGATTTTCTGGAACAGGAGAATCTGAATGTTGAAATCAACGGGGTGTGCGATATATTTGATGTGTATGCCAATGAGGCTGCCATGGCAGGTGCCAATGTCAACAAAGAGGGTACAAATGGTAAATTTGATAAATTGCCTGTTATTTACAAGCATTACAAAGACTTACTGGCAGCAAAGGATATTGATGCGGTAATCATTGCCACACCCGATCACTGGCACGGAACCATGGTTATTGATGCCGTGAATGCCGGTAAGCATGTGTATGCGGAAAAACCATTGACATGGACAGTTCCGGAAACTTATCTGGTAGCCGATGCTGTCAGAAAAAGCGGTAAGGTTTTTCAGTTGGGACATCAGGGAAGGCAGATTGAGATTAATCACCGTGCAAAGGAAATCATCCAAAAGGGTTTGATAGGTAAAGTTACCCTGGTGGAAGTAAGTACCAATCGCAACGACCCCAATGGCGCCTGGGTTTATCCGATTCATCCGGAAGCAAATCCATCAAACATTGACTGGAAACAGTTTGAAGGTAATCCGGAACGCATTAAGGAATATATGGATTACATGACTTCAGTAGGCGCCGCCAAATATGTTGGTCCGGATGCACGCGATAAATTCAGCCTGGAGCGTTTCTTCCGCTGGCGTTGCTGGTGGGATTACAGTACCGGTTTGAGTGGTGACTTGCTTACCCATGAATATGATGTGATGAACCACATGCTTGATTTAGGCATTCCGGCTTCAGCCACTTCATCGGGAGGAGTGTATTATTTCAAGGATGGTCGCACCGTGCCGGATGTATTACAAACAACATTTGAGTTCCCTGACCGGGATATGAGCTTGTTATATACAGCTACACTGGCGAGTCAGTATAACCGTCCCCGTAAAATCATGGGAACGGATGCAACTATAGAATTGGGAAGTACGCTGAATGTAACCATCGACAGGGCTTCACAACGTTATAAAGATAAAATTGAGAAGGGTGTTATTAAACCGGGTGAGCCTTTTTACCGTTATGCTTCCGGAAAAAGCATTGATGCGCTTTCATCTGCCACTGAAATGTATTTTGCAGAAAGGGGATTGTTGTTCTCCTATGTGGAAGGTAAAAGATATAATACAACTTTCCTGCATATCAGAGAATGGCTGGAATGCATTCGTCAAGATAAAAAACCATCCTGTGGTATCGATCAGGCTTTCGAGGAAGCCATGGCTGCCCACATGGGTACCCGTGCGTATCTTGAGGGCAGAACCATGTATTGGGATGCAGAAAAGCAGGTGATAACGAGGGGATGATAACCACTAACCACTAAAAATTCAGAAGTAAATTTCATTAACCTTTAAATAAAGTCATATGTCATCAAAAATGTCAAGAAGAAAATTCCTGAAAGCCGGCGCAGTTTCTGCCATCGGTTTGACGGTAGTACCCTCTTCAGTGCTGGGTAAAAACTTCGGTCATGTTGCTCCAAGCGACAAGCTGAATATTGCCGGAGTAGGAGTGGGAGGTCGTGGTTTCCAGGTGTTGAAAAACATGCAGAGTCAGAATATCGTGGGTTTATGCGATGTTGACTGGAAATACAGCGACCGGGTGTTCAAGTATTTCCCCAATGCAAAAAAGTACTACGATTACCGTAAAATGTATGAGGAGTTAGGCAAAAGTATTGATGCTGTGGTGGTTGCAACTGCCGACCATACACATGCTATTGTAGCTGCCGACGCCATGACCATGGGTAAACATGTATATGTTGAAAAACCATTGACACATACTGTTTACGAATCACGTTTACTGACAAAGCTGGCAGCTAAACACAAACTGGCAACCCAAATGGGTAACCAGGGTGCTTCAGGTGAAGGTGTTCGCCAGGTTTGCGAATGGATATGGAACGGCGAAATAGGTGAAATCACCAAAGTGGAAGCTTTTACCGACCGTCCAATCTGGCCTCAGGGGCTGGAACGTCCGGAACAGGTTGATAAAATTCCAAATACAATGAACTGGGACTTGTTTATCGGTCCGGCTCCCATGCGTCCTTTTAATCATATTTATACCCCATGGAACTTCCGTGGCTGGTGGGATTTCGGAACAGGTGCATTGGGCGATATGGCCTGTCACATTCTGCATCCGGTTTTCAAAGGATTAAATCTGGGCTATCCAACTAAGGTACAGGGAAGTTCGACTTCGTTACTGACTGAGTGTGCTCCGAATGCGCAAATGGTAAAATACACCTTCCCGGCACGTGATAACCTGCCTAAAGTAGGTATGCCGGAAGTAGAAGTTTACTGGTATGATGGTGGTTTACAACCTGTTCGTCCAGCAGGAGTTCCTGCCGGAAAAAGTTTAAATGACAGCGGTGGTGGTGTTATCTTCCATGGTACTAAAGATACGCTGATTTGCGGTTGTTACGGTAAAAATCCGTGGTTGGTTTCTGGTCGTAACCCGGAAGCTCCGAAGAAAATGCGGGTTGTGACTGAATCACACGAAATGGATTGGGTACGTGCTTGTAAAGAAAGTGCTGATAATCGCGTAGAAACAGCTTCTCCGTTCAGCGAAGCAGGTCCGTTTAACGAAATGGTGGTTATGGGTGTACTTGGCGTTCGCTTGCAAGGTCTGAATCAGGAATTGCATTGGGATGGTCAGAATATGCGTTTTACCAACATTCCTGAGAATGCAACAATCCGTACCATGATTAAAGATGGTTTCAGCATTAAAGATGGTCACCCGACTTTCAATAAAACAATGACAGATCCGGTGAATGCTATTGCTTTTGCAGAAGAGCTAATCAAACATAATTATCGTGAAGGCTGGAAACTACCTGATATGCCCAGATAAAATAATAAATTAATTAATTAATTGTCAAACTAAAATAAATTAAAAATGAAAAAGTCAGTTTATTTTTTAACAGTAATACTTACAAGTATGAGTTTAATGGCTTGTGGTGGTAATGCATCAAAAAAACATGCAGATTGTGATCATAATGATTCAAAAGCTGATGACGAATGGATTGTCATGTTCGACGGAACCGGTTTTGATGGCTGGAGAGGTTATGGTCGTACAGATGTTCCTGCGGCTTGGACTATTGAAGATGGTGCCCTGAAAATCAATGGCTCTGGTCAGGGTGAGTCGGGAGCTAAAGATGGTGGTGACATCATTTTTGATAAAAAATTCAAAAACTTCGAGCTAACTTTTGAATGGAAAGTCTCCAAAGGTGGTAATAGTGGTGTATTCTATCTTGCTCAGGAAATTGAAGGTGAAAAAATATGGAAATCATCACCTGAATACCAGATTTTGGACAATGTGAATCATTTGGATGCCAGATTAGGAAAAGACGGTAACCGTCAGTCGGCTTCCTTGTATGACCTGATTCCGGCTAAACCACAGAATTCAAAACCTTTTGGCGAATGGAATACCGGTAGCGTAATTGTTTACAAAGGTACCGTTATTCACATGCAAAACGGGGAACCGGTTGTTGAGTACCATTTGTGGACAGATGACTGGAAGAAAATGGTGGAAAACAGCAAATTCAAAGGCTGGGAGAATTTCATCAATGCCGGTGGAGAAAATCAGGAAGGTTATATCGGATTCCAGGATCATGGTGATGATGTGTGGTTCCGTAATATCAAAGTGAAAATTTTAGAATAAGTTATCACACACGTGTAAATAATTTATCAAACCTGTCAGGTTCCAAAAACCTGACAGGTTTACTGTTTAAAAATCAATAAATCTAACAAGATGCAAAAAAGAAATATATTCCTTGTTTTTGCCTTGTTTTTAAGTGTACTGGTTATGGCCGGAGGCAAAACAAAGAACAAGGAAATCTACTTGCAGCTCTATTCTGTAAGAGATGATATCAAGAAGGATTTCAAAGGTACTGTTGCCAGTGTGGCTAAGATGGGTTACACCGGCATAGAAGCAGCCGGATACGGAGATGGTCAGTTTTACGGTTTGAGTCCGGAAGATTTTAAAAAGGAAATCGAATCAACTGGCATGAAAGTTTTGTCATCGCACCTGAATAAAAGGTTAAATGATGATATTGCTGCTACCGATTGGAATGAAATATGGCAATGGTGGAATGTCGCTATTGATGCCCATAAAAGAGCTGGTATGAAATACGTGATTGTGCCTTCTATGCCACGTTTAAAAACATTAGCTGATTTGAAAGCATATTGTGATTATTATAATAAAATTGGCGAGAAGTGCAACCAGGCCGGTATGCGTTTTGGATATCACAATCACGACTTCGAATTTGTGAAGGTGGAAAACGAGCTGATGTATGATTTCATGCTGAAAAATACCGATCCGGAGAAAGTCTTTTTTCAGATGGATGTGTATTGGGTGGTAAAAGGTGGTTACAGCCCGGTGGATTATTTCCACAACTATCCCGGTCGTTTCGAAGTGTTACATATCAAAGACAACAAGGAACTCGGACAAAGCGGCATGGTTGGTTTTGATGCTATCTTCAGTAACACAGAAAAAGCAGGAGTAAGAAACCTCGTGGTAGAAGTTGAAAAATACAATTTTAAACCACTGGAAAGTGTGAAGATGAGTCTGGAGTATTTGCAGAAACATCCGTTGGTAAAAAAGAGTTATTCGAAATAAGCTTATTTTCAGTATATTATTTGTAAAAAAAGTCCGCTATATATTAACGTATAGCGGACTTTTTTTAGAAATAAGAAATTTTATTTTTTCTTGCTGTATCTGCTGTTCAAAGCTTCTGTTACTTCTTTGGTAATATCATATTTATCATTTGAAAGTAAGATATTATCACTGGAAGTATTGCTGAGGATGAGTTCGTATTTTTTATCCTTATTGTATTCTTTCAGAAAAGCATTGATAGAATCACGTAATTCTTCGCTTACCTTCTGTTGAACATTCATTAGTTCCTGAGATAATTTTGCGTTGAGTTGTTGCAGGTCTTGTTCTTTTCTCATCAGGCGGTTCTGTTCTTGCTCAGCTCTTTCGCGACTCAAAAAGGCATTGTTCTCAAGTTTTCGTTGAAATTCAGCCATTTCACCCTGAAGTTGGCGTGCTTTTTCATTCAAATCCAGCCTTGAATCTTCCTGTTTTTTCATCAGGGATTCATTGGATTCTTTGGCAAACTGATAATTAAGTAACAATGAATCAATGTTTACATAAGCAATTGGCAAACGAACGGATGCTGTTGAATCACTGCCGGTAAATTCTCCACTGAATGAATTATTGCCTTTGTTTCCGAGTACCAAAACGAAAAGAATAATTACAGCAATCACCAACACTGCATTTAAAATGAGTAAAATGTTTTTCATAAAGAAATTTTATTATTATAAATTTTGAATCATATCTTCTACCATCTTGTTGGCAGCTTGTTTTTTAGAGAGCTGTGCATCACGGTCCTGTGAAGTTGCACAGCCAATTCCTTTGTCTTTCAGTGCTTTATTTCCACCAATGTGAATATTGGGAAATACGCCTCCTTTTATGAAAAACACGCGTATACCAAATAACAGGATTCCGATGAAAAGTAAAATTGCTGATATAATAAAAGCTTCAACCATTTGTTTTAATTTAGCTCACAAAGATAATTTTTATTCATTCACTATAAATAAAACCGCATTTCAATTTTATATCTTTGAATGATTTGTTACATCTTTTAACAGTTATACTGACCAATCCGTGGTAGGGGGACAACTACATACTAAGTTTCTGTCGCCATAGGCATTATCTACCCTGGCAACATTCACCCAGAATTTGTTGGATGCCACCCATGGTGTTGGGAAAGCAGCTTTGGAACGTGGATAGGCATGATTCCATTCGTCAGCAGCAATAACATATTCAGGATGAGGTGCATTAATTAAAACATTATCTGATTTATCAACTTCACCACGTTCAATTTCTTGAATTTCATTGTATATCTGAAGCATGGCTTCGCTGAATCTGTCTAATTCGGCTAAAGACTCACTCTCTGTCGGTTCAATCATCAAGGTACCATGTACCGGGAACGAAAGGGTAGGAGCGTGAAAGCCGTAGTCAATCAACCTTTTGGCGATGTCAGTTTCGGTAACACCAGCAGTGTTTTTAAAATTGCGGCAGTCTAATATCAGTTCATGTCCTACACGACCCTGATCACCTCTGTATAACACGCCATAACTTTTATCTAATCTGGATGCTAAATAATTGGCATTCAGAATAGCTATTTTGGTTGATTGTTTTAGTCCTACTTCTCCCAACATGCGGATATATCCGTAGGTAATCGGCAAAACGCCGGCACTGCCATAAGGAGCAGCTGCAACCGTGTTTTTACCAAATTGCTTATCCGGTAAAAATGCTTTCAGGTGTGCAGCCACACAGATGGGACCTACTCCGGGTCCGCCACCACCATGTGGTATGGCGAAAGTCTTGTGTAAGTTCAGATGGCATACATCCGCACCGATGGTTCCCGGGTTGGTAAGTCCGACTTGCGCATTCATATTGGCGCCGTCCATATAAACCTGACCGCCGTTTTCGTGTATGATGCGGCACATTTCTTTGATATTAACCTCGAAAATCCCGTGTGTAGAAGGATAGGTAATCATACAACCCAGCAAAACATCCTTGTTTTGTATGGCTTTTTCTTTCCAGTCGTTCAAATCCACGTTGCCGTTTTCGTCGCATTTCACCACTACAATGTCTAAGCCGGCCTGACTGGCGCTCGCCGGATTGGTGCCATGTGCCGAAGCCGGTATCAACACTGTTTTGCGCTGATCCTCACCTTTAGCAATGAAATACTCGCGGATGGTCATGAGTCCGGCAAACTCACCCGCAGCCCCTGAGTTGGGTTGCAGACTGCAAGCCGAAAGCCCGGTGATAATGGAAAGATAAGACTCCAGTTCGTTGATTAATTCATTGTAACCTGTAGTTTGATCTTTGGGTGCCAGGGGATGAATGCTGTTGAATTCAGGCATGCTGAGCGCCAGCATTTCGGAGGCTGCATTCAGTTTCATCGTACAGGAACCCAATGAAATCATCGAGTGGGTGAGTGAAATATCTTTACGCTCCAGTCTTTTGATGTAGCGCATCATCTCCGTTTCTGTCCTGTACAGGTTGAAAATCTCCTGTGTCAGAAAGTCTGATTTTCGTTCCAAACTTTCATCAAAAGAAATATACTGGTTGATTTGATCTTCTGCCGCATAAACCGGTACGTTACCGGCGGCTTCTGCAAAGATTTGTATCAGGGTGTTGAGTGACTCAATGTCAGTTGTTTCGTCGATGCTCAACCCAACTTCACCACTTTCAAAGTAACGGAAGTTCACGCCATAGTCAAGCGCAACGGCACGGAAATCAGCTGTGCTTACTTCTTCAGGTAGCACTATTTTAAGCGTATCGAAATACTGTTCGTTGATTTGCGAATAACCGTAAACCGGCAGCATTTCATTCAGGTAGTTAGCAATGCTGTGTATGCGCAAGGCAATTTGTTTGATTCCTTCAGCACCATGATACACGGTGTACATGCCAGCCATAGAGGCTAATAAAGCCTGCGCAGTACAAATATTAGATGTTGCTTTTTCTCTTTTAATGTGTTGTTCCCGTGTTTGCAAGGCCATGCGAAGGGCCGTTTTGCCATTTGCGTCCTTGCTGATGCCGATGATTCTGCCCGGCATATCTCTTTTGTACTCTTCCTTACAGGCAAAATAAGCAGCCGATGGTCCGCCGAAATTCATCGGGATTCCCCAGCGTTGTGTAGAACCAAAAACGATGTCGGCACCCCATTCGCCGGGAGGTGTTAACAGGGCTAAGCTCAGGATGTCGGCAGCTACAGCAACCTTCATATTGAATACCTTTGCCGAATCAATGAATTCCTTGTAATCGCTTATGTTTCCATCTGCATTCGGGAATTGCACAATAGCTCCGAAAAATCCATCAGTTAGTTTGATGTCATCATAATAACCTGTAACCAGCTCAATTCCCTGTGCTTTTGTGCGGGTTTTCAGTACAGCTAATGTTTGAGGAAAAACCTGCAAATCGACAAATAGTTTTTTTACGTTGTTTTTTACCTGATCACGATTCCGGAGATTATACATCATCGTGGCGGCTTCTGCGGCAGCTGTTGCTTCATCAAGCAAAGAGGCATTTGCCAGTGGCATGCCGGTAAATTCGCAAATAGCTGTTTGAAAGTTCAATAGCGCCTCTAATCTTCCTTGTGAAATTTCTGCCTGATAAGGAGTGTAGGACGTATACCAGGAGGGGTTTTCGAAGATATTACGCTGAATAACCGCGGGCATCACGGTATCATACCAACCTTGTCCGATGAAAGACATGAAAAGTTCGTTTTTGGCGCCTAATTCCCGGATGTGTTTGAGATATTGTTTTTCTGTCATGGGTTCCGGCAAATCGAGTGCTTCTTTTAAAAGAATATCTTCCGGAATTGTCTGTGAAATTAATTCATCTAAGGTTTTTACACCTGTTGCCTGAAGCATGATTGTCAGGTCTTTTTGTGAGATACCGGTGTGCCGGTCTTGAAACAGTTCGTTCATCACCTGAAAGATTTTTTTTGGATGCGCAAAGTTAGCTTAAACTTTTTAAATTGAGAGGTTAGAAATTAAAAAGATATCAACAAAGCGGAGAACGAAGAACGGAAAACGGAAAACGTAGCGACGCAATGTTTGCATCGTCTATATCCAATAGTGGATATTCAGAAACATTGAATTTATTTTATCGGAAATTCTTTTAACTTTGTAGAAATTTTTTTGAATATGACTTTTGCTGAACTGAATATTACCACTCCTTTACTGAATGCCCTCAATGAACTGGGCATGACAAGCCCTACCACGATCCAGGAAAAAGCTTATCCTGTGATACTTTCCGGTCGTGATATGGTGGGCATAGCACAAACCGGTACGGGTAAAACCATTGCTTTTTTGTTGCCCTGCCTGCGTCAGTGGAAATTTACCAAAGATAAAAACCCTTCGATTGTGGTGGTGGTACCTACGCGTGAACTTGTGTTGCAGGTGACCGAAGAGGTCAGCAAACTGGCAAAATACATGCAGATTCGTGTTGCCGGCGTGTATGGAGGGGTGAATATGGTGCAGCAGACTCCCTTGCTGATGGAAGGATTGGATGTTATCGTGGGTACTCCCGGACGCATGCTGGACTTCCTGCTGAATGGCACGTTGAAATTCAGATCGGTGAAGAAATTTATCATCGATGAAGTAGATGAGATGTTGAACTTAGGTTTCAGACCCCAATTAATCCGGTTGATGGATTTCTTGCCTGCAAAACGTCAAAATTTGATGTTTTCAGCTACTATTACGCCTGAAATTAAAGATTTTATTGCTGATTTCTTTATTGACCCACAAGAAGTTGAAGCTGCACGCACCGGAACGCCTTTGAAGAATATCAAACAGGCTGCCATCCGGGTACCTAATTTCAATACAAAAATCAACCTGCTGAAGTTTTTACTGGATACGCATCCTGAGTTTTCAAAAGTCCTGCTTTTTGTCTCTACCAAACAAATGGCTGATGATGTTTATGAAAAAATAGCAGATGCTTATCCTGAAAAAATAGGGATTATTCACTCCAATAAATCTCAGAATAATCGATTCGAAAACCTGAGACAGTTTAACGAGGGAAATTACAGGATGCTCATTGCTACGGATATTGTGGCGCGTGGACTCGATTTTGATGATGTGACGCATGTTGTGAACTTCGATGTGCCGGAAGAGGCTGAAAATTATATCCATCGCATCGGTCGTACCGGTCGTATTGATAAAAAAGGGGTCTCGATTACTTTTATGACAAAAGCCGATGCGGAATACAGAACGAATATTGAAGCCCTGATGGGACAAAAAATTTCCCTGATGGCCATGCCGGAGGAAGTGGAACTGTCGGACGAACTGACCATGTACGAAATGCCCGAAGTGAAGATGAAAAACGTGCTGGTAAGCAATCCGGATATACAGCAGGGTGGTGGGGCATTCCATGAAAAAATCGGAAAGAACAAAAAAGTCAATATGAAAATCCGCCGGGCCGAAGCCATGCGGTTGAAATACGGGAAACCGAAGAAAAGAAAATAGTGGTTAATTGTTAGTGGTAAGTGGTTAGTTATTTGGTTTAAAATTAACTTTAAGACGATATTTTAATGAAAATTCAATTTTTAGGCGCAGCACGAGAAGTTACAGGCAGCAAACACCTGATAACCACAGATGATGGCAAACGCATTCTGTTGGATTGCGGTATGTTTCAGGGTAAAGGTCTCGAAACGGATGCCATGAACCGTAACCTGGGATTCGATCCGGAAAGTATCAACTACCTGATTTTATCACATGCCCACATCGATCATTCGGGTTTGATTCCGTATATGTATAAGCAAGGCTTCCGGGGTTCGGTGATTTGTACCAGTGCCACCCGTGACTTGTGCTCGGTGATGTTGCCGGATAGCGGTCACATCCAGGAGTTAGACGTGAAATGGTTCAATAAGAAACGCGCCCGTCAGGGATTACCCACCGTTACGCCCATATACAATGTAGAAGATGCTGAAAAAGCACTTAATCTGTTTATCAGTGTGGAGTATAACCGTCGTTTTTATATCAACGATAAAATCAATGTGAAATTTACCAACTCTGGTCACATGTTGGGCAGTGCAGTTGTCAACCTCGAAATTACAGAAAACGGTCAGAAAAAACGGATTGCCTATACCGGTGATATCGGTCGGTTACACAACAAACTGTTAAAACCACCAGCAGCATTTCCACAATGCGATTACCTGATTACCGAATCAACCTACGGAAACCGTTTGCATGCACCTGAACAGGAAATGGAAGAAAGTCTGCTCCGCATTGTACACGAAACCTGTGTGGATAAAAAAGGAAAACTGATTATCCCGTCTTTTTCAGTCGGAAGAACACAGGAAGTGGTTTTTCAGCTGAATAATTTCTACAATGCCGGCAAATTACCTAAAATTGAGGTCTTTGTGGATAGTCCGTTATCAGTCAATGCTACTGAAATTTTCAGGATGCACACTGAAACCATGAATGAAGATGTAAAAGCAGTGTTGAAATATGATGAAGATCCTTTTGGCTTCAACTCCCTTAGATATATCAAAAATGTTGAAGAGTCCAAAGCCCTGAACAGCTACGATAAGCCCTGTATCATCATTTCAGCATCGGGCATGGCCGAAGCAGGCCGTATCAAACACCACATTGCCAATAACATAGCCAATCCTGCCAATACCATACTGATTATAGGGTATTGCTCACCGAGTTCTTTAGGCGCCCGGATTCAGCAACCCGATTTAAAGGAAATCTCCATTTTCGGTGAAATTCATCCGGTGAATGCAACGGTGGAACGCATCGAAGCTTTTTCCGGTCACGGTGATTACAGTGAAATGATTGATTTCCTGAATTGCCAGGATCAGGAAGAAATCCGCCAAATATTCTTAGTCCACGGAGAATATGAGTCGCAGCAATTTTACCAGGAACAGCTTGAAATAGAGGGATTCAGGGGAATTGAGATTCCCAAAGCGGGAGAGGAGTTTGAATTGTAAGTAGCAAATGAACCAATTAGGAGTTGCTACTCCAGATTCGCATTATTTATAAATTCGATATCATATAAATTTTAACCACAAAGTATTATGTTAAAGTACTGTTTGATTGAAAACCCGATGCCAAAGGGTGAACAAGATTATATTGCTTCGGTTGCCTGTAATAAAATTATCAAAATGGATGATTATATAGACGACATGGTTGCTGAAGGTACCGGACTGACCCGCCCGCAGGCAATTGCCTATTTCGAGAAACTGATTCAGTTAACCGAGCGCTATCTTAAAAAGGGTAATTTTATTTCAACACCCTTATTTCGATGCCGCACAAGTATTTCAGGAACATTTTCAAGTAAAGGTGACAAATTCGATCCTGACCGACATCTGATTAAAATTAGCTCCACACCTGGTAGTCGGATTCGCAACATCAAGATGGTGGCCGAATTAAAAAAAGAATCTGTTACTCCTTACACTCCTGAAATCTATCAGGTGATAGATTCGATAACAGATGAAATAAACAGCTGTGTAAGTTCAGGCAACCTGGCCACAATCCAGGGCAGGCAATTAAAATTTGACAAACACAATCAAAATCAGGGTATATTCTTTATTTCAGATATAAATCCTAAATTGGAAACCCGGGCTTCAGTATATTCCGGCATTAAGCCTTCGGAGGTGCATTTTGTAGTTCCTGTATTAGCAAAGGGAACGTACAAGCTTGTTTTTAAAAGTAATGCCCCGGTTTCAGGTAAGAAAGTCACGGCATTACTCGATGAACATATAACAGTTTATTAATTTTTGCAGGGCATAAAAATAAATCAGCCTATAGGGTAAATTCGATTTAGCCTATAGGCTGATTTTATTTTAGCCTATAGGGAGAATTGTTGTTAGCCTATAGGCTGAATTGGATTTCCCCTATAGGGAGAAATGATTTTATGATTGGCACTGCCTGACTTGTAGTCGTTCTTCGGTTGACATGTGGCTGTACATCGCCCAGTTCGAAGTCGTATCTCCTCTGACTTAAGTTTTTTTCAATCGCTACTTTCTACTCAAATTAACGTTTGAAGCAGAAATTGAAGAAAGTTTTATTTATATTTGCAAATTGCATTATACATCTAATAAATCAATAAAAGTGTACAATGTATGCATAGGGTATCATGCTATATGCAGTTTTATTGGGTTTAAGGTGATGGTATAATCGAGTTATAAGCCATTTTAGGACAACACAACATTAACCGACATACAAACATAAAATATGAATATTGGCGACACAATTGACGGAAAATATTTAATCGTTGAAGAAATTGGCGAAGGTGGAATGGGTAAAGTTTTCAAGGTCCAGCAAGGAGATAATTTATTTGCTTTAAAAGTATGCCTTGACAAAGACGAAGAAAGTATAAAAAGATTTAGACGTGAAGTTCGCTTGATGGCAAGTATTAAGCACGACAACGTAATTGAAGTTCTTGCTGAAAATTTAGATGGTGTAATTCCATACTTTGTGATGCCACTTTGCAAGTTCTCCATTGATAAAAAACTTGAGAAACTTCAAGCAAATCAAGAACTAGCAATTGATATACTACTTCAAGTCTGCAATGGCATTAATGCAATACACTTATCAGGTATCATTCACCGTGACATTAAACCCAAAAACATTTTAATAAGCACCGACAATAAAGTAAAAATTAGTGATTTAGGTCTTGGTAAATTTAAAGACCGTGACAGCACAATATTGACAAGTTCGAATGTTTATATGGGAACACAGGGTTTCATTCCGCCAGAATTTTTCAAATCTGGCGGCACAAAAAATGCAAATGTGAAAAGTGACATTTACCAACTTGGTAAAACCATTTATAATGTATTCACCAATAGAAATCCAACACTAATTGAAAAAGACATCTTACCTGGCGGACTTCTTTATATAATTCAAAAGTGCATTGCAGACAACCCTGAAAATCGGTATAAGTCAGTTGGAGAACTTGAAAATGCTTTGAATAACTATTTACTCTCACTTAAACCGCAAGCCAATCCGACAAATGCTTACGAGAATTTAATAAATATTGCCAAGGATAATTTAAAAGTAAATCAATATGACAAGGACAATGTTGAAGACATAGTAAAAACTCTATTTAATTTCAATGACGACCCTGAAACATTCTTCAAGAAATTCAATGATATTCCAAAACAAATCCTAGAAATAATTGCAGCAAATTTTCCAGCACTTTGCAACGACCTTATAGACGTTTACAGTACTACGACTGAAAAATACTTTAGAGAATCGAGAATTGACTTTTCAGAAGCCGAACTCGTTGCTAATGCAATGAATAGAGTTTTTAAAGGAAGCAAAGATTTAGAAACAAAGATAAAGGCAATGCGAATGACATTATTTGCTTCAGTTTATTGCAACAGATACAACGCAATGGAAGTGTTTGATTTGATGCTACAGGAGACCAAAAACGACCAAGATGCAGTTGCCGTTGTTGAAATGTTAAAGGACAACTTGGACTCTTATGAATACATTGCTGACAGAGTGCCTTCAACAAAACTTCACCCATTAATTCAAGCTTTACAACTCGAAATTAAACAACGGAAAGAAGAAGAAAATGCAAAACGTAACGCTGATATGGCAGACTGGTAAAAACTCTCAACTTAAATAAAGTGACTGAAAAAGAAAACTCAAACAATTCATTAATTCCAATCACCTCAACTGGTTTAGTTAGAGTTGGAAATTCAATTGAAGTAACAAATAAGATATTAAGTGAATTTAATGATAGAAGATTAGCAAATTTTAAGTTTAAAGGTGAAACAGTATTTCAATACTTTAGAAATAAAGGTGCAATTAATCAACTTGAGATAAATAAAGACAAACTGTATATTGGCTGTGGTAGCAATGACGGCTCTCTCGTTGCTTGGGATATTAACAAGAATACTATAAATGTGGAATTTACTGCTATACACGGTATGATTGAAGCTTTATCAGTAAGCTCAAAAAATAATATTGCCGCTATTGGTGGCTTTCAAGATTTTTCAACAACAATTATCGATTTAGAAAACGGCAACATCATTAAAAAACTCATAGGTCACACAAGAAGCATTTCAGCTGTTAAATTTAGTCCAGACGGAAATTTCCTTATTACTGCAAGTCACGATAAAACACTAAAAGTTTGGGAAACGACAAATTGGAAATGTTTACATACTTTAGAAGGACACGAAGCAATAATTCTATCAATTGAATTCTCCGATAACGGAGAATTCCTATACAGCGGTGGGTGGGATTTTTACATTATAGAATGGGATTTTCAAAAACTAGTCCAAACAAGAAAAATAGAAGCTGGCTGGGATACGAAAATTCTAAAAATCACAAAAGATTGCAGATATTTAGTTATCGGCAGCGGTGATAAATTAATTAGGATTTTTAATTTAAAGAAGAATATTACAGAAACAATTCTTCAAGGTCATACAGACTTTGTATCAGCCCTAGAATTTGCAGAGAATGAGACAATATTATTTTCTGGTGGATGGGACGGAAAAATAATTGTCTGGGACTTTATGGATAGAGAATTGATGAAATCGATTGATGCTCACTCAAGAGAAATTAGTTCGCTGAAATACAATTCAACCAATAAAACACTTACTTCTGGAAGTTGGGATAAAACAGTAAAATTTTGGTTATAGTATGCAAACAGAAGCAGTATTTGAAAATATCGCTGAAAGAATTCAGCAAGAAATTAGCAAAGCACAGAAATCTGTGTTTATCGCAGTAGCTTGGTTTACTAACAAAAACCTTTTCAATGAATTAGTAAATAAAGCAAGAAACGGTTGCACCGTTTCTCTCATTATTTCTAACGACAATATTAACCTAAATTCATCACTTGATTTTGAGCAGTTGCTTACTGCCAAATCAAAAGTTTATAAAATCGGTAACGGTGATACAGAATTAATGCATAATAAATTTTGTGTCATTGATTATAGCACAGTCATTACAGGTTCATACAATTGGAGCTATAAAGCAGAAAGCAATTTTGAGAATGTAATCATAACAAGTAACGATATGACCTTAGCAGAACAATTCATATCTGAATTCAATAGTATACGCAAACAATATTATCCAGATGCAGTCATTGAAGAAATTATTTTCCCATTAAACAAAATCATTAAAAGGTTAGAAATTCTCAAAAACTACATTCTACTTGAAGATATTGAAGAATTAAACAAAGAAAGTACAAAACTTAAGAAATACGATTTCAACTCTGACCTAAAGGATATTATTGAAGATGTTAGGAATGAAGAATTTGGTTCAGCAATAAACAAAATTCAAATTTTCATTTCAAAAAATCAGCAACTTTCAATTTGGACTGACCCCGAAATTGCAGCTCTTAAACTTGAAATTAAGAATTTAGAAAATCAACTTAACGGGTTTGACAATGAAAAGATAGAACTTGAAAAATTGCTTTCGGAATTTCAGCATCGACATACGATTGAATTAGGAGAAATTATTCTTGACATCTTGAAGTTGCGTAAACTAAAATTCAAATCAGACAAATCAAAGTTTGAAGAAGCCGAAAATGACGAAAGGCAGTATCGTGAACAGGTTAACAGCGAAAAGGAAAAGGAAATCTTTGAATTAACGGACGAGCAAAAATTAGAACTGAAAAAGAAATTTAGGAAGGCCACAGTTTTATGCCATCCTGACAAAGTAGTGGATGAATTTAAGGAAGCAGCCCAAAGAATATTTATTGAGTTAAAACAAGCGTATGATGCAAATGACTTAAAAAAGGTAACGGAGATACTTGATGACCTTGAAAAAGGAAATTTCTTCAAAACAAAATCGGAGACAGTTCAAGAAAAAGATTTGCTGAAAGCGGCTATTGCTAAACTGAAAAGACAGATAAATATTCTTGAAACAGAAATCATCACAATAAAAGAAAGCGACACCTTTAAAACAATAATCAGCATTGAAGACTGGGACGAATATTTTCAAAGGACAAAAGAGAAATTACAAAGAGAACTTGAAGAATTACAACTTGAAATTGGAGCTTGAAACTATGGCGACAGAAAGAAAAACGGCTTATAACATCGTATATAAAACATTTGGCAGTCAGTGCGTTATCGAACATTTCAACTCGTATCAAAAGTAGTTGTAACTTGACGGGAAAGTGCCTCGAAATGCCAAACGTTTCATATACGTAACCGTTACCGCCAAGTTGTAGGAGAAGAGTAGCATAATAAGACAACCTCGATTAGAAAAAGAAAATAATTCCTTTAAGAAAAAAAATCATAATTTGTTTGTTTTCTATAATAAATGTGATAACTTTGTACTTACATTTGTAGAGAAAAGATTATGGAAGTGTCAATAGTAAGAATCGGAAATTCAAGAGGTTTTAGATTAAGCAAAACCTTATTGGAAAAATATCAAATCAGGGATAAAGTAGAATTAATTCTTGAGAAGAATCAAATCATAATCAGGCCAGTGGCAGAGCCTCGAAAGGGGTGGGATTTGCAGTTTAAAAAGATGCATGAAAATGGCGATGATAAGTTGTTGATTGACGATGTTTTCGAAGACGAAAATATGGAGGACTGGCAATGAATCAGTATGACATTGTATTAGTTAATCTGGATCCGACCGTAGGAAGTGAGATTCAAAAGACCCGCCCCTGTGTAATCGTCTCACCCAATGAAATAAATCACAATCTTCAAACATTAGTTGTTAGTCCCATGACAACAGCTTCCCGAAAATATCCAACCAGAGTTGAGGTGAGACATAATGGAAAAACGGGTTGGATTGCCATAGATCAAATCAGAACAATAGATAAAGTCAGAATTATCAGAACACTTGGCGCTTTGACAAAAAGCGAGATTCAAGAGGTTAAATCCGTAATAAAAGAAACGTTTGTTGACTGACAAACAAACAACTAAGCGATAACACGCACAAAGCCAAGTACCAGAAAGTTGTTTTTAAGACTAATTTCTGCATTCGCTTTTATGATTCAATTCTCATTATATGCTTTCCGCTCACTTTCCCTGCGTTGTCTGAAACTCCTTCAAATAAAACGGCTCAAAATACGCCACATCTTCGAATTGCCCTTGCTGATATTTTTTCAGGGCAGGCTCTATCATATTTTCAGCCAAAGGGTGTATGTTGTCTATAAAAATCGCATGGGGAGAAGTAATAACTTGTTTGCATTTGGCGGCTCCGTTTCCGAAGAATAAAACCTGACTTTTTTCTAACAATTCTGTATAACTATTTTCATTGATGATGCTGGCCGCTGTGTCTCTGATGATTTTTCGGTTTGAATCAAAAATGACATCATACACCTCCATTCTGCGGGCGTCAATCATCGGGACAAACAAATCATGCTTATTTGGGGCGTGCTTTTGCATTGCCGCGATTGCCATGATTTCCAGCGTGCTGATGCTGATAAGTGGAATGTCGAGTCCGTAACACAAGCCCTTTGCCGTGGATACGCCGATGCGTAGGCCTGTATATGACCCGGGTCCGCTACTCACAGCCACTGCATCTAATTTTTTGCCTGATTCCTTTAATAAATCTAATGCATCCTGAATAAACAAACTCAGCATGGCAGCGTGATTCATGCCATCATAATTCGACAGTTGAAAGATACATTTTTCCTGTTCGCTCAACGCGACTGAACAGACATGGGTGGAAGTTTCAATATGCAGGATTACCATCGGTATATTAAGATATTTTTTGTAATTAAGTCACGCAAAATTACAATAATTTAGTTTATTAATTCTACCTTTGCAAGAATTAAAAAAGTTTAAACAGCATTTTATGGATAAATTGCGTTTTCAGAGTTTTGCAAGTGGCAGCAGTGGAAATTGCTATTATATCGGCAATGCATCTTGCGGAATTTTGATTGATGCAGGAATAGGGGTGAGGACAATCAGAAGAAATCTCAGGGCGATGGGACTTGATTTTCAGCATATCTGGGGCGTATTTGTGACGCACGACCATGCCGATCATATCAGGGCAGTTGGTTCGTTGGGTGAAATTCATCACGTGCCGGTTTACACCACCCGCAAGATTCACGAAGGGATTAACAACAGTTATTGTGTGACCGAGAAGTTGAACGGTAGCAGGAGATTCATCGAAAAAAATGAAACCATCGAAATAGCCGGTTTTAATATTACTGCTTTTCAGGTTTCACATGATGCCACGGATAGCGTAGGATATACAGTTGAATACCAGGGTAAGAGGTTTACGTTTGCCACGGATCAGGGCTATGTTTGCGAAGAAGCCTCTCAGCACCTGAGAAGTGCACATTACATGGTTTTTGAAGCCAACTACGATGAAAGTATGCTATCAACCGGACCTTATCCGGCCGATTTAAAACGAAGAATCAGATCCAATACCGGCCATCTGAGCAACAATCAAACAGGAGAGTTTCTGGCAGAAAATTATCAGGATCACTTAGAAGCCGTTTTTCTTTGTCATTTGAGTAAAGAAAATAATCATCCGGATGTTGCGTTTACTACAGTGAAAAGCTATTTGGAGAAGAAAAATATCTGGGTTGGAAAGGACTTGAAGTTGGTTATCCTGGAAAGATTTGCTCCGACGGAATTATTTATTTTTGACTAAGAGTCATATTCGTGATTAGTGGTTAGTTAAAACTAAGAAAAATAAGTGACACCCGCTTTTAATTTTTAATTTTTAATTGTTCATTTGCTTATGTCCCCCAATCTTGTCATTATCCCTACTTACAACGAGAAGGAAAATATTGAAAATATTATCCGGGCTGTGTTTGCTCAGGAAGTTGCATTTGAACTGTTGATTATTGATGACGGCTCTCCGGATGGGACAGCCAACATTGTAAAACAGTTACAAAAAGAGTTCCCGGACAGGTTGCATATACTCGAAAGAAAAGGCAAGCTGGGACTGGGCACGGCCTATATTGCCGGATTCAAATGGGCGCTGGAGCGAAAATATGACTACGTTTTCGAGATGGATGCTGATTTTTCGCACAATCCGAATGACCTGGTGAAATTGTATAAGGCCTGTAACGAAGGTGGCGCTGATGTGGCCATCGGTTCGCGTTACGTGAGTGGTGTCAATGTGGTTAACTGGCCCATTGGCAGGGTGCTGATGTCGTACTTTGCTTCCAAATACGTGCGCTTTGTTCTGGGTATGAAAATAGCGGATACCACCGCAGGATTCAAATGCTATAAAAGACAAGTGCTCGAAACCATTGAGTTGGATAAGATTAGGTTCAAAGGATATGCTTTTCAGATAGAAATGAAATTTACAGCCTACAAATGTGGATTTAAACTGGTGGAAGTGCCCATCATCTTCATCAACAGGGAATTAGGTACCTCAAAAATGAGTGGTGGCATTTTCGGCGAAGCCTTTTTGGGTGTGATTCAGTTGAAATTGGAAAGCTGGAGGAGGAAATACCCCAAACGTAATGGGTAACGTAGGGGCGCAACGCTTGCGCCCAATAACGGAAAACGGAAAACGGAAAGCGTAGGGGCGCATCGAATGCGCCCCCAAAAAACCAAACAAAATTGTAAATGTCAAAATTGTAAATAGCAAATCGTGTTGTTAATTAAAAATGCAACCATCTTCAATGATGGAAAACGCTTCAATGGTTCTGTCCTGTTGGACGGAGAAATGATAAGCGCTGTTTTTCACGGAAGTGATATCCCTGAGGATATACATGTTAATGAGGTAATGGATGCCACCGGACTTTGGTTGATGCCGGGTGTTATCGATGATCAGGTGCATTTCCGGGAGCCGGGTCTGACTCATAAAGCCGATATTGCTACGGAATCGATGGCGGCGGTGGCTGGTGGCGTGACTTCATTTATGGATATGCCCAATACCATGCCACTGACGACGACCATTGATGCGCTGGAAGATAAATATAGGATTGGCGCTGAAAAATCGGTGGCCAATTATTCTTTTTACATGGGTGCCACCAATAACAATATTGAAGAACTCAAGAAGGTTAACCCTGCTGAAGTCTGTGGCGTTAAGGTGTTTATGGGCTCATCAACCGGTAATATGCTGGTGGATAACCGGGAAACCCTGAGTCGTATTTTTGCTGAAATTCCGATGTTGATTGCCACCCATTGTGAAGATGAAACAACTATACAAGCGAATAAAGCCAGGTATAAAGCGGAATATGGTGATGATTTGCCCATTCAGTTTCACCCCCTGATACGGGATGCTGAAGCCTGTTATAAATCATCGGCCTTCGCAGTGGAACTGGCAACCAAATACAATGCCCGCTTGCATGTGCTGCATTTGTCTACTGCACGCGAAATGGCTTTGTTCAGCAATAAACTGCCGTTGAAAGAGAAAAAAATCACGGCTGAAGTGTGTGTGCATCACCTGTGGTTCTCGGATCAGGATTATGAACAATACGGAAACCGCATCAAATGGAATCCGGCGGTTAAAAGTGAAAACGACAGACAAAAACTCATAGAAGCGCTGAATCAGGATTTGATTGACGTGGTGGCTACCGACCATGCGCCACATTTGTTGAGAGAAAAAGAGGGTAATTGTCTGAAAGCAGCTTCGGGCGGACCGTTGGTGCAATTTTCACTTCCTGCCATGCTCGAATTGGCGGCTAAGGGCTATTTTACGGTGGAACAGGTGATTGCTAAAATGTGTCATGCGCCGGCAGATTTATTCAGGGTGCAAAATAGGGGATATATCCAGCCGGGTTATTTTGCTGATTTGGTATTGGTGAACCCGGCGAAATCAATGCCGGTTACGGCTGATTTGGTGTTGTCGAAATGTGGTTGGTCACCGTTTGAAGGCACCACGCTCAAGCATACCGTAGAAAAAACCTGGGTGAATGGTCAGTTGGCTTACAGTGATGGCAAAGTAAATACAGCCATTCGCGGTAAAAGACTGATGTTTAATAAATATTGAAGATGAAAAACAGATTTTTCTTTCCTGCTTTGTTGGCTATTGTATTGCTGTCCTGTCAGCAGCCTACATCAAAAAACAAGGAATACACGAAAAACAGCGGTAAAATCCACGGGACATTTTACCACGCTACCTACTTGCATCCCGAAGGAAAAGATTTGCAGCCTGAAATCGAAGCTAAAATGCGTGAATTCGAACTTTCACTGTCAACATTTAATCCGAATTCTATCATTTCCTGCATTAACAAGAATGAGGACAGTGTAAGGGTTGATGATTATTTTGTGACCATGTACAGGGAAGCCCGTCAGGTTTCAGAATTGACAGGCGGTGCATTTGACATAACGGTAGCTCCGTTGGTGAATGCCTGGGGCTTTGGCTTCGGAGACCAGGAAAGAAAAGAGTTGCCGGATGTTAAGTCCATTTTGCCCTATATTGGTTACAAAAAAATCAGCCTTGAAGACAATCGACTTGTTAAGTCTGATAAACGTATCATGCTGGATGCAAGCGCTATTGCCAAAGGGCAGTCATCTGATGTAATCGGAGAACTGTTGGAATCCTTTGGCTGTGAAAATTATATGGTTGAGATTGGGGGTGAAATTGCCTGTAAAGGAGTAAATCCCAAAGGTAAAAAATGGCAAATCGGAATTGATAAGCCGACCGAAGAAATTTTTGAAGAACAAAGGGAATTACAAATCATCCTGGGTATAACCGATTGTGGGATGGCAACTTCAGGCAATTATCGTCAGTTTTATTTTAAAAATGGAAAGAAATATGCCCATACCATCAATCCGGTAACCGGTTATCCTGTTGATCATAACTTGTTAAGTGCAACGGTGATAGCTGCATCTTCCATGCGTGCTGATGCTTTTGCGACCGCTTTTATGGTCTTGGGTGTCGATAGCAGCCTGGCTGTTTGTCGCCGTGTTCCCGACATCGAATGTTACCTGATTTATGCGGATGAAGCAGGAAACTATCAGGTTAGCTATTCAGAAGGCTTTGAGAAATACTTCAATGAATAGTGTGGAAAAATTTTATTATTACATTTAAATTACTTACTTTTGCAGTCCAATTTTCTTATGAAGAAATACTTAGCCATCATACTTGTTGTATTTGCTGCGATTTCCTGCAGTGAATATCAGAACATACTGAAAAGTACCGATCCTGAATTGAAGTATAATAAAGCCGTGGAATATTTTGAAAAAAATGATTTCATGCGTGCTTCTACTTTGTTCGATGAGGTTTCCAGGTATTTCAGGGGTACTGAACGTTCGGAGCAGATATTGAATTATCTGGCTAAATCATATATGGGTCAGAAGGATTATTTCACGGCAAGTGAGTATTACAGAACTTACGTGAAAACCTATCCGAAAGGAACTTATATCACGGAGGCCCGGTTTATGATCGGATATTGTTATTACTTAGATTCACCGGATGCCAGACTCGATCAAACGGCAACCCGGGATGCAATCAATGCTTTTCAGGAGTTTTTAGATATACATCCCGATAGTGAAAGGGTTCCTGAAGTGAATAAGTTACTGGATGAACTGAAAAGTAAGTTGGCTTATAAAGAGTTTTTGAGCGCCAGGTTGTATTATAACCTGGGTAATTATCTGGGTAATAACTATATTTCAGCGATTATCGTGGCACAGAATGCCTTGAAGAATTATCCTGCCAATTCGAACAGAGAGGAATTGTCGTACATCATTCTTCAATCAAAGTATGAACAGGCTGTTCAGAGTGTGGAGGAAAAGAAAATTGAACGTTACAGGGATACCATTGATGAGTATTACAATTATATCAATGAATTTCCTGCCGGAAAATATAAAAGAGAAGCAGAAAGAATTTACGCTGATGCTAAAAGAATTGTAAAAGATTAAAAATACAACTATATGGATTTCAAAAAAGTAAATGCTCCTACAACAACGATTTCCCGTGACATGAATGCCATGAGTGAGGAAATTGGTAACGTGTATGAAACTGTGATGGTCATAGCCAAAAGAGCGAATCAAATCAGTGCAGAAATTAAATCTGAGATTGATAAAAAACTACAGGATTTCGGCAACACCTCTGAAAACATTGAAGAGGTCTTTGAAAACCGTGAACAAATAGAGATTTCACGTTATTTTGAAAAACTTCCGAAACCGGTATTGATGGCAACTCAGGAGTTTATCGAAGGAAAAGTTTATTACAGAAATCCCCTGAAGGATAAGCTGAAATAATTTTTCTTCTAAATGATTTGAAAGTCACAGGGCATGTTCCATTTTGAACATTCTTTGTGACTTTTGTTTTTTTCAGATTTTAATCTGATTTCTTTTTGTATTTTTGTGGAGCGTGAAGTGATAAACACAAAAAAGTCAATTATGTTAAGCGGGAAAAAAATTATATTAGGTGTAACAGGTGGTATTGCAGCCTATAAATCAGCACAGATTATTCGTTTGTTGGTTCAGAGAGGTGCCGAAGTGAAAGTAATCATGACTCCTCTTGCAAAAGAGTTTATAACGCCTCTTACCATGGCGACACTGTCAAAAAATCCGATTTTGGTGGATTTTTTTGATCCTACGAATGGGAACTGGAACAGTCATGTTGACCTGGGTACCTGGGCAGATGCCTTGTTGATTGCACCGGCAACTGCGAATACACTGGCCAAAATGGCTACGGGAATAGCTGATAACCTGCTGTTGACGACCTATCTGTCGGCACGATGCCCGGTGTTTATCGCTCCTGCCATGGATTTGGATATGTTTGCTCATCCAACCACCAAACAGAACCTCAACACGCTTAAATCCTTTGGCAATTATGTGATTGAACCTACAGTCGGAGAGCTGGCAAGCGGACTGGAAGGAAAGGGTAGGATGGAAGAACCCGAAAATATTGTACGTCAACTGAATGATTTTTTCTATCCGAAGGATATGCAGGGCAAAAAAGTCCTGATTACAGCCGGACCAACATACGAAATGATAGATCCGGTACGTTTTATTGGAAACTATTCTTCCGGGAAAATGGGATTTGCACTGGCTGAGAATTGTGCCAGACGCGGTGCGGAAGTCACGCTGGTTTGCGGACCGGTAAGCCTGAGTACACCTTATAAAAACATAGAACGGATTAATGTAGAATCGGCGCAGGAAATGCATAAGGTGGTGATGAGCCGGTTCGAACAGGTTGATGGTGCCATACTCTGTGCCGCTGTAGCAGATTTTACACCGGTTTCCCCGGCTGAAACCAAAATGAAACGCGGAAAAGATAATTTGATTATCGAATTGAAACCTTCTGTTGACATTGCTGCTGAAATTGGAAAGGTTAAAAGACATGAACAGTTTGTGGTAGGCTTCGCCCTGGAAACTAACGACGAAGAAGCCAATGCCATCAGCAAAATGGAACGTAAGAATTTTGATTTTATCGTGTTAAATTCCTTGCGTGATCCAAACTCGGGCTTCGGCTTCGATACAAATAAAGTGACTATCCTGCATCGTTCAGGTTTGAAAAAGCAGTTTGAACTGAAAAGTAAACTGGATGTGGCGGATGATATCGTGAAAGAGATTAATACACTGATATTTTGATACTCAATATGCTGAATTTTTAACCATATAAGTCATATAAGTAACATAAGCATAACAAACAATAAGCACTTATGTGACTTATATGGTTAAAAATTATTGCGTTGAAAATTTAATTGATATAATGTGTTTGTTGTAAAACAATTTTGCATGAGATTTATATTGCTCTTAGTTTTTATACTTATTTCAGTTTTTATTCCGGCTCAGGAACTGAATTGTAATCTGAAAATAAATTCAGATATGATTCAGGGTTCTAATAAATCAGTATTCTCGACACTCGAAAAATCTGTATCCGACTTTATTAATAACAGAAAATGGACTGAACTTACTTATGCCCCGGATGAGCGGATTGAATGCAATATGAATATCATCGTTTCTAAAATGGAAAATGATGTTTTTACGGCTGAAATTCAGGTGCAATCGAGGCGGCCGGTGTTCAATTCTTCCTATAATACTACTTTATTCAATTTCAGGGATAATGCTTTGGTGTTTAACTACAAAGAGTTTGAAGTACTGGAGTTTAATGAAAATTCGATTACTTCGAACCTGACGGCGGTGCTGACTTATTACGTGTATCTCATCATCGGTTATGACATGGACTCTTATTCGCGGTTGGGTGGTACGCCTTATTTTCAGGCGGCTGAGCGCATTGTAAACAGCGCGCAATCGCTCGACATGCCGGGATGGCGTGCCTTTGAGAGTACCCGTAACCGATATGCTCTGATCAGCAATCTCACGGATGAAGCATTTAAAAAATACAGGAATTACTTTTATGAATACCACCGGTTGGGGTTGGATGAGATGAGCATCAACATGGTGAATGCCCGTGCACGGATTAATGCCGGACTATCCGTCCTGAGAGAAACGAATCGTGCCAGACCTTCGTCTGTAGCTATCACATCTTTTCTTGATGCCAAAACAGAGGAGTTGATTAATATCTTCAAAAGGGCAACCGATCAGGAGAAAAAGAATATGATTGAAGTTTTATCAGATGTCAATCCGACCCAGACGGAAAGATATGAATCTATTCTGAAATAGCATCTTATGTTGAAATCAATATTTATCTCGAATTATGCCTTAATTTCAACGCTGGAAATTGATTTTCAGTCGGGATTATCGGTGCTGACCGGGGAAACCGGAGCGGGCAAATCCATCATACTGGGCGCTTTGTCACTCATACTGGGACAGCGGGCAGATAATAAATCCATCAAGAAAGAGGAAGATAAATGTGTGGTTGAAGCGGTGTTCGATATTTCGGCCTATAAACACTTAGATGATTTCTTTGAAATAAATGAACTTGACCAGGATGTGCATCATTGTATTATCCGCAGGGAACTGGCTGCCAACGGCAAATCCAGGGCTTTTATCAACGATACGCCGGTTGCTTTAACTGTATTACGTGATTTAACTTCCCGTTTGATTGATATTCATTCCCAGCATGAAAACCTGCTGCTTTCGAATGCAGCCTATCAATTAGAAGTGTTGGATACAGTTGCCCGGAATAGTGAATTGTTGCAGCAATACCACGAAAGCTATCACGCGTGGAAAGCAGATGAAAAAGCATTGGAAAAACTGAAAGCTGATGCGGCCAAAGCATCTTCCGAGACTGATTTCATTCGTTTTCAGTTCAACCAGTTACACGAGGCCAAACTTGTTGCAGGTGAACAGCAGGCGCTTGAAACAGAACAGGAGAGTCTGAGTCACGTTGAGGAAATAAAAACGGAGCTAAACAGAATTACAGGTTTATTAGATGGAGAGCAGGGGAGCCTGGTGCAACTTAAAGAGTCGGTAGCGGCACTATCGAAAATAGCTAAGTTTATCACTGAAGGAGATTCAAAATTCGAAAGAATACAGGCTGCATATATCGATTTAAAAGATTTGACGCAGGAGCTTATGCTGTTGCAGGAAAACCTGGAATTTAATCCAACCCGCCTCGAAGAAACCGAAAACCGGTTGAGTGAATTGTATTCGCTGATGCAGAAATTCAAGGTGAATTCAGTTGAAGCATTGATTGAAAAGAGGAGTGATTTTGATGCTCAATTACAGCATATTGACTCCTACGAGAACGATATCATTCAACTTGAGAAAAATCTTGCAATGTCCTTAGCTCAAATGCAGAAGCATGCTTCGTTGCTAACAGAAAGCAGGGTCTCACAAATTGCCGCTATTGAGCAGTACATGGTGCAACAATTATCACAGTTGGGTATGCCTAATATCCAGTTTAAAATCAGGCTGATTCCGATGGAGCACTATACTGAAAATGGCATTGATCAGGTTGAATTTCTTTTCTCGGCCAATAAAAACAGGGAAATGCAAAAAGTCGAAGAAATTGCTTCCGGCGGTGAGGTTTCGCGCCTTATGTTGTCAATCAAATCCCTGATTGCCGGTAAATCCGATTTGCCGACCATCATCTTCGACGAAATTGATACCGGCGTTTCCGGTGAAATTGCGCACCGCATGGGAGAGATCATGCGTCAGATGAGTCGCAACATGCAGGTGATTACCATTACCCACCTACCGCAGATTGCTGCAAAAGGAGAACATCATTTCAGGGTTTATAAAGATGATTCCGGTCAGCAAACCGAAACGTATATCCAGCAGCTGTCAGCTACCGAAAGAGTCGATGAAATAGCCACGATGCTTAGCGGTAAAGTCAAAGGTGAAGCCGCGATTCAGAACGCGAGGGAGTTGTTGGGAGCGGAAAACGGAAAACGGAAAACGGAAAACGGAAAACGGAAAACGGAAAACGGAGAATTGATAGTATAAATGTTTTTTTTGTAAAGATATTTCAGTGCTGTGCAAGTTTTCCGTTTTCCGTTTTCCGCTTTCTGCTTTCTTTAATCTCTAATATGCGCTTCGTCTCTTCAGTTACCTTAACCCGCTCATCAATTCTCAGCCCTACCACCCACACAATTTGATTATCAGACAGTACAACATGGATGTTTTCTTTGTCGAATCGATTGATTTTTAAGTCGATAAAGAAATCACTTAGTTTTTTCCTGCCTTTCATGCCGAGGGGATAAAAGTAATCTGCATCCTGCCATTTGCGGATTGTCAGCGGTAAAGTAATTTTATCGGCATCAAGGTGAACGGTTTGATTGTCTTTTGATAGCTTAAAAGCTATGTCTTTCTCAAAAATGCGGATATTAAGTTTTTTGTCAACTTTTATGTCTGATAAATCATCAGGTTTTATCACATGAGGACGAATAATCAGCTTATTCCTGTCTTTTAACAAACTATGTGTTCCGGAATAAAATTGTTTGCCCGATTCTGCCTGAAAACTCCTGCATATTTGTTGGATCTGATCCCGGTTAAATCCATAATCCCTCAGTAATTCAAATAAAATAGTTGAATATTCCTCGTGTTGAATCAATTTGAAATAATCAATAGAGAGGGCAGAATCAGAAAAGTGCACAATATCTTTACGGATAATGGAAATTTCCTGCTGATAAATTTTATATGCTCCTTGCAGGTTTTCAATGGTTTCTTTACAGCTATTCCGGAAGGCTGGATTGATTTCTTCCAGCAAAGGAATAATCACATGCCGGAATTTATTCCGTACGATGTCGGTGGATGCATTGGAGGAGTCTTCTACGAACTCCAGTTGGTTTTTTTCTATATACTGCTTGATCTCTGCGCGCGAAGAGGATAGTAATGGACGAACAACTTTTCCGTTTCGCACCGGCATACCGGTCAGCCCTTTTAATCCTGTTCCGCGGGTTAAGTTAAGTAATACAGTCTCGATATTATCATCAAGGTGGTGACCGGTCGCGATAGCTTGTGCACCGTGTTCCATACTGATTTTTTCGAACCACTCGTATCGTAATTCCCTTGCTGCCATTTCAATGGAAATTCCCTTTTCTTTAGCATATTTAATCGTTTGAAAATCAATGCTAATAAAAGGAATATATAGCTTATTGGAAAGGGTGCGAACAAACTCCAGGTCGCGTAAAGATTCTGTTGTTCGCAGTTGAAAATTGCAATGTGCTGCCACACACTGATAACCTGATTTCAACAGGATATCAAGCAGCACAACGGAGTCACTTCCTCCGCTAAAGCCAACGATTACCGGCCCTTTTTCGGGTGCTAATAACCGGTTTTCCTGTATGAAATCTTGTACTTTCTGTAGCATGATTATTCAGCTTTATACATACATCAGCCCTGTAATAGTATCCGGCAAAGATAATGATTCATTCGCGCATTCACAAAGCCAATTTTCAGCAAATAGTATTATCTTTGGATGAAAAATAAAAAGCAAACATACTTATGAGTCAATCTTTTCAGGAATTAGTGAGAAAACGCCAGAGTGATCGGGCTTATGCCGATAAGCCGGTAGAACCGGAGAAAATTGAACGTGTATTGGAAGCAGCCCGTATGGCGCCCTCGGCCTGTAATGCGCAACCGTGGAAAATGATCGTGGTAACTGATCCGGAAAAAAGAATGCAAATTGCGGATGCCTGTACCAGCAGAGCTTTGGGTATGAATCACTTCAGCAAACAAGCGCCGGTGCAAATTGTATTGGTAGAGGAAAATGCTAACTTTACTTCGAAGTTTGGGGGAATGGTCAAGCAAATCCATTATCCGCATCTCGATTTGGGTATCGTGGCGGCTCATATTTGTCTCGCTGCTGCCGACGAAGGGCTTGGTACCTGTATGCTGGGTTGGTTGAATGAAAAGAAGATAAGGACAATATTAGACATTCCGGGAAGCAAAAAAGTGATGCTGGTGATTTTGCTGGGTTATTCTACTCAGGAAACCAGAGAGAAGAAAAGGAAGAAGTTGGGAGAGGTTGTGAGTTGGGAGAGATACCTATAGACCCTCGTTTTTTTTTGTTTTTATCAAACTGATGTGAATCGTTACAATAATAGCAATGACAATCAGCAAGATCCTGATATAAATATTATCTAAAAAGAAGATGCTGCTTGTTAGTATAGTTACCCACATAAATCCCATAGAAAGAATTTTTATTTTCAACGGAATACCTTTTCCCTCGCGGTAGTTTTTAATGTAGGAGCCAAACCATTTGTTGTTGAGCAACCAGTGGTAGAATCGTTTGGAACTTTTGGCAAAACAAGCAGCCGCGAGGAGCAGGAATGGGGTAGTAGGGAGGACGGGAAGAAACATACCCAGAATACCTAAGCCAACAGCCAAAAAACCTATCACAATCAAAAATGCTTTTAGTAACTTCATCTGTCACTTTTTAATTTGCTGAAAATCATCAAATCAGTATATACGTTTCCAGAGAGCAATTCGCCTTGTCGCTCGATGCCTTCAAACTGAAATTCGAGTCGTTTCGGTATGCTGATGCTGGAAGTGTTTCCAACAGCGCATTTGATTTGTACCCTGTTCATGCCCATATCCAAAAAAGCAAAATCACAGAGACGGGCGACCGATTTGGTTACAATGCCTTGTTTTTGGTGTTTTTCTGAAATCCAATAACCAATTTCGGTTTTATAGTTTGCCCTGTCTGTATCTTTAAATCCAATTAATCCAATAAATTCACCAAGTTTACGGATGGTGAAAATGTATTCAAATTTGTTTTCAGGAGCATCAATTACCGAAAGAACGAATGACTCAGAATCACTTAGCTGTTCGGTATATTCAACAAAAGGGAGCCATTTTCCGAGATAATCACGCTCACTGTCGATGGTATTAAAGATTGCTGAAGCATCTTCGAGACTTAGTTGTACCAGTTCAATGTCTTTATCAATTTCAATTCTGAATTTCATGTTGATGATGATTGATTTAGATGATTATTTCCGGATACAGCATATTTACACAATTGATTGTTAGCGTTTTGCTCTTTTAAACGGTACAAACCTCATTTTTATAACTTCACGGAATTTGGGAATAAATGCAAGTTGCTGTTTATGAATACTTTCGATATACGTGATGTGTCGCTGTTTTTTCATCCCATTTGTAAGGGTCGGAAATCAACTTTAGTTAGTTGATTTTTGACGGTTACCGCATTGGGGTTACAAATGGTTTACAGGGACAAAGATAGTTATTTTGCAGGATTTGTCTTCTTCTGGATTCAAAAAAATGAAGTGAGGTGTTTTCTGTTCTCTCAGTTTTCTAATAGTAAAAATGAAAACAGATAAAACAAAAACGGGCAGCAAGTGTCCTGTTTATGTTACAATAAAAATAATTCCAGTTTTACCGGACAACAATGATTGTAATTCTACATTTTATTCACTTTTTTCGTTCTCCTGACTCTTTTTAGACAATTCCATTGCTTGCTCAAAATAGTCTTTCAATTTATCTACCTCCAGTTTATGCTTCGCTGGATTTTGAGTTTTCAACTTTGAAATATTGAGCAACTTCCATTGGATAGATGGGAAATCTTTGAAATGACTATATCCGGTGTTGTCCCACTGCGGTTCTCCTGCTTCAAAACTGCTCAGGAAGACTTTGTCTTCATCTGTCAGGATTGTGTTGACAGAGGTGATTAATTGCTTCCTCGTGTTTTCGTAATCCTCGTATGTAAATGAAATATCTGTCATTCCCTGGAATTGATTTTCCAATGCTTCGCGCTGGTCAATAGGATTGGGCTGTAACGATTCAATAATCGGTTTGTCACTACCTAAAAGACAAAATAGCAATCCTTCTTTCGCCTGTTCCAGTGAGTCAATAGGCATATATTTGCAGTCGAAGAGGTCGCGCGGGTGTTGCCTGCTTAAGGCTGCGGAAATTTTACCACCATACAACTGAGTAAATGATACAGTTCGGGCTATGCAGCCCATGCTGAATTCAGATTGGGCTTTAGTACAAAGTGTTCTATCTTCTACTGCTCCGATAATTCCTCTTTTGGTTCCATTTACTTCAATCTTCACACTTGCCCCATCCTTCATGCACAAGAGTTTCCAAACATCCGGTTTATGGATGACTTTAATGCCGGGAATTGTTTTTTCTATCATTTGTTTCAGGTTAATTAGATGAACATTAATTTCTTTAATGCTCTCTTTTCTCGCTTTGACGGGGATATAGGTAATGTCAATATCGACGGAGTAGCGTGGCATATCCTTATGAAATAAGTTAATCGCTGTTCCACCATGTACTGCAAAATCCTTTATCATGTATACTGATGGCATGATTCGTATTAAGAACGCCACTTGCTTTTTGTATAACTCATTCATAGTCGTATAACTCTTTTGGAACAGTTATTTTATATTTTGACACGTAAACACCGTTTTCCACCAACTGGTGTTTTGCAGATCCCAAATCTAACTTACCGGTATCAAGCGAATGAAACCAGTAGTGCCCGGCCTTTTCAGCCATAAAAAGAAACATCCTCTTTACTTTTAAGTTATCCGTGTTTTCCAGTAGGAGCTGTAAAACCTGCGGACGAAGTGTTGTGAGTTGTTCCATGATATAATACAGATCCATGTAGGAATACTGTTTGGGTGCTAATAGCAAGCATTCAAGGAAAGCCTGCTCCGGACCAGAAGCCTGTAAATGGGGATATTCTACATTAAACAGCGCCAATTGTGGCTTAGAAAAAGTTTCTGTTGAGAAGAATTTTATAGAATGGCCAAAATCTCCTTCCAACATCCAAAGAGGAACAGGTTCTTGTTTGGGGTGCCCTATCATTAATAGTGGTTTACCCATAGGCACATAGTGGTTGAATCCAGAAAGCTCCAAAGCTGAATGAGCAGCTATGTGGTAGTTCTTTTTCAACTGTTCATTATAGCTTTCCAGCACCGGAAAAGAACGCAGCTTATCCCCGGAACGGAACATAACGCCTTTAGTTAAAGAAGTAAGCCACCCAGAATCCCTATATTTTTTCAACAGCTGATCCGAGTAACCATTTTCCTTTAGCCATGCAGAGAAATACAAACCGCCTGAATTTCTTTTCTTCAATAACTGGTTAAGTTTATTTCCGTTTTCTATACTCATAATATATAATTGCGTTATAAATTCAACTGCAAAGATAGACAAATTCTCTGAAAATAATATTTTTTAGTTGGAATTATTTTATGTTTCTATACTTTTAATTTATTATTATAATATAAATTCAACCAATCAACACTATATCCTACAATATTATCCACTTTCCGGCTTTAGTGGAGTCTTTGCGTTTTCTGATATTGTAATATGTAAAATTAGGGCATTAATACACGAAAATTAAGACGCTCATAATGAACGCCTTAATAATCAATTGTAATCTATGCTAATCGTTGGAAATCACCCATTATTTACCGATACAGAACTTACCAAAAATATTCCCTAATATCTCATCATTCGATATTTGTCCGGTTATTTCTCCCAGGTAAAACATACATTCACGAATATCCTGAGATAAAAAGTCACCGGATAGTCCGCTCTCCATGCTGGTGATAACACGTTGAATCGCTAATAAAGCCAGCCGGAGTGCTTCGTAATGCCTTATGTTGCTCACGACCACATCGCCAGGATGAATTTCAGGTATTTGTGAGGCACGAACAAGCGCTTCTTCCAGTTCTTTGATATTAATCTTATTTTTTGCGGAAATGAAGATTCGCTCACAATCAAACTGATTGAATAATTGGGTAAGTACCTCTCTTTCTTCTGGGGTAATCTTATCTATCTTGTTGAAAATCATGATGACTTTCTTGCCTTCTGCTTTCTTTTGAATTTTCTCAGTCAGCCATTCAATGTGTTCACTCAATTGCGTGCAATCTAATATCCACAGAACGATAGAGGCTTGTTCGATTTTCTTAAATGTACGCTCGATGCCGATTGTTTCAATCGTGTCATTTGTTTTTCTGATACCGGCAGTGTCTATAAACCGGAACGAAATACCATGAACATTCACGATGTCTTCAATGGTGTCGCGGGTAGTGCCGTGGATATCTGAGACAATGGCTTTTTCTTCTTTCAGTAGCAGGTTGAGCAGGGTTGACTTACCCACGTTGGTTTCGCCGACTAAAGCCACCGGTATCCCATTTTTCAGGGCATTCCCTACGCGAAATGAATCAGCCAGGGTGCTGATGTGTGTTTCAATTTCATGTGCCAGTTCCTTTAGCCGGCTTCTATCGGCAAATTCCACATCTTCTTCGGAAAAATCAAGTTCCAGTTCAACTAAGGATACAAAATCGAGCAGTTGTGTTCGTAAATTAGTCAGTTCGTTCGAAAAACCACCCCGCATTTGGTTCATGGCCATGCGATGCGAAGCAGCTGAACCGGAAGCAATCAGGTCGGCTACAGCCTCGGCTTGCGCCAAATCCATTTTTCCATTCAGGAAAGCACGCTGGGTAAATTCCCCCGGCATGGCCAACCGACAACCTTTTTCTATGAGTAAATGCAGTATTTGTTGTTGGATAAAGACAGAGCCGTGACAGGAAATTTCTACCACATCTTCGCCTGTGAAGGAGTGCGGTGCGCGAAATAAGCTGACCAATACATCGTCGATGGTTTCACCGTTATCATCCACGACTGAGCCGAAGATTACCGTATTGGCAGCCTGTTCTTCGAACCGGATGGATTTACTTTTGGGCTGAAACAGTTGTTGACAAAGCGATATGGCTTCGCTTCCGGAAATACGTATTACTGCTATTCCTCCGACGCCCGGCGCTGTTGATATGGCTGCAATGGTTGAATGGTTCATAGTGAATGGGTTAGATGAGTTTTTAAAAATATAAATACAATTAAATACGATCCAATACCGTCTGCACAAGCCTTTCGATATAGGGTTTATAATCGGTATTCGCAGCTTCAACCCGGCGGTTGGCAATCACGCAACACACGGTCATGGCTTTGTGTCCCCCCATTAGTTTGGCAAGACCGGCAATTGCTGAGCCTTCCATTTCGTAATTGGTAATCTTATATTTTCCGTAACGGAAACTTTCAATTTTATCATTCAGGTGCGGGTCGGCTAACCCAACGCGCAGTTCGCGACCTTGCGGACCGTAAAATCCATTGGCTGATATGGTAACACCCCGTATCATGTCGTCTTTGCCTATTCTTTCTACCAAATCCCTGTCTGCATCAACAACATAAGGAGCAGCGAGTTGTTTGTTCCAGTCTAAGTGTTTTACCAAAGCAGCTTCGAAATCCAAATCGCAAACTCCATCCCGACCGGCATAGAAATTAATCATCCCATCGAAACCAATTGATTTTTCAGAAATAAGAAAACTTCCTAATGGAATCTCGGGCTGCATACCACCACAAGTGCCAATGCGCACGATATTCAACTGTCTGAAAACAGCTTTTTCAATACGGGTTTTTAAATCGATATTAGCCAAAGCATCTAATTCATTCATCACGATATCAATATTATCTGTACCGATTCCGGTAGAAAGCACCGTGATGCGTTTTCCTTTGTAAGTGCCTGTTATTGTGTTGAATTCGCGGCTGGATATGGAAAACTCCTGTGTGTCGAAGTAGGCAGCAACTAAGGCAACCCGTCCGGGATCACCTACTAAAATCACATTATCAGCTAATTGTTCCGGTTTTAAATGCAGGTGGAAAATACTTCCATCAGCATTGATAATCAGTTCGGACGGAGGGAATTGTTTCATAACCTTATCAAGTTAAATTTTTATTTATCTTTGCACAAAGATAGTATTTTCTTTATGTATAACAATATTAAATCCGTTTGGTTTAGCTGATGGAACATCATAAACTGCCGCATCCCCTGATTGCTGTTTTGCCCGTTATTTTGTTGATTTGCTTTGTTTCGGTAGCTGTTTATCTGTTTGGTGCCGATGCCCTGAATGGAGCAAGTCAAATGGCTTTGCTATTGGCAGCGGCTTTTTGTCTGTTGCTTGGCAAACTGACTGTTAACGCACACTGGCATGATTTCGAGAAACAGCTGCAAAAGAACTTCAAAAATATCTCGGGCGCTTTGCTCATCTTGTTTGTAATAGGTTCCTTGTCGGCTACCTGGATGATAAGCGGGGTAGTGCCTTTATTTATTGTTTATGGTTTGAAGATTATCCATCCTGCTGTATTTCTGATATCAGCCTGTGTCATCAGTGCGCTGGTGTCGGTTTTAACGGGCAGTTCGTGGACTACCATTGCTACGATTGGCATTGCTCTCTTAGGTATAGGGACTGCTCTGGGTTTTTCTTCGGGTTGGATTGCAGGTGCGATTATTTCAGGTGCTTATTTCGGGGATAAAGTTTCGCCTTTGTCGGATACCACGGTATTGGCTTCATCTGTCTCAGGTACACCTTTGTTTACACATATTCGTTACATGATGATTACTACCATTCCATCTTTCCTCATTTCCTTATTGGTATTTGGGATTGCAGGTTTGCTGATGAAAGAGCAGGTTTCGGTAGATGCCGGTTTATATGAACAGGTGTTGAACGAACGATTTAATCTTTCACCCTGGTTGTTGCTGGTGCCGGCTTTGACGGTTTTTCTGATTGTTAAACGGTATCCGCCCCTCATCACTTTGTTTATTTCGATGCTGATTGCTTTGGTCTGTGCATACTTCTTTCAACCTGATTTGTTGTTTGAAGTAGCTGGAGGTTCCCGGAAAAGTATAGCAGAGCTTATAAAAGGAGGTATTATCACCATGGTTGGGAAAACTTCGATAGAAACAGGTTATGCCGAAATTAATGAGTTGATTGCTACACGGGGTATGCAGGGTATGCTAAACACGGTTTGGATTATCATATGCGCGACCTGTTTTGGCGCTGCTATGGCATCGACCCGCATGATTGAAAGCTTTACGTTGGCCTTGGTAAAAAAAATACGTAATACCTTTGGTTTGGTGGGGTCTACTGTCGCGACCGGTTTATTAACCAACTTAACCATGGGTGATCAGTATCTGGGTATTATCTTGACCGGTAATATGTTTAAGAAGCTTTACGAAGAACAGGGTTATGAGAACAGATTACTAAGCCGTTCGCTCGAAGACAGTGTCACGGTAACTTCGGTATTGGTACCCTGGAACTCCTGCGGTATGACTCAAAGCACGGTGCTCGGGGTGTCAACTCTGATTTACCTGCCTTACGCGGTGTTTAATTATGTGAGTCCGCTGATGAGTGTTCTCATTGCCTTGCTTAAATACAAGATAGTACAAGGCAAATCCGAACAAATCAAGTCAGAAAGCGTTTAATATGAATAATATTGTATAATCAGCCACGAAGTGGCGTCATATATCAACTCAGGGTGTAGCCCTGTGAAAAAAATGAACTATCAACTTACAGATTACCTCCCCACCACCAAAAAAGAACTCGAATTACGGGGCTGGGACGAATTGGATGTCATTCTCTTCTCCGGAGATGCCTACATTGATCACCCAGCTTTTGGTGCAGCTGTGATTGGGCGTTTGATGGAAGCACAAGGACTGAAAGTGGCCATCGTGCCACAACCTAACTGGCGGGATGATTTGCGGGATTTTAAGAAATTAGGCCGACCACGTTTGTTTTTCGCGGTCACTGCCGGTAACATGGATTCGATGGTGAATCATTATACGGCCAATAAGCGACTGCGTTCTGATGATGCCTATTCGCCCGATGGAAAACCCCATTTCCGACCAGATTACGCTACTATTACGTATTGTAATATCCTGAAAAAGCTCTATCCTGAAGTCCCGGTATTGATTGGGGGCATTGAAGCTTCATTGCGCAGGTTTACACATTATGATTATTGGTCGGATAAGCTGATGCCGGGAATTTTAATGGACTCAAAAGCCGATTTGCTGGTTTACGGGATGGGGGAGAAGCCCCTGATGGGAATTCTGTCAGCACTGAAATCAGGAAAATCTTTTGCTGAAATACGGGATGTGCCTCAAACGGCTTATTTGACGAAAGCGGTTGCTGATCATCCCACCTGGAAAACGAAAGAATTGGTGGATCATGATACCTGTCTGAAGGACAAGAAATTGTATGCATCAAACTTCAAATACATCGAAGTGGAATCCAATCGCTACGATGCCGATCGGTTGATTCAGCGAAACGGAAATAAGTATATTGTTGTCAACCCGCCTTTTCAGCCGCTTACACAAGGCGAACTGGATGCTTCTTTCGATTTGCCTTACACCCGTTTGCCTCATCCCAAGTACAGAGGAAAAACCATACCGGCTTTTGAAATGATTAAGTTCTCGGTCAACCTGCACCGTGGTTGTTTCGGAGGATGCGCGTTTTGTACCATCTCAGCGCATCAGGGTAAGTTTATTGTTTCCCGTTCGAAAGAATCCATCGTGAACGAAGTGAAACAAATTACAAAAATGCCTGATTTCAAAGGCTATTTAAGCGATTTGGGCGGACCATCGGCCAATATGTACGAAATGCGTGGTATCGACATGGAAATCTGTAAAACATGTAAGAAACCCTCTTGTATCCACCCCAAAGTGTGTTTCAACCTGAATACCGACCACACGCCTTTGTTGGATGTATACCGTGCAGTTGATCAATTGCCCGGTATCAAAAAATCATTTGTGGGAAGTGGGATTCGGTATGATATCCTGCTTTCGGATGTAAAAGACAAGAAAGCGAATGAAAGTCATACTGCCTATACGCGTGAATTAATCACCAAACATGTCTCAGGTCGACTGAAAATTGCACCGGAACATTCATCCGAAAAAGTATTGAAACTGATGCGTAAACCGGGATTTGAATACTTTCAAAAGTTCAAGGAGCAGTTTGATCAAATTAATCGGGAGAAAGGGTTGAATCAGCAATTGATTCCTTATTTTATTTCCAGTCACCCGGCCTGTGAACCCGATGATATGGCCGATCTTGCTATCAGAACAAAAGAGATGAATTTTAAACTCGAACAGGTGCAGGATTTTACCCCAACACCCATGACACTGGCGACGGAGATATATTATTCCGGTTATCATCCATATACCTTGGAGCAGGTTTATACACCCAAAACTAAAGAAGAAAAACTTAACCAACGAATGTTTTTCTTTTGGTACAAGCCCGAGTATAAAAAGGATATATATAAAACACTGCAAAAAGTCAATCGGCCGGATTTGATTAAAAAGTTGTTGTAAATATATTTATTAACCATATAAGTCATATAAGATACATATAAGTATCACATTCAAATATATTATTAAATTACAATTTAGTAATAGGACTTATATGTATCTTATATGACTTATATGGTTTAAAAAAATGATAATTTATACTTTGTAAGCAAACATATAAAATTAGCTTAATTTATCATACAATAGATGTCGTTCTGCTTATAAACTGAATATTTATTGATGTGATATTTTTTTCTTTCCGTTTTCCGCTTTTCGTTTTCCGCTAATTCTCTTACCTTTGCAGGCAGAACAAACAATAAAACTAAGTCATTCATGAAAAAAATTCGTGCAGCTATTGTCGGATACGGCAATATTGGTAAATCGGTATTGGAAGCCTTACAATCGTCCCCCGATTTTGAAGTAGCAGGTGTAGTACGCCGTGCATCATCCATTGGAAACTCTCCTTTAGAATTAACAGGTATCAGCATTGTTGACGACATCAAAAAACTGCAAGGTGTAGATGTTGCCATTTTATGTTCACCTACACGTAGCGTTCCCGCTCAGGCAAAGGAAATACTGGCATTGGGAATTCATACAGTTGATAGCTACGATATTCATTCAACCATTTGGGAACTCCGTCAGGAACTCGCGCCTGTTGCTCAGGCCAACAAGGCAGTAGCCATTATATCGGCCGGTTGGGATCCGGGAAGTGATTCTGTCGTACGGGCTTTATTAGAAGCCATTGCCCCCAAAGGAATTACCTACACCAATTTCGGTCCGGGCATGAGCATGGGACATACGGTAGCCGTGAAAGCTGTTCCGGGGGTGAAAAAAGCCCTTTCTATGACTATCCCGTTGGGAACCAGCATACACCGTCGCATGGTGTACATCGAACTGGAAGATGGCTATAACTTTGAAGAAGTAGCGCAAAACATCAAAAACGATGCGTATTTCGTAAAAGATGAGACACATGTGATGCAGGTTGACGATGTAAACAACCTGATTGATATGGGTCACGGTGTGAATTTAGTGCGCAAAGGTGTTTCCGGTACGACTTACAATCAGTTGTTCGAATTCAATATGAAAATTAATAACCCGGCTTTGACTGCTCAGATTTTAGTCGCTTGTGCCAGAGCAGCAACCAAAACCAATCCGGGCGCCTACACCATGATTGAAATCCCGATGATTGATATGTTGTATGGTGAAAAAGAGGATTTGATAAGGAGGTTGGTGTAAGAAATATAATACATTATAAAAAAAGCTCATGTAATTGTTCGTGAGCTTTTTTTATATGAACCTGAAACTGCATACCTATAATTTCCGGATTATTACCAAAAAGAACTATCTTTGTGTCAATAATTATAGAGATAATATATTTATTACTATTATATTATGATTACTACATTGATTGTAAATAGATTTGGAGGATATAATAAACTTCGGTATCGTTATCTTAATCTCCGGTCAGGAATTTTGAAGACTATAATTTCATTATTAAACAGGGGATATGAAATTGAAAATGGTTGCTATTTGCCATTTAATAATTCGGTAGATGGACCAATAAATTTTCCTCATGGTACATCAGGTATTTTCATTAGTGGTGGCGCAAAAATAGGTATGAATTGTACCATTTACCAGCAGGTTACAATTGGTAGTAATATGCTCATTGATTCAACGGGTTTTGGACATCCAACAATTGGGAATAATTGTTTGATTGGTGCAGGAGCTAAAATAATCGGTAATGTTTTAGTCGGCCATAATTGCAGAATCGGTGCCAATGCAGTTGTAACTAAAGATGTTCCGAATAATTGTCTAGTAGTCTCTGTAAATCAACACATTATCACGAAAGAAAACTTAAATAATCACGTCTATCAAATTGGGGATAATAATGAATGGGGCTATATTACGAATGGGAAGTTTGTTTTAGAGACAGATGAGCTGATTCTCAAACAAATATGCCTGAAACTGAAAGAAAGAAAAACTTTTTTATGAAAAATATATTTTCACAACTTTCTTGAAATAAAATCTTGAAGCAATAAAAATAATTATTCCACTTGATATTGACGCATAAGCCGCTCCTGTTAAGCCAAAAAAATGAATTGCGAGCGGATAAATAATGATGTTGCCGGCCAAAGCATAAAGAGCTGTATAAGCATTGTACTGAATTTTCCCCAATCCAAAAATTGCAGCACTCTGTAATTGAATTAAACTTCTGATACTCCAACCAATAGCAAGAAATACAAGATAGATAAATGATTGATCGTACTTCCCCTTGAAAATATGGCTGATAACAGGAGGAATAATAAACAAGAAAATGAAAAGTGAAATAAACACTACAACATAAAGCAACTGATTATATCTTTTAAAAATGTGAAGAAATTCAGTTTTATCAGATTTGAATGAAGAAAAATATGGAATGGTAATTTGTTGTACAGTAGACGGGAAAAGTCTCAATGCAATTGTCAAAGTGAGCGCAAAACTATAATAGCCGATTTCAACCATATCTTTAATAAGAAAAGAAATTAGAATAATATCAATATAGGCTGAAGTCTCAGCGATAATATTTGAAAATGTTGAGGCTTTTGCATAATGCCAATGTTCTTTTATGATATTTCTTTTAAAAGCTTTAAATGATATTGGTACTATTTTTTTTATCGAAATAAAAATAACAAATATCATTAATATATAACTTAAGTTATATGCAACATAATATCCTTTCATCCCCCAGTAATAAGAGAGAATAATGATTCCGATGATTGATATTGTTTTATTTAATACAGTGATATTTGAAAAAAGTTTAATTTCTTTTCTTGCTTGTAGCAGACCAATAAACAGCATAAATATAGAATTGGAAATCAGAGGAAACATCCCCAGTGGAATTAGAACTTGAATAAGTCTATCTTTCGATAGAATCTCCAGATAATTGATCAACAAGACAATGCCATAAACAAATGAAGAACTTATTAGTGTGAAAACAAAAGCAGAATTAAAATATTCAGATAGTTGCTGTTTACTTTTATGTTCAGAACAAATTTTAAGGGTAGATGCATTAAATCCCATTCCGGCAATAATGGAAAAAATAGAAAGATAGGTTTGAATAATCTTAATCCTTCCAATATCCTCCGCTGATAATATGCCTGCCACAAAAAGTTGTGATGCAAATGCAAATACCTGAATCAGTATATTAGCTGACAATAGATGAAAGAATCCTTTCTGTCGGATGTTTTTTAAAAAATAACTTATTTTAGTAATGGTTGTCATTTCTCAAAAAGTAATTTATAAGCCGATAAAAGTGTTAATACCTGTGTTTTCTCAGTAATTCCACCTTTTTCATAATGAGTCATCATGTCGGTCATCAACTCTTTATTGAATTCGAATAAATGAATATGGTCTTTATAATAATTATCTAAATAAGTTTTAACTTCAGGATCATTGTCATACCATAATTGTTCCGGATTCATATTGTTTTTCCACATTGAATGAAAAGGAAGTCTTTTAATTATTGCTCTTTTTACTCTATAAATGAATCGTATAAGTTGATTATTTGTTGGTTTCCCTCCAATTGCTTCCCATATAAAATGTGAATATTCAGGGTGTTTGGTTTTTATCCACTTAATATAAATTTTTTCTTTATACCTTAACTTTCTAGGTATTGTGAGTGCATATGAAATAAACGCAGGATATAGAAATGGGGATGAACTTTCTGCAATTAACTCATAACATAAAAATCCATTATTCATCCCTGAGAATCCCCTGTTATAAAATTTATATATTTCTTCGTTACTATATTGATTTATAAATTTTTGGATGATAGGTTTTGCTTTGTTCAATAATAAAGTGGAATACATGCCTTCTGAAATAACTGGTTTTGATTGGCTTGTTCCGGTTAAATAGCTTCCTAATATTGCATCACCAAGCATACCTGTATGAATCATTCCAATATCTATGTGATCTATTTGTTTGATTGCTTCATATGCATGACTAACTCCAGAATAAATACTTAAACCGTCATTAAATGTAACTACTTCATCAATAGCTAGTAAACCTTTTGAAGTTAGTGGAATTTGTGTTATATTCAACTTATATGATTCAGCTATTTTTTTTGCAATAACATCATCGGCATATCCTTTTTCTGAAAAATTCAATAACAGTTGATTTTTATAACCTAAATCATATGCAAATAAAGCAACCATTCTGGAATCTAAACCTCCACTTAAAGTCGTTAGCGGAATGAGATTATGTTTTTTTTCAAATTCAAATTCAATTTCAAGGGCTGCTTTATAGAGCCTGTCAAGCTTATCAATAATCAGATTATCAGGGTCTTTGGTTTCTTCAAGATTACTCAGATTATAATAACTAATTATATTGAGCCTTTTATCTAATAAATGTCCAAATTCTCCTGCAATAATTTGTTTAACTTCATTCAATAATGTAAAATCCTGATGCATAAATCCACTTGTTAACAATAGATATGATGCTTCAACATCTATAGACTTTTTTATGTTTAGTTGATTTAATGTTTGGGATAGTGTATATAAATCGGTAGAAAATATTATATATGCATCTGATTTGTAGTAAAATAGTTTTTTTGTACCAGTCTGATTGTTGAAAGCTATAATAGAATTATTATTTTTATTCCAATAAATTCCCACAAAATTTCCACTAAACTCTTTGAAAAAATCTATGTGCTTTTCTGATAAAAATTGAATCAATGATTCTGAATCATTTATGTTATATGTTTTTTTTAAGATGTCAATATTGGTTATTAGCCCATCAGTTAGTATAAAAAAATCATCATTATCAATCCATAGTTTTTCTGAAATAAATTTCTTAGAAGTATATTGCTCGATATGTAAATTATTAGTTTTCAAATATCTCTTAATGTATTCAAACTGAAAATCAAACAATCGTTTCCAATGATATTTGATTTCTGGTATTTCTATATTTAAAGATATTGTAGCAACAAATCCGTTCATTCGCTTAAATTTAGTAACACATTATTGTAAACATCCTCAATATCTTTACCAACACGATCAAAGCTGAATATCTCACCTTGTTTTTTAATAAAATCACGATCATATATCTCCAAATGATCAAGCATATATGAAACCTTTTCTGCAAATTCCTTTTCATCCTTTACATCTACTAAAAAGCCATTTTCCTCATTTATATAATCTGTAGCTATGCCAACTTTAGTTGATATAACCGGAACCCCACTCGCAAGACTTTCAGCTATAACTACTCCTGCTGTTTCATAATTAGAAAACAAAATAAAAAAATCTGATTGATGAAAGAAGTATGCTACCTCCTCAGGTGTTTTTTCTCCTATAAAACTGACAATTGATGGCTTAATTTTTAACTCCTTGGTATATTTTAATATTTCATCATAATCCGGTCCGTTTCCTATGATAATTAATTCGAAATCTTCTCGTTTATTGGATATAGACTTGACAACATTCAAAAGACCTTTTACATTCTTGGCTTTTTCTAAAAAACAGGATACATGTAAAATGCGTTTCTTTGAGGAAATGATCCTTGGTTCGGTAGATTTCGTATCATAGAAAAAATCATCTACTACATTATTAATAACTTTATAGTTTGCGTGTTTCAAACCATGCATTAACATCGCATTTTTAAGTTGATTTGATACAGGCATTACTGCTTCTGAATCCCTGAGAATAAGTTGTGTTAAAGTCTTTCTGAAATATCCTTTATAAGTGTTGTTTGAAGGTAAATACCTCGTCCAGTGTTCAGTTATTACATAAGGAATATCTTTTGTCTTTTTCAACCAGTATGCTAACAACCCAGTTCTTGTAAGGACATTAACGTGAGCAATGTCGGGTACACCTACTGTTTTCTTTACTTCTTTATATCCAATGAAATTTGCATGGAAATAATTGAAAAATTTGATAAACTTCCGGAGAATTCCTTTTCTTTTTTCCGGATAGTAAACGATAATCTCACGAGCGTTTGGGTTTATCGTTTGATGGATAATTTCTGCATCCTTAATATTCTTATCCCCATGCAAATACAACACCGTCACATCACAATACAAACTTACCGCTTCTGCATGTTTTCGTACAAACAAACCGGCCATTGCATCGTACCTGTTAGGATACCACGCAGATAGAAACAACACTTTTATTTTATTCTTTTTATTCATTAGATTTTACCTACTAAGAACGAGGGTCTGAGGTTCTTTATTATATAATAGGGGTGATTTATTGCCCCGAATCCTTTGTAAAAACGGGCAATTCCTTCAATAGCAGAACCTTCAAAATCAAGCAATTTATCTTTTACGCAGTTTTGTTTGATGATAGAATCGATTAGATAAAACATCGCGGATGTTTTTTTTCCAGCTTCATCCGATACAGGTATC
>JANJVQ010000001.1 GCA_024710005.1 Paludibacter sp. | reverse complement strand
CTACAGGTAAGGGCTTTGCTATTGGCTCGGCTGCACTTACGGCTCTTGCGCTGCTTGCTTCATACATCGAAGAAATAAAAATTGCCCTGGAACGTATTGCTCATGCATCTATTAATGGCTTGGCCAAAGTTGGTTCGGAATTGCTGACCGTTGATCAGATTCGCGTATCATCATTTCAGGATTTCATGGAGTATTATAATGTAACCCTTATGAATCCGATTGTTTTGGTTGGTATTTTTATTGGTGCCATGATGGCTTTCGTGTTCTGTGGACTTACAATGAATGCCGTAGGCCGTGCTGCCCAAAGTATGGTTGCCGAAGTACGTCGTCAATTCCGTGAAATTGCCGGTATTATGGAAGGTAAAGCTGAACCGGATTATGCTCGTTGTGTTGCCATTTCAACCAAAGGTGCACAACGTGAAATGCTGTTCCCGTCAATTCTAGCCATTGTTGTTCCTGTTTTGGTTGGAGTTATTTTAGGTGTTGGTGGTGTTGTTGGTTTGCTTATTGGCGGTTTAAGTGCTGGTTTCGTGCTGGCTGTTTTCATGGCCAACGCTGGTGGTGCATGGGATAATGCGAAAAAATACATCGAAGAAGGAAATCTGGGAGGAAAAGGTTCTGAGAGTCACAAAGCAACTGTAGTGGGTGACACTGTTGGAGATCCGTTTAAAGATACTTCAGGACCTTCATTGAATATCCTGATAAAATTGATGAGTATGGTTTCAATTGTGATGGCAGGTCTTACTGTAGCCTGGAGTCTGTTCTAAGCTGCCTTTTCAACATTTTAAATAAGAGACACGGAGCAATATTGTATTACTCCGTGTTTTTTTTGTCAATAAAAGTTAATATCCTATAAATGTGATAGGATAAATTAAACCTTTGCCCATCATGTTAGTTTATATGTGAAACAAACAATAATAATTTATGAAACATCATTTTTTTATCGCCTTATTTTTGATAACATGTACTTCTGTTTTTTCCAATATAAGGATTACCGGGAAAATCGTCGATGCCATAACCAATGAACCATTGATAGGTGCCACGGTATATGCCCAGGAGTCAAAACAAGGTGTGGTGAGTGCATTCGATGGCACTTTCACGCTTGAAACATCTGCAGAGAATAAACACCTGAAAATATCCTATGTCGGATATGTTGAAAAAATTGTTACAACGGGGACTTCGCGTAACGGTGCATCAGTAAATTTAGAAATGATTGCCCTTGCACCGCTGGCAGTCGGACTGGAAGAGGTTCTTGTTCAGGCAAACAGGAAAACATCGACGCAACAAATCGACCGCCAGAGTTATCGGGCAGCCGATTTTCAAACGGCAGATGGAGGTAATGCAACCGACATACTCAGCAAACTACCATCCGTATCGGTTGACCCCGATGGAACGGTTTCAGTAAGAGGAACATCTGATTTTATGGTATACCTGAACGGAAAACCCACTCAGCTTGATCCTTCCGTGTTACTGGCTCAGCTATCTGCCAATCAGATTGAGAATATCGAAGTGATTTCAGTTCCCACTTCCAATTTTGATGCGCAGGGGAAAGGTGGCATTATCAATATACTTACGAAAAAAACCGGGGTTGAAGGACTTACGGTGTCAATGAACGGATTGATAGGGGGTGGTCCCTGGAATCACCTTACCGATGAGTTTAGTGGCTTTAAGCAAAACGACAACCGTTACGGAGGGGGTGTGAATGTCATGTACAATAAAGACAGGCTATCACTATATGGAGGTTTATACTACAACAGGAAAAATGTAAATGGTATGCGCACCGGAGATGCCCGTATTCATGTGAGCGAAGGAGTTTACAGACATATGGTGGCAAGCGGGGAACGCCCTGAATGGTACGAAAACAGTACAGCGAATGTGGGTTTCGATTATCAGTTGACAGATAAAACAGTTTTGTCGGCTTCCTATTTTTATGGAACCCGCAAAGAAGGTCGTTCGGCTTATTATCTCTATAATAACTTCTTTGCTGACATAAACAAACAAACCATCGCTGGTGTCGACAGAAACGATCGCTGGATTTACAATCCCAATACGGATGACAGATTGGGTCAATTCCAAAGTGGTAATCTCGATTTTGTACATCAGTTGAGTAAATCGGCCGAATTGAAATTCTCGGCATTGTATGAGCATTCGAATTTAAGCCGCAAACTGACGAATGAGAATTATGCTTATGATTATGGGGCAAAAACGATAGGAGCAAAGGAACTTGAATATCAACAGTCGGATGAAACTCCCCTGGATGGTATCAGATTATCAGTCGATTATAATCAGCAGTTTGCAAACGGTTCAAAGTTGAGTCTTGGATTGCAGCCTCAGTTTATGGATATAAACGGAGCATTCAATTATGATACCCTGAATGTTGTTACGAATCAATTGCTTCCTTATACCTCACTTGAAAATGAAGTAGATCTGAGCAGGAATATTTATGCCGGTTATGTAAATTACACAGGTAGCTTTGACAAATTAAGTTACATTGCCGGTCTACGGCTCGAATATATGAATCAGGAGGTTAATATATTGACAGCGGATTATTTTTCACTTTTCGATGGAGAAAAGAAATCAAATTATCTTACCAATCAATTTGATTTGTTTCACACCCTGCACCTGAACTGGGATGCAACAGAAAACGATAGAGTTACTTTTGCAACCAGCAGAAGAGTGAGCAGACCTCCATTGAAAAATATGACCCCTTTCTTATACAGAAGACATCTTGAAGTTTATGAAGTGGGTGACCCCGAGCTCCAACCGGAGTATCTCCTGAATTTCGAACTATCTTATGGTCGCAGACTTGGAAATCACAACCTGGCACTGACCGGCTTTTACAGGGGTGTTGACAATGCTGTATTCAGGGTTAACACCGTCACCAATGAGAATGCAAATGTGATGGCTGTTACCGGTGAAGATGTGCTGATCAGAAGTTATACCAATGCAGGAAATTCGAAATCATTAGGTGCCGAGCTGAATGCCAACATTGATGCCGGAAAATTTGCCAAATTCTTTATCGGAGGATCTTTGTATAACTATACCGTACAGGGAGATATCTTTGGTTATCTGGTGGATAATTCGAGCCTGAACTGGTCAGTTAAATCGAATATGAATCTTAATATCTCGAAAGAAATTAAGTTTAATCTGGACTTTAATTTTAAATCGGCTTCAATTACGGCGCAGGGTAAAAATGATTTAATCTATTTATCCAATGCAGCGTTAACCTATTCTCCTCTGAGGCTGAAAGGATGGGATTTCTCCCTGAGGGTATTCGATTTGTTGGGCTCAAATGTACAAGGTTTGGATACACAGGCATTTAACAAAGATGGGGTGGAAATCTTCTATCAGGAAACAGATTACTTCAGAAAAGGGGGCATAGTTGAGATTGGCATCAATTACGCTTTCAACAACAAAGGAAAAAGTGCCAAAAAATCAGACAGCACATTTGGAAAAGAACAGTTCTGATTTTGTTAAACCACAAAATGATAACGGTAACCGGTGCATTTGTTATGTGCCGGTTATTTTTTTGGTTTCATCCTGATTCCATTTTTCAACAGAAACAGTAAGTTTTTTTCTATCGACAGTGCAGTTTCAGTAGCTCCGGAATAAGCGTCCAAAGACTTGTTCCCTGCTTCTTTCAAAGTAAGATTATTCCACTGATTGAAAAAACCCTCATTTTCGAGCAGTCTCACGTAACTCAATGTCTCATAATGTGAAAGCAATGCCACTTTTTTGATCATATATTTCGTATCAGTAATTATCATGACAGGTGTTGTTCCTTTATAACCAACAATATCTGCACAAAACGACTGACTGTTCATAGCATATCCAATCACTTTTCCCTTCTCATTTAAGATAGAATACCAGTAGTCATTAACCTTCTCAACTTTGACTGCCTCTGGAAAGACACACTGAACAACAGCTTTATTAGATACTTCATGTAGAACAGGTTCAGCATTTCTTCTGCCTCTTTGCGCCCAGGTAAGCGTTGAAAAAAAGAACAAGATAAATAATATACGGTGTGACATACTATCCATGTTTAAGATTACAAAATAAATGATTTTCATAGAAATTTCAAAGTAAAGATAGCAGTTTTCCCATTAAACTGCTATTGCTTAATTTTCGGCAAAAGACTATCTTTGCACAAAAATTATCAGTACTCCGGTTTGTCGCTTTGTTTTAGCAAAGAGGAAAGTCCGGGCAACACAGGGCACCATATTTCCTAACGGGAAGCTGTTCGTGAGGGCAGGGTAGTGTAACAGAAAATGACCGCTCCGGTTCGCCGGAGTAAGGGTGAAAAGGTGAGGTAAGGGCTCACCGGTACTTGTGGTAACACAGGTAGCCGTACATCCTATGGGTTGCAAGATCATGTATACCGGCGCATGTAGGACGGCCCGTCCGATGCCGGGGGGTAGATTGCTCGAGGCTGTTGGTGACAACAGTCCCAGATAAATGACAAACACCTTGCTTGCAAGGTACAGAACCCGGCTTACAGGAGTGCTGTCTAAACTGAAGCGGAAAGCGGAGATCGGAAAACGTTTGATATCAATTATTAATGTAAAATACTAAATACATTATGCCACCCAAAAGGCTTTCCGCTTTCCGCTCTCCGTTTTTCACTTAACAATTGTTCTATGAATAACATGGCTGCCAAACTAATCATCTTCTCAGCTCCCTCTGGTTCCGGTAAAAGTACCATTGTAAACCACCTGTTAAAGGCCGGATTCGATATCGAGTTTTCTATTTCGGCGACCAGCCGTTCTCCCCGTGGTAATGAACAGGATGGCGTTGAGTATTATTTTCTGTCACCCGATGAATTTCGCCGGAGAATAGCTGCCAATGAGTTTATTGAGTTCGAAGAAGTATATAAAGATACTTATTATGGCACCCTGCGCAGTGAAGTGGAACGAATCGGCAGGAAAGGCAATAATATTGTTTTTGATGTGGATGTTGTGGGTGGCTTAAATATCAAAAAACAATACGGAGATCAGGCTTTGCTGATTTTCATTGCACCTCCCGGAATTGATGAGTTGCGCAAAAGATTAACGGACAGAGGTACTGATTCCCCTGAAATGATTGATTTGCGCATCGCGAAAGCTGAATATGAACTTTCTTTTGCACCCCATTTTGATGTTACCATCGTGAATGACAATCTCGAAAAAGCCAAAAAAGAGGCTGAAAAAGTGCTAAGCGACTTTCTGGAAATTAGAAAATAAATTATAGCAAACTTGTCGAAGGTTTATCTTTGATTTGATCAATACATATTTTTACAAAATCCCATTTTTCGTAGTCATCCCGCATAGCGGTTTCATTCCAGAATACAAAATCAATATCAATGGGTATCAAACCATTCGATTTTCCTTCAGGGGTTCTTCCCAGTTCCTGTTCTATTTGTTTGAAAAACCGTACTGAATCTTCAAAATACTCATCAGACAGGATTTTAATTGCCTGATTGTAAAAATGATTCTTGTATTTTTTGTTTCGGGGTAAGGTTATCAATACAGTACTTTCATCAATAATTTCATATTGATCATTGATTTTCTCTTTTGCCCTGGTGATGTTTTCTTCCGGGTTAAGATTACTTCCCAACATGATAATTCCTTCGTTCATACAATACGCTTAATGGTTTAATGTTCAACAGTTAAGTCATCGGTCTCCGGTCTGCAGTCTGTCATTGCGAGGAGTTCACGAAGTGAACAACGTGGCAACCTTATCTAAATCTGCATTTGGTCATTCAACCTTCCACTTTCCGCTTTCTAATGTGGTTTATAATTTAAAAAGAGCCGAAGATAATTTCTCCGGCTCTTTTACCTTATACTCAATAACGGTAGTCTTTTAGTTGTTCCTGAAGACGCTTTCTGGCCAGAAAAATACGGCTTTTAACAGTGCCAATAGGCAATTTCATTTTTTCTGCAATTTCTTCATACTTGTATCCCTGAACGTGCATGGAGAATGGAATTCTGTATTCATCAGCAAATGCATTGATGCTGTTTCTTATTTCTCCTGCAGAGTAAGAACTTTCCGGACTTTCAAAACCGGAGTTCTGAGGCAGATTCAGGTGGTGCAAATCTTCAGTCTTGTCAATTACAGTCTGGTTGCGCACAATCTTACGGTAATTGTTGATGAAGATATTCTTCATGATGGTGAGCACCCATCCTTTAAAGTTGACATTGTCAGTAAACTTTTCCTGATTATCCAATACTTTTAAGGTAGTATCCTGCAATAAGTCTTCTGCTTCTTCACGATTTAATGTAAGTGAAAAGGCAAAATTCCTCATGTTGCTTTGTAATGCTACCAGCTCATTTTCAATGTGTACATTTTTCATCTTCTGTAGTTTTTATGTGTGAATAACTTAACAGAACCTAATATGGGTTCAACTCCATATTATGAAAAAACTTCCTCACAAAAGCAAGTAATTGATTGTCAGTTGTCTATACTGAATGATGCGAAATAAAGAGCTCTTTCGAAAATTTTTTGATAATATTTTCGATACAAATATAAAAATATATTTTCGAAATGTTAGTATATTTGAACAAAATATTTTGCAAAATGAAAAAAATATCCATATTGATTTTATTTATATTTGTTCTAAATTTGTTCAGCTCGATAACTGCTGCTGATAAAATCATTTATAAGATTGATATCAAAAAAGAAATCGGGAGTACAACCTGGTTGTATACTCAAAAAGGTTTTGATGAAGCTAAAGAGAAAAATGCGGATGCGGTATTAATTCACATGAATACCTACGGGGGTGAAGTATTGTATGCTGATTCGATCCGGACAAAAATATTAAATGCAGATATTCCGGTTTATGTTTTTATCGATAACAATGCGGCATCGGCAGGCGCGTTGATTTCTATAGCCTGTGATAAGATTTTTATGCGTCCAGGCGCCAGTTTCGGTGCAGCAACGGTTGTCAATCAAACCGGGGAACAGATGCCAGATAAGTATCAGTCGTACATGCGGGCTACCATGCGGGCTACTGCAGAAGCACACGGGCGCGATACCATCATTCAGGGAAATGACACTGTTTATAAATGGAAAAGGGATCCGTTGATTGCTGAAGCCATGGTGGACGAAAGAACCGTGGTACCCAATTTAATTGATTCCGGCAAAACGCTGACATTCACTACGCTTGAAGCGCAGCAATATGGCTATTGCGATGGGGTGGCAAACAGTGTGGATGAGTTAGTCACTAAAAATCTGGGAATTGAGTCGTATGAATTGATTACGTTCAGTCCAACTGCGCTGGATAATATTAAAGGTTTTCTGATGAGTTCTGTTTTACAGGGCATCTTAATCATGCTGATTATCGGCGGAATTTATTTTGAACTACAAACGCCCGGTATCGGATTTCCGCTGGCAGTTGCTGTGTTGGCGGCCTTGTTGTATTTTGCACCTCTTTATATTGAAGGACTGGCTGCCAACTGGGAAATTCTGATGTTTGTTGTCGGGTTGATATTGCTTGCCGTCGAAATCTTTGTCATACCCGGATTTGGTATTGCGGGCATTTCGGGTATTGTGCTGGTTATTGCCGGGCTGACATTGAGTTTGCTGGAGAATGTCAATTTCGATTTTGAACCGGTAGAGACCGGAGGCATAGGCAAGGCATTACTCACTGTAACAGCCGGTATATCATTTGGATTCGCATTGGTTTTATACCTGAGCGCCAAGATTGGTACAAAAGGGTTGTTAAAAAATATCGCCCTTAACACCAACCTGGAAAAGGAAGCCGGCTACATGGCTGTACCCATGGAGAATAAAGCGCTGGTTGGCAAACAGGGTAAAGCACGGACTGATTTACGTCCGTCCGGAAAGGTGACTATTGATGACGTTGTGTACGATGCTGTTTCTGAAGGAGATTTTATCCCCAAAGATACCGTTGTTGAAGTAATCAGGTATGAGATGGGTCAATTATATGTTTCAGTGCTGACACAAAATTCATAATATCCTCTGAAGTTGTGTCGAAAGAACACATCCAACGGAGTTCCATCGTATTTTCATCCCAGATGTAAAAAGGATACATCTTCTGTAGTGGTACGATGGCTTTCTCAGGAATAATAGCAAAAACTGCATTTGCATCCACGGAACGGGTAATTTTCACTTCCGGGATAAGGGAAATCTGAGCGGCTAAAAACTGAGCCATCTTATTGGCGTGAGAAGCCATCCTGTACCATAAATCGTTTTTTAGTAAAGCCGAGAACTGTGCTGCAATGAACCGGTTTTTGGAAAAAAGCTGAGCCGATTGCTTTTGGTAGTATTCAGCATGCTTTTTAAGTTCTTCATTGAAAATCAATACTGCTTCACCAATCATGAGTCCGTTTTTAGTTCCACCGAAACTCATGATGTCGACACCACAGTCAACAGTAGCTGTTTTAAAGTCGACACCGAGCGCTGCCACTGCATTCGATATCCTGGCCCCATCAAGGTGTAAATACAGGTCGTTCGCATGCGCAAAGTCACAGAGAGTCTTAAGTTCCTGAAGCGAATAAACAGTGCCTAACTCGGTACTCTGGCTGATTGAAATGACTTTGGGTTGATTATGGTGAACATTCCCTTTGGCTTTCAAAAGCGGGCGTATCATTTCGGGAGTAAGTTTCCCGTCGGCTGATGGCAGGGGAATCAGTGTGCAGCCGGTGCTTTGTACCGGCGCTCCACATTCATCAACATGTATATGGGCAGTTTCAGTGCAAACGATGGAATGAAACGGTAGCGTACAACATTTCAATGCAATCACATTAGCTCCGGTGCCATTGAAAGCGTACAAAACTTTTAATGGTCCGAATAAGGATTCAAATTGCTCGTTGGCTTTTTGGGTGAAATGGTCGGCGCCATAAGACACCTCGTGATAGTTATTGGCGTGTTGTATTGCTTCAAGTATTTCGGGGTGAACACCTGAGTAATTGTCGCTTGCAAAAGCTTTCATACAGGGTTAGAATTTAAATTTGTCGAAGAAACTTTTTTTGGCTTCCGGTGCGTCTGTGTTTTCATCATCAGAAGCAGATTCGTCACCATCGTTCTCACTTAAAACAGGGTATTCCCGGGGAGCTGCTTCGCCCTGTTCCTTTTTTATAAAGCTTATTACATCTTCCAGTCCTTCGAGGAACTTATTAAAATCTTCTTTATAAAGGAATATTTTGTGTTTTTCGTAGGTTACCTGAGCATCCTGATCGAAACCGTTTATTTTTTTCTTACTCTCTGTTATCGCTAAAAACAAATCTTCGTTTCTGCTTTTCTTTACGTCCAGATAATAGATTCTTTTTCCTGCTTTAATGGATTTAGAATAAATAATTTCGTTGTCTTTTTTCTCCAGTTCAATTTTTCTTTTCTCTACTTCCATAACGAATATCTTCTAAATTGTTTATTATGAAGGCCTTAACAAGGTGTTGTGTGATTTTGACCTTTTGACTCCAAATTTCTGTATTTTTTTTGAAATTAACAAGTAAATGGTTATATTTTTATCTAAAAAGCAGTATCTTTGCCCAAAATTTGAAAACGTTCACTTTATTGTATGATTAACAGAATTTTGTTGCGAATCAAGATAATTCAAATCTTGTATGCATTCTATAAGGGAGAAGGTAAAACTGCCCTTATGGTTGAAAAAGAGCTTTTTCACAGTGTTGAAAAAACCTATGATCTTTATTATCATCTGCTCAATCTCATCATCCTGATTACTGATTATGCTGCTTCACGCATTGAATCAAAAAAGAATAAATTCAGACCCTCTCCGGAAGATATCAATCCCAATACCCGTTTTATTGATAATGCTTTTGTTGATCAGCTCAGAAAAAATAAGCAGTTTGCAGCTTATCTGAGTGAGCGGAAACTATCCTGGGTGAACCATCCTGAAATAATCAAAGAACTTTACGAAGAAATAATTTCCTGTGATTTTTATCAGGAGTATATGGAGCTGGAATCAGTTGATTATCATGCTGATAAAGATATCTGGCGTAAAATATTCAAAAGGATTATGCTTCAAAACGAAAGTTTGGATAATTCGATAGAAGATCAGAGTATTTTTTGGACCGACGATGTTGAGATTGTCATAAGCTTTATTATCAAAACGATTAAACGGTTTGATAAAGAATCCGGTGCTGATCAGGAATTATTGCCCATGTTTAAAGACGAGGAGGATGCGGAATTTGCCCGGAAACTGTTGCATGGGGTACTAAAAAACGGAAAATCCTACCGGAGTATTATTGATGAACATACACAAAACTGGGAGCTCGACCGTATTGCTTTTATGGATATCCTGATCATGGAGGTGGCCTTGTCGGAACTAATGGATTTTCCAACAATTCCGGTAAATGTTACCCTGAATGAGTACATAGAAATTGCCAAAAACTACAGTACCGACAAGAGTGGTACTTTTATTAATGGCGTATTGGATAATGTCGTGGGACAGCTTAAAAAAGAAAATAAACTAATCAAAGTTGTGATGTTCACGAAATAAAAAAATATGCTATATTTGCATGTGTTAAATTAAAAACAAAAAGTATGAATTTATTAAGCTTATTATTACAAGCAGCAGCTCCGGCAGGACAAGGAGGAGGCATGTCAGGTATTCTGATGATGGTATTGATTTTTGTTGTCTTCTATTTCTTCATGATTCGTCCGCAGCAAAAACGTCAGAAAGAGATAAAAAAACAACGTGAGAATATGCAGGTTGGTGACAAGGTTGTTACTTCCGGTGGTATTTATGGGAAAATCCGTGAAATTAAAGAAGACAACACCGTGATTATCGAAATTGCTGAAAATGTTCGGATTAAAGTAGATAAATCTTCCGTCTTTCTGTCATTACAGGATGCACAGCAAGGACAGCAGAAATAACTAAATCAGATAATGGCTGATTACAGCAGAAGGAAATTAATTAAATTTGCCCTGAAGCTTAAATCATTCTTTGTTTCAAAAGATGTTTTAAGCTTCTTGGCGTTTTTGTTACTTTCTGCTACGTTTTGGTTTGTGAATGCCCTGAATAAAGACAGAGAGTTAACAATTTCAATTCCGCTGGAATACACAGATGTTCCGAAGAACCTTATGTTTGAAAGGGAATTGCCAACTGAAGTTGCGGTTAAAGTCAAGGATTTAGGCGTAAATTTATGGACTTACATGCGTAAAAAACCGGAACCGGTCCATGTGAAATTTGAGGAAGGCAATTCAGAAAAGGGAAGTTTTAATATTTCCAATCTACAGTTGTTATCATTGGCTTCTGAAAGATTACTGCCTTCAACTTCAATTCTGTTGATTAATCCGGAAAACATCAATACAACCTATGTAAGACTATATTCAAGGAAGCTTCCAGTCAGGTTAAACAGCGAAATCAGTCTGGAAAGTCAGTATATGTTTTGCAAACCCATTGAAGTTATACCGGAGGAAGTGGAAGTGTATGGTCCGCGCATTATACTGAATAAACTGACAGAGTTGCATACAGAGAGATTGGAAATTAGAGATTTACGGGATACCGTTACCCGTTTTGTTTCGATTAAGCCTATTAAATCGGTACAATATTCTGTTGATCGGATAAAGGTAAAAGCCTGTGCAGAGATGTTTACTGAAAAAACGGTCAGTTTACCTGTTCAGATCATCAACAATCCGGAGAATATCTCCATTATTTCATTTCCTGCTGAGGTCAAGGTAATTTTTAATATCAGTGTAAAGAACTTTAATGCATTTCAAAACAGCGACATACATGTTGTTATTGATTTCAATGAGATCAAAAAAGGAGATTTAAAAAAGAAAAGATTGAAAATAATCAACAACAAACCCTACATTTCTAACATCAGAATTCAACCTGAAGAAGTAGAGTTTTTACTGGAAGAGAAATGACAACTGAAATTCAAATGGTCGACCTGAAAGGCCAGTATCAGCAAATAAAACAGGAAATTAACGCCGGGATTCAGGAGGTTATCGATTCTACCACCTTTATAAAAGGAGGTAAAGTTACTGAATTTCAACACAATCTGGAAAGTTATTTGGGTGTTAAACATGTTATTCCGGTAGGTAATGGAACTGATGCGCTGCAAATTGCACTCATGGCATTGGGATTGAAACCCGGAGATGAGGTCATTACCCCCACCTTTACGTTTATTGCAACAGCCGAAGTGGTTGCTTTGCTCGGACTCACACCTGTTTTGGTTGATGTTGATTTTGATACATTCAATATTGCTATTGAAGCCCTGAAGAAAGCGATAACTCCTAAAACTAAAGCCATTATTCCGGTTCACTTATTCGGTCAGCATGCCGATATGGACGCCATCATGAAACTTGCCCATGAATACAATCTGTATGTAATCGAGGATGCCTGTCAGTCAATTGGCGCTACTTTTACTTTTGCTGATGGAACAACTGCTCAGTCGGGTTGCATGGGACACATAGGTTGTACTTCCTTTTTCCCGTCTAAAAATTTAGGTTGTTATGGCGATGGCGGCGCCATTTTTACCAATGATGACGAACTGGCCAAAAAGATGCGGGCTGTGGCCAATCATGGTATGGAAGTGAGGTATTATCATGATTATGTAGGTGTTAATTCTCGATTAGACAGTATACAGGCTGCCGTTCTGGATGTTAAACTAAAGTACCTGGATTCTTATATTCAGGCAAGACAACATGTTGCAGCTGCGTATGATCAAGCATTCTCCGGATTTAAAAATCTGATGATTCCGGGACGAAATCCTTCATCAACCCATGTGTTTCATCAATATACATTGAAATTAAAAGATATCGACCGGGAGGCTTTACAAAAACACCTGCAATCAAAAGGAATTCCGTCTATGGTATATTATCCGGTTCCTCTTCACATGCAGAAAGCATATAAAGACGAAAGATACAGGCAGGGTGACTTCCCGATTGCTGAACAATTAGCTGCATGTGTGCTATCGTTACCCATTCATACGGAAATGGATGATGAACAAATTCAGTATATTACAAACAATCTGATTGAATTTCTATGAGTGATTTTTTTGCACACGAAACAGCTGTTGTAGATTCCGGTTGCCATATTGGCAAAGGTACCAAAATATGGCATTTTTCACATATTATGAGTGGATGTGAAATTGGAGAAGCGTGTAATATTGGTCAGAATGTGGTTGTTTCACCCGGTGTGAAATTGGGGCGCAATGTAAAAATACAAAATAACGTTTCTGTCTATACCGGGGTGATCTGTGAAGATGATGTTTTTCTGGGACCATCGATGGTTTTTACGAATGTCATCAATCCCCGCAGTCACGTTATCCGGAAAGATGAATATAAAACAACGATTGTACGTAAAGGGGCAAGCATAGGTGCTAATGCCACTATTGTTTGTGGAAATGAAATTGGTGAATATGCACTGATAGGAGCCGGGTCGGTTGTAACCAAAGCTGTTAAACCCTATGCACTCGTTGTGGGTAATCCGGCCAAACAAACAGGTTGGGTGAGCGAGTATGGACACCGTCTGCAATTCAATCACCAGGGTATTGCTGAATGTCCGGAAACAAAGCAACAGTATTTGTTTGAAAATGATACAGTTAAAAGAATTAGTTAATTACACTTTAAATCAGGAATTTATATGATAAAATTTGCAGTCGTAGGTCAGGGGCACATCGGGAAAAGGCATGCTGAAATGATTCGCAGAAATCCGGATACAGAGTTGGTTGCTGTATGTGATGTCTTACCCAGAAAGGAACTGGGACTGGATAATATTGAGGAACAATTCTTTCAGTCTTTTGATGCATTGATGCGGTCGGATCTCGACTTTGATGTGGTTAATATTTGTACACCCAATGGCTTTCATGCCGAATATGCCATCAGGGCACTGGAGGCAAAAAAACATGTTGTACTGGAAAAACCGATTGCACTGACAAAAGCTGATGCTGAAAAAATATTGTATAAGTCACTTAAAATGTCGAGACATGTATTCAGTGTGATGCAGAACCGTTATTCTCCGCCATCTGTGTGGTTGAAACAAATTGTTGACGAGCGGGTATTGGGAGATATTTACATGGTTAAACTGGATTGTTACTGGAATCGTGACGAACATTATTATAAACCCGGAAGCTGGCATGGTGATGCCAAATTAGATGGTGGAACCTTGTTTACCCAGTTTTCACACTTTATTGATATCATGTACTGGTTGTTTGGTGATATTACCAATATTAACGGAAGTTTTGCCGACTTCAACCATCAACATCTTACTGATTTTGAGGATAGTGGTATCGTAACTTTTAACTTTGTTGAAGGTCGGGGAATGGGTTGTCTGAACTACTCAACCGCAGTTTGGGATACTAACTTCGAAAGCGCCATTACCATCATCGGGTCTAAGGGGACAGTTAAGGTTGCCGGTCAATATATGAATGAAGTGGTGTATTGCCATATCAGTGATTATGAGATGCCCGAACTGGCAGCATCAAACCCACCGAATGATTACGGTAGATACAAAGGTTCTGCTCAGAATCATCACTATGTAATTGAGAATGTGGTTGAGAAACTGATGGGTGACGGCGATATCAAAACTAACTTGTTGGAAGGTCTTAAGGTGGTTGATATCATAGAACGTATTTATGCTGTCCGCGATGCTAAATGGAAAAAATAAGTTCCGGACAGTTCATTATTAATTTTTTTGAGCATAATGATACAAAGAATTCAAACATTATACCTGTTGCTTGTTGTTGTACTGACAACTGTAACTTTTTTTTCACCGGTTGCCGGATTGCAGCATGCAGAACAGGCTGCAATTTATGAAATGAGTTATCGCGGATTATTCGAAATGAATGTTTCCGGTAATAATATGCTTGCCAATACCTGGATGCTCACCGCTTTAATGGCCCTCATACCGCTGCTGTCATTCATAACGATAATACTCTTTAAGAAAAGAATGCTTCAGATTCGCCTGATTATTTTTAATATTGTTTTGATGGCTGGATTTTACGGACTGATGTTCATTTATTTGTGGCAATACGGTAAATCGCTGGAGGCCTCATTATACCTGGAAATCCCTGCTGCATTTCCGCTGGTTGGTATTATCTTGAGCATCATGGCAATCAGGGCGATTGGTAAAGATGAAGCCCTGATAAAATCATTGAACAGAATACGGTAATATATTTCAGTTTAAATATTTGATGGCATGGCATACAATAAACTGACTCCCGAAGAAGAAGCTGTGATTGTTCACAAAGCAACTGAATATCCATTTACAGGAAAGTTCCTCAATCACAAGGAAAAGGGAGTGTATGTTTGTCGTCGGTGCGAGGCATCGCTATACAAATCGGAAGATAAATTCGAATCTCATTGTGGCTGGCCGTCTTTCGATGATGAAATTCCCGGAGCTGTAAAACGGATTCCCGATTCCGACGGTAGCAGAACAGAAATTGTATGTGCAAACTGTGGTGGACATTTGGGGCATGTTTTCACCGGAGAAGGGTTTACAACGAAAAATGTCCGACATTGCGTAAATTCATTGTCGATTGATTTTAAAAAGTTATGAGAAATGTTATATCAGGAGTTATTGGAATTAGTTTACTGATGATTTTGTTTTCAGGATATATAACATTAAATAAGAAAGAAACAGACAACATACAAATGGAAAAAGCTTATTTTGCCTCTGGTTGTTTTTGGGGAACCGAATATCACTTTATGAAAGCGCCCGGCGTGATCTCTACTACAGTGGGATATATGGGCGGACATACCTTTGCGCCGACTTATAAAGAAGTTTGTACCGGTACAACCGGACATGTGGAAGTTGTGGAGGTAGTTTTCGATCCTGAAATTACTTCATTTGAAAACATGCTCAGGTTGTATTATGAAACCCATGATTTTGAACAGGTTGGTGGTCAGGGACCTGATATAGGTGAGCAATATCAATCGGTAGTTTTTTATGTGAATGAGAATCAGAAACAGATGGTTGAGAAGTACATTAAAATACTCACTGATAAAGGCTATAAAGTGGCGACTCAACTTCGACCCGCACCAGAATTTTGGGAAGCAGAGGATTACCATCAGGAGTATTACGACAAGAAAAATGGCATTCCGTATTGTCACGCGTATAGAAAAGTGTTTGATTGAGAGCGGAAAGCGAAAAACTGAAAGCGGAAAGCTAATAGCGAATAACGAATAGCTAATAGTGAATAATTAACTGGTATATTGAATTTAACATCATGACACTACAACAACTTGAATATATCCTGGCGTTGGATAAAACACGTCATTTTGTACGTGCGGCTGAGATGTGCGGTGTAACACAGCCTACCCTTAGTGCGATGGTTCAGAAACTGGAAGATGAACTGGATTGCCGTATCTTCGACCGGTCGACACATCCTCTGGTTCCTACTGAAGTGGGACAGCAAATCATCAATCAGGCACAGGTTGTACTGTATCATGTGAATCAGCTGAAAGAGAATGTGAGCGCACAAAAAGGCTCACTGAACGGGCAGTTGAACCTGGGTATGATACCAACCGTTGCACCTTATCTGCTTCCGAGTTTTATTGCCAACATGAAAACCGACTATCCGGAAATAGGACTAAAGGTATCGGAATTACATACAGCTGATATCATTCAAAAGCTTCAGATAGCGGAGATTGACATGGCCATTCTTTCCACCCCGCTGAATGATCCTAAAATTCTGGAGGTTCCGCTTTATTACGAGAAATTCGTGGCCTATGTGTCACCAACTGCTCCGGTATACAAATCAAAAACCATTTCCAGTAAAACCATGCCCTTGGATAATCTGTGGGTGCTCGAGGAAGGACATTGTTTGCGCAGTCAGGTATTCAACTTCTGTAATCAACAGGTTCATCAGTCATCAATTTACGAAGCAGGTAGTATCGACACCCTTGTTAAGATTGTGGATGTCAACGGTGGATACACGGTCATTCCGGAATTACATATTGATTTATTGTCAGAAGAACAGAAAAATAATCTCAGGGAATTGGTGGATCCGGAAGCTACCCGCGAAATCTCTTTGGTAATCAGGCACGACTATGTACGGGAAGGCATGATGAACGCGGTAGCCAACAGCATCAAAAAAATTATTCCGTCGCACATGCTGGATGCCCGGTTGAAAAAATTTGCCATTAAGCTTTGATTCTCAGTGATTTTTTACATATCTACAGTCGTCATCCGCACCTGAATGCGTTGGCGACCTGGTTGTACCCGAACGGAAAAAACATCAAAATTTCCGGTTTGAACGGGTCGGCATTGTCCTTAGTCATAGCCTCACTTTTTAAAAGTGCCGGTTCAGCAGCCTATCCTTTTTTATTAATCATGGAAGATGCCGATGAGGCAGCTTATACTTATCATGATTTAAAAAGCTGTCTCGATGAATCTGAGGTTTTTTTCTTTCCATCTTCCTACAAAAAAGCCATCAAGCTTGCTCAACTGGATGCTTCGAATGAGGTGTTGCGAACAGAAGTGCTCAACAGACTTGCAAATCACAATTCACCCTGTGTTGTGGTGACCTATCCGGAAGCCCTGTTTCAAAAGGTAGTGTCGGCACATGGCATGCAGACACGCATGCTGAAGTTGAAAAGAGGAGAGTTTATCAGCATAGATTTTTTGGCAGAAATGCTGGTTGAATATGGTTTCTCAAGGGTCGATTTTGTGTATGAACCGGGACAGTTTTCCATCCGTGGAGGTATTGTAGATATTTTTTCTTTTGCCTACGAACTACCGTATCGTTGTGATTTTTTCGGGGATGAGATTGATTCCATCCGCATTTTCGATATTGAGAGTCAGCTTTCAAATGAAAAAGTAGAGCAGGTCGAGATAATCCCTGACTTACAGAAGGACAAATCAATTACACAGGTTTCTTTTTTTGAATTTATAGATAAATCAACGGTACTTACATTTTCCAACGCTACATTTATCCGGGATAAAATCAATCAGTTGTATGATGAGGCCCTGGTTAAAGCGAATGAAGGTGATGTGGTTGTGACCGATTTGCACAAGTCGCGTATTACCGGTAATGATTTTATTACCCAAATTGAGTTGTTTAAGAAAATTGAAGTGGGTGAAAAAAATCATTTTAAACCTGATCAGGAACTTCGTTTTAACACGGCACCTCAGCCGGTATTTCATAAAAACTTCGATTTGGTTGCTGAAAATCTGAAAAAAGGCATGATGGATGGCTATCAGCTGTTTATCATGAGTGACAGTGTGAAGCAAACCGACAGAATAGAAGCTATTTTCAAAGATCGTGGAGACAATATTATCTTTGAACCGATAAAAAATACGCTGCATCAGGGATTTATCGATCACGACCTGTCTGTGTTCTGTTACACCGATCACCAGATATTCGATCGTTTTCATAAATACCGCTTGCGCACCGATAAAACACGTCAGGGTAAAGTGGTTATGACCCTGAAAGAGTTGAACCAGTTCCAGATAGGTGATTACATGGTGCATGTCGATCATGGCATCGGCACCTTTGGCGGATTGGTAAAGACGAATGTCAACGGCAAGATGCAGGAAATGGTGAAACTGATTTACCGGGACGATGATATTATCTTTGTAAGTATTCATGCCTTACACCGTATCTCAAAATACAAAGGAAAAGAAGGCGAAGCGCCTAAAATCAATAAATTAGGCTCCGGGGCCTGGGAGCGTTTAAAGGAAAGAACCAAATCGAAGGTCAAAGATATTGCCCGTGAACTGATTAAATTATACGCCAAAAGAAAAGCAGAACAGGGTTTTCAGTATACGCCGGATAGTTATCTGCAACAGGAACTTGAGGCTTCTTTCATCTATGAAGATACCCCGGATCAGGTAAAAGCGACGGCAGATATCAAAAAAGACATGGAATCGACTTTACCGATGGATAGATTGGTATGTGGCGATGTGGGTTTCGGCAAAACGGAAGTGGCTGTCAGGGCAGCTTTTAAAGCGGCAACCGATGGCAAGCAGGTAGCAGTGCTGGTACCAACTACAGTTTTGGCTTTGCAGCATTACAATACTTTCAAAAATCGGTTGTCAGACTTTCCTGTAACGGTTGAATACCTGAGTCGTGCACGTGGCACAAAAGAAAGTAAGGAAGTATTAGAGAAGTTAGCGAAAGGCGAAGTTGAAATCATCATTGGCACACATAAACTTGTTGGAAAATCAGTTAAGTTCAAGGATCTTGGATTGTTGATTATCGACGAGGAACAACGTTTTGGTGTTTCAGTCAAAGAAAAACTAAAGGAGTTGAAAGTAAATGTGGATACCATGACCATGACGGCTACTCCGATTCCGCGTACCTTGCAATTCTCGTTGATGGGTGCCCGTGATTTGTCGATTATCAACACACCACCACCAAATCGTTTCCCGGTGCAAACGGAAGTACATACTTTCGATGAAGATGTAATCAGGGAAGCTATTCAGTTGGAAATGAACCGGAACGGACAGGTCTTTTTTATTAACAACCGTATTCAGAATATTTATCAGATAGAAGCGCTGATTAAAAAATTAGTTCCGGGAGTTCGCGTGGCAGTAGGTCATGGTCAGATGCCACCGGATAAACTGGAAGAAATCATCGTTGATTTTATTGAATATGAATACGATGTGTTAGTGGCCACAACCATTATTGAATCAGGTATCGACATTCCGAATGTAAACACCATCATCATCAACTCGGCACATAAATTCGGTCTGAGCGACCTGCACCAATTAAGGGGCAGGGTAGGGCGCAGTAACCGGAAAGCATATTGCTATCTGTTGGCTCCTGAAACCAGTTTGTTAACTCCCGAAGCCCGCCGCAGACTAACAGCCATAGAGACCTTCTCTGAATTAGGAAGTGGTTTTAATATCGCCATGCAGGATTTAGATATCCGTGGAGCCGGGAATATGCTGGGAGCCGAACAAAGCGGATTTATTGCCGATCTGGGTTATGAAACATACCAGAGAATCCTGAATGAAGCAGTACATGAACTTAAGGACGAAGAATTCTCCGAATTGTACGCGGAAGAAATTGCCAAGGAAAACTCTTCACTTAATTATGTAACCGATTGTCAGATTGATACAGATATGGAGTTGATGTTCTCGTCCGATTACATCGAAAACGTTTCAGAAAGAATTACCCTGTATCGTGAACTTGATAGTATCGATAATGAAGCAGATTTGCTTGAATTCGAAAAACGAATAGAGGACCGCTTTGGTAAAATACCGGATCAAAGTAAGAATTTACTGCTGGTTGTCCGGTTACGGTGGCTGGCAATTAAATACGGTATTGAAAGACTGGTCTTGAAAAATGAACGGATGACAGCTTTCTTAGTCTCAAATCCATTATCCTCTTATTATCAGTCGGAAAACTTTGGCAAGATACTTCAGTTTGTGGCTACTCATCCCCGTCAGTGCCAACTGCGAGATCAGCAGAACCGTCGTTCAGTGGTAGTCAGCATGGTGCGAACAGTCAACCAGGCATACCATATTCTGTCCGAAATCGATGGTAAAGCAGGTTGACCAATCAAAACCCAAAACTAAAACCAACGATAAAAGTAAAGTTGTCGCCCTGTAGCATTGTTGGTGTGTATAAATCCATTACTTCCTGTGCTGTCATTCTGACTTCACCGAATACAGGGGCAGAAGCAGCATCGAAAGTCTGTATGTCTGACTTTTCCACTTTAATGATGGCATATGAATTTCTGAAAATTTCATAAGTAGCATTAAATCCAACTGTTTGGTTTCTCCAAATGATATCTCCAGGTGAAGGATTGCTGATAATATTAATTACACTCGAACTAATCCCGTTAAATACACCTTTTCGAATGTATTCATACTCATTTCCATGTTTGGCATCCACATAATATAAGTTTAAATCAAGTCCCCGTGCCGGTTTAAACCGCAGAGAAGCATAAAACTCCTGTGCATTATCACCCATGTAGTGTCCCAGGTTATAACTGTTCGAAGCCCATGTAAGTGCAGGTATTGAGTGCTTGTAATTGAGAATATTAGTCTTGGTATATTCAACTGTCGCTGAAAGATTTTGTAACGGGAAATTTGAAATATTAGCTCCAATCTTATAAGAAATGGGATTCTTATCCGGACTTGTCGGTTTAAAACGCCGGAATTGAATTTCATCTGCAAAAACTGAAGTGAATAAATGCAAATGACGGATATTTCGGGAGCTAATATTGATGAATAACTGAGAGTTTTGATTTTCAGTTACTAACCCTTTTGTCATCACATGATCCAGCGACTTATAAAAAGCAATGGGAATAAAATATGCAGGATGCACGTTTCTTTCACCATAAATTATTGAATTTCCAATAGATAATTTCAGATTCTTAACCGGAGTAAAGGTCAATAAATTGGCTGCCATAAATTTATTAGCCGGACGATAAAAAATCTGATTATCATTTTGAACATAATAATTGGTTGAATCGATTACATTTGAGACCAACCATCCATGAAAATAATTCAGTTCAAACCACTTGACCGGTTTAACATGCATATATATCATGGGAAATGAAGGGACTCTTCCGGATAAAATATTGGAACCGTGGTAATTATCACCCCAGCTGATATTATCCTTAATCAAACCGATGGATAAATAATCATTGGAAAATTTGATGCCACCACGAGAATCACTAAAGTCAGTGCCAATAGTATATTCATATCCAGGCTCATCATTCAGAAAAGAAGGTTTCGACAGTAATCCGTCACCGGTATGAGAAATGTCTCGCAGGCTTCCGTATATTGAAAAGTTTTTCCCAATCATTCCCTGAAACTCTGCTCCGAACCATTTTTTCTCGATACGGCCATTCTTATTCGCTGTGATGTGCATGCCTAATATAGGGATTAATCTGGCTTTAAATAGACTATCTTTGTAACTGATGACAGGAGGAAGTATGGATGCAATTGACAAATCATTTTTATAAAAGAAATTTGGACTTTCTGGTAAACGATCGAGTTCAAGCGCAAATTCATTTAAAAAGTACTCCAACTCCAACATCTGGCGTTTTGAAAGTAACTTTGTGTCAGTTTCTTTGGCCTGGATAGCAATTTTCTGAAGCTTTTCGGCAATGAATTGCTGAGAATAAGGTTTAACTGCAGAATTGATTTCAATTAAACCGTCTGTTGCCAGTTCATCTAAAAAATCATAGATGCGGTAATAAGAAATATGCTTGGGAATATCCTGAGCTATATTTACCATTATTCCAATCAAAAGAAATACTAAAATCAAATAAGTTTTTTTCATTTTCTGTTTTTTATACAGTGATTTGAACCACAAAAGGCACAAAAGAAAACTAAGGAAACACAAAAGAAATTTTTTAAACCATATAAGCCATATAAGTTACATGTAAGCAATTTACTATTGAGCGATTTGCTATATATTATTCGGTCTCCAGTCTCCAGTCTCCAGTCTCCAGTCTCCACGCTCCAGTCTCCACGCTCCAGTCTCCACGCTATTCGCTAATAGTTATTCGCTATTCGCTACAATTTTTAAATTCTTAAACCAATTAGCCACTGACTCAAGCGCTTTTAACCCGTTTAATCAATATATTGTTTAGAATTTTGACCAGATACTTCATGTCAGTTACCAATACACCATTTTTCTCACAGCTTTGCAGGTAACGAAACTCTGATTCCTGAATTTCCTCAAGTGTTTCAGGTAAATCGGCATAAAAAGGAGGCAACAACCCCGGTTTGTAACGTATCCTCATTTTTTGTAATTCCGGGGCATAGAGGCTGTAATAATGCTGGCTAAGCGGCCGTACTCCTACAAGCTTCATTTCACCACGCAAAACATTGATAAACATAGGTAGCTCATCAATCCAGTATTTACGCATGAATTTTCCCATGGTATTGACACGTATGTCCTTATTGAACTTTCCGCCTTTTTGAAGTTTGCTGGTTCTGTAGATATAAGCCTGTAGATATTCTGCATAGGAATACATGGTTCTGAATTTGAAAACATTGAAAACCTTTCCGTTTTTGCCTAGTCTTCTCAAGGTTAATAACGGACCATAACGTTTGCTTTCGAGAATCGCGTCGAGATTTTTTATCTTTTTAGCAATGACATAGGTTATACCATTTAGTTTTTTTGTTTCCACAATATCGAAACCACAATATACCAACCGGCCTAACACTTCTGTCTTTGATAAAATCCTGTTCTTGCCCTGAGTAATATTATAATACAGTTTATCCATCACGAAAAACTTCGGGATAACTCTTTTTGTGAGGTAGTCAATGAAGTAAATGATATGATTCAAGCCTTTTGGATAGGTATCATAGATTCTTTTCTTTCTTGTGCTTCTTTGCTCAAAACTACAAACAAATGTACCTTCCATTGGAAGTTTATGATTTACAATGGAGAATAACTTGTTAATTCCTCTTATATTGTTCAGTTTATTCAGAATAGCAATTCCGGTAAATTTTTTTTCTGGTTTTGACTTGATATCGAAATAATTTGAAGAAAAAGAAACGAGGTTGTTTTTCAGATTAAAATCAATAAATTTTGATAAAAAAGCATATACCTTCTCCCCTGAAAATTCAATGATTGAGTCTATTAGTATTTGAGAACTTCTTTTATCCCGTTTTTTCGTTACAATTTTAGTGTCATCTGGTTTATCCTTTTCAATTTGAATGATGTCTTTATATTCTGTTACGTTACTGATGGTAAATTGGATAATATAAAAAATAGAACCCAAAGAGAATATCAGCAGTGAATAGCCTACAATGATCCAAATGGAGTAACTTGTATTCAGAGGAGTAAGAAATAAAGCACTTAATACAACCTGAACCGTCAATATCGTCCAAATCAATTTGAAAATATTGGTCATGTAATTATTCGTGCGTTCTAAGGTATAGCGCTTAAAAAAATAGGATGTAATGAACCAGCATGCAAAGTAAAAAAAAGTAAAATCAAAATATTTTTGGAATGGTATCTCAGAAGAAAAGGGTGTAACAAGTAAAACAATCAATACTGCAACTGCCAATAGTAATAAATCAGCAAGAATCGCGGTAATAGAAGGTGTATATATTAATTTATCAGATTTTGGTTTCATTTATAAAGATAGATGGTTAAAACAGGTAAAACTCCAGTTTAAGAATGGTTAAATCACACAAAAGTAATATATTTTTGGTTTATCCTGATGCTAAATTTAACCTTTTTCTTTTTTAAGTCATATTTGTTGTGCAAGTAGTTTTGTTTAAAGCTGTTAAACGCTTCAATATAATTATTGAAATAAAAAAAAAATACCTATATTTGGCAGATTTTTTACCAATAAAAATTATATAATATTTTTTTGTGAAACAACCATTCAATTCTTTCGGAATACTGCTGTTGATTATACTTATGTCAATGCAGTTCATGTGCAGTATATATGCTGACGACAAGCCATTGGTAAGAGAGATTGTTGTTAATAAAAGCGACAGCGTTTTCAGACATACCTTTTACTATGATGAAAACCGAAATAAAGTGATGTCGAATAAATATTATTTGAAAAATTATTCGATATTTCCTCTTTCCCGTACCGAATGGGTTTACGAAAACAATAATTGTATTATCCAACGTGAACAAAAATGGGAAAATGGTGGATGGAAAACAAATCACCTGATTAATACAGAGTATGTTGGTGAACAAAAAAAAAATGAATTATACATCCGCGTTGAGAATGGTGCTGAAAAAACAGAGAAAAACATCATTTACAATTATGATGATGGAAAATTAAAATCAATTAAAAATTCCAGGGCAAATAAGGAGAATAAAAATGTCACGCAACAGATTTCTTTCAGTTATAATCAGAATAAACAAGTTATACAGCAAATTATTACCACGGGAAGCGAAGCATTACAAACTGATACATCAATCCTTGTACGTTATACATATAACTCAACAGGTAAACCTGATTCAGTTATTTTGATGAACAATATTAACAATATAAACTTAAACGAATCATTAACACTTTATTTTTATGATAAAGTGAGCGGAAATTTAACCGGACAAATCCAGAAAAAATGGAATGAAAAAGCCTCAAAATGGGAAAACAATACAAAGATTGAGTATCAGTATGATCCGGAAAACAGATTAACCGAAGAAGTTTATGCCTATTTTAATACATTATTCTGGACTTCAAATACAAAATATGAGAATATTTATGATGCCAATGGTGTGTTGACTATGAAAATTATGTATATGCTGATTTACAGTCAGTGGAGAAAGATTTACACGATAGAATACAGTGGTACTGAAAACGGGAAGCCAAGTTTGATGGAATCAAAATATAACTTTTGGGGAGGAGAAACAGGGAAGTATGTCGAGAACTTTATTCCATATTATTTTAATGACGAGATTGCTATCATGAATGCTGACCGCATGGAAGTTAAATATAACCTTGAAACCACGGTTACTACGAATATTACGGACGAATCAGATCGCCTGAAAATTTATCCTAATCCTTCTAACGGCGTATTCTACATCAGTTTAGACGACAACTCTATTCAAAATTGGGAAATTGTGAACCTGAATGGTCAAATCGTAAAAAATAACAGGAATGAATATCGTACAGGTGTCGTTGATCTGACAGGTCTACCTGATGGTATATATATGATTAAGGCAACAACTGTTGATAACAAACTATTAAAACAAAAAATTGTAATAAATAAAACCAAATGAAACGAAACATATTATTTTTATTCATGTCAATAACCACAATAGCTATAATGGCAAATCCATTATTGGGTAAGTATAAAACTCCTTACGGAACAATTCCTTTTAATTCAATTGAAACCAAACATTATCTTCCTGCATTTGAGGAGTCTATGAAGATTCACCTTACAGAGGTTGATAAAATAACCAATAACAAACAAAAACCGACTTTTGAGAATACCATTGTAGCACTGGAGCAGGCCGGTAATTTGCTGAGTCAGGTTTCGTCGCCTTTTTATAATTTATTGAGCGCAGAAACTAATGATGCCTTACAGGAAATTGCTGAAAAGGTATCTCCGCTGATGTCTGAACATTATAATGCTATTAGCCTCAATGAGAAGTTGTTTGCAAGAGTCAAAGCCGTGTATGAAATGCGTGAACAGTTAAAGCTGAATGTTGAAGATGCACGTCTTTTGCAAAAGACCTACGATGGCTTTGCTGATAATGGAGCCAACCTGTCTGAATCAGATAAAGCTGTTTATCGTGAGTTATCCAGAGAACTCAGTATGCTTACACTGCAATTCGGACAGAATGTTCTGAAGGAAACCAATAACTGGAGCTTATTAATTACCGATAAAGCATTGCTTGCCGGATTACCTCAGGATGTGCTTGATATGCTGGCGTTGAATGCAAAAAATGCCGGAAAAGAAGGTTGGTTACTCAATTTAAAAGCAACAACCTATATTCCTTTCATGAAATATGCTGAAAACAGGGATTTACGTCGTGAGCTTTATTTGGCATTCAATACACGTTGTATGAATGGCGGAGAATATGATAACCGCGAAATCATTCGTAATATCGTCAATACCCGTTTGAAAATTGCTAATTTGCTTGGTCATCAATCTTATGCAGATCAGGTTCTGGTGCATCGTATGGCTGAAAATAAAGACAATGTTTATAAATTACTTGATGATTTGTTAAACGCTTACCGTCCTTATGCTGAAAAAGAAGTTGAGTCTGTTCAAACGTATGCGGATAGTCAGGGTGCATATTTCAAAATTCAACCGTGGGATTGGTCGTTTTATTCTGATAAACTCAAAGATGAAAAATATGCATTAAATGATGAGATATTAAAACCCTATTTTGAGTTGGAACATGTAAAAAAAGGGGTTTTCGGGTTGGCAACGAAGTTATTTGGATTGCAGTTTATTAAAAATGACAAAATTCAAAAATATCATCCTGAAGTGGATGTCTATGAGGTAAAAGATAAAAACGGAAAGTTTTTATCCGTTTTATATACAGATTTTCACCCACGCGACGGGAAACGCCCGGGTGCCTGGATGAATGAATTCAAAGGTCAGTGGGTGCAGAAAGGAAAGGACAGTCGTCCCCACATTACCATCGTAATGAATTTCACACGTCCCACCGAAACCAAGCCGGCTTTGCTGACTTATGATGAAGTCACCACTTTCCTGCATGAATTTGGTCACGCATTACATGGTATGTTGTCTGAATGTACTTACGAATCACTTTCAGGAACTAATGTGTATCGTGATTTTGTTGAACTGCCTTCCCAAATGCTTGAAAACTGGGCTTCTCAAAAAGAATTTCTGGATGAGTTTGCAGTACATTATGAAACCGGCGAAAAAATTCCGGCTGAATTAATAGAAAAAATCAAGGCAGCTGATAATTTCAATGCAGCCTATTTCTGTTTGCGTCAATTGAGCTTCGGTTACGTCGATATGGCCTGGCATACCCTGACAACTCCGTTTGAAGGAGATGTGTTAGACATGGAGAAAACGGCGATGTCTAAAACCCAGATTCTTCCTTATGTTGCCAATACCGGTATGAGTCCCGCCTTTAGTCACATCTTTGCCGGAGGATATGCCGCTGGTTATTACAGCTATAAATGGGCGGAAGTGCTGGATGCAGATGCGTTTTCAGTCTTTGCTGAAAAAGGAATTTTCAACAAGGAAACTGCTACATCTTTCTATGAGAACATCCTCAAAAGAGGCGGCACCGAACATCCGATGGTATTATACAAGCGATTCCGCGGACAGGAACCAACAATTGATGCGCTTTTGAAGAGAAGCGGAGTAAATTAAGCGGAAAACTGAAAGCTGAAAGCTGAAAGCTGAAAACGTTTGCTACCTTTATTTAAACCTGAACGTATGAATAAGTTTGTTTTACGTGAAAAAAGTTTTAATTTCGCATTAAGATGTATTAAACTATATAAGTATTTGTGTGATAGAAAGAAAGAATTTGTTCTATCAAAACAAATATTGAGAAGTGGAACAGCAGTTGGAGCGTTGATTATTGAAGGAAAACAAGCTGAAAGTAAAGCTGATTTTGTTCATAAATATGCGATTGCATTGAAAGAATGTAATGAAACTATATATTGGATTGAATTATTGTTTCGTTCACATTATATTTCAGAGTTACAATATGAAAGTATATTAAATGATGCAAACCAATTGAATAAAATGTTATCATCCAGCATTATTACAGCTAAAAGAACAATGAAACTAACAACGAATAGACAATGAATAAAATTATTAACAAATCAGATAAATCAAGTTTATTGAGAAAGTTTTTCGCTTTCCGCTTTCCGTTTTCCGCTATTATACTGCTTTCCATCGTCTCCTGCACCTACACCCCTCCAAAGTACTCCTCCTTTGACGAATATCCGGTGTATGATGGCACAGACCTGGAACTAATCTACTCACCACATGCATCCAGTTTCAGGGTATGGGCGCCGACAGCATCGGAGGTAAAGCTCTTGCTTTATGACAATGGACAGGAAGGTATGGCTTATCGATCTGAAGATATGAAAAGGGGAGAAAAAGGTACCTGGAGGATTAAGATTCAGGAAGATTTGAAAGGTAAATTTTATACCTTTCAGGTTAAAGTGGATGATGTCTGGTTGAAAGAAACTCCCGGTATGTGGGCAAAGGCAGTTGGGGTAAACGGGAAACGGGCAGCTATCATCGATATGAAAGAAACGAATCCGGAAGGATGGGAGTTGGATAAACGTCCCGAATTGCAAAGCTTTACCGATATTGTGATTTATGAAGTGCACATGCGCGATTTTTCTATAGCAGAAAATTCTGGAATAAAAAATAAAGGAAAGTTTTTGGCTTTTACTGAGAACGGAACAAAGAATACGGCTGGAGATAAAACCGGTATCGATCATCTGAAAGAACTCGGTGTAACGCATGTACACTTACTTCCTTCGTACGATTTTGCATCAATTGACGAAACAAAATTAGCAGAGAACAAGTATAACTGGGGATATGATCCGCTGAATTACAACGTGCCAGAAGGTAGTTATGCCACCGATCCTTATAATCCTGCGGTTCGAATCAGGGAATTTAAACAGATGGTGCAGGCTTTACACAAAGCCGGTATCCGGGTCATCATGGATGTGGTTTATAATCATACCTATACCGGAGAAGATTCGCACCTGAATTTATTGGCCCCTGGATATTTTTATCGTTTCAATGCCGATTCAACCTGGTCGAATGCTTCCGGTTGTGGAAACGAAACGGCATCCGACCGACCCATGATGCGAAAATTTATTGTAGAATCCGTCAGTTACTGGGCCAGAGAATATAATATTGATGGTTTCCGATTCGACCTGATGGGAATTCATGATATTGAAACCATGAATGAAGTACGTGCCACGCTGGATCGCATCGACCCTACCATATTTGTTTATGGTGAAGGTTGGACAGCCGGTGATTCGCCATTGGCTTATGAGAACAGGGCTTTAAAACAACATGCAAAACAATTTGATGGTATCGCGGTTTTCAGCGATGACATCAGGGATGCTTTGAAAGGTAGCTGGGCAAATCCCGATGTGCCGGGCTTTGTTTCCGGAGTGGAAGGACTCGAAGAATCTGTAAAATTCGGCGTGGTGGGTGCAACTTACCACCCACAGATTGATTACAGTAAACCCATTTATTCTAAAGAAGCCTATGTGAAAAATCCTACACAGGTGATTAATTATGTTTCATGCCACGATGATATGTGCCTGGTTGATAAACTCAAAAAAGCGAGTCCTCCGGGTGCAACCGACGAGGAATTGATGAAGTTTAACAAATTGGCTCAGACAGTGGTATTTACAGCGCAGGGAGTCCCATTTATTTACGCTGGTGAAGAAGTTTACAGAAACAAAAAAGGCGTACATAACACCTATCAATCACCGGATTCAATTAATAAAATCAATTGGGATAACAAAACTACATACCGGGATATTTTTGATTATTATCAGGGTCTGATAAAATTACGCAGACAACATCCTGCTTTCCGAATGCCTACTGAAGTCATGGTGCAGCAATATCTTAAGTTCCTGGATATCGAATTCCCCAATGTGGTGGCATATACCCTCAATGGCAAAGTGAATGGTGACAGTTGGCGAGATATATTGGTAATTTATAACGGAAACAGAATTCCTGCAACAATATCAATACCTCAAAATAACTGGAATGTGGCTATGCATGATGGAAAAATTGATTTGAATGGTATGGGAACGGTAAAAGATAGTATCTTTGTAGTCGCACCGTCATCTGCAAGTATTTTGTTTAGGGAGTAGATTGCTTCGCTTTGCTCGCAATGATGGGGGTTGCTTCGCAGGCTTCGCCTACTCGCAATGACGGGGGGTTGCTTTGCTCGCAATGACGTTTAAATTTGATACAATTATATGGAGTACACCACGGTCATTAAACCCAAAAATCGTTTATTTGAGGTTGACTTTAAAGAGATTTGGCAATATCGTGATTTGTTTAGCATGTTTGTGAAAAAGGATATCATCACACAGTACAAACAAACAATTCTCGGACCTGCATGGTATTTCATTCAGCCAGCTTTAACCACCATCATGTACATGGTGGTTTTTGGTGGTATAGCCAAGATATCGACAGACGGGTTACCGCAGCCTCTGTTTTACTTAGCCGGAATTGTTTGCTGGCAGTATTTTTCCGATTGTCTCAATAAAACTGCTTCTACATTTACCACCAATCAGCATATCTTCGGAAAAGTATATTTTCCCAGGATGATTGTTCCGCTGTCCACTGTAACATCTAATTTAGTCAGGATGGGCATTCAGTTTTTATTATTCATTGGTGTATATGTATATTATTTGCTTTCCGGGGTAAATGTTGCACCGAATGCTTATATACTATTATTACCTTTGTTGGTTTTGATGCTTGCCGGTTTATCACTTGGATTTGGTGTTATCATTTCTTCACTTACGACAAAATATCGTGATTTAACAATACTATTTACGTTTATTGTGCAACTTTGGATGTACGCAACTCCGGTAATTTATCCGTTGAGTACCATGTCTCCGGATAAACAGTGGATTATGGCTATTAATCCGGTCACTTCCATACTCGAAACATTCAAATATGGCATGATGGGAGTGGGGACTTTCAGTTGGGGCATGCTGGCTTATAGTTTCGTTTTTATGGTGGTACTAATGGGGATAGGAATTGTGGTTTTCAATAAGGTGCAACGTAGTTTCATGGATACGGTCTAATTCTGATTTGCATAATCCAACATGCAGATGAAAGTTACTTAAATAATTAAAATCACATTTAAAGGAATACATGACAGCAATTGAGTTTGAAAATATTTCCAAACAATACAGATTAGGACTTGTATCAACCCGTACCCTGAGTCACGATTTAAACCGGTGGTGGAAAATGAACATCCTCGGAAAAGAAGATCCCTATTTGAAAATAGGGGAGGTGAACGACCGGGCTCACAAAGGAACCAGCGAGTATGTATGGGCGCTCAAAGATATCAATTTTAAGGTTGAACAAGGCGATGTTATTGGCATCATCGGTAAAAATGGCGCTGGAAAATCTACGCTGCTGAAGATTCTTTCGAAAGTTACAACACCAACTACCGGTACTATTCGCGCCAAAGGACGTATAGCTTCCCTGCTCGAAGTCGGAACCGGTTTTCATCCTGAAATGACAGGTCGTGAAAATATTTTCATGAACGGCGCTATCATGGGCATGACTAAAGCTGAGATTAATGCCAAATTAGATGAGATCATTGAATTTGCGGGAGTTGAACGTTATATTGATACGCCTGTCAAACGTTATTCGAGCGGTATGACCGTGCGTTTGGGTTTTTCTATTGCAGCACATCTCGAACCGGAAATTTTGGTTGTGGATGAGGTATTAGCTGTGGGAGACGCCGAGTTTCAGAAAAAAGCCATTGGCAAAATGCAGGATGTTAGCAAAGGGGATGGCAGAACAGTGCTTTTTGTGAGTCATAATATGGGAGCTGTTCGTAATTTATGTAATAAAGCAGTTGTACTGGTCGATGGAAGTGTAGCGTTTGAAGGTGAAACTGAACAGGGCATTTCATTTTATCTGAACAACAAACTGGAATCATACAATCAAATTTCAGCAGCAGAATTGGTTGCCAAATCGCGCGTAAAAGGTTATGGAATGGATGTCGCGTTTCAAAGCGTTGGATTTGAGCAGGATAGTGATAGTTTTTATACTAATGATGAGATTGTGTTGGTATGTAAATTCAAAGGAAACCGAAAAACAGAAAATATACGCATCAACGGAACAATTTTCAATAACGAAGAACAAGCCATTGGAGGTTGGTTTGGCAGTGATTTGTTTGATATCAATGAGAATGAAGAAAAAACAATCCGAATTCGACTGAAAAATCACAAGCTGACAATTGGGGGCTACCTTGTTAGTTTATCTGTCGGAAAAGGTAACTTTGCGGAAGGAATGTTAGATTACGATGTGGTGCATCAGGTTGCCAAGTTCAATATTGTAGGGTTTGATTCCAAAGAATTAATCGGTTATTCGGTTTGGAACAGTCGCTGGGGGAATGTCCTTTTTGATGTAGATTATCGATCAATATAAAATATGCCTACTGTATCTGTCATAGTTCCCAATTATAATCATGCGCCCTATCTGAAACAGCGCATTGATAGCATTCTGAATCAAACCTATCAGGATTTTGAATTGATCTTGCTGGATGATAGCTCAACGGATAATAGCCGCGAGGTGCTCATGTCTTATCAGCACAATCCGAAAGTAAGTCATTGTGTAATAAATACTAAAAACAGTGGAAGTCCCTTTAAACAATGGAACAAAGGGATTGCCATGGCACGCGGGGAGTATGTGTGGATAGCCGAGAGTGATGACTGGGCAGAGCCGGAGTTTTTGGAATGTATGATTTCAGAAATGGAAAAATACCCTAATGTAGGATTAGCTTATGCGCTGGCACGTTATCAGTTAAACGATTCAGAACCTTGGGGGTTAAAACCTGAAAACAAGGTGCAGGTCTTTCCCGGAGATCAGTTTATACGTGAGAAATTGTTATTCACGAACGTTGTATATAACGTGAGTATGACGGTTTTCAGACGGGATGTGTTTTTAAATATTCAGCATACTTTGTATGAGAAAATGCATTTGTGCGGCGATTGGTTCTTCTATGTATTGTTGTGTCAGAAAACAGATGTACTGGCTTATGATAGAATCCTGAGTAATTACAGGATGCATGACAGCAATACTTCCTCGAAAGCGGAGAAACTGGGAAAAAGTTTTTTAGAAGGCGTTGATATTCTGAATTATATCATTCAGTATGACCGAAAAATAAAAAGGCTGGATTATGCTTATTTTTGGGCTAAACAGTGGGTTAAATATCGTGCGAAATTTAAAATCAGCAGGGAAATAAACCGGAAGATTTTTAAGAAAATGTATCCCAGACACATACTGATTATCCTGATGTACTATGTGTATAATATCTATTATTATTTTAAAATAAAAATAACATAATGCCTTCTGTAAGTATCCTGATGCCGGTATATAACGCGGAACCGTATTTGTCTGAGGCCATACAGAGTATGCTTAACCAGACTTATGCTGATTTTGAGCTGATTATACTGGATGATTGTTCTACAGATCGTTCGGCTGAAGTGGTACAGACTTTCTCTGATGCAAGGATTGTATATCACCGGAATGAAGTAAACAGCGGTTTAGCTAATAACCTGAATACCGGACTAAAACTCGCAACTGGCAAATACATCGCCCGCATGGATGGGGATGATATTTCCTTACCACACCGCCTGCAAACACAGGTCGATTTTTTGGAATCTCATCCGGATATTGATTTATGTTCCTGTGCCATGCAGATGTTTGGTGCTGATAATCAATTGTGGATAAGAGACCGTGACCCGGAACAGGTGAAAATAACCATGATGTTTTATTCTGCCGTATTGCATGCTTCATCTGTTTTCAGAAGAGATGTCTTTGAAAAAAATAATTTATATTACAAGCAGGAAACTTTTCCGGCAGAAGACTATGACTTATGGGCAAGGGCGGCATTTTTTTGCAGAATGGTGAATCTGCCGGATGTGATGTATTTGTATAGAATGCACCGGACACAGGTTACCTCAACCGATCCGAGGTCTGCTGAAAAGTGCAGGGAAATTCAAATCCGTTACCTGAGTAAAGCGTTGCCTGTATTAAGTGAGAAAGAAATTGTTGATTTTGTGGATGGATTTATTGCTTATAAAATCAGCGAGATAGCGGAGATAAAAGTTGTGAAAAATCACTATCTGAAGATTGTCAAAGCAAATGCTTCCGTTTTATTCTTTGATCAGAAACTATTGAATGTCAGACTTAACAAGTACTTTCAGCAACAGGTTTTTACATTTTTACAACATTTTAGAATTAAAAAAATCAACAACCTGTTGCAATATTTAGGTGCTCTAATTGAATTAAGACCTCAGTTGATTGTCAAGTTGTTTGTCAGATAAAACTTTAACAGACCATGAAACAAGCCATACTCATCACTGCTTATAAAGATCTTGATTTTCTGAAAGAAATCGTAGATTTTTTTGATGATGATTTTACATTTTTCATCCACATTGATAAGAAATGTAAAGAAGATATAACTGCTCTGTCGCAAATAAACAATGTGTTTCTTTTCAATAATTACCATATTGAATGGGGCGGAAGTAATCACCTGATGGCTATTCTATTGTTGATGAAGGAAGCATATAAGCGAAATGAATACGCATATTTTCACCTCATTACGGGCAGTGATTTTCCGGTTAAGCCGTTAGCTGAATTCAAGGACTTCTTTGAGAAACATCAACACGAGAATTTCATGGAGTATTTTCCACTTCCACGTGAAAGCTGGGGAGAGGACGGAGGATTAAAACGCATCCGGTATTATTGGGTTGGACTGAACCGCGTGGATGTCAGGGGTCGTTTTTGGGAACTCATACGCCTGAGCCTCAGGATACAGAAGAAGCTGAAAATAAACCGAAAATTTCCTTTTTTTGACGGAAAACTTTGGGCAGGTGGAACTTACTGGAGCTTATCACGGAAAGCTGTAGAGACTTTCATCCGTTTTGTTGATGAAAATCCCGGCTATATCAGGCGATTCAGGTGTACAAGTATCGGGGAGGAGATTTTTCTGCAGACGGTGTTACTGAATCTGGATGTACCGGTGACTAATAATTACCTGCGTTATATTGATTGGGGAGAAGATGGTGCAAATCCGGTTACGCTGACTGAAAAAGACTATGACCGTATCCTGGAGTCTGATTGTTTCTTTGCCCGCAAGTTCGATAAAATCAACTCTGCTACACTGATAGAAAAAATTAAATCAGCCGGTTTATGAATACAAGCAAATTGAAAATAAAGATTTACACCCGTTCGATGAACGATGCCTTGTATAAACGATCCATGTTTTTCATGGATTTGCCTTATGAGAAAGTTCGTTTGCTGAATACGACTGCTGATGGTTACCTGTATCAAATGATTCGTGATGAAGAGGCTGATATCATCATCAATATTGATGAAGATGCTTTTGTATATGACCTGGAACGTTTGGAGTCCTTATTGGAATATGTTGTTGAGAATGGTTATGTTAATTGCGGAATGCCTGATGGTGGCATGGTGGATATCCGGAAATTTAATCCACTGGTTACTAACCCGTTTTTCAATATTCTCAATGTAAGGGAAATCAGAAAGAAATTCTCAGAAGATGTGATTGCTAACTACCCATTGCATCAGGACACGTATATGAATCAATATCCCAAGCATATACTGAAGGGTGAATATAAATTTATTAACAACGAACCCTATTGTCATTTCTTCGTGTGGCTGAGTCAGGAGTTCAGGACTTTATACCTGAACGCTGATACACACCCGGATGGTGAATCAACGATATTATATAACCACAATCAGGAGCCATTTCTGATTCATACCTGGTATTCGCGGTTCTTCAATACCGACCGCTTTCACACGAAAAGAATCAATGCAGTTGTGAGGGAATGTGGTAAACTTAGTCACAGGTTTTATAAACCATCTGTTAAAGAGCAGTTTAATTCATGTGTAAAGCTGAATTATCTTGAAACCATCAAAACACTTGTGAAAATTAAAAAGATATTAATCCCTAAAAACTGAAGATGTTGATATCAGTTATCATACCGGTTTACAATGTAGAGCTTTATCTTGCTGAATGTCTTGATAGTGTGTTGACACAGACATATCCGCATTATGAGGTGATTTGTGTGAACGATGGTTCAACAGATGGTAGTCAGGCGATACTGGAAAACTACGCAGCAAAGTATGATAAAATTCAGGTAATCAATCAGGATAACAAAGGGTTAAGTGCCGCCCGTAATGCCGGAATTGCTGCTGCCAAAGGGGACTATGTGTTTTTGCTTGATAGTGATGATAAAATTGAGAAGCATGCTCTGGAAACACTGGTTGCCAAATCCACTGGCGAAGATTTTATTTGTTTCAATGGCAAACGTTATTTTGAGGAAACGAATGCAGAAGATACCCCGGATGAAGGAATTTTAGCTGAATTTGAATCGGGATGGGATTATTATAATCAATTTGCGCTGGTTAACCGGAAATTCCATTTTGTATGCACTGTGTTAAGACTGTATCGACGTGAATTTTTGTTACAGCATCAATTGCATTTTCAGGAAGGTATTTTCCACGAAGATAACCTGTTTACACCCATTGCCTGCTATTATGCCCAAAAGGTAAAAATCATTCCGGAATGCTTATACATCTATCGCATCAGGAAAGGTAGCATCACGCAACATGCAAATATCACGCGACTTTTTGACATTATATTCATTGCCAACACCCTGGCTGAGTTTTTTGTTTCAAAAGATAATATTGATAAAAAAATCATTTATCGTGAAATCGCAGGGTCTTATTTCAGGGGTTTTATGCCGGAAGATATTAAAGTGTTCGGAAATAACGACAGTAAACTTCGCAGCAAAATAAACTGGCATTTATATAAAAAAATCAGTATCTTTCCGCGTCACAAAAGAATCTATCAACTACTGAAAATTCATCCGGTGCTGTTCAGATTTTATCTTTGGATTGAAAAATGTTTGAAATAGCTTGGGTGATAACGATAAAACGAATTACTTAAAGGCGTAAATAAATATATGTTCTCTGTTATTATTCCATTATACAACAAGGCTTTATACATCGAAAAAGCCATTCGGTCGGTCGCTGCTCAAACATTGCAGGAGTTTGAACTGATCGTGGTGAATGATGGTTCAGTGGACAATGGAGTGGAAATCGTCGGGAACTTATTTAAGGAACTCGCAGCACCTTCTGGTGGCTGGAGCATCAAAACCCAATCCAATTCAGGTGTTTCTACCGCCCGTAACAACGGGGTAAAAGCTGCAAAATACAACTACATTGCATTCCTGGATGCTGATGATTGGTGGGAACCGGATTTTCTGGAGCAAATGAATAAGCTGATTGAGGATTATCCGGAAGCCGGAATTTATGGTTGCAACTACTATTTCGTGAAAAACAAGTCTTTAAGGCTTGCACCATTGGGATTGGATACCGGATTTGAAAAAGGATTAATCAATTATTTGCAGGTGTATGCCAAAACCTTGTGTATGCCGCTGACGTCAATCTCCATTGTAATTCCGAAATCTGTTTTTGAAGCGGAACAGGGATTTAAACCAGCTCTGAAACTGGGAGAGGATTTTGATTTGTGGGTGCGCATTGCAACAAAATATCCGGTGGCTTTTGTAAACAAACCTTTAGCATATTATAATCAGGATGTGGTTTTAGCAGGTAGAGCCGTCAGCGACCGGTTATACGAAACACAGGAACACATGCTGTTTGTTGATTATGGTCAGTTAATGCAAAACAAAGATTTCAAATATTTGTACGAAAGACTGGCTTTGTATGGGTTGTTACCTTATTATCTGGCCGGAAAACACAAAGCTGAAATAAAGAATATGCTGACATCGGTTAACTGGTCGCTACAAGAAAAGAAATATCGCTTATATTATCAGATTTTACCAAAATGGTTGGTGAAATGCTGGTTTTCATTCTTAAAACTGGGGTCGAAGGTTAAAACTATATTGAGAAGAATACGCTGAATAACACCTATAATCAATTGTTTATGAAGATAGCCTATTTATTTGGTTCGTTGACCCGTGGGGGAACAGAAACGCTCATGTTGGATGTTTTTCGTCACGCGCCTGAGCATGGACTGGATGCCATGGGCGTATACAGGAAAACAGGGGAATATGAACAGGACTATCTGAACAGCGGCGTGCCCATGTTCAAATTAGCTCCCGGAGCCAATAAATTAGCTTATTTACTGAAATTACGTAAGTTGTTATTGACGAATCAGGTGGATATTGTACATGCTCAACAGCCTGTTGATGCTTTTTACGCCTATTTTGCCTGCTTAGGCACCAAAATCAGGATTATGCTTACGCTGCATGGTTATGATTTTAACGACAGCAAAGCCTCGAAGTCTGTTTTGAAATTCATCATCAGCCGTACCGATAAAAATATTTTTGTAAGCAAGTCCCAATCAGATTTTTATGTTAAGCGATTTAGTCTGGATCCTGTAAAACAACATGTTGTATATAACGGCATCTCTTTTTCAAAAATCATTGATGCTTTCGATAATAAGGCAATTGATCAATTGCAACGTGATCAGAATATAAAAAAGGAACTTAATTTATCTCCTGACACCTTGTTGTTAAGCAGTGTAGGTAACTTCATACCGGTTCGCGATCAAATGACTTTGTGCAGGTTTGCAAATTTATTAAAAAAACAGGAGGTTGATTTTCAGTTGCTGTTAATTGGAAAACGTTTGGATTTTGTTGCCTCTCAATATGATGATTGTGTAAACTATTGCCGGGAAAATGATTTGTTAAATCATGTCAGCTTTCTGGGCATGCGTACTGATGTCCCTCAGATACTGGCGCAATCTGATGCCTTTGTATATGCGACTGATTATGATACGTTTGGTATAGCAGTAGCTGAAGCAATGGCCACCGGAATCCCTGTTTTTGTCAACGACTGGGAGGTTATGTCAGAAATTACGGTTCAGGGGAAATATGCAACCTTGTATAAAACTAAAGATGAAAGAGATTTAGTTGAGAAATTTATGTTATTTTTGAAACATAAAAATGACTGTATAAGCAAAGCTCAGCTTGCACAGCAGTTTGTCAGAGAGACTTACAGTATTGATAGTCACATTTCAAACCTGATGCAACAATATGAGTTTTAGTCTGCATGCCAATGAAAAGTCTGATATTTAATATACTAAGATATTCCGGATTGCCTTTTTTCTTCAGAGAATTTATCCAGAAGAATAAGGTCACCATACTTCTGTTTCATGATATCAATAAAGAAGATGCGGCAAAAGCTTTCGCTTATATTAAGAGAAAATACAAGATTATCTCCCTGCAACAATATATTGATGCTGTACAGAACAACACAAAATTACCAAAGAAAGCACTGATCATCACCTTTGATGATGGACATGTTTCTAATTATGACTTGCTTTCGGTGATTAAAAGATACCAAATTCCGGTTACCATTTTCTTATGTGCATCCATCATCAACACCAAGCGTCGTTTTTGGTTTTTGCATGAGCCCATTTCATCCATGGTTGAAGACTGGAAGAAAATTCCGAATCAGCTCCGATTGAAAAAACTGGAAGAATATGGTTTCGAACAGGAAAAAGAGTATGAAATCCGGCAAGCGTTAGATAAGACAGAGCTTGATGAAATGAAAGAATGGGTTGATTTTCAGTCACACACGAGTTTTCATCCGGTTCTGCCTCAATGTAATAATGCTGAAGCTGCTGCTGAAATTATAGGTTCAAAACAAATACTTGAGAATGATTTTCAGCTAAATATCAACACATTATCATACCCCAATGGAGATTATTCGGAAAGAGATATTGAATTAGCCAAAACAGCAGGATATGTTTGTGGAATAACGGTTGATTATGGTTATAATACGCTGAATACAGATTTATTCCGGTTGAAAAGACTGTCAGTGAATGATACCGGTGATATCAATGAGCTGGCAGTAAAAGCGAGTGGGGTATGGGCTTTTCTGAAAACAAGGAATGGGAAAAAACAACCCTATGGGTTTTCGAGAGTTAGTAGATAGTGGATAGTGGTTAGTAAATTGTTTATATATAACTTATATGTAACTTACATGCCTTATATGGTTTAATGTGATTTTTTATTATTGAACTAAATGTTATGCGAATCGGATTATTGGCCAGTACACAAATGAGTGATTTTGTTTTGAATACCCTGAAACCGGTATTGGAAGACAAGCACCTGGATGTTGCACTGGTAATTATCGATTCCAGACCGAAGTTAACTTTGAAGCAAAAAATCAAAAAGAACTTCAAAAGGGGCAGGGGAGGTTACATGTTGGTGATGGCTGTGCAAAGTTATTTCAATAAACAACTGCCTTCCAAAGATACCAAACTGTTTTGTGTCGAAAATGGATTGGAATTTATCGAGACGAGCAATCATTATGCTGATGAAACCATTGATAAGATAAAATCATACGAGCTGGATATCCTCGTGCTTACAGGAGGCTTTGGTATCATCAAAAAGCCTTTGCTGGAGATTGCTCCAATGGGGGTTTTGTCGTATCACCATGGTAACATGCGTAAATACAGGGGGATGCCGCCGGCTTTTTGGGAATTATATAACAATGAAAAGGAAATGGGGGTAACCGTTCAGCAGTTATCAGCAGGACTTGATAAAGGAATGCCCGTTGAAGAGATAACCGTTCCAATTGAGCAGGATGATACGCTCAAAACACTCGAAACCAGGGCTATGCAGCAAAGTGAGATTATGTTGTATAAAGCCTTGATAAAGATTGAATCCGGTCAATATGTTCCGGAAGAAATTAAAGAGTATGGCAAAGTATATACATTACCCAATTTGAGACAGTGGTTACGCTTTCAGATTAAACTTTTGTACAGAAAAATCAGTAAAAATATTCATGCAGAAAGTAAATCTTCTGTAAAACATAAAAATTGAACAAGTGCTGGATTATTTTCCTAAATATTTCTCAAATAAAGCCATTTTATTGTACACAGGCGCTTTGGTGCTTGTAAGCATCTTGTTTTTCTCCAATATGCTTCCTTTTGTATGGTGGTTATTTGGATTTATTCAAATTGTCGGATTCTTCTATTTTTCCAATTTATTGACAAAAAGTTGGGTGAATCTGAGTCCACGTACCTTTGAAAAGAAGATATTTTTTATTTCTCTAATCATACGTTCTGTATGGGTTGTTTTCAGTTATTTCTTTTACCTGGGCATGACCGGACTTCCTTTTGAATTCAGTGTTGCCGACTCCATGTTGTATCATAGAATTGCAGAATCACTTGCAAATACAGGATGGGGAAATTATGAGAATGTGTTTTTCGGCATGCCGGTGTCCGACAGGGGGTATGGAACTTACTTAGGAACAGTTTACATGGTATTTGGCAATGGGGTAATTATTCCCAGGCTTTTAAAAGCAGTATTGGGTAGTCTGACTTGCGTGCTGATTTACAAACTGGCTAACCGGAATTTTGGGGAAGCTGTAGGTCGTATGGCTGCCATATTTTGTATGCTGATGCCTAATCTCATCCTGTATGCCGGAATACACATGAAGGAGGCTGAAATGGTGTTTTTGACTGTTTGGTTTATTGAACGCGCCGACTCCCTGATACGTGTACATAAATATACTTTTCTGAGTGTTACCCCGACTTTAATGATTGGTGCTTCTCTGTTTTTCTTCCGGACAGTATTAGGAGTAACTGCCATGTTTTCTTTATTTACAGCCCTGATTTTTTCTTCCAGAAGAATTATGTCAATGAGCAACCGCCTTGTTATTACCGGTTGGGTCATCGTTGCACTGGCCTATTTTGTCGGAAGTAATATTGCCAGTGAAGTGGAAGAAATATGGCAGTCAAGAGTCGAGAATCAGGATGTTGCCCTGGAATATTATGCCACCAGAGAAGGAGGTAACACATTGGCTAAATATGCCTCCAAATCGGTGTTTGCACCCCTGATTTTTGTAATTCCATTTCCAACCATCATCAATACCCCCAATCAACAGAATCAGCAATTGATACACGGAGGAAATTATGTGAAGAATATTATGGCATTTTTTGCGCTGTTTTGTTTGTTTTTCATGATTAAAGAAAAAAAATGGCGTGATCACCTGTTGATTCTGTCATTTACACTTGGATATTTGTTGGTGATTGCAATGAGTGCGTTTGCTCAGTCGGAGCGATTCCATCAACCTGCATTGCCGTTTATCCTGATATTGGCTGCTTATGGGGTAAATAACATCAGCAACAAAGAGAAAAAATACTTTAAATGGTATATGGCATTTATTTTTGTTGTTTTGATTGCCTGGAGTTGGTTTAAACTGTCGGGTAGAGGAATGGTTTAAGTTAAAAGTAAATATGATGAAGATATTGTTCGTATGCAGCAAAAATTCTGGTGGAATTTCACCTTTTGTCAGTGAACAGGCCGATGCACTTATCAAAGCAGGCATTCAGGTTGATATATTTACCATTATTGGTAAAGGTCTGCCTGGATATCTCCGCAATTTCAAAAAACTTAAAAAGACGATTCGTGATTTTCAACCCGATGTTGTTCATGCACATTACGGATTAACCGGTTTGTTGGCAAATCTGCAACGAAAAGTACCTGTTGTCACTACTTTTCACGGCTGCGATATCAATCGTTTCTCACTGAGGTTGGTTTCATATATGCCCTTGCTGTTTTCTGCTTTTAATATTTTTGTCTCAGCAGCCCAGGCGAAGAAAGTAAAGTCTGTTGCACGAAAACATGAGGTAATTCCATGTGGTGTTGATTTCAGTGTGTTCAAACCAGTTGATAAAGCTGATGCCCGCATGCAACTCGACTGGAATGCGGATAAAAAGTATGTACTGTTTTCGAGTAGTTTTGATCGTCCGGAGAAAAATGCCCAACTTGCCAAAGATGCAATTTCGTTGATGCCGGATATGGAGTTGGTAGAATTGAAAGGATTTTCTCGTGCTGAAGTTGTTTTAGCCATGAATGCTGCTGATGCAGGGTTACTCACTTCATTCAGAGAAGGTTCACCCATGTTTATAAAAGAAATGATGGCGTGTAAACGTCCGGTTGTTTCTACTAATGTGGGGGATGTGGAGGAGCAATTAAGCGGTTTAAAAGGATGTTTTATCGTTCCTTTTGATAAATACGCGGTTGTCCAGGCATTAAAAGAGGCAATTGCCTTTGATTCGGTAGAAGTGGATGTCGCAAAATATCAGCAAATTGACAATCAATTTGTAGCAAAGGAGTTAGTTAGAATTTATTCAGAAATAATTAAGTATTGACCCATGTGTGGAATCTGTGGTATCGTAAATTTCAGGCATCAGCCTGTAAAAGAAACTGATCTGAAATCCATGATGTTGAAAATCAAACACCGGGGGCCGAATGATGAAGGTGTTTTTCAGCATGAGAACATGGGATTCGGATTTGTAAGATTGAGCATCATCGACTTATCATCTGCTGGTCACCAACCCATGCAGGATGAGTCGGGAAGATATACCATCATTTTCAATGGTGAGATCTTTAATTATATTGAATTGCGTGAAGAACTCCTTAAAAAGGGATTAAAGTTTCATTCACAGACCGACACGGAAGTTTTACTGAAAATGTATATCACCTATGGCGCTGCCTGTCTGAATAAACTGAATGGTATGTTTGCTTTTGCCATACACGACAAGGAAACAAACCGGATTTTTGCTGCCCGGGATCGTTTCGGCGTGAAACCTTTTTATTACGCGCTGACAGATACGGGCTTTGTCTTTGCTTCTGAAATTCCGGCGATATTGGAAGTTTACGGAAAAGAAAACAAAGCAAATCATTCGGTGATATTTGATTATCTGGCATTTAACCGGACTGATCACACGGAAAATACTTTTTTTGAAGGCATTAAAAAACTTCAACATGGACATTGTGTCGAAATTCAGGATGGAAAAGTCAATATACAGAAATGGTACGATTTGAAATCTAAAATATCAAACCAAAAGGGTAATGTCGACTATTATAAATCATTGCTGACCGATGCCGTTCGCATCAGGCTCAGGAGTGATGTGCCGGTAGGTGTTTGCCTGAGTGGTGGTCTCGATTCCTCAGCTATTACGTCTATTATCGCTTCAGAATTGAATAATCCGGCAGTGAATACTTTTTCTGCCGTTTATACGCCCGATAAACAAGCTGATGAGTCAAAATTCATCAATTTGTATAAACCTTTGTTGACCAACATGCATGCGGTTGTCCCAGATGCTGATAAATTATTAGAACAACTCGACTATTTTATCCGGATACATGCTGAACCTATTCCTTCAACATCGCCTTTTGCGCAATATTGTGTGATGGAACTGGCGCAAAAGCATGTTACCGTTACACTCGATGGACAGGGTGCTGACGAACAGCTGGGAGGGTATCATTACTTTTTTGGCTTCTATTTCAAGGATTTGCTAACAGGCTTCAAATGGAAAACCTTGTTTAGGGAGATTAAAGGCTATTTCAAAATCCATAAATCCTTGTACGGCATTAAAACCATGTTTTATTTCTTGCTGCCCAATGCCCTGAAAACCAAAGCCGGTGTCGATAACCGCGGTTTTTTGGATAAAAGTTTTGTGAAAAAGGTGCTGGAAACCAATCGTTCTGTCATTGTGCATGATTTGTATGCTTCTGAAAATTTGAAATCAGCTTTACTTAACCATTTCGAGTTTAAACTGGAGCATTTGCTCAAGTGGAACGACCGGAATTCGATGGCTTTCTCCGTCGAATCACGTACGCCTTTCCTGGATTACCGGCTTGTTGAATATACCTTATCCATTGAGCCTGAGTTTATCATAAAAAACGGCATCACGAAAAGTATCCTGCGTGAATCTTTGAAAGGCGTTTTGCCTGAAGCCATCAGAAACAGACAGGATAAAGTCGGATTTGCAACACCCCAGGATGAATGGTTCCGGGAACCGGCATTTCGAAGTTTTATAGGTGATATTATCAAGTCTGAATCTTTCAGAGATAGACAGATTATGGATGCTGATAAAGTCCGTTTGTTGTATGAAAAGCATCTGAAAGGCGACATCAATATCGCGAAAGATATCTGGAAATGGATTCACTTAGAGCTTTGGTTCAGAACGTTTATAGATAAAAAATGATACAAATTCAACATGCTGCTGATATAAATCGGAATGCCTGGCTCGCATTATGCAGCCGTTCGTCAGTATCTTCGTTTTTTCAAACGAAAGCATGTTATGATTTTTACTCAAAACTCAATTTTCTGACACCATTTTTATACGGGGTTACTGAAGATGATAAACTGGTCGGATTAGCCTGTGGTTACCTGATTGCTGATGGTGGAGTTGTGAAGCGTTATTTCAGTCGCAGGGCTATTATCCCCGGAGGATTGTTGCTCGCCGATGATATCGGTAAGGATGCTTTGATTTCCTTATTGGATGCATTAAAAATGAATTTGTCTGCAAAAGCTATTTACCTTGAAATCAGAAATTATGGTGATTATGCTCCATTTAGGGGTGTTCTCCAGCAACAAGGTTTTGATTATTTGCCTCATTTGAATATTCAGGTTCCGCTCACCAGTGTAAACAGTGCATTTGATCAATTGAGCAACTCGAAGCAAAGACAAGTTCGTCAGACTGAAAAATCAGGTGTAATTTGTACCTTGTCAGTTGAACAGGAAGATATATTGGGTTTTTATCAAATTCTGAAAAGAACATATAAGCAAAAAGTAAAAAAGCCCTTGTTTCCGGCTGAATTCTTTCTGAAAATTGTTAAGCAGGATTTTACACGTTTCTTTGTTATAAAGAAAGATAAACGGGTAATCGGCGGAATCTTATGTGTAACCAATGGTCAGGTGCTTTATGAATGGTTTATTTGCGGAGATGAAAATTCGGGAAAGGGTATTTATCCTTCGGTTTTTGCTACCTGGAAAGCCATCGAATATGCAGCTAACCATGGTTTTGCTTACTTTGATTTTATGGGTGCCGGAAAACCGGACGAACATTATGGTGTAAGAGATTTTAAAGCACAATTTGGTGGTAGGGTGCTGGAACAGGGAAGGTTTCTTTATCTTTGTAAACCACGGTTGTATCGTTTTTCAAAAAATATTTTACGCATCATTCAAAAAATAAAATACTGATGAAGATTCTGATTTATACAGCACATCCGGCACAATACCATTTCTTCAAACACATGATTAAGATATTGAAAGATCATGGAAATGAAGTCTTGTTGTTGATAAAAACCAAAGATGTGCTGGAGAAGCTTATTCAACAAGATGGTTTTTCATTCGTCAATATTCAGCCAAAGACCAGGAAGAACAATCCGGTTGCTATTTTATTGGCTTCATTCATCAGAACATGGAAAGTCGTGAACATTGTGAAGAACCATCAGATTGATATGCTCATTGGTACGGACTCGTCGATAGCACAAGCAGGTTATCTGACCCGCAAACAGGCCATCACAACCCTGGAGGATGATTATGATGTGATCAGGAAACTGGCCGACCTTACCTATCCGTATACTAAAACCATTTTGGTGCCGGAGGTTTGCAAGGTTGGTAAATGGAACCGTAAAAAGGTAGGATATGATGGGTATATGAAACTTGCTTATTTGCATCCCAATCGTTTTACTCCCGATGCTGCTGTTAAAAACACCTATATTCAATCTGATCGTTATTGTCTGATCAGACTTGCACAGCTTACTGCACATCATGATGCGGGAATCAGGGGACTGAATAATCAATTGGTGAAAAATCTGATCCATGTTATTGAAAATAAAGGCTATCAGGTTTTTATTAGTGTTGAAGGAGAAATTGCTCCTGAGTTATCAGCCTATCAACTGAAAATCAACCAAAACGACATACATCATATATTAGCATTTGCTTCCTTGCTAATTTCCGACAGTCAAAGTATGTCGGTTGAGGCAGCCATGTTGGGTGTACCGTCATTGCGTTTCAGTGATTTCAGCGGACGAATCAGCGTGTTGGAGGAACTGGAGCAACGTTACAGGTTGACTTATGGAGTTAAAACCAATGATCCGGATAAATTAATTGGTTTAACGTCGGAGCTGCTTGAAAACGGGGATATACGTTCCCAGTTTCAACAATACCGTACACAAATGTTGTCCGATAAAATAGATGTTACTGCATTTATGGTTTGGTTTATAGAACATTATCCTGAGAGTGTAAATATTATGAAGCAAAATCCTGAATATCAACATCAATTCAACTAATATTGAAAGCTGATTTTACAATCAAAGTTTACCGGGAGTTGTTACTGAATTTACAATCTGCCGGATATGAATTCTTTACTTTTGCTGACTGGTGTGAAGGAAAAGCAGCAGGGATAGAGAAGTATATCATTTTAAGGCATGATATTGATAAATTGCCCGGTCATGCATTACAAATTGCCCGAGTCGAATCGGCAATGAAAATTAAGGCTACTTATTACTGGCTGACCCGAAAATCGGTTTTTCATCCGGGTATAATCAGGAGAATTGCGGCTATGGGTCACGAAATCGGTTATCATTACCGAGATTGGGTTGATGCGCAGGGAGATGCAGAAAAAGCACTCGGACTGTTTCAGCTTAATATGGCTAAGATGCAGGCACTGACACCTATTAAAACCATGGCCATGGATGGTTGTCCCTGGAGTAAATTTAACAATCTCGATATGTGGTTGCAGTATGACTATCAATCCTTCGGCATCATCGGCGAACCTTATTTCGATATCTTTGGCGCCGGTCATAAGAAAGCGGTGAAAGACATTTATTATTTGACGGATACGGGCAGAATGTGGAATGGTGACCGTTTCAGCATCCGGGATAAGGTAGCTGTAAATCAATTGCTGGATTACAAGTCAACTTATGAACTGATTGATGCTGTCGGGAAAGGTTTGTTGCCAAATAAGATAATGATTACCACTCATCCTCAACGCTGGTCTGCTCATTATGTGGAGTGGCTGTATGAGTTTCTTATGCAGGGGAGCAAGAATCTCATCAAATGGTTACTGGTTAAAATCCGGTTTTGGTGTGGGTGATACACCAATGGTGGTGTATGTGACACACCAGTAGTGGTGTTAATAATACACCACCTATGGTGTGTTATAGGTGGTGTATTTTCAGCGTTTTATTTTTGTCCCTTACTTCCTTTGTCGGATGACGGTTTGCCAATGTTCTCACGCATGGATGTATCCGCTTCGATGTTTTTCATCTTGTAATAATCCATGATACCCAGGTTGCCGCTGCGGAAAGCTTCTGCCATGGCCTTTGGAACTTCGGCTTCGGCTTCGATAACTTTGGCTCTTTGTTCCTGTGTTTTGGCTTTCATTTCCTGTTCCAGTGCAACAGCCATGGCGCGACGCTCTTCGGCTTTGGCCTGTGCAATGTTTTTATCGGCTTCTGCCTGATCCATTTGCAGTTGTGCACCGATATTCTTACCGATGTCGATATCCGCGATGTCAATGGATAGAATTTCAAAAGCAGTTCCGGCATCCAGTCCTTTTTTCAATACCAATTTGGAGATTGAATCCGGATTTTCAAGTACTGTTTTATGCGATTCTGAAGAACCGATGGAAGATACGATTCCTTCTCCAACACGCGCCAGAATGGTTTCTTCTCCGGCACCTCCAACCAATTGTTTGATGTTGGCTCTTACCGTTACACGTGCTTTTGCAATCAGCTGAATACCATCTTTGGCCACAGCGGCAACAGGAGGAGTGTCGATTACCTTCGGATTTACCGACATCTGAACAGCCTGAAATACATCACGACCAGCTAAGTCGATGGCAGTAGCCATTTTAAAGGATAGATCGATGTTTGCTTTGGATGCTGATACCAGCGCGTGAACCACTCTTTCGATATGACCGCCTGCCAGGTAATGCGCTTCCAGCCCGTCGCGTGTAATCTCATGCAAATCCGCTTTGTGAGCCTCAATCATACAAGCTACAATGGTATGTGGAGGAACTTTTCTGATGCGCATCAGAAATAATTGTATCAATGAAATACTTACTCCTGAGACTTTAGCGGAAAGCCAAAGCAGGAATGGAACGTAATAAAAGAAAAGCAGGATGAGGATACCTAATATACCAAATCCGATAATTTCAATAATCGCCATAATTTTCTATTTTTAATTAAACATTTATTTGTTTTCGGGACTTCTTTCTACTAATACATTGGTCGATTGCACTTTAATAATAACCACATTTTCTTCCTGATCAATAAAGTCATCCATTGCTTTAGCTTCCACGATATGACCGTTTACCCTGATTTTGCCCATGGGAGCCAAACGTGAGATGGTAGTTCCTTTGTCGCCTACTTTCAGTTCAATTCCTTGTAAAGGATCATTTTTTCCGTCAATCTCGGTTTTGAGAGACATCTTCTCCAATGCTTTGGAACGAACAAAGATCACAATTGCGACAGTCATCATGACAAAGGCGGCAACTAAAGTGAGATGACCGGCTTCAGGACTAATAAAAGCGTAAGCATAATAGACAGCGCCTCCCAAAAACAGAAGTCCGCCTATACCCGCGATAGATATACCGGGGATCAGAAACATTTCCACCAATAACAGTCCGACTGCCACCAACAGGAGAATTAAGACAACTACAATTTCCATAGGATTAAAAAATTGTGTAAATATATCGAAAATTTATTTCAAATGCAGGTTTTGTAAATATTTTATTTCTTCGTTCCGAACATTGATGATTTTTTCATTCAATAGTTGCCTGTTTTTCAACACCTGTATTTCAAGTTCCATGATTTCTGCAGTCAGGTCTTTTTTATCAATTTCATCTTCTGATGTTTGAAATGCTTCGCGCAATGACCTGAGTAGAGTTTCTTTCTGTGTCAGATCTTCGGATACTCTGTACCATTCGTTCCACAGTTTAAGTGCCTGGGCGCTTTTAAACTGACTTGTGCTGGTATATGAAACCGAATCGTTTACCATAAATAATATTGCTTGTGGTGTGACTGTTTCTGGAATGCTAATCAGATCATCAACCGGTTTTTTTGCTTTATGTGTCCCTTTTCTGTAAGTTTTCAGTCGGGCTACTCTGGTAAGATGCGAAATGTCGTCTGCTGAAACGTATTGCTTTTCTTCCCTGTTTATGAACTGATATATAATTACCTTGTTGACTGGTTGATAGCGATCAGTTACGAACCATCCCGTACCAAGTGTTTCATCAATCACATACATGTAATCATTGAATATGGAATTAAAAGGCATACCTATGTTGTCAGGATTCAGATAATCATTTGTGTTAGCATTAAAACGGGTAATGAAAATATCATAGCCGCCTATAGAGTTTTCATTGTTCGATGCAAAATACAGGGTTATACCATCAAGCATTAAGAAGGGATAGTTTTCATCGTCAACAGTATTTACATTCTGGGACAGCCTTTCGGGTTTCGACCAGCCATCCAGCAATTTATTTGCCGCGTAGAGGTCGGTACGGCTGCCTGACAGGTCTGAGAAAATTTTGCGATCTCCCCGCTGGGTAATAAATGTAACCAGGTCGATGGCTTCTTTTCCAGCGGTATTAACCGACTGTACAGAAAATTTCCCGGTTTCCCGGCTTAACCGGTAATATTTCAGAAAGTCTTTTTTGTCGACTACCGTACTGTCTATAATCTCAACATCTTCAACCCGGTTGATCAACCTTGCTCCAATACGGGCTCTTCTGAGTTTATCATATACATCAGGCAAAAATGACTGATTAGCTGTTGTGCTGTTGGTGTAATTGTTGAAGTACTCAATTGCCTCTGAAAACCGGTACTCCTGAAAATAACTGTCGGCCAGATAATAATCGCGTAAGGGATAACGGTTACCGCCGGCCAGAAAATGCCTGATGGCTGATTCGTTATCACCCGATTCGTAGCGACACCGGGCATAGCGGTAATTATACAACGCGTCTGTTGGTCGTTTTTCTAACAAAGCAGCGTAGAGTCGTCCCGATTCTTCGTATTTTTTATCGTTAAATAATGCATCAGCTTCAGCTGGTGACTGTGCAAAAGTATTTGTAATAAAGAGTAGTGTAATTAATAAAAGGCGAATTCTCATTGAAAACAGTATTTAAACTCATTTCCACAAAAGTACGTTTTTTATTGCAAATCTCTTGTTTATTTGCCGGCTTTTTTGAAATATTAATCATTCAAATAACCCGGTACAGAAGTTCCGGAATAGGGCACTAAGAACTATAAATAAGATCTCTTACTTCGTTCGAGATGACAATATCAAAGTCATATCACAACACGCTGTCATTCTGAGCGTAGCGAAGAATCTCAATATTTTTCACTTGACAACAATGAATATTAATTATTTAATTCTATTTTTGTCTGAAATTAATTCCACACTGAACAAGGACCAAATTAATTTGTTTTGTTTCATATTATATCACGCATCATGCATCAAATTAAAAGCTCAGATCATCACCACCACAACAGTGAGAAAAATATAGGTATCGCTTTTTTCCTGAACTTTGGTTTTACCATCATAGAAATCATAGGCGGATTACTGACAAATAGCGTTGCGATTCTTTCAGATGCCGTACATGATTTCGGCGATAGCATTTCGCTTGGATTGGCCTGGTACTTTCAAAGATTGTCGAAAAAAGGAAGTGATGAGAAGTATTCTTATGGTTACAAGCGTTTTTCTCTGTTGGGTGCAATCATCAATTCGGTCGTTTTGCTGGTAGGTAGCATCCTTATTCTGTTCGAAACGGTTCCCCGTATATTCAATCCCCAGGAAACAAATGTGGAAGGTATGTTTCTATTGGCGATTCTGGGAATTATCATAAACGGAGTAGCTGTATTGCGATTAAGAAAAGGTAGTTCTCTGAATGAAAAGGTGGTATCGTTGCATCTGTGGGAAGATGTGCTGGGGTGGGGGGCTATCCTGATTGGCTCTGTCATCATGTATTTTTTTGATGTGCCTGTAATTGACCCGATTTTGTCGGTATTGATTTCAATTTACATCCTGATACATGTATTCCGGAATATCAAATCCAGCATGCACATCATTCTTCAGGGAACTCCCGATGAAATTGACATGGATGAAATAAAGGAACGAATAACTGCATTTGAAGATGTTGAATCCATGCATGATTTTCACAGTTGGTCGGTAGATGGAGAATATAATGTAGTAACTACCCACATTGTTTTGAATAAAGCGCTGACACTGGATGAAATATCTGTATTGAAGAACAAAGTCAGGGACGAACTGAAAACCTTGAATATTCAACATGCAACCATAGAATTCGAAACAAAAAATGAGAGTTGTTGCTTCGAAAATTGTTCACATTAAATTATGATTATGAATAGAGTAAAGGAAGCCAGGAAAGTTACCTGGGTTGGATTTGCAGTTAATATGGTTTTAACCATATTGAAAATTATCGCCGGTTTTTTAGGTAAAAGTACAGCCATGATTGCGGATGGTATTCATTCGTTGTCTGATTTTATTACCGACCTGTTTGTGATTATTTTCATTGGCATATCCGGAAAAGAAAAAGATGAAGATCACCGGTATGGTCATGGTAAGTATGAAACTTTTGCCACATTGTTGATTAGTCTGGCTTTGATATTGGTGGGAATTGGTATTTTCTGGAGTGGTATATCCAAAATAATACAGGTTGTTAATGGTGGGGTACTGGAACAACCTACTTATCTGGCATTGTTCGCAGCAATTATTTCTATCATATCCAAAGAAGCTTTATTCTGGTACACGAAGATTGTAGGTGATAAAATCAACAGCAATGCTGTAATAGCCAATGCCTGGCATCACCGTTCCGATGCCTTTTCTTCCATCGGGACTGCCCTCGGTATTTCCGGTGCTATATTCTTAGGCGAATCATGGCGGATACTCGACCCCATAGCCGGGGTTATCGTCAGTTTCTTTATTCTCAAGGTTGCTTTTGAACTCGGGATGCCAAGTATACATGAATTACTCGAAAGGTCATTGCCTCAGGAAACAGAGAAGTCGATTATCGATGTAATTGAGTCACATCCGGATGTTATCTTTCAACATAACCTGAAAACACGCAAAATAGGTAATATCTTCGCGATTGACGTGCACATTAAATTAGATAAAGACATCAGCTTTGTGAAATCACATGATGTAGCAACTGAGATTGAAGTCAGTTTAAGAGAGAAATTCGGAGAAAAAACAGTAACAAATATTCATACGGAACCGTATGTAAAGAAATGATTGGTGCGCAGGATGAGACTCGAACTCACACGCCGTAACCGGCACTACCCCCTCAAAGTAGCGTGTATACCAATTTCACCACCTGCGCATGAAGTTAAAGTGTGCCCAGAACAGGACTCGAACCTGCACAGCCTTGCGGCCACTAGTCCCTGAAACTAGCGTGTCTACCAATTTCACCATCTGGGCAGATGGTAGTAATACTTCATGAAAAAGTGAAACGCGCCGTTTCACTATGTTTTGAGCGAAAAACGGGACTCGAACCCGCGACCCTAACCTTGGCAAGGTTATGCTCTACCAACTGAGCTATTTTCGCATTGTACAAACTTTCCTTACTTAATCTCAGTTGGTAGAGCATATTGTTATTTATTCTCTGGCAACTGAGCTATTTTCGCATTATATAAACTTTCCTTACTTAATCTCAGTTGGTAGAGCATATTGTTGTCTATTCTCTGGCAACTGAGCTATTTTCGCAAATACCCCGATTCGCAATCGGAGTGCAAATATACGCTCTTTTTTAGAAATAGCAAATACTCTCGAAGTTTTTTTTCAAAAAAAAAGGCCGTACAATGCAGTACGGCCTTTAATTCAAGCTTTGATTTCATCATGCTTTTCCAATTCCTGTTTCAGGTTAATTTCATTCCCCTTACCATCGTAAAATTTGTATTGCAGGAATCCCATTTCTTGTGAGGCAATGATTTTACAGCCTACACCATATTTGAGTTTCCATTTCAACTTCAATGAACTGATGCCTTTAGAGATAAAAGCCTCAACATACGGATGAATGTGCAATGCAAATTTTTTAATTTTAAGACCATTCACCAAATGGTCAATTTTTTCTTCTATCTGATCGACAAATAATATTGAAGGTTGCATTTTCCCGGTTCCCAAGCAGGTCGGGCACTTTTCTTCAATGTTGATATCGGTGACAGGGCGAACCCGTTGCCGGGTCATTTGCATTAAACCAAACTTGCTGAGTGGTAATATGTTGTGTTTTGCTCTGTCGTTCGACATGGAATCACGCATTCTGTCATACAGTTTTTGCCTGTTTTCATTTTCGTGCATGTCGATAAAGTCAACAACGATAATACCACCCATATCGCGCAAGCGTAACTGACGTGCGATTTCATCTGCAGCAGCCAGATTCACATCCAATGCATTGCCTTCTTGTCCGGCTGAATTCTTGGATCTGTTTCCGCTGTTAACGTCAATAACATGCAACGCTTCTGTGTGTTCGATGATCAGATAAGCACCGCTTTTGAAAGATACCGTTTTACCAAAGCCGGATTTAATCTGCTTGGTAATGCCGAAATGATCAAAAATCGGTGTGTCATCTTTATAAAGTTTCACAATATCTTTTCGGTCCGGTGCAATCAGTTCTACATAATCTCTGACTTCTGTAAAAATATCCGGATCGTTTACGTGGATATTGTTGTAACTGGTGTTGAATAAATCTCTAATTATTCCCACCGTGCGACCTAATTCTTCTAAAATCAGTGAAATACCTTTGGCTTGTTGCAATTTTGCAATCGCTTCTTCCCAGCGTTTCACTAAGATATTGAGTTCGTTGACTAATTCCGCTACTTTTTTATCTTCTGCAACTGTTCTTACAATTACCCCAAATCCTTTGGGTTTAATGCTTTGAATCAGTTGTTTAAGCCGTATTCTTTCTTCTTCAGAAGTAATCTTCTGAGAAACGGAAACCTTGTCGGCAAATGGAATCAGTACTAAAAATCTTCCGGCAATCGAAACTTCGGCTGTCAGTCGGGGTCCTTTTGTAGAGATAGGTTCTTTGGCTACCTGAACCAAGATATCCTGTCCTGTTTTAAGAACATCACCGATTGAACCGTTTTTGTCAATTTCCGGATGGTGTTTAACCTTATTTATCGAAGGCGCTTTTTTACGGTCGCTCAGCACCTGCGTTGTAAATTGGTTAAGGGTGTTGAAATTGGATCCTAAATCAAGATAATGAAGAAAAGCGTCTTTTTCGAAACCAACATCTACAAATGCTGCATTTAAACCGGGCATTAATTTCTTAACCCTTCCCAGGTAGATATTCCCTACGGCAAACCGTGCTTCACGGCTTTCGCGGTTGAATTCAACCAGTCTTTTGTTTTCCAGCAGCGCAATTGAAATTTCAGATGGTTGTACATCTACTACAAATTCGCTATCCACTTTATTTATGATTTAATGTTTTTGTTTTCGCTCAAACAAAAAACAAACTTAAAGTAAAAGTCTTTAAGTTTGTTTCCCGGACTTTAAAATAAAGACCAATTTAGACAATATTATTTCTTCTTATGCCTGTTTTTTCTCAGTCTTTTCTTACGCTTATGCGTAGCCATTTTGTGTCTTTTTCTCTTTTTTCCGCTTGGCATTTTCTATCTGTTTTAAAAATTATTTTACTACACTAACAAAAGTCTTCGCAGGCTTAAATGATGGAATGTTGTGTGCAGGTATGATGATAGTAGTATTTTTTGAAATGTTACGGGCAGTTTTTTGTGCTCTTTGTTTGATTACAAAGCTACCGAAACCTCTTAAATACACATTCTCGTTTTTTGCAAGAGAATCCTTGATTGTTTCCATAAAAGCTTCTACAGTTGCCAGCACAGATGCTTTGTCAATTCCTGTGTTTTTAGCAATTTCGTTTACGATATCTGCTTTTGTCATTTTAATAAGTTTTTTATTAGTTAATATTATATTTATTGTATGTTATTCTTTTTCGATTTTCGAACTGCAAATATATTGCTTTTATTCTGATTGAAAAACATTTGGCTCAAATATTTTCAAAAAAAGACTGTTTTATACCAATTTAAAATGAATTATCGAAGACAGGGTTCCTTTTTACATATATTATATAGGATGGATATTTAAGTCTCTGATGATGATATGAAAAAAAATGGATAAATTATATCCCCTTTTATCAATTTTAATAAAAAAGCCGTACATTTGCAGCGAAAAAATGGTATTTGGTATATTTATATATACAATAGTATAGAAGATGAAAGAAATTATTGAGCCCGTAGATAGGGATGTCCTTAAGAGCGAACTTAGCCCGGATAAATTTTTAAGACCAACCAACAAATCCGGCAATCAGATTTATATTGTAACGGCGCATGACTCTCCTCATGTGATGCGCGAAATCGGACGTTTACGTGAATTGTCTTTTCGTGCCGGAGGCGGTGGAACCGGAGAAGAAATTGATACTGATAAATTTGATTATATGGAAAAGCCATATAAGCAATTGATTGTTTGGGATCCTGATGCTGAGCAGATTATTGGTGGATATCGTTTTTTGTCGGGTACTGATGTAAAATTGAAGGAAGACGGTCAGCCGGCCTTCGTTATGTCTCACTTGTTCAACTTTAATGATAAGTTCATTAAAGAATTTATGCCGCACACCATCGAACTGGGCCGCGCTTTTGTCCAGCCGGATTATCAGACTACCAAGATGGGGATGAAAAGCTTATTCGCGTTGGATAATCTCTGGGATGGATTAGGCGCGCTGATTCATTCTGTTAAAGGTGCAAAATACTTCATTGGTAAAGTTACAATTTACAAAGATTATCCTGTGAGAAGCCGGGAATTGATTTACGAATATCTGTCAAAACATTTTCAGGATACCGATGAGTTAATCAAGCCCAAGAATCCGGTTGCTGTCAGTGCCAAAACCAAAAAGCTGGCCAAAACCATTTTCACGGAAGAAAAACCGGCTGATGACTACAAATTATTGATTAAAGCTGTCCGTAATGAGGGTGAAAACGTTCCTGCGATGTTTAATGCTTATATCGGTCTGACCGACACCATGCGTTTCTTTGGTTCCATTCAGGATCATGATTTTGGCTCTGTTTATGAATCCGGATTGCTTGTAATCATGGATGATTTGCTGGAAACCAAGAAGCAACGCTACATTCAGCCTTATGTTGAATACCTGCGTAAACTGATGGATGAAAGAAAGGCTGCCCGCAAACTTGCCAAAGAAGAAAAACTGAAGCTGAAACTGAAAAAGGAAAAAGAAAAAGCCGCTAAAAAGGCTAAGAAAGCAAAAGCTAAGGAAGCCAAGGATGCCAACAAGATCAAGGAAGCTAAAGTTAAGGAAGCTAAAACCCCAAAAAACTAATTAGCTTAACTTGATTCATAACTTGATTGCTACAATCAACTTCAGTGATTGCCCAATAGCCCAACTTGATTCATAACTTGATTACTACAATCAACTTTAGTGATTGCCCAATATCCCAACTTGATTCATAACTTGATTACTACAATCAACTTCAGTGATTGCCCCCCAATACTGCACAAAAAATCCTGACTCAATCTGAATCAGGATTTTTTGTGCGGCTGAAGGGACTCGAACCCCCACGCCTCTCGGCACCAGATCCTAAGTCTGGCGCGGCTACCAATTACGCCACAGCCGCATTGTGTGAAGCGGGTGCAAAGATAATCAAAATTTTCAATTTACAAATCTTTTAATTTGCACTTTGGTACATTTTCTTTAACTTTGCGATTCAAATTTTTAAAAACCATTTGTAAGGTTCATCTATGATAAAAATAACTTTCCCCGACAGTTCGGTGCGTGAATTCAACGCGGGTATTACCGGACTACAGCTGGCTGAAAGCATCAGCCCGAGGTTGGCGCAAGAAGTGCTGGCTATTTCAGTAAACGATCAGATTTGGGATTTATCCCGTTCTATTAACACCGATGCTTCCATTAAACTGCATAAATGGGATGATGAAGAGGGTAAACATGCTTTCTGGCATTCTTCGGCTCACCTCATGGCCGAAGCCTTGCAGGAGTTGTATCCGGGTATCAAATTCGGTATTGGTCCGGCGATTGAGAATGGTTTCTATTATGATGTAGATCCGGGTACTGCTGTGATTAAAGAAGGTGATTTACCCGCTATTGAAGCGAAAATGATAGAGCTGGCTGCCCGCAAGGAAGCCATCCTGCGTTCGGATATCACCAAAGCCGATGCGCTGAAGAAATTTCAGGAAAAAGGCGATGAATATAAGGTAGAACTGATAAGCGATCTTGAAGATGGAACGATTACGCTGTATTCGCAGGGTAATTTTACGGATCTTTGTCGCGGACCGCACTTGCCGGATACGGGTGCAATCAAAGCCATCAAATTACTCAGTGTTGCCGGCGCTTACTGGCGCGGTGATGAGAAACGCAAGATGCTGACTCGTATATATGGTATTACATTCCCAAAACGCAAGATGCTGGATGAATACCTTGTTTTGCTTGAAGAAGCGAAAAAACGGGATCACCGCAAGATTGGTAAAGAGCTGGAATTGTTTGCTTTTTCAGAAACCGTGGGTAAGGGATTGCCGTTGTGGTTACCCCGTGGTACGGCCTTGCGTCTTCGTCTCGAGGATTTCCTGAAGAAAATTCAACGCAGATTCGAATATCAGCAGGTAATGACACCGCATATCGGGAATAAACAGTTGTATGTAACATCCGGTCACTATGCTAAATATGGTAAGGATTCTTTCCAGCCGATTCATACACCCGAAGAAGGGGAGGAATACTTACTGAAACCGATGAACTGTCCGCACCACTGCGAAATATATAAGGTGAAGCCTCGTTCGTATAAGGACCTGCCTTTGCGTATGGCGGAATTCGGTACCGTGTATCGCTACGAACAAAGTGGTGAGTTGCATGGCCTGACCCGTGTTCGCTCTTTCACGCAGGACGATGCACATATTTTCTGTCGCCCCGATCAGTTGAAGAATGAGTTTTTAAAGGTGGTGGATATCATCTTCATCATCTTCAATGCGCTTGATTTCAAAAACTTTGAAGTACAGATTTCGTTGCGTGATCCTGAGAACAAGGAGAAATACATCGGCACAGAAGAGAATTGGGTAAAAGCGGAACAGGCTATCATTGAAGCTTGTCAGGAAAAAGGATTGAAAGCACGAGTGGAACTGGGTGAAGCTGCCTTCTATGGTCCTAAATTAGACTTCATGGTAAAAGATGCTATCGGTCGCAGGTGGCAGTTGGGGACTATTCAGGTTGACTATAACCTGCCGGAGCGCTTCGAACTGGAATATACAGGGGAAGATAACCAGAAGCACCGTCCGGTCATGATTCACCGTGCACCATTTGGCTCTATGGAACGTTTCGTGGCCGTGCTCATTGAGCATACAGCTGGTAAGTTCCCCTTGTGGTTGACGCCCGACCAAGTGGTTATTCTTCCTATCAGTGAGAAGTTTAATGATTATGCTTATGAAATTGCCAAAGAACTGAATAACCAGGAAATTCGTGTGCAGGTGGATGACAGGAATGAAAAAATCGGACGTAAAATCCGTGACAATGAATTGAAACGCATTCCATATATGTTGATTGTTGGTGAAAAAGAGGCTGAAAACAAAGAAGTTGCCGTTCGCCGTCAGGGTGAAGGTGACAAAGGTAGTATGCCGGTTGCTGATTTTGCCAAGATGATTAACACGGAAGTGGAAAACATGATGAATCAGTATAATTAATTGATCATGCATACCCTGGAAGAAAAAAAGGAGCAGTTCGGACGGTTACTCAATATCATGTCCGAACTGCGCACCAAATGCCCGTGGGACAAAGAACAGACTTTTGAAAGTTTACGTACCCTCACCATTGAGGAAACCTACGAACTGGCTGATGCCATCCTGAAGGATAACAAGAAAGAAATCAGTAAAGAGCTGGGTGACTTGCTCTTGCATGTGGTTTTTTATGCTGAAATGGGCAATGAAACCCTCGATTTTGACATCCATGATGTCATCAGTAAGTTATGTGACAAGTTGATTTATCGTCACCCGCATATTTATGGTGAAGTACAGGTTGATAATTCCGAAAAGGTGATGCAAAACTGGGAGGATTTGAAGCTGAAGGAAAAAGGCGGAAACAAAACCGTGCTTTCAGGTGTTCCTGTTTCGTTGCCTGCTTTGATAAAAGCGCACCGGATTCAGGACAAAGCAAGGAGTGTCGGATTTGATTGGGACGAGAAAGAGCAGGTTTGGGATAAAATCAAGGAGGAATTTGATGAATTACAGGCTGAAATTTCGGATATGAACCGGGATAAAATGGAGGCAGAATTCGGCGATTTATTCTTTAGCCTGATTAATGCCGCCCGTTTGTATAACATCAATCCCGAGAATGCCCTCGAAAGAACCAACCGGAAATTTATCGAAAGATTTAATTATCTCGAATCCAAAACGATATCGATGGGGAATGACCTGAAAAAGATGTCGCTGGAGGAAATGGAGGCCATCTGGCAGGAAGCAAAAAAAAATGACACCAGTCACCAGACGCCGGACACCGGACACTAGTCTGGAGTCTGGAGACCGGAGTCTGGTGACAAAAATTATAAGATATGAAACAACTAATCCCATTTATGATGAGTATCATCCTTTTGGCATCGTGTAGCCAAAATAAAGAGCAGGAATTCGTATATTCAGTCGATAAGTTTGCTGATGTTGAAATTCTGCGTTATAAAGTAAATAACTTCGATGAACTTACGCTGAATCAGAAGTTGCTGGTTTATTACTTGTCGGAAGCCGCGTTGGAAGGTCGCGATATTTTATACGATCAGAACCACAAGCACAACCTGACAATCAGAAGGTTGCTGGAAGCTGTTTATCAAAATTATGCAGGAGATAAAGAGGCAGCAGATTTTAAGAATTTGGAAATCTACCTGAAACAGGTATGGATGGGCAATGGAATTCATCACCATTATTCCGAAGATAAATTTGCTCCTGAATTTCCGGAGGCTTTCTTGTCTGAAGCTGTAAGCAGCATAGATTCTACCTTGCTGCCCCTGATTCCCGGAGAATCGTTGGAAGATTTTAAAGCCCGTATCTTCCCGGTTATTTTCAATCCGGAGATATATAAAAAACGCAGCAACCAGGAAGCCGGAGTGGATTTGATAGCCACATCAGCCAATAACTTTTATGAAGGGGTAACTCAAAAGGAAGTGGAGGCATTTTATGCCGGAATGGTTGATCCTTCGGACAATACACCTGTTCCTTACGGACTTAACAGTAAAATTGTAAAAGAAAACGGTAAGGTAGTTGAAAAGACCTATAAAATAGATGGTATGTATGATGCTGCCATCCGTCGCATTGTAGGTTGGCTGGAAAAAGCTGCAGGAGTGGTCGAAAATGAGCAACAGGGTGCGGTAATTAAATCCTTGATTGAATATTATCAGACCGGAAATCTGGAAAAATACGACGAGTATTCTATCTTGTGGTTGCAGGACGTGAACTCTCAGGTTGATTTTGTGAATGGGTTTACGGAAACTTATACCGATCCGCTTGGAATGAAAGCCACCTGGGAAGCTTTGGTGAACTTCAAGGATATGGAGGCAACCAAACGTACTGAGATTATCAGTAACAACGCCCAGTGGTTTGAAGATCATTCGCCGGTTGACAAACAATTCAAGAAAGAAGAAGTAAAAGGAGTAAGCGCCAAGGTAATTACAGCTGCCATATTGGGTGGTGATTGTTATCCTGCAACGCCGATAGGCATTAATTTGCCTAACTCAAACTGGATTCGCCGGGATTATGGTTCTAAATCGGTTACCATCGAAAATATTACCGAGGCTTATGACAAAGCATCGCAGGGGAGTGGTTTCATGGAAGAATTTATGTGGAGCGCCGAAGAAATTGAACGTGCGAAAAAATATGGTTCGCTCACCAATAACCTGCATACCGATTTACACGAATGTCTGGGTCATGGTTCCGGCAAATTATTACCGGGTGTGAGTCCCGATGCCCTGAAAGCTTACGGTTCACCCGTTGAAGAGTCGCGTGCCGATTTGTTTGGACTGTATTACATGGCCGATGATAAAATGGTTGAATTAGGGTTGTTGCCGGATAAAGATGCGTATAAAACTGCCTATTATCAGTACATTATGAATGGACTGATGACCCAGCTTACCCGTATTCAACCGGGCAAAAACATTGAACAGGCGCACATGCGCAATCGTCAGTTAATTGCAGCCTGGGCATACGAAAAAGGAAAAGCCGACAAGGTAATTGAACTGAAGAAACGGGATGGAAAAACCTTTATCGTAGTCAATGATTATGCAAAATTGCGTGATTTATTTGCTGAATTACTTGCTGAAATTCAACGTATCAAGTCAACCGGAGATTTTGAAGCTGCCAAACAGCTTATCGAAACTTATGCAGTAAATGTAAATCAGGAAATCCATACGGAAGTGCTGGCACGATACAAAGCGTTGAATATCGCGCCTTACCGTGGATTTGTCAATCCGGTCTATTCATTGGTGAAAGATAATGCCGGTAATATCAGCGACGTGAAAGTAAGCTACGATGAAAACTATGTGCAACAACATTTGAGGTATTCAAGGGATTACTCAGTGCTGCCAAACTACAATTAATTCCATAATATCGGCAGGTAAGCCTTGATCGGTATTGATAATTAAATCAGATTTCGGTGCTTTTTCGGTATCCGGAATCTGATTTTTTATGCGCGATAACACCTGTTCCCGACTGACACCGTCTCTTTTTATAACACGCTGAATGCGAATATCTTCCGAAGCTGTAACGAGTATGACTTTGTCGGTAAGTTGGTTAAAACCTCCTTCGAAGAGCACGGCACTTTCCATGAAAATAAGGTCTTCGCTTTTAAAATTACCTTTCCAGTCGATAAAATCCTCTTTAACAGCAGGATGGACTATGGCTGTCAGTTTTTGCAGTAATTCCGGATTATTGAAAACTAATGCAGCCACAGCCGGTCGGTTCAGTTTTCCATCAACATAGCTATTTTCACCAAACAATGATTTGATTTGTTGCACGAGCGCTGCATCTTCATCCTGTAACCTTCGTGCTTCTTTATCGGTATCATAAACAGGGTAGCCATGCTTTCGTATGAGTTCCGAAAGCGTCGATTTGCCACTACCGATGCCGCCTGTTATACCGATTACCATCTCAAAATAAATTTTATAACCATATAAGTCACATAAGAAAACATAAGATTTAGCACCTTATCAAATGTCTTTTACAAGTAATTTTTGCAGGTTTTCATCAGATGAAGATTTCGTTAAATCAAGGTGTTTCTGCCAGAACTCATCCAGTTCCGGGTTTTTATTTGACAGGAATAGCTCTGAACCTTTAGTTTCAAGTTTATCTGTCAACATGCTTACAGTTAGCTGATTGATGTCTAATGCAGGTTGATATGCTTTTGTTCGCAAATCGTCATCGAGTATTTCTATGATGATACCGGTTTCCGATAATTCAGTCAAAAGTTGATTAACCAAACGGATGGGCAATTTATATACAGATGCAATTTCATCATTCTTCAAGGGTGGCTTATTATGCTCAAACCGCTTTACAATAACATAGCTTAAAAATAAAGAAAGAAACTTTTTGTATCGTATGCTGATGTTATTGCTATCTCCTTCATATTCGTAATTCTGCAGGTTTTGCGCGGCATAAGAGATTTCAGCGCCCAGTAATACAATCAGGCAGGATATCTGCAACCACAGCAACAACAAGGGAATTGCAGCAAAACTACCATAGACCACGTCATAACGTGCCAGGTAAACCTGTCCGGATATATACAGCGCCTGAAAAAACTGAAATGCCGTACCGGCAATGATACCGGCAATCAAGCCATTGCTGAATTTAACGCGTGTATTGGGAATGACAATATAAATGACCGTAAATAATATCCAGCTCATCAGGTAGGGGGCGAATCTCATCCCCAACTTCAGCAGAGGAGAAAGAATATTTAGAAATTGCAAATGTGCAATCAGGTTATTGAAATAGATACTTAGACCACTTGTTAAAACTACCAGAATCGGAATCAGGAACAAAGCAGAAAAATAAGAAGTAAACTGTCGGAGAATAGAACGTGATTTTTTTACTTCCCAGATGCTGTTGAAAGACTCTTCAGCCTGTTTGAAGAAATTCATGACTGAAGTGAGCAAAATAACAATACCGATACCGATAAATACACCTCCCTGAGCCGTTTCGAGATACCGTTCGACAAAATCCATGATGAAAGGAATCAGCTCCTTTTGTGCAATCAACGCTTCTTCCAGCCATTGCCGGATCACATAATCGACACCAAATCCTTTGCCGACTGCAATAAACAGGGCAATCAGCGGCACGATGGCAAACATAATCGAGTAGGTGAGTGCCGAAGCCCTGACTACTAATTTATCACGTGAAAGTCCCCGGAAAGCGATGACAATCACTTTTACCAGTTTATAGGGTATCCGTTTGCTTCGCGATAATTCGTTTTCGGTTATCCGCCATACATCATGCGCGATGAAATGATAGACCTGTTTGAATAAATCAGCTAATTTTGTCATGGTTTTCTAATTTTTGTCGGTCTTATGTAAAAACAAGTAATGTAAGTATTTAAATTACAACACATTCAACACCTGTTCCTTAATTTGTTCCAGGTCATCTTTCATCAGAACGACGATTTTCTGCATCTCGCTGTGATTGGACTTGGAGCCAAGCGTGTTGATTTCCCTGCCAATCTCCTGGGTGATAAAACCAAGTTTTTTACCGGGAGCATGCTCTTTCTCCATCGTTTCGATGAAATAATCCAGGTGTGTTTTCAATCTGATTTTTTCCTCGTTGACATCTAATTTCTCGATGTAGAAAATCAATTCCTGCTCTAACCGGTTCTTATCATAATCAAATTTATCGGAGATATTCTGAAGATTTTCTTCCAATTTGGCCTTGATTTTTTCAACCCTTTCGGCTTCATAAGGCGCTATTTCGTCTAATAAATGACCGATATGGGCTATTTTGCTTCTGAAAACCTGTTCCAATGATTTGCCTTCCTGTATTCTGAAGTTTTTTAGTTGCTCAATCGCCTCTGCCATGATTTTCCTGACTTCAATCCATTCGTTTTCATCCAGTTCTGTAGTTTCTGTTTTCATAACTTCAGGCAGACGCAATAGGATTTCGAACCAATTGGCAGGCATCTCGATGCCGGTATTGGCTGCAATGGCCTGTATCTGATTGTAGTAAGCTTCTACGACCGACTGATTGATCTGCGTATTGGTTTCCTTTCCGGAGTTTTCGATATACAACGATAAATCAATTTTACCCCTCTCCAGTCCTTGTGATACCTCATTTCGAATCTCGATGTCTTTATCCCGGTAGAGTCCCGCGAGGCGGGTGGAAATGTCTAATTGTTTGCTGTTCAGTGATTTTACTTCAACAACGATCTTTTTTCCATTGTATTCACCCGTTGCCTTACCAAAGCCGGTCATAGATTGTATCATAATAATGTTGGTTTTTTAATTCACACAAAATTAGGACTTTTTTAAAACATAACAACATTTACGGTTAAGAAAACCTTATTTCTATCTTATTTCTACCTTATTTCTCTTACAAAACAACCTTAGTAGAAAATATGTATGAGCAAAAACCAACCTTATTACCTTATTTATCAAAATTTTTAAAATCAATCACAAATAAGGTAATAAGGTAAATTAATCATGCAACTTGATTCTACTAAGGTTGTTTTGTAAGAGAAATAAGGTTGAAAATAAGGTTATGATTCGGAAATTGAATGCAATAAAAACAATCAACATGAATATCACATTAAATCCTATATAATTGACACCAAACAATAAAAAAATATTTCATAATAGTAGAAAAATGCCAAAAATAATTTTAATCTTTCATTTCTATTTGTTAACTTTGCGGTTATTATACAAAAACCATATAAAAACAGACTAATAATGGGAAACAAAAAGTTTTTGCTCTCTGAAAAAGAGATGCCGACACAATGGTATAACATTCTCGCTGAGATGCCTAATAAACCGATGCCTATTCTGCATCCGGGGACTAAACAACCTATGAAACCAGAGGAATTATATCCCTTGTTTGCCAAAGGGCTGGTTGATCAGGAAACCAATATGAAAGATACCTGGATTGACATCCCGGAGGAAGTGTTGGAAAAGTATAAAATATACAGACCTACGCCATTAGTTCGCGCCACTAATCTTGAAAAAGCGTTGGACACACCTGCCCACATTTATTTTAAAAACGAAAGTGTGAGTCCGGTTGGTTCTCATAAGCTAAACTCAGCACTGGCACAGGCTTATTACAATAAAATTGAGGGAGTTACCAATATAACCACCGAAACAGGCGCCGGTCAGTGGGGAACAGCCATGTCGCTTGCCTGTAAAATGTTTGGACTCGAACTGGCGGTTTACATGGTGAAAATCAGTTACGAACAAAAGCCTTATCGTCGTTCGCTCATGCAAACCTGGGGAGCGCAGGTAATTCCATCGCCTTCCATGTCGACCAAAGCGGGACGAAAAATCATTACAGAGCATCCTAATTATCAGGGTAGTTTGGGTACAGCCATTTCAGAAGCTATCGAGTTGGCCATGGGTACACCCAATTGTAAATATACCTTGGGTAGCGTGTTGAATCACGTTTCTCTGCACCAGACTATTATTGGTTTGGAAGCTGAAAAACAAATGGAAATGGCCGGAGAATATCCCGACGTGGTCATTGGTTGTTTTGGTGGTGGTTCTAATTTCTCGGGTATCTCTTTCCCTTTCCTGCGTCATAACTTCAGTGGTGAGAAGAAAACCCGTTTCTTGTCGGCAGAGCCGTCTTCTTGTCCCAAACTGACCCGGGGTATCTTCCAATACGACTTCGGCGACGAGGCCGGTTATACTCCGCTGATCCCGATGTACACGCTGGGACACGATTTTGCTCCTGCACACATCCATGCCGGAGGCTTACGCTACCATGGAGCCGGTACGCTGGTTAGTCAGTTGCTGAAAGATAACTTCATCGAAGCCTGCGACATCAAACAGCTTGATTCTTTCAAAGCCGGCGTGTTATTCGCGCAGACTGAAGGCATTATTCCTGCTCCTGAGTCGGCACACGCTATTGCTGCTGCTGTTAACGAAGCTTTAGCAGCGAAGGAAGCCGGAACACCAAAAGTAATCCTCTTCAATCTATCGGGTCATGGTTTGGTCGATATGGCTGCTTACGATCAATACTTAGCAGGTGATTTGGTAAATTATTCGCTTTCGGATGAAGACATTGCCGCCAATGTTGCCAAACTGGAGCAGCTTGTGTAATAAGTTTCTAAAAATACTATAGTAGAAAAGGGTGGGAGTGTACTCCTGCTCTTTTTTTTATTCATTAATTCTACCTGATTGCTTTCCTGATTGAAATATATTACTACATTTGCAATAATTAACATATTTATACGCATATACAATTCGAAACACAACCTTATGGAAGAGCAAAAACACATTTGGCAATTTTCGCGCATTGGTGGCGTGAACAGGGTGAATCTCGAATCGGGTGCCGACCTGCAACATCTCGATGAACTGGATCAGAAACTGTGGACAGCACTCAGCTGCCCTGTACATGGACTGGAGATTGATTCTAAAACGCTGGAATTAATCGATACGGATAACGATGGCAAGATTAAGGTGCCTGAAATACTGGCTGCTGTGAACTGGATACTTTCGGTAGTTAAAAATCCGGATGACCTGATCCGACATAATAAATGTCTGCCTTTAGCTGCCATTAATGATGAAAATCCGCTGGGTAAAGATTTGCTTGCTTCGTCGAAACAAATCCTGAAAAATCTGGGTAAAGCGGACAGCGAAGTGATAACAGTAGAGGAAACTTCTGATACGGAAGCTATTTTTGCCAAAACACAGTTTAACGGGGATGGAATCATAACAGAAGATACTACTAAGGATGAAGATCTTAAGAAATACATTCAACATATCATCACGCATATCGGCAGTTTAACCGACCGGAGTGGAAAACCGGGTGTTTCGACTGAACAAATCGATTTATTCTTTCAAAATTGCGGGGATTATGCCGCATGGCATGCTAAAGCGGAAAATAACAGTCCGGTCATATTGCCGTATGGGGCTGATACCCAAAAGGCATTTGATGCTTTTAAAGCAGTACGTGCTAAAATTGATGATTATTTCGTGCGCTGCCGGTTGGCTGAATTCGATCCTGCATCTGCTGATGTATTGAATACCCTGACAGCCCGTTTTGAGGCAATCAGCGCGAAAGATTTATCGGGTTGTATGGATGAAATCGCCGAATTCCCGCTGGCTAAGATTGAAGCGAATAAGCCTTTAAATTTAAATAAAGGTATCAACCCGGCATGGGCAGGAGCGTTGACTTCGTTCAAATCGCTGATAACCGAACCTGCAAAAATTAAAAAAGAACTCACAGAGGATGACTGGCAGCAGATTATCGCCGGTTTTGATGCCTTTGTAAGCTGGCAGGCTGAGAAAGCAGGTACAGCTGTGGAAGCGCTTACCCTGGATGGGGTACGTGCAATATTGTCGGATGACTATAAAAACAAATTGATTGCGTTGGTAGAAAAGGACAAAGAACTGGAGAAAGAAGCCAATAACATCATATTGGTGAATCAATTGGTTCGCTATTACAGGGACTTATACCAAATTCTCAACAACTTTGTAACTTTTGCTGATTTTTATGCTCCGGATGCTGAAGCGGTTTTTCAGGCCGGGACTCTGTATATCGACCAACGGAGCTGCAACTTGTGTATCAAAGTGACGGATATGGGCAAACACAATACGATGGCTTCCTATAGCGGTATCTGTTTGCTGTATTGCGACTGTATCTCCAGGGGAACAAATGAAAAGATGACGATCGTTGTCGGTCTGACGGATGGCGATGTAGATAACTTAACGGTTGGACGTAATGCCTTGTTCTACGATAAAAAAGGACAGGTGTGGGATGCTTCCATCACCAAAATTATTGATAACCCCATCAGTATCCGGCAAGCATTCTGGTCGCCTTATCGTAAAGTTGCCAAATTCATTTCTACTCAGGTGGAAAAATTTGCAGCATCCAAGGAACAGGAAGTCACCAGTTCTGCTACATCGGATATCGAAAAGACAACCGCTAAAGTTGATGCGGGTTTAGCAGAATCTGCAAAGGCAAAGGCGAATACAACACCAACGCCTGCTCCGGCGCCACAACCATTTGATATTGCGAAGTTTGCCGGTATATTTGCTGCGATCGGACTGGCATTCGGAGCCATAGGTTCGGTATTGGCTTCGGTGGTAGGGGGATTTCTGGCGCTTACCTGGTGGAAAATGCCTTTGGCTTTTCTGGGGTTGATATTAGCCATTTCAGGTCCGAGCATGTTGCTGGCCTGGCTAAAGCTGCGTAAACGCAACCTGGCCCCGGTGCTCGATGCCAATGGTTGGGCAATTAATGCCAAAGCAACAATTAATATTCAGTTTGGCCGGACTTTGACGCATTTAGCTGAATTGCCTAAAAATGCCAAAGTCAATATGGTAGATCCTTTCTCTAAAAAGAAAAATCCGATTCTGCCCATATTGATTATTCTTGCAGTGCTGGCAATTGTAGCTTATTACTTGTGGAGATATGGGGTTGTTTAAATCTTCCGTGTCACTCCATAAACCGGAACGCTTTCTTTTTTGTACCGGTTGATGGCGGTCACAACAAAGGTGTAGTAGCCTTTCAGATCGGGATTCAATTTCATTAAATCAAGATATGCATCCGTGGTGAAGGTAAGGATGTTGGCCGGATCTTCCATGTCGCCGACTTTCTTTCCTTTAAACGCGTACACCACGTAGTAGGCAATTTTCGATCCTTCGGTTTCATGTACGGGATCCCACATCAGGATGGCTTCTTTGTGGTCTTTGAGTATCCTCAGGTTTTGAGGTTGCTGCGCCAACATCCCCATCACATTTTTGTTTTCGGGACAAATAGCCTTGTATTTGTAGAAATTGGTTTGCAGACTGTCATTCAGTCCCTGCAAATTCCTCAGAAATGGTTTGGCGCTGAAAAACATGGCGCCGCCAACTTCCGGGTATTTTAAATTCAGTCGCAACTGACGGGCAATTTCGTTCGGGGTATTCCATTCTGCCTCTTTTTTCAGTCCGCCCAAAGCGGAAGCATACAGACCGATATACAGGTTTTTGTTGTAGGAGTTCTTTACCCACCAATCAATTAATACCTGATAATCTGCTACCTTCTTACCGATTTCCCAGTACAATTGAGGCACAACATAATCGATGGTTCCTTCCTGTAGCCATTTCAGGATGTCGGCATATAAATCATCGTAATTCTGTACACCGGCACGGGTGGCTGAACCTCTTGGATCCACGTTGTCGTTTCTCCATACACCGAAGGGAGAGATTCCAAAATCAACCCAGGGTTTCGTGCTTTTAATAGTATGCTGTAATTCAGCAATCACCATATCAACATTGTTACGTCTCCAGTCGGCTTTGTTTGTAAACGACCTGGGATACTTACGGAAAGAAGCTTCATCGGGAAATTCTTTGCCTGCAAGGGGATAGGGGTAGAAATAATCATCCATGTGAATGGCATCGATATCATAACGCTCCACGATATCTTTCACCACTTTATTGAGAAACTCCCGTGTTTCATCCAATCCCGGATCGAAATAGTATTTGCCGCCATATTCCACAACCATCTGTTTGTTTTGCTGATAGATGTGGTCTTTACTTAGTGATGTCAGTTTATCTCCGTTCAATACGCGGTAGGGATTCAGCCAGATATGAACTTCCATACATCTTTTATGTGCTTCTTCTGTAATGAATTGCATGGGATCAAAATAAGGCTCCGGCCTTTTACCCTGTTGACCGGTCAGGTATTTCGACCAGGGTTCGAGCAGGGAGAGGTAAAGTGCATCCGCGGTAGGGCGCGCCTGAAAGACAAGGGTATTGATGTTGTTTTGCGCGAGCCCGTCGAGCATCCTGATTAACTCCGCTTTTTGTTCTTTTGTATTGGTTCGTTTCGATGGCCAGTCGATGTTTTCGACAGTTGCAATCCATACTGCACGCATTTCGCGTTTTTTGTGTTGGGAGAAACCTTGCAGGTTGAGTAAAAGACTGAAAAGTAGTACGTAAATATAAACCGGTGTTCTCATGTGAAACAGTTGCTTGAAATTTTGTTTACAAAGATAAAAAATTATCTCATATTCCACGCTTTCACGGCAGTTATTTATCCACTACTTTGTCTTTTTCGTAATCAATATAAGTGATTAATCTCAACGAGGTATCCTTGGTAAAATAACTCCAGGCCCAGTTGAAGAATATCACCAATTTGTTTCTGACACTCAATATCAGCATAAGGTGTAAGAACATCCAGACATACCAGGCCAATGGACCTTTAAACCGGAGAAACGGCAATTCTACCACCGCCTTGTGTTTGCCGATGGTGGCCATCATCCCCAAATCCTTGTATTCATACGGATTCATCGTTGCATGCTCATCCTTCAGCATGGCAAGTATGTTTTTACCGAGGTTTTTTGCCTGATTGATAGCCACATTGGCCACCTGAGGATGTGCTTTCGGATACAGCGGGGTTTCCATATAAGCAACGTCCCCGAGCGCGTAAATATTGTCGTAGTTCTCAAGTCTATTCTGGCGGTCGACCACATAGCGGTTGTGTACCAACTGTGCTTTATCCAGTCCCTCAATCACATTTCCCGTAACACCGGCAGCCCAGATTACATTTCTGGATGGGATTTCTTCTCCATTACTCAATATAGCTACCTTGCCATCGTAACTATTGAGTATGGTTTCTGTCTTCACGATCACGCCCAGTTTTTCTAAATACGCACGGGATGCAGTTTTGGATGATTCTCCCATGCTGTTCAGCGTGTTTTTACTCCCTTCAACCAGAATGATGTTGAATTTCGAAAAATCCACATTGTGATAGTCCTTGGGAAAGACATCGTTTTTCAATTCGGCAAAAGCCCCTGAGAGTTCAACGCCTGTTGGTCCCGCTCCCACGATAATGATGTTCATCCAGGCCTGTTTTTCTTCCGGACGGGCAAAAATTTCTTTCTCAAAACTGAAAAGAATTTTATTACGGATATCAATCGAATCCTGTGTTGTCTTCATCGAAAAAGAGTTATTCTTAATCTCTTCGTTGCCGAAAAAGTTTGTTTTACAGCCGGTTGCAATCACTAAGTGATCGTAGGTTATGGTACGGTCGTAACTGGTAACCAGCTTGTTTTCTTCGGGAATAATCCGCCGAATATCGGTCATTCTGAAATCAATATTCTTATTCTTTTGAAAGATTTTCCGGAAAGGAAAGGAGATGCTGGAGGGCTCTAACCGGCCACTGGCGACCTGGTAAAACAAGGGTTGAAACTGATGGTGATTTTGTTTGTCCACAAGCAATACCTTTAAATCTGCCTTGCGCAGGGTCTTTGCCAGCTGTAACCCGGCAAAACCGCCTCCCATGATTACAACCTTGTCGCCTTTCTTAATTTTCTTCATAATCACATGTGTCGTATGTTATCTTAATAAACAAGATTATGGAGCTAATGTTTGAAAGTTCTCCGTTTTTCCGTAAATTTGTACCGTATAAAAATAAAAATATGAATAAACAACTTACCATCGCGTTAGTAGCACATGATCAGCGCAAAGCAGATATGGTTGAATGGGCGGTTTACAATGCCTCCATGTTATCAAAGCATAAACTGATTTGTACCGGGACAACCGGAAGCCTGATTCTGAAAGCGTTTGAAGAAAAGGGAATTGAAGCGGATATCAGTTGTGTTAATTCAGGTCCCATGGGTGGCGACGCCGAAATTGCGGCCCTGGTTGTACAGAAAAAAGTAAATCTGTGCGTGTTTCTGATCGACGACCTGAATGCGCAGCCACACGAAGCCGATATCCAGATGTTATTGCGCCAGTGTCGCGTGCATAATATACCTATTGCCTGTAACCGGTTCAGTGCCGATTTAATGATTACCAGTCAGTTGTGGGATGATGATTCTTATGTGCCGACTCCTCCCAGGTATGTAAAATTCAACAGGTAATCGTATTTATTGAATCCTATTAGAAAATTTTAGTGAATGATAGAAATAATTCCCGCTATCGATTTAATCGATGGTAAGTGCGTGCGTTTATCACAAGGTGATTATCAGCAAAAGACCATCTACAACGAAAATCCACTGGAAGTGGCTAAGATGTTTGCAGATGCAGGCATTCGCCGGTTACACTTAGTTGATCTCGATGGTGCAAAAGCACATCACATCGTGAACCACAAAGTGCTGGAAACCATCGCTTCTAAGACCAATCTCATCATCGACTTTGGTGGTGGATTAAAATCGGACGATGATTTGCGGATTGCCTTCGAATGTGGTGCTTCAATGGTGACCGGTGGAAGCATCGCCGTGAAGAATCCGGAGGTTTTCGCATCCTGGATTGAAAAATTCGGAGGAGAGAAAATTATCCTGGGCGCCGATGTGAAAGACGAGAAAATCGCCGTTGGCGGCTGGATTGAAACAACCGACCTGGAATTGATGCCTTTCATTCAAAACTACATGGCCAAAGGCATTTCCAAAGTGATTTGTACAGATATCAGCAAAGATGGTATGTTGTCGGGACCGGCAACCGATTTATATAAAAAGATGTTGGCGCAGGAACCAACTATGTACCTCATCGCCAGTGGGGGAGTCAGTTCTATCCGCGATATCGAAATGCTGATAGAGAACAAGGTGCCGGCTGTTATCACCGGCAAAGCCATCTATGAGGGTAGAATCAAACTTCAGGAATTGGCAAAGTTTTTAATCTAAAATTTCTCAACACCTTATTTCTAACCTTATTTTCTTACCAAACAACCTTAGTAGCAGGATTTATTCACATATATCTTCTGACCTTATTACCTTATTTCAAATTAAAATAAGGTAATAAGGTTTTGTTTGATGAGGTGTTTGTTCATTTGCTACTAAGGTTGTTTGGTAAGAAAATAAGGTTGGAAATAAGGTTGCCTTTATCTGTAGGTTTTATTTGCATTTAAAACGAAGAATCATACCTATAATCTATTTCTTACGGAACAGCCGGGCCACCGTTTTTCCAATTTCATCTAATTTCTCAATGGGTTCCAGTAAGGACGGGTTGATGTAATTCTCATTGTCAAAGTCAATTACACCGGCCTGCATCGGATAGATAAGAATGAAACTATTGGGATTGAAGTATTTCTTCAGGTATGCCGGTATTTTCTCCATATTGCTGTGATAAGACAAGGATTTGTCTCTGCTTAAAACAACAATCAGGTTATCATCCGATTTAATTTCCCTCGATAAAATCAGGAAATCATCCCAGTCTTCAAATATCTTAAAATCAGCTTCAATAGGGTGTTTCTGATGAACCTCCTTAATCAGGTTCAGGGTTTTCTCGTGTCCGTAGAATTCCATGATAGCACCCGAATTCTTCGCGATATTCCATACTTTAATCAACCAAAAGGGAAAACCGACTTCATATTCAGCATTTTTGGGAATGATTACGATGTGTCGTTTGATGGTAGATATTGGCTGTGTAGCTCTGTAAACAAAAGTGGTAATGTTACTTTTAGTCAGAATTCCTTCGGTCAGGTTGCCAATAAATGAATCCGACATACCTTTCTTCTCGGTAATGCTCAAGATTAAATCAGAAATATTATGTTCCTTGATTACACTGGTAATGCCATTCACGATATTCACGTCATAGCGAAGTAACTTGTGCATGTTTACATCAACAGACGACGCTGATATCAGGGCTTTATCTAATAGTTTGTGCGCGAATTTCAGGTTGTTTTCTTCTTTGGATGCGTTGTTGATGATATTCAGTCCATATACCCCCTCACGATTTTTCTTCGATTTCAACAAAGAACTCAGGTTTATGAGTTCGTCAACAGTCTCCGGATAACGCAGGGGAATCAGTATTTTCTCCGTATTATCTGTATCCTCCGCTTCAACGTGGGTATTTTCAGCCAGTGAAATATTCACAGCAGCTTTTTGTGTTACCAATGAAGCAATGGTACAGGTAACCAGAATCATGATGATGGTTCCGTTTAAAATGCTGTCATTCAGCAGGCGAACAGGCTCTCCGTCAGGTGTGTAACCCAGAATCACGTTGTATCCCACTAATACGACTGCCAGGGTAGCAGCAGCTTGTGCATTACTCAACCCAAATATCATGTTCCGCTCATCAGCGGTAAAGCGGAATGATTTTTGGGTAATCCATGCCGGAATAAACTTTGAAGCCGTAGCTACAACCGTCAGAATTCCCGCTACATACAAGGAGTTCCAATCGCTGAAAAAAGCCTTATAATCCACCAACATACCGACACCAATCAGGAAAAACGGGATAAAAATCGCGTTTCCAACGAAAGCAATCCGGTTCATCAGGGGAGAAGTCACCGGCACCAATCTGTTTAATGACAAGCCTGCGAGGAAAGCCCCGATGATGCCTTCTATTCCGGCAGCTTCAGCCAGTACAGCTCCCAAAAAGACCAGTACAAGCACAAAAATATACTGTGATACACTATCGGAATACTGTTTGAAGAACCAACGACCGATGATGGGAAACAGAATCAACACGATAGCCGAAAAAATAATCAGGGAAATTGATAATCTGGTCCAGAAAACATTGTCAACACCACCGGTGGACATGCCTATGATAACCGCGAAAACAAGTAATGCCAGCGTAACGGTGACAATGGTTCCTCCTACGGTAATAACCACCGCTCTGTTTCTGACAACATCCAGCTTGTTTACAATAGGATACGAAATCAGGGTATGAGAAGCAAACATGGTTCCGATGATGATGGAAGTCGGCATGGAGAAATGCAATAAATAATAACCGCTAATAATTCCCAATGCCATGGGGATAATAAAGGTCAACAGTCCGAAAAAGATACTTCTGAAACTGTTCTTTTTTAAATCGCCCAAATCAATTTCCATCCCGGCTAAGAACATAATATACAGCAATCCCGCCGTACCGGAAAGAATGATACCGCTATCCCGTTCCAGCAAATTGATTCCATGCGGTCCTATAATGACACCGGCTATAATCAATCCTAAGATATGGGGAATCTTTACCTTATTCAACAAAATAGGTGCAAAAAGTATGATGATAAGTATCACCAGGAACTTCAGTACCGGATGTTGCAAGGGTAATGTAAAATCATTGATGATCAGTGGTATCATAAGCATTTATTTGGATTAAACCAGCAATTCTTTTAATTTATCAAAGTCCAGGATTTGGTATTCACGGCGTGTTACCCGGATGATGCCATCGTGTATCATTTCCGATAAACTCCGGGCAAACGAAGGCCGGGCAACGGCAAAAAATTCGGCCAGTTCGCCCTGACTTTTATTGATTACAAAGGGCTTCAAAGACCCTTGTGCCTGTTCCAACAGGTAATGAGCTAATTTCCCTTTGATGGTCTTGATGGACAATAATTGCAACCGGTTCGTTAAAAACTGCGTCCTGTTGGCATTGTGTGTCAGGTAATTCTGCATGAAATGAGGATTGCTCATCATCAGCCGCACGATTTCCGACTTGGGTATTTTGATGATTTCGACTTCTTCGAGTGCTGTTACGTTTACCGGTGACTGGTTATTATCCGAAAACAAGAATTCTGAAACCAAAGGTCTGGGTGCCTCAATTGTTTCTATGCTGACTAAATTGCCGTTTTCGGTGATGATTTCAGTTTTAACGGAACCCACTGTCAGGATGTACAAGGCATCACATACTTCTCCCTGTCTGATAATCAGTTGATTTTTCGGGTACGCCCTGATGGTACACTTTAAATCATCGAGAAAAGCCTCTTCGTCTAATATATTTAAATTGCCACAAACGGGACAACTCTGAAAATCACTGTGTTTCATATCAAATTATTATTAATTCGATTCAGAAATTCAAAATATGAGATCCTTCACTACGTTCAGGATGACAGGTATTCATTGTTATGATACCCCGTCGGCTACTGACAGCATATTGATTATGTTAATTTTAGCGACGGGTTCGGGAATTCCTGAACCGTCGTCGCTACGAATCTATTCAGTCAGCAAAAGATAGTGCGACGGTTATAATACTCGCTGAAAAGTTGTCATCCCGAGCAAAGCGAGGGAACTAATTATCTATTTCTGATTCACATTATGGATGTAAAAATACTTTAAAATTATTATTTCACCAAAAATACCACGTACTTGTAACAACTGTTACAGATTGTTTGTTTTAGCATCACTATATTTGTGTTCAAATTTAAACAACAATTAAAATTCATTCAAGATGGCTGATTATAAATTTGCTCCGGGAGTACAAAGTAAAGGTTTTCCAAAAGCTGAGAAATTCAGTTTTGCTGAAAGTGTATCGTATGCAGATGGTTCAATCGTAAGTAAAATCTTACTTAGAAATGAAAAAGGAAATGTAACACTTTTTGCCTTCGATAAAGGAGAAGTGCTGAGTGAACACACTGCTCCTTATGATGCTATTGTACAGGTGCTTGACGGCAAATCAGAAGTAATTATCGATGGTAAACCGCACGAATTAGTGGCAGGCGAAAGCATCATCATGCCGGCTAATATACCGCATGCGTTGACCGCAGTAGAGAAGTTCAAAATGATATTAATCATGATTAAAGGGTAATCATTCAGCACCGCATCAAAAAAAATGAAAAGAACCATCATAAAAATCGATGAAGAGTTGTGCAACGGTTGTGAGCTGTGCGTGCAGGGTTGTCATGAAGGAGCGCTACAAATGATTGACGGCAAAGCCCGGTTGGTCAGCGAGTTGTATTGCGACGGATTGGGAGCTTGCGTGGGTGATTGTCCGGTTGGCGCCATTACCTTAGAAGAGCGTGAAGCAGTGCCCTATGATGAAATTGCAACCATCAAAAGGATGATCCCGAAAGGGGAGAAGACCATCCTCGCGCATCTCAAGCACCTGAAAGAACATGGTGAGTTCGGATACTTAAAAGAGGCGGTAAGCTATTTAAAAGCAAACGAAATTCCGGTTGATTTCTCAATTGTACACAACATGCCCGTTCCACAACATCAGGGCGGTGGATGTCCCGGAAGCAAGGAAATTAGCTTTACAGCACCCAAACCGGTGGGTGCCGGCTTTAAAATGGTGCATCCGGTACATACCGACGAACCCGCTTCTCAGTTGCGCCAGTGGCCGGTACAATTACACCTGCTGAATCCACAGGCCGGTTATTTCAAAGGAGCTGATGTAGTTTTAGCGGCCGATTGCGTGCCCTTTAGTTTCCCCGACTTTCACAACCGGTTTTTAAAAGGCAAGACATTGGCCATCGCCTGTCCCAAACTCGACAGCAACAAGGAATCGTACCTGCAAAAGATAAAATCCATGATTGTGGATTCACAAATCAATACGCTGCAAGTGGTGATTATGGAAGTCCCCTGTTGTGGAGGACTGCTTAGTTTAGCCATGCAGGCCGTAAAAGAAGCAGGAAAGAAAATCCCGGTTAAGCTGTCGGTTGTAGGTATAAAAGGAGAGGTTTTGCAGGAAGAATGGGTATAAAAATCCCGAACCAGACATCAAATGTCCTGTTTTGGTCATTATATGTCCTATTTTCGTCAATATAGGTCAACTTTATGTCAAAACTTATGTTTAGGTTTGCATCGCAATTCCAGATCAAATTAACATAAACGAGAACCAATATGAAACGCTCAATCAATCCTCATCCTGTGAACCCATTCAACTTCGATTCACCCACATAGTAGCATATTAGCTACTAAATCTTTCAAAACATACAATCAGGAATTATTTCTCTTTGAATATTACCTGAAATGGTCGGCTAAATAGCCGTATAGCCGGCTTGTAGATAATGCGTGTTAAGTAATTAACGCGCATTATTTTTATGCAAAATAAATTCATTTTACGCCCTACATAAATTCATTTTATGCCCTACGTAAAACAATTTTATGCCCTACATAAAATGATTTTACACCCTACGTAAATTCAATTTATGCCTTACGTAAATTCAATTCGTGCTTTTTGCCACAAAATTTGACAAAAAAATTGAGCTTTTTGGGGTAGGAAACAGGGGAGAGGCGTAGCTTATTATCTATTGATTTGTAGGAATTAAAATAACCGGGTTTGATGGGATGTAGTAAAATATAGTGCATTGGTATAGTTTGAGATATTGTTAAATTGTTGTATTGTTTTTCTAAAATTTGTTATTATATTTGGGGAATTTTTATCACACTGCGACTGTATAAGTCCTTTAATTGAAATATTGTATGCGAAATGACTCTGTTTTCTTGTGTTTTTATAATTCGTTTGCTTAGAATGTTTTGATGGGTTTTTTATCTGAAGTTAGGGGGGAGGGGTATGAGTTGGTGGTTGGAAGTAAGGAAAATAATAAATTATTAATGAAAAATAAATCAATATGAAAAAAATCTTTTTGCTAACCGTATTATTACAGTTTGTGATATTTGCAAATGCGCAACTTACTATTAATTTGGATAATGTAATTCCTGAAAATGAAAGAGCAGAAGGTGTTACAACTTTCGTTACAAGTGACGGAAAATTCCTAATAAGTGCTAATTCCAGTTTTATTAATAAATGGTCATTAGAAACAGAAGATTTTACTCAGGTTATTATAACTCCTTCAATACCCAATAATTATTGTATTGTAGATGTAACTAACGATGGAAATTTCATTGCGTATATGAGTAAGGACAATAAAGAATTTATCGTTATTGAAACAAAAAATGGAGAAATTTTTAAAAAATACAGAGCCCCTGAAAATGAAAGTTTAAAAGGATTAATGTTTTCTACTAATGAATTTCTATCCTATCACGTTATCTGTGCTTATGAGAGTGATGTCTTTTATCTGACTTATTTAAGTAAAGATGCAAAAAAGGATATTAAAATAGCGATAGACTTGAAATTTGGTAGATATCTGAATGCGTTTGTTAAATTACCATGGATCTTTAGTTTTTACAAGAATTCTATTAATGTAACAGATCAAACGAAAAACACTAAATTTCTTACTGGAGGGATAAAAAACTTTTTACCTGTATATAAGATTGGGATGAGTGATTGGAAATTCTACATTGTAGCTGAAAACAAAGGACTGTACAGCACATATGTTAAAAAAGTATCAGATAAAAAACCAGTATTATTGGCCGATTGGCATGAATTCAAAACGATTCCAGAATTAGATAATGTCAATGATTTACAAAAATATATATTAGTAGGTGAACAAAGAAATAATTTATTTTACTATGTAAATAAAGAAACTGGAGCATTTCATTTATCATTTGACAAAATAATAAACCCTTCATATATTGTCTACTCTGCTGGTGAAACGGCTATTGTAAAAAATCTTGAAAGAAAGTATTACTTAATGTTGCAACAGAACTCTAATGGAGAGTGGTTTCTGCATAAAGATGATGGCACTAAATTATCATTTTATGCAAGTAAAAATATTGTAAACAAATCAGACCTAAAATATCATATATTAAGCAGTAATTATAATAGTAAACTTTTACTAAATGAAGATAAAAATACACTTGATCCTTTACGGGTTCTACAATTCATTGAACTGGCTTTATATAATAAAAACAAAAATGTGCTATTGCTTAATATTGATAATTTTTTAAAATTAAACATTGCAAATCCTGAAGAATATAAAACAAAATTTTTGACTAATGAAGAATTCAATAATATCATTAAGAGCAAGTGTAAAGAAATAATTATTAATAATGAAAAATGGTACGGAAATGATAATTTACAACTTCGTCTGAAGAATAATTTAATTGAACTAAGATTTATCGATTTCTATGCCATTGAAAATGGTAATATATATAGAGGTACATTTCTCTCAAAAACCAAATTTGAGGGAATTATAAAGAAACCTGATGGATTTACATATCGTGGTACTTTTATCAATGATAAGCTCGAAGGTGAAGGAGACATTTTTAAAGATCTATACAGTTTACATGGGACTTTTAAAAATGGAAATTTACTTAAAGGAAATATCAAGTATTTTAATGGGGATAAGGCAACTGGTGTTTTCGTCAACAATCAACTTAATGGAAAAGGAGTTTTTAGTTTTCAGAGTGGAGCCGAATACAATGGTGATTTCTTAAATAATAACTTTCATGGAAAAGGGAAACTCGTTTTTGATGACGGCGGCTATTATGAAGGAGAATTCAATAATAATCAGTTTCACGGTCAAGGCAAATTAAACAATCCTTCCACTGGCGAACGCTACGAGGGCGAATTTAAAAACGGTCAGATGCATGGCAGTGGTATTTATTGGAATAATGGACAACCTGAAAGATGCGAGTTTTATGAAGGCCAAAGAATTGACCAAGTCTATTTAATTGCTAAAGAGAACAAAAGAGCTGAATTACAAAGACAATACGAATTATTACAAGAACAAGAAAGACAAAGAAAAATTGCAGAAGATATGGCACGCTATGAAAGCCAGCAAAAAGGCCCTTCAGGCTTATTTAAAGCTTTTATGTTTACAATGCCATTGGCAATGGGTGCTGCATTAGGTGTTGATACAAAATCTTTAGTTAATGTTGCAGCATCTTCATTTACCGATGTCTATCTAAAAGGTGATTATACATTGAGCGGAACGGCTTCAACCATTCAATCAATGGGAGGTTCAGCTTCTGGTACAATTAATACAGGGAATAATTCGAGCATCAGTGAAGCCGATAAAAAAGCAGCACTATCAGCTTGTAATATGGCTGGTAGAAAGTATTCTGACTTAATGAACAAAAGTACCGATGCATTAGAAAAATTCGCAACTGGCCAATCTTCAAGCCTACAAGCTAATAATGAAGGGGCAATCAATGGAGTAACTTCACAACTTTGTGCACCTTGTGCTATGTTGGAGTCATTGATTTGTCAATATAATGCATTGATGAGAATTGGAGCTAGAGAAGATGCTCAAAAACTATTGCCCAATATTAATAAATACAAGTCTGAGATTAGGGCACATCCTGCAAATGTTTTACCCTTAGACTGTGGTAGCCTATTAAATCAACCATAAAACCAAGCACCCAATTGTTTATACTGCATCACCAGACATAACTGTCAGGAAAGAATTAGGCTTCAACCTATATGTTAACAAAGTTGGACTGAAAAAATATTGTGACATGAGAATAGCGAAAAATTCTATATGGCTGGCTTTGACTTGCAAAAGTTGAATTAGTAATAATTTGAAAATATCTCAACAAGATTATCAATTATTATTGTAAATTTGCTACCCGATCATACTAATATTACAACATCTCAAAGCAAATTAGTAATTATTAAAATGAGTTATGCCAAAATATCTATCCTTTTTTTGATGACCGCGAAGTTCGTGCACTTTGGAATGAAGATAATTCTATTAGGCATATTTAAACTTGTCGAATTCGACTGGTATAGAATAAGATAAATAATAGTATGGCAAAAATTAATGTAAATAACACCGAAATAAACATTTGTAATTAGCAAATTAAAAATCACCAGTTTTTCGCAAATGATTTTCACCAGTTTTTCGCAAGTGTAAATCACCAGTTTGTAACTGGTTAATAATTCAATATATCTTCTTTGTTTTTGTTGATCGAACGAAGCGTAAGCGAAGTGAGATCAACAAAAAGCCAAAACTCTATTTGGCCATAAAAATCGTTTTCCGGTTATCCATTCTGTAGCTGGGACCTTACAGTTTCACCACCTCACAATGGAATAAAATTCTGTCAAGTAGTGCAGTTGCCAAAACTTCATCATCCAGCACCTCTACCCATTCGGTAGGCGATTTATTAGTGGTGATGATTAGCGAGCACTGCTCGTGCAGACTGTTTACCAAGTTAAACAAAGCCACTGCTTCGTGTTTTTTCGTAAGCCCCCGATAAACTACACTAAACATTCAAACTTTTCTGCTGGAGTTTGACAAACTCCAGTTCAAAAACACCATAAATTGTTAGCTTATTATTAGAGTATCGTTAGACTTTGGCAAAACTCCAGTTATTGGGAAGCAGTTCCTTTAAGTCCGTTTCGGAACCGGATTGCTGCAAATAGGGCATTTTGTTTAGCACATCGATTAACCACTCCCGTGGGTTCACCCCGGCTTCTTTGCA
>JANJVQ010000035.1 GCA_024710005.1 Paludibacter sp. | reverse complement strand
TACGCACAAAGTTGTTGTCCCGTCATTGCGAGGAGCGAAGCGACGAAGCAACCCCCTGATAGTACGCACAAAGTTGTTGTCCCGTCATTGCGAGGAGCGAAGCGACGAAGCAACCCCCCCGAAGCCTTCCCTTCACTAATTAACCACCACCTCCCTCACATACTGTCCAAATATCTCCTTCGCTTTTTTGAGTTGTTCCGGTGTGTTTTGCTCCACGCCTTCCAGCTCGTATTTCCATCCCAGCGATTTGTATTTGTGAATGCCTAATTTGTGATAGGGTTGTATTTCCAGTTTTTGAATATTCGTCATGGGTTGCAGGAACCTGCCGAGCTCGTGCAAATGTTCTTCATCGTCGGTATATCCCGGAACCAGCACATAACGCACCCACACGGTTTTGTTGATTTCGTGCAGGTATTCTGCCATGCGTAAGGTCGCTTTATTTGTCATACCGGTCATTTTCCGGTGCGCTTCCTCATTGATTTCCTTGATGTCGAGCAGTACGAGGTCGGTATATTGCAACAGCTCTTTCACTGCATCGTTGAGGTAACTGCCGTTGGTGTCGATACAGGTATTGAAACCTTCCGCTTTCAGCATACTGAAAAAAGGCGTAATAGCACTTGCCTGCATGAGCGGTTCGCCTCCCGAAACGGTGATGCCTCCTCTTTTGCCAAAGAAAGGTCGCTGACTGCGGGCCAGCTTCATCAGCTCCTCGTAGTCATACGGCCTTGACTCCCCGTTCAATTCAATCGTGTCGGGATTGGCGCAGTAGAGGCACTTGAAATTACATCCCTGTAAAAACAAGACCATCCGGACACCGGGACCGTCAAAAGTCCCGAGCGATTCAACTGAGTGTATTCTGATCATTTTTTTGTTTTAGTCTCCAATTGTCTGCCAAGTGCATGTTATCGAGGGGTTGCTTCGTCGCTCACTTTGTGAGCTCCTCGCAATGACGTGGTTGCTTCGCTTCACTCGCAATGACGGTCTGGTGTCCGGCATCTTATATTACATCGCTTCAAAGAAACTGCGGGAAATAACTTCAAGCTGTTGTGCGCGGGTGAGGCGAACAAAGTTCACGGCATAGCCAGAGACACGGATGGTCAGCTGCGGATATTCTTCCGGATGTTCCATGGCGTCTTCCAGCATCTCGCGGTTCAGCACGTTCACGTTGAGGTGATGCGCGTTTTTCGCGAAGTAGCCATCCATGATGCTCACCAAGTTTTCCCTGCGATCCTGATCACTTGGTCCGAGCGTTTTCGGAACGATCGAGAAGGTATTCGAGATTCCGTCCATCGAATGGGTATAATCTAATTTCGATACCGAGCTCAGTGAAGCCAGCGCGCCGTTGGTATCGCGACCGTGCATCGGGTTTGCTCCCGGCGCGAAAGGTACCCCTTTGGCACGACCGTCAGGCGTAGCGCCGGTTTTATTGCCATATACCACGTTGGAAGTGATGGTCAGGATACTCAGCGTTGGTTCCGCGTTTTTATAAGTCGGCAATTCTTTCAGCAAAGAATTGAAATAAATCGGAATTTCACGGGCAAATACATCCACACGGTCATCGTCGTTGCCATAGCAGGGGAATTCACCTTCGATTTTGAAATCTTTCGAAAGTCCGTTTTCATCTCTCACAACAGTAACTTTGGCATGTTTAATCGCCGAAAGCGAATCAGCCACGATGCTCAGTCCGGCAGCTCCATAAGCCAGGTTGATGCGCGGGTTGGTATCGATAAACGCCATCTGCGCTTTTTCGTAGTAATATTTGTCGTGCATGTAATGGATGATGTTCATCGAATCAGCATATACACGCGAAACCTCTGTCATCGCCAGTTTGAAGTTTTCCATTACTTCATCGAGATTCAGCACGTCCGATTTGAGTGCCGGGATGCCATGCAGTACCTGTTTGCCACTGATTTCACAGCGACCTTCGTTGATGGCTAACAACAATGTTTTGGCTAAGTTACAACGGGCGCCGAAGAACTGAATCTGTTTGCCGATTTCCTGGTAAGAAACACAGCAGGCAATTCCGTAATCATCGCTGCAACGACTGCTTTGCATCAAATCGTCGTTTTCATATTGAATAGACGAAGTGTCGATAGAAACTTTCGCGCAGAATTCCTTAAATGCTTCCGGCAGACGTTGCGACCAAAGCACCGTCATGTTGGGTTCGGGCGATGGACCGAGGTTGTAAAGCGTTTGCAGGAAACGGAAAGATGTCTTGGTTACCTTGTGGCGACCGTCAGTCATCGTTCCACCGATTGATTCGGTCACCCAGGTTGGGTCGCCTGCGAAAATCTCGTTGTAGGCATCCATGCGCAGGTGACGCACCATGCGGAGTTTCATCACGAACTGGTCGATGAGTTCCTGTGCATATACTTCGGTAATTTTACCGGCTTCAATATCTCTTTCGATGTAGATGTCGAGGAATGAAGAAACATTTCCCAGTGACATGGCGGCTCCGTCCTGTTCTTTTACCGCCGCGAGGTAAGCCATGTAAACCCATTGCACGGCTTCCTGTGCCGTTTCAGCGGGACGGGTCAAATCCAGACCATAAATACGGCCGAGTTCTTCCACTTCTTTCAGCGCTTTTAATTGTTCAGCGATTTCTTCCCGCAGGCGGATGCGCTCATCGGTCATGGGGCCGTTGAAAATCAGTTGGTCTGCCTTTTTGGCTTCAATCAAGCGGGTAGTTCCGTAAAGCGCGAGGCGACGGTAATCGCCGATGATGCGGCCACGGGCGTAGTTGTCGGGCAACCCGGTTAAGATACCCAGCGAACGGAAGGTGCGGATTTCGTTGTTGTACACATCGAACACCCCGTCGTTATGTGTTTTGGCGTATTTGGTGAAAATTTCTTTCACGATGGGTGAAATTTCCACGCCATTTTCAGAACAAGCTTTTTCTACTACGGCAATACCACCATAAGGTTTCATGGCGCGTTTGAGGAGCATGTCGGTTTGTAGACCCACGATGATTTCTTTTTCGCGGTCGATGTATCCCGCGGCATGAGAAGTAATCCTGGAAACCAGTTGATTGTCGATCGCGCGCACCCCGTTGTTTGCACGCTCTTCTTTAATCGCATCCAGGCAAATTTGCCACAATTGTTGGGTTGTTGCTGAAGCACCACATAAAAAGGAACCATCTCCATCATAAGGAGTAATGTTGTTGGTCACAAAATCACGTACGTTGATTTGTTCCTGCCAGAGACCTGACTTAAATTTACCCATTTGAACTAAACAATTAAATTGTAAAATTTATACCTAAAACTAATACCTAAATAACACCTTTTCTATCGAATGCAAAAGTAATAAATCTCATTTGTATGCTATATAACATAAAATGATGAGTTTTTCGGTGCAAATTTACGACGATAATAATTATTTTATGCTATTGCGAATTAAAGAAATTTTTCTATAATAAGCCGTTTTTACTTGAAAATTAGCTCCCGAGCGCAGCGAGGGAACTAAGAATCAGTAGTATTGAAAGAATCAATAACGTTATTGATTTTTTCTACCAAACACAAAAGCATGATTTGATGTTTTACGGTTACATAAAAGCATTATAGTAACATTAAAATATTATCATCATGAAATTTGAACTTCCCGCATTACCGTACGAAACAGGCGCATTGGAACCTGTAATTGGCAAACAAACCGTAGAATTACATTATGGAAAGCATTTCCAGGCATACATCACCAATCTGAATAACCTGATTCCGGGGACAAAATATGAAAACATGGAGTTGGTTGATATTGTGAAGAGCAGCGATGGTCCGATATTCAACAACGCCGGACAGGCGCTGAATCATAACATCTATTTCCTTTCGTTTTCACCCAACGGGGGCGGTGCTCCATCCGGTAAATTAGCAGAAGCTATCAACAGTCAATTTGGTGATTTTGAAAGCTTCAAAAAAGAATTCAATGCTGCTGCAGTATCCGTGTTTGGTTCGGGATGGGCATGGCTGGCTAAGGATGCCAACGGAAAATTGTCGATTGAGAAAGAACCGAATGGCAGCAACCCGGTTGTAAAAGGGTTGGTTCCGCTATTAGGATTTGATGTTTGGGAGCATGCGTATTACCTGGATTACCAGAATCGCCGTCCCGACCACGTGAATGCCTTGTGGAATATCATCGACTGGAAAGCGGTGGAAAGCAGGTATTAAAAGAGATTTTTTAGCTATCTGAAAATAAATGTGTGTTTAGATGGACAGGGGTAATCCCTGTCCTTTTTTATTTTGTGTATTGATTTGACCAGACCTGTCAGGTTTTTTTAACCTGACAGGTCTAAACTTTTTTTTCACCTTACATACTATTTTAAATATAAATGCGTTTTAGAATCAGAAACTAAAATAACTTTTATATTGCCTATGCAAAAAACCATTACTCCGTTAAACAAAACTGATTTAAAACAAACGCCACAACAGTTTAATAACTGTTCAGACAACATGCAACCCTCAGATTCTACGCTACAGAAAATTTTGCAGTTCGCTGCTAACTACCGGGTGCAAAAAATAAGTGATAATCAGTACATCGAAATGAATCTTAGTTAAAAAAGAAGACTTCCGGATAATCGGGAGTCTTTTTTTTACTAACCACTAACCACTGACCACTAACCACTGACCACTAACCACTAACCACTAATAACATACTTTTTGATTTATTCGTACGCATAATCACGAAAAACAGCTAACTTTGTGTGGTTTTAAACAAGGAATTATGCAAAAAATTATCTCTCCTTCCATATTAGCAGCCGATTTCAGTGATTTAAAAAGTGCCTGCGAGATGATTAACCGCAGTGAGGCCGAATGGATTCACATTGACGTGATGGATGGCGTTTTTGTGCCGAATATTTCTTTCGGGTTTCCGGTGTTGGAGGCAATCACGAAACATTGCACCAAGTTGATTGATGTCCACATTATGATTGTGCATCCGGAAAAATACGTGAAACGATTTGCTGAAGCAGGTGCGGAAATGCTGACTTTCCATTACGAAGCAGCTGAAAACCCGGGTGAAGTGATTGAACTGATTCGTCAGCAGGGTATTAAAGTGGGCATTACCATCAATCCGGATGTGCCGGTGGCTGCACTACGACCTTATATTGATAAAGTGGATATGGTGCTGTTGATGAGTGTCTTTGCAGGTTACGGCGGACAAAAATTCATCGAGGAGAGCTATGATCGTCTAAAAGAACTCAAAAACATGATCGATGAACTGAACCCTGCCTGTATGATTCAGGTCGATGGCGGTGTATCAATTCAAAATGCCAAAAAACTTTTTGACCATGGCGCTAACGTGCTGGTTGCCGGCAGCGCCGTTTTCAATGCACCCGATCCGGTGGGGATGATACAATCTATGTTAAATGTTTAGAATAGAGCGGAAAACGGAAAGCGGAAAGCGGAAAGCGTTTTCAGGCTAATGTCTTATTTTTTTATCAGCAATTTTCTGCTGTGTGTCTTTTTTTTAGCCTAAATCGCTTTTCGTTTTCCGCTTTTCGTTTTCCGCTTAAATAAAAACCTGTTTGTTTATGTCCTTCCTGCAACGTACTCCGTTTTTCAGGTTGTTGGTTTCGCTGGTGTGCGGCATTGTCGTGTTTCAATACCTGGAACTTTTCAGCCTTACCCGCTTGGTATTACTCATCATAGCGGTTTTTCTCATGTTGATTTCTTTCTTCTTTCAGCAATCGAGGCATGCTTACAGATTGCGGTGGTTGTTTGGCGCCGGTGTCATGGTGTTGTTTTTTCTAATGGGTTATATTATATCGGAAAGAAAACAACAGCAAACGACCTTTACGCAGCTGGATGAACAATCCCTTTTTGTGGGTAGTATAAAGGAATCTCCTGCCGAAAAGGAGAACTCGATAGTTTGTAAAATGGAGGTGGAGGGAAAGTATACAGGTGCGCAATTCGTAAAAATGAATTCCCCGGCATTGGTTTATGTGGCCAAAGACAGTGCTTCCTTGTGTCTGAAAAAAGGAGATGTCTTGTTGTTTAGAACGGTATTTCAGCGGCCGTCGGGTGCGATGAATCCGGAGGGTTTTGATTATGCAAAGTATTTGGCGAATAAAGGTTTCCGGGCCACTGCTTATCTCAAAACACAGGAATGGCGACTGTTCGCTCACCGGGAGGAGTTTTCTTTTGCTGATTTAGCTGCCACATGCAGTCGTAAAGTGCTGGGGATGTACGAAGCCCTGCACTTGCCAAAGGATCAATATGCCGTGCTGGCGGCGCTTACAATTGGATATAAAGATGCCCTGGATGCGGAGTTGCGGGAGGATTTCAGTCATTCCGGCGCTATGCACATCCTGGCGGTAAGCGGCTTGCATGTCGGGGTGATTTACCTGATTCTTCAGGCCGTTTTTGCTTTGGTGTTCAGAAAATCAAAATGGAAGTTTATCAGTACCGTTTTTACAGTTTGCACGCTTTGGGTATATGCTTTTATTACCGGCTTGCCCCCTTCGGTAGTACGGGCTGCGACGATGTTCTCTCTGGTTGCGGTAGGGCTTGCTCTTGAACGCAAATCCCAGATATACAATACAATCTCAGTTTCTGCTTTCGTGATTTTGCTGTATGACCCGAATCTTTTGTTCGACATAGGATTTCAACTGAGCTATTGCGCTGTGATTGGCATCGTGTGGTTTCAGCCGAAAATCAGTTCGCTAATATATGTGAAGTCGAAAGGACTGAAATGGTGGTGGGATCTCACGGCTGTTTCATTGGCAGCTCAGATCGCGACATTGCCGCTCGCGTTGTATTATTTCCATCAGTTCCCGAATTATTTTCTGTTGGCCAACTATATCGCCATTCCATTATCTACTCTGATTATCTACCTGGCTGTTGCATTTATCATCTTATTTCCTGTGTCATGGCTGGCGTTTATCCCCGGATTGCTATTGAAGTCTATGTTGTGGTTGTTGAATACTTCAGTAGGTTTTATACATGATTTGCCACATGCAATTTCAATCTGTTATCTGAACTTTTTTCAGTTGATTTTACTTTTTGCTGTGCTTGTTTTCTTCTCCTTTTATTTGGAAAATAAAAAATACCTATCCTTGATGGCAACCTTGTGTGTCTTGCTGATTTTCGTGTTAAGTCATGTTTCTGTGCATCATCAGACGCTTCAGTTGAATCAGTTGGTGGTTTATGCCGATCGAAAACATACGCATGTGAATTTAATTGCCCGACATCATCATCAGGTATTTACGACTGATTCTTCAGCGGCATCCATGTCGGCCTCGAATTATTGGAAAAGCATGAAATTGCATAACCCGGCATTTGAGATGCTTAACTCAAGCTGTTTTTTTGTTTTTCAGGGAAAGAAAATACTGATACTGACCGATAATCTGTTGCACCGCAAAACAACAAATATCCCTATCGAGACTGATTTTCTGATTCTCGGCAACGGATTGAAACCCCGTGCCGCAGAATTATTGAGCTGTGTATTGCCCAAAATCTGCATCGTAAATCAGGGTATAACTTCGTGGTATGTTAATCAGTTAAAAACAATTTGTCGGGAGAAAGGAATAGAATTTTATTCCATGGCAGAGCAAGGTGCATTCATATATGACTTTAAACAAGATTATCCCTGAATCTATATCATATTTTTTTGTTATTTTTGTCCCCGTTATAAAACCAAGCCGATGATATCAAAAATTATTGCAGAAGAACTGGTTCACAAAGCCAAGAAAGCGATTGATGAAGCAGATAAAATAGCCATCGTGGTGCATGTTGGTCCGGATGGAGATGCCATGGGTGCCTCACTCGGAATGTGGCATTACCTGATGACGCAGGGTAAGTCGCCGGTCGTGATTGTACCGACAGCCTTCCCCGATTTTTATGCCTGGATGCCCGGTGCTGCTGAAGTGATTGTCTTTGAAAATGATATTGAAACGGCAACGGAGCAATTGCAGGAAGCAGAATTGATTCTGGCACTTGATTTCAATGTGCCCAAACGCATGGGTGGCATGTCGGATGTGGTGTTGGAGACATCAGCAAAGAAAATTATCATCGATCATCATTTGCATCCGGGAGATTTCGCGGATATCGTGATTTCTTATCCAAAGATATCCTCTACAAGTGAGCTCATTTTCAGGTTAATATGCCGGATGGGACATTTCTCGCAAATCAATCTCGCCTGTGCCGAATGTATTTACACGGGTATGATGTCGGATACGGGTGGTTTTACCTATAACTCGAATGATGAGGAGATTTACATCATCATTGCTGAACTGATAAAGTTGGGTGTGGATAAAGACGATATTTACCGGAAGGTGTTCAATACCTATTCCGAACATCGTTTGCGACTGATGGGGTATTGTTTGTACCAAAAAATGAAAGTGTATCCGGAATACAAGGCCGCGTTGATTACGTTGACAGCCGCTGAAATGGAACAGTTCAATTTTGTAAACGGTGATTCTGAAGGCTTTGTAAATATACCACTTTCAATGGCCGGTGTTGATTTCTCTGTTTTCATGCGGGAGGATTCGGATAAAATAAAGGTGTCGTTGCGTTCGCAGGGAACGTTCCCGACCAACAAATTCTCAGGTGATGTTTTTAACGGCGGCGGTCACCTGAATGCTTCCGGAGGAGAGTATTACGGCACCATGGAGGATGCGGTGAAGTTGTTTGAAGAAGCGCTGCCGGGGTATAAGGATTTTTTAAATTAAGATATTCAGTTTAAAACAAATGAAATATATCATTATTCTTGGCGACGGCATGTCGGATGAACCTATTCCGGCATTGGGAAACAAAACCCCCTTGCAGGTTGCCAACAAACCAAACATAGATAAAATAGCAGCCCTCGGACGATGTGGCATGCTGCATACCATACCGGCCGGATATGCGCCCGGAAGTGAGATTGCCAACATGAGCGTGATGGGATACAATGTGCCTGAAGTGTTCGAGGGACGCGGTTCGCTGGAGGCGGCGAGTATGGGTGTCGATATCGCGCAGGACGAAATGGCCATGCGTTGTAACCTCATTTGTATCGAAAATGGAATAATAAAGAATCACTCTGCCGGTCATATCAGCAATGAAGAAGCCGAAGAACTGATTCTTTTTTTGCAACAGGAACTGGGTAACGAGCTTGTCAGTTTTTATCCGGGTGTTTCTTACCGCCATTTATTAAAAGTAAAAGGTGGCAACAAGAAGCTGAAATGTACCCCGCCGCATGATGTGCCGGGTACGCCATCAGCCGATGTGATGATAAAAGCTGTTGATGCTGAAGCTAATGAAACAGCTGATTTGTTGAATGACTTGATTCTGCGGTCACAGGCTTTGTTAGAAAATCATCCGGTGAACCTGAAACGTGCTGCGGAAGGAAAAGACAAAGCCAACAGTATCTGGCCGTGGTCGCCGGGTTATAAACCGGCCATGAAAACCTTGCAAGAACTGTATGGTATCAAAAGCGGGACTGTAATTTCAGCGGTAGATTTAATTCGTGGTATCGGTGTTTACGCCGGATTAAAAGTGGTGTTGGTGGAAGGTGCGACAGGTTTGTACAATACGAATTACGAAGGTAAGGCTGAGGCTGCCATCGAAGCGTTGAAAACCGACGATTTTGTGTATCTGCATATCGAAGCCAGTGATGAAGCCGGACATGAAGGGGACGTTGACTTGAAAATCAAGACCATCGAATACTTAGACCATCGAATTGTAAAGCCGGTTTTTGAAGCGGTTTCGAAATGGGATGAACCGGTGACAATAGCCATTTTACCCGATCATCCGACTCCCTGTGCCTTGCGTACGCATACCATGGATCCGGTGCCGTTTATCATTTACCGTCCGGGTGAAACAGGGGATGAGGTACAGGTGTATGATGAGTTTGCTTGCCGGAAAGGTAGTTATGGCGAGTTAAGAGAGATGGAGTTTATGCAGCATTTTATGCTTGACAAATAATCATGTCGATTAAAAATGAAAACGGGAAAATCACGACACAGGGAATCAAATATGCCGGTTCCAAGCTGAAGATTATTCCGTATATCATAGAGATTGCATCTTCTTTGAAAGGAGTGAAAAGCGTACTCGACGGGTTCAGCGGAACTACCAGGGTATCGCAGGCTTTTGCCCAAATGGGTTATGATACCACTTCCAACGATTTGGCTGTGTGGTCGGAGGTGTTTGCTACCTGTTACCTGAAAGCGAATAAGCCGGTGGCGTATTACCAGGAAATTATAGATGAACTGAACGCGCTGAAGGGATTCGATGGTTGGTTTACCGAGCATTACGGTGGAGATGAAGCAAGCTCAAAAAAGCCTTTTCAGCTGAAGAACACGCGGAAATTAGACGCGATCAGGTGCGCAATTGATCAATTGCAGCTTGCATGGGATGATAAATGCGTGTTGTTGACAAGCCTGATGCTCGCGTTGGATAAGGTTGACAGTACGCTCGGGCATTATGTAGCATATTTGTCGAAATGGTCGCCGCGGTCGTATAAGGACTTGGTGTTGCAAGTCCCAAAGCGTTATGAGTTGAAAGGAAATAACCGGGTATTGCGGGGGGATGTGTTTGATGCCATCCGGCAGGAATCGTATGATTTTGTGTATTTTGATCCGCCTTATGGTTCTAACAATGGTAAAATGCCATCGAGCCGGGTGAGATACCAGTCGTATTATCATTTCTGGACATCAGTAATTCAGCATGATGAAGCCGAACTGTTTGGAAAAGCGAACAGGAGAGAGGATACCCGCGACCGGACTGCGGTTTCGGTATTTGAAGAATTTAAAAAAGATGAACAAGATAAGTTTATCGCGCTGGAAGCGTTGAAAAGGCTGATTGATGAAACGCGGTCGCGTTACGTGTTGCTGTCGTACAGTTCAGGAGGTAAAGCCTCCAAAGCAGAATTGTCGGACATCATCACCTCATCGGGTAAACTTATCAAAGCCATCGAGATAGATTATAAAAAAAACGTGATGGGAAACATGCGCTGGACAAACGAATGGGTGAATAGCGATGGGAAGTATCATGAGTATTTGTTCCTAATGGAGAAAAAGAGGTTTTAGCGAATAGCTAATAGCGAAAAATCTATTAGTGACGAATGTTATAAAATTTTATCAATCAAAACTATTAGCTATTCGTTATTAGCTATTCGCTATCAATTACATAATTATAAAATGAAATATTACAGTACCAACAAAAAAGTAACCGGCGTTTCGCTGAGTGATGTGGTAATCAAAGGATTGGCCGAGGATAAGGGGCTTTTTATGCCGAATGAGATTCCGGTGTTGCCTGAAAAGTTTTATCAGAATATTGATAAGATGTCGTTTCAGGATATGGCCTACTCGGTAGCCTACATGCTTTTCGGAGAGGATGTACACGCCAATGTGTTGCGGATGATCGTGAATGATACGCTGAGTTTTGATGTGCCTTTGGTAAAGGTTACGGATGACATTTACAGCCTGGAGTTGTTTCACGGTCCGACACTCGCTTTTAAAGATGTGGGCGCCCGATTTATGTCGCGCATGCTGAGTTATTTTATTCAGCAAAACGGAGATAATAAGAAACAGGTGAATGTATTGGTCGCGACTTCCGGAGATACGGGCAGTGCTGTAGCCAATGGTTTTCTGGGCGTGGAAGGCATTCATGTGTATGTATTGTATCCCAAAGGATTAGTCAGTCCGATTCAGGAATGCCAGTTTACAACGCTCGGACAAAATATCACTGCATTGGAAGTCGACGGGACTTTCGATGACTGTCAGGCGCTTGTGAAATCAGCTTTCATGGATGCGGAGTTAAACGCGAAGATGAAACTGACTTCGGCCAATTCGATTAATGTGGCTCGTTTTATCCCGCAGGCTTTTTATTATTTCTATGCCTATGCACAGCTGAAAAAGATTTCGGAGGAGGCTGCTAATAATATGGTGGTTTGTGTGCCAAGTGGTAACTTTGGAAATATCACGGCCGGTTTAATCGCGAAGAAAATGGGATTGCCGGTGAAACGTTTCATTGCTGCGAATAATAAAAACGATATTTTCCTGGAATATCTGAATACCGGCAAATATAACCCACGCCCTTCAGTTGCTACACTGGCGAATGCCATGGACGTAGGCGACCCGAGCAATTTTGCCCGTATCTTAGATTTATACCGGCATAATCACGAAGCAATTTCAGCCGAAATAAGCGGATTCAGGTATACCGATGAACAAATTACCGAAACGGTGAAAATCTGTAAAAAAGAAAACGGTTATCTGCTTGACCCTCACGGGGCTTGTGGTTATCAGGCGCTGAAAGATGGTTTGAAACCCGGAGAGACCGGTGTTTTCCTCGAAACAGCCCATCCGGCCAAGTTCCTGGATACCGTCCAAAATATCATCGGAGAAGAAATTGAAATTCCTGAGAAATTACAGGAATTTATGAAAGGCGAAAAACAAAGCCAACCCATGTCAAAAAACTTTGAGGACTTCAAATCTTTCTTATTGAAAGAGTAGGCTTAATAATTAATAAACCATATATGTCACATAAGAAAATATAAGTGATTCTTCTTATGTTTTCTTATGTGACTTATATGGTGAAAAATAAAAATTGAAAAAACAATAAATACAATTGCCATGTTCTCAGGAATCATAGAAGAAGCCGCCAAAGTTATTGCTTTGCGCAAAGAGCAGGAAAACCTGCACCTCACGATGGAATGTACCTTTGTCGATGAACTGAAAATCGATCAAAGTGTGGCGCATAACGGTGTTTGTCTCACCGTGGTGGAGAAAACGGATAAAACCTACACGGTAACTGCCATCAAAGAAACACTCGACCGGACTAACCTTGGTTTGCTTGAAATTGGCAGCAAAGTGAATTTGGAACGTAGTATGCTGATGAATGGTAGGCTCGATGGCCATATTGTACAGGGACATGTCGATCAGACTGCCATTTGCACCGAGGTAAAAGAAGCTGATGGAAGCTGGTATTTTACTTTTGAATATCAATTTGATAAAGAGATGGCAAAGAGAGGCTATATGACTGTGGATAAAGGTTCGGTTACTGTGAATGGAGTGAGTTTGACAGTTTGCAATCCTACCGACAATACCTTTCAGGTAGCCATTATTCCATACACCTACGAACATACCAATTTCCATCAGATAAAAGCCGGAACGGTCGTCAACCTTGAGTTCGACATCATTGGGAAGTATGTGAGTCGTATGATGTCATTTCAATAATCAATTCAAATACTTGTTTTTTCTTAAAAAACAGGATCGATCAAACTTATTTCAATGTGTATTGTTTATAATGAAAGCAATACACATTGTTGTTTTAGAGAAGATGTTAAAGAAGTATATAAACGAGTCATTTTTCAATCCTATTCTCCACGTATTGCCAATATTGGCATTTCTGTTGGCAGAAGACTTCTATGGAGTTACGAAAGCATGGATTATTTCTTTCCCGCTGACCATCCTGATGGTTGGTTATGTGCTCGTTTTGTATAAATCCATTCTGCCCTGGTATCTTGTTTCGGTTACCGTTTACTTTATTGTCGGGGTGATAGTTACTTTCATTTTGTTGAATGATGTCCCGTTGCCCTATCATGTTGTGATGGGTGAACTGGTCGCGTTGGGTTTTATGCTGCTACTCCTGGCCTTCAGGAAAGCTATTTACAGATTGGTTGTTTCCATCTCGAGTAAAAAAATATCGATGGAGAACAACCTGAATGAACTGATACGAACAACCAATACCTTCTCGGTGTTATTTGCCCTTTTTTCGCTGGCATACGTATGTGTGTATCTTTTTATTTTCAGCCATAAGTCAGCTGCACTTACTTTTGTTTATCAGGCTTATACTGCCTTAATTGTCGTGGTGAGTCTGTATGAAACCATTCGTGTGATGGCAGTCAGGGGAAATCTCCTGAAAGAAGAATGGTTGCCCATAGTAAATGAATACGGTCAGGAAATTGGCTCGACCAACTACCAGACCAGTATGGGCAACGACCGGCAAAAATACCTGCATCCGGTGGTCAGGGTCATCGTATTGGAAGGAAACCGGGTTTTCCTGAAGAAAAATTCCTGTAAAGATGACGTCTATCCCGATCAATGGGATAATGCCATCTGTACGCATGTCAGGTTGAAAGAAACGGTTGACCAGTGTTTAAAAAGAGCGACAACCGAGACCTGTGGGTTGACAGACCTAAATCCGGTTTTCTTAGCGAATTACCGCATTGAGAACAGTTGTGAACACCAGTATGTACATCTCTTTATTTCCTGTTGTCCTACCGAAGAAAAACGGATTGTTGATACCAACAGTCAGGTGAAATGGTGGACAATTCAGCAAATAAATGCCGAACTGGAATCCGGAATTTTCACGCAAAATTTCCTGAAGGAATACGAGTTGTTGATCAGGAGCGGACTGATTGATACCGGTAGATGCCAGTGCGATTGCAAGTTGCGGGATGAATTGATCAACCCACCTCCCCCATCTGTTTCCTGAATATCTTAGCCGCCTTGCCGTAATCAATTTTACCGCAGGGGCCCGAAATGCAACCTCCCTCACAGGCCATCACTTCAATGAAATTGCCGGGAGCTTTTCCTTTGGCATAGGCGCGCAGCAAAGCTACATTCTTTTTGTGCAGGTCTGAAACCTGTACAGGTTTTACAGCCAGATTCGGATACAGCTGTTGTACAGCAGCTATAACGCCGCCGGCACGGGCAAAACCTCTTCCGGCCATAGGTGCTGTTTCTCCTGTACTTGCTGTTGTTTCGATGTTAATACCCAAGCCTGTAAACAGGCAATCGATTTCTTCAAAAGTCAACACATAATCAATGTCGGGGTTATCCATTACTTCTTTGCGTTTGCTGACACAGGGACCGATGAATACAATTTTGGCATCAGGATAGGTTGATTTGACCAGCTCTACCGTATAGTACATGGGTGAAGCAGTATGGGAAACAAATGGCTTCATTTCCGGAATGTGCTTGTTGACCAGTTCAACATAACTGGTGCAACAGGAGGTGGTCATGAATTGCTGACCGGATTCCAGTTTTTCCTGTAGCTCCTGTCCTTCTCTTTTGGTTGTTTCCATTGCTCCGAATGCTACTTCTATAGCTTCGGTAAAACCGATTCTCTTGATTGCTGCGGCTATGTCGTGGATGGGATGATCGAATTGCGACATGATAGAGGGAGCCATGATGGCCACAATTTGTTCTCCTCTTTTGATCGAGGAAAGTACGTCGAACAATTGTGATACTTCGTAAATTGAGCCGAAAGGACAGGCATTTACGCATTTCCCGCAATAAATGCATTTGTCTTCGTCAATATGTTCAATTCCGTTTTCGTCTTTCTGTATCGCTTTTACCGGACAGGATTCTTCACATGGAACGGGTATATATACAATAGAATGATAAGGACAAGCTTCCTTACATATTCCACAATTGACACATTTTACATGGTCGATGTATGCCTGCCCGTTTTCCAGGAAGGAGATTGCATCTTTGGGGCAGTTCATGTAACAGGGGCGTCCCACGCAACCTTTGCAAAGGTTGGTGACTACATAGTTGGTCTTCACGCAGGCTGTACAGGCTTCATCAACCACTGTCAGAATGGTTTTCTTGGTTTCAGTGCGTTCCAGCGCTCCTTTTGCGTAAGCTGAAAGGGGTGTAAATTCGTCTTCTTCTTCGTCAATAGCATAACCCAGGATAGGGAGCATTTTGTATTTCAGAATCGCTCTTTCTTTGTAAATACAGCACCTGCCCCTTGCTTTTGCGTTCTTGGGTTTCATGTCGACCGGCAGTCTGTCGATATCTTCGACCAACCGGTTTTCATTGAAAAGGGTGATTAATTTCGCCATTAAATCCCGGCGGATAATCATTGTGTTGTTAACAAACGCCATTTTCTATTTTAGTTTAATAGTAAGTTAATGTTTGATTTTCGATGCAAAAATACGATAATTATTTGTATTAGGGAAAAATTTCTTTAATTGTTCCCGATAATCTTTCCGGATGGCTCCCTAAAAGATAAAGTCTTGATTGTCATTTGGACCAAAGGGAGAAGTCTATTTTGCAATTTTTTACCAGACAACAATGAATTAAATAGGTCAATTATCGGGCTGCATGTTGCTTTACAAAATCCTTTGGTAGCATATTATACTGTTTTACAAAACATTTGGTGAAATAGGAAGCAGAACTGAATCCGACTTCATAGGCAACTTCATTGATACGTAATCCATCTTCCAGCAAAAGCTGTGTAGCTTTCTTAAGCCGGTAGGTACGCAAGTAATCCCCGGGTGTATAACCGCAGATGCTTTTCAGTTTCCGTTGCAGGTTCGACCGGCTGATGAATAATTTGTCGGTAAGGGATTCTATCGAAAAATTACTGTCGGAAATGTTTTTGTCGATTTCCTCATTCAACCGGTTGATAAAACTCATGTCGTTTTTATTTGAAGTCAGAACAGAATAAGGTGTCAGGGGAGAATGGTTAAATGAGTCCAGAATCGCCCTGCGGTTAGCCAGTAGTCGTGCAATTTGGGCTTTTAAGAATGCAGTGGAGAATGGCTTTTCGATATATACATCGGCTCCTGCGTTTAGTCCTTCAATTTTTGTGATGTTGTCGGTTTTTGCCGAGAGGAGGATGACCGGGATATGACTATAGGCAATGTTGTCGTGTAATTGCGCGGTAAACTCGATTCCATCAGTTTCCGGCATCATCACATCTGCAATGATGAGATCGTAGGAGTGCTCTTCAATCAACATCATGGCCTGTGCAGCACTTTCTGCTGTGTTCACATTATATTCCCCTTTCAGGCTGTTTTCAATAAAGTGAAGCATGTCAGGATTATCTTCTACAATCAGAATATTGGTTCTTTCACCGGGAATAAGCAAGGTTGATTCCCGGATGGTGTTTTCTTCCTCTTCCTGGAAATTTTCGGTAGCAGGCTGTGCTGTAAGTTCCCTGAATGTAAAACTGAAAATGGAACCACCTGTTGGATTATCCTCGATTGTGATGTCTCCATTTAGCATTTCTGAAAGGTGTTTTGCCAACGATAAGCCGATTCCGGTCCCTTTGGTGTTTTCGTGAGATTTTATCTGATAAAACGGGTCAAATATTTTGGCTTTGAGGGTATCAGGAATGCCTTTCCCGTTATCACTTACCGAAATTGTATAACTGTCGTCCGCTGCGGGTTGCATCTTTAGTACAATTTTGTCCTTTCCATATTTCAGGGCATTGGTAAGAAAGTTTCCGATGATTTTTGTCAGGGCATCAGGATCAAAATATATTTCGGTCTTCTGTTGTGGGACAATAATTTGGAAGTCGATATTTTGTCTCTGAGCTGTTTTTTTGAACCTTTCGTACAGCTCGTATAAATGTTTGGTTACATCGAATTTATAAGGATTAATGGTGTATTCTGCAGCATCCATTTTACGGAAATCGAGCAGTTGGTTAATGAGCACATTCAGTCGTTCGCTGTTTTTATTGATAATCGATAAATTCTGTTTCGTTTCCGTGTTGCCATCTCCCGAAGATATAATTTCTTCAAGTGGAGCTTTGATAAGGCTTACCGGTGTTCGAATTTCGTGTGCTATATTGGTGAAGAACTCTATCTTCGATTTGAAAGACAGGGTTTCCTGTTCAGTTTTATAGGCTTCCAGCTGTCTTTGTTGTCTGATCTGGTGTTTTCTGGTGTAATTCCGGAACAGCACATAGATAAGTAATATAACTGCAATTATATACAGAATTTTAGCAGGTAAAGAGAACCAGAAAGGAGGAAGAATCTCGAAACGAAGTACGGCGCCGCTTTCATTCCAGATATTATTGTTATTGGACGCTTTAACCCTGAATGTGTATTTTCCAGGAGACAAATTTACATAGGTTACGCTGCGGTTATTACCAATGTGATTCCAGTCCTCATCTACGCCTTCGAGTTTATAGGCATACTGGTTCTTGTCTGGTGCAATATAACTCAGGCTGATGAAAGAAATGGTAAAAGAAGCATTGTTGTATGGTAACCGGACAAGTTCTTTTTTATTGATACAACTTAAGATATAAGCTTCTTTTTCCTTGTTGTTATACCCCAGAAGTTGTAGTCCGGTGATTTCAATCGGAGGGATGATTTCGTTTATATTTGTGATGAGTTCATGAGGATAGAAACTGTTGAAGCCGTTTATTCCTCCAAAATACAATTTACCATCAGTAGCTTTGTAACTCGATTTATAGTTGAATTCATTGCTTTGCATGCCGTCGCCTTGTGTGAATTGTTTCAGCGAACCGAGATCGAAAGGAGGAAATGAAGCAAGTCCTTTGTTGCTACTGACCCAGAGGTTCCCGAACTGGTCGTCGAGAATACCATATACGACATTGTTAGGGAGGCCGTCTTTTTCTGAAATCTGTTGAAACCGATCATCTTCATAGTTATAAAGAAAAATGCCACTACCTTCGCTCGAAAACCACAGGCGTTTTTGATTGTCGATGTGGATGCCGGTCAGTTTACTGTTGACCATAGGGTCGTTTTCTTTCAGGGTGTTTTGGTAATAAGTCCATTTATTGGTTCTCATGTTGAGCTTTGCTGCACCATTATTATTATACATAGCCAGCCAGAGATTTTGATACGAATCTTCTTTTATGTCATAAATAAAAGAAATGGAGTCTGAAATAATCCTTGTGAAATTGTCATGCGTTGGATTGTATTTGTTCAGACCATTGGTAGTTCCCACGTATATATCGCCAGTCGTCGTTCTGTACAGTGAAAAAATGCAGTCATCGTCGAGGGAATTTATGTCGTTGAAACGGTTGCGGTAATTCCGCAATTTTTTTGTTTTTGTATTGTAAACATCCACACCTCTGGAGAATGTGCCTATCCAGAGTTCGTCGCCCACCAGCATCAGCGGGTGTATGTTGTGGTAGCTGGTTTTGACCGGTTGCGAGAACTTCTCGGTTTTTACATCGAAATAATTGAGACCTCCATCTTCGGTGGCAACCCACAGGTTACCTTTCCCGTCTTCACAAAACTGACTGACAGCCTTCCCTGAAAGAGCTCCCGCTTTGTCGTTTGGTAAATAGCTTTTAATACTCAGTGCGTTTTTATTCAGGTAGTTTAGTCCCCCGAAATAGGTTCCTACCCAGATGCCGCCCTCCCTGTCGCGCAGCAAGCTATATACGTTCTGGTCGCCGAGACTGTATTTGTCATAAGGTACATCAATTCTGTCGGATTTTTTTGTGGTGGTGTTGAACAAATATAATCCGTCATCGGCCCCTACAAGCAGATTTGTAGCGTCGTACTGAAGAAAAGCATGTATATGGGTGACATAATGAGTTTTATCAGTCGGTCCGCAAAATGCGACCGCCCCTTTTTGCTGCTTATTATAAAATAATATCCCATCAGACCAGGTGCCGAGCCATAAATTCCCATTTGTGTCCTCAAAAATGGTGAGAATTTCCATATTCGAGTTATTGCCGAAATCGATAACACCAGGCACAGCTTCCAGTAATTTTTTATTCGGATTATACTGGAACAGACCGGAACGGGAGCCTACCCAGATACCTCCCGATTTATCTTCAAATACAGTCCACACCCTTGTTTTTGTCAAATCAAAATCCAAAGAGCGTATCCTGCTGAGTTTGGTGTTCTTAGGGTCAAAGGTATACACGCCTTCTTTACGGGTGGCGATCCAGAGCAGACCATTTTTATCAAAAAGTAATGTCGAGACCGAAGTGATAATTTTGTCGACCACATTCAACTTTGTTTCGAGTTTCTCAAAACTTTCGTTGTTTCGGTCCATGATGAACAATCCATCGTCTGTGCCTACATAGATTGTGTTGTTCTCTCCTTCGATTAATGTTTGTATGTAGTTGTTCCCGATGGATTTCGGGTCATCGTCTTTATGGCGGTAGGCTGTAAAATTCACACCGTCGAACTTGTTCAGACCATCTTTCGTTCCCAACCACAGAAAACCTTTGGCATCCTGCATGATGCAGTTCACGGTATTCTCGGTTAGTCCGTCGTTTACCTGATATTTTCGGAATTGAAATTGAGAAAAGCCAAGCGTTGGTATCCAAAAGGACAGCAAAAGAAAATAAAACTGTAATTTTCTCATGTCGGTTAACAAATAGTATTTACCCTGCAAAAATAAAACACTTTTTCCATCTCAGAAATTGTATTGATGTGAATTATGTTAATATCTGGTCATAAAGTGGTATTTAGTGGTCAGAGGACTATTTTGTCCAAAAATTGACATTTTTTGGCCTTACAGTCGTATTCTGTTAGGGTAAGTAATGTTACTTTTGATTCGCCTCAGGGTTAACCAATCAATACATATGTACCAATCAACACGATACAAGATTATAAACGGGCTACAGTTGTGTTTTCTTTCAAATGGAAGAAAATACCTGTGGATTATTGTTTTATGTATCAGTTTGTTTTCATGTGGGGGAGTCAACCGTAAAGAAGCTGTTTTGCTGGATGCGGAGAAATTTACAACAATTATCGATGAGAAAAACGTATCCCTGTATACCCTCGAATCGGGTAACGGAATTTATATGCAGGTTACAAATTTCGGGGCAAGGGTGGTAACGCTCTGGGCTCCCGACAGGGATGGGAATTACGAGGATATCGTGCTGGGTTATGAAACAATAGATCGCTATATAAAGAATGAAGGAGAACGTTTTTTAGGACCTGTAGTGGGGCGTTATGCAAATCGAATTGCCGGTGGAAAATTTATCCTCGACAGTCAATCCTATCAGCTGCCTGTGAATAATAACGGACAAACCTTACATGGTGGATTAAAAGGGCTGGATATGGTTGTTTGGGATGTGGATATGATTTGCAGCAATGAAATTGTATTCTCTTATTTATCTGCCGATGGCGAAGATGGTTTTCCCGGTAACCTGAGATTGAGAATTTCCTATTTACTGACTTCGGAAAATGAATTTAAAATAACGTATACAGCAACTACCGATAAACCAACGGTTGTCAATCTTTCACACCACAGTCTGTTTAACCTGAAAGGGGAAGGTAATGGTACCATTACCGATCATATTCTTACGATACCTGCAGATTATATAACACCTGTTGACGAAAAACTCATCCCTACAGGTGATTTCATGGAAGTAAAAAACACACCATTCGATTTTAGAAATCCAACCGCCATCGGCAAACGGATTGATCAGGAGGATATGCAATTAAAACAGGGTGCTGGTTACGACCACAACTGGGTAATCAGCAAAACCAGTCGCAGGGAAGTCGGGCTGGTTGCGACTTTATATGAGCCACAACATGGCCGATTGATGGAGGTTTGGTCGGATCAGCCCGGATTGCAGTTTTACAGTGGTAATTTTTTTGATGGTAAAGTAAAAGGGAAATATGGAAAAACATTGAATTACCGCGAAGGATTAGCCCTGGAAACCCAGAAATTTCCGGACAGTCCAAACCATCCGGATTTTCCATCTACCCGCTTAGATCCCGAAGAAACATATCAACAAACATGTATTTATAAGTTCTCAGTTAAATAAATTTTTTAATGTTAATCTTAGTAAAAGTATGATTGAAAGAACGATTCATTATTCAAAGTCCGGTAAATCATTTTGTGATTTTATCAGGATCAGACCTGGTTACTTGTTCCTGTGTCTGCTTATCGTCGGATTCTCATTTCCGTTAGATTTATGGGCGCAGCAAGGCCGGACAGTACAGGTATCGGGAACAGTTACCGATAATACCGGTTTCCCGCTTGTGGGAGTAAATATCCGGGAAAAAGGTACGACAGTCGGAACCATATCAGATCTCGATGGGAAATTTTCAGTAACTGTACCTGAAAATGCGATGCTTGTGTTTTCTTATGTCGGATATAAATCTGTAGAACGAAAACCTGCCTCCGGGATGACTGTCGTATTGGAAGAAGATGTCAATATGCTGGAAGAGGTGGTGGCAGTAGCTTATGGAACACAACGGAAAAAGGAAATTACGGGTGCCATCTCGGTAGTAGACACCAAACAAATCGAGAAAATGACCTTGCCGGGTATCGGGCAGGCGTTACAGGGTTTGGCTGCCGGTGTACGCGTAACCACTTCAGGCGTTCCCGGTTCAAGTGCTGATATCATTGTTCGTGGTATTGGTAGTTTTAACAGTGTATCGCCTTTGTATGTGATTGATGGTATGATTCTCGAAGGCTCACAGCGTGAATTCAATATGAACGATGTGGAAAGTATCCAGGTGTTGAAAGATGCTTCTGCGACAGCACTATACGGAGCGCGTGGTGCAAATGGTGTGGTGCTTATCACGACGAAGAAAGGGGAGGACGGAGCCACAAAAATCAGTTTTAATGGTACCGTTGGTATTGCTCAGATTGCCAAACGGTATGAAATGATGAATAGCCTTGAGTTTCTCCGGATTAATCGCATTGCGTATGAGAATGCCAATAAGGTGTGGCCGGGTGAACCGGCTCAGGGGCAAGTCCTGGTCAACACCGACTGGCAGGATGAGTTTTATAAAACCGGTATCACCAAAGATTACAACCTGAATGTCTCGGGAGGGAATAAAAACGGAAGATACATGTTCTCTTTCGATATGTATAATGAAGATGGTACCGTTATCGGACCTTTTCATAACCGGTTAACCATGCGAAGTAATACTGAGGTGAAAAAAGGAATCTTTACGGTTGGCGAAAATATCATGATCGGACATTCGGAAACCAAAACATTAGAAGGTAATCCGTTTATTGATCTGGCTCGCATGCCGCCCATCATTCCGGTACGTAATCCTGATAATCCGGAAGAATATGGGTTTGGTAGTTCTTCTTATCAAACGTACGGTACTAATCCCGTCGGATTACAGGAAACCCGCGACAACAGGCAATATAACCTGAGAATCATCGGATCTGCCTTCCTGCAGATTGAACCGGTTAAAGATTTACAATTGAAAACAAATGTGGGGATTGAGTATTTTAACTGGTTTGACAAGTCAAAAACTGTGTATAAACAACTACGTTACCTGTCTACCAGTCAGTACAAAGATGAGTTGTATGAAGCCAATGGGGCTATGCAATCATGGTTATGGGAAAATACGGCATTCTACAAGAAAAGTATTGATGATCATAATTTTGATGTGCTGCTGGGTTATTCAGCGCAGTTGAAAGAGCGTCGGGGTAATAATGTCAGAGGTTACGACCTCACACAGGAAGGGTTCTGGGTGCTCGACAGGGTTTCGAAAGAAGCAGGTTCAAGTCCGGCTATCGGCGGAAGTAATAATGCTGTGGCTATGACTTCACTGATTGGACGAATAAACTATAATTATGCTGATCGCTATTTGTTGCAATTAAATGTACGGCGTGATGGTTCTTCTTTGTTTGGAGAAAATTACCGGTATGGAGTGTTTCCTGGTTTATCAGCAGGTTGGCGCGTTAGTGGCGAAGATTTTATGCAATCGCAGGATTGGATAAATGACTTGAAAATCAGATTGAGTTATGGTAAATCAGGAAATCAAAATGCTGTACCGGCATATCAGTATGCTACTTATATTGCTTCGGGTGATCGTGTCGGTATTTATGGATCCGACCCTCAATTATATACAGGCTTAATTCAGAATGGGTTGGCAAATAGTAATTTGCGGTGGGAAACCCGTGAGACTTACAATGTGGGTGTTGATTTTTCATTGTTTGACCAGCATTTGTACGGTTCGGTGGATTATTTTAATGCACAATTGTACGACTTGCTGATTACCAAAGCACAGCCGTGGATGAAAGGAGTTGATGTTAATCCATGGGTAAACTACGGACAGATTAACAACTCAGGTTTGGAACTCCAGGTTGGATGGCGTGAAACACAAAATGCTTTCAAATACGATGTAGCCCTTAATTTTACGCATACCCGGAATAAAGTGCTGGCCTTAGGCGGCGATGATTATTATTATGCTGGTATCGGAGAGTCAAGTTACTCGGCGCTCGGAAGGTCGCTTGGTGACTTTTACGTGTTGCGTACCGATGGAATTTTCCAAAACTGGGATGAAGTATATCAATATACCAAAACGATTACGGATCCCGATACCGGTGTTGAAACAACTAAAATGATTCAACCCAATGCCCAACCGGGAGATATCAGGTACAAAGATGTCAATGGAGATGGTGAGATATCGGTGGAAACCGACCGTGAATATGTAGGGTCACCTTTCCCCAAATTTGAAGCCGGGTTGAACTTCAACTGTTCATACAAAGGATTTGATCTCAATTTATTCTTTTTTGGCGTATTTGGAAATTATATTTTCAACAATACCCGTTACTGGCTCGAACGGATGGATGAAACTGCCAACCTGCCTAAGAGCCTGGTTCCGTGGACAGGTGAAGGGACTTCGAACACAACGCCACGTCCGTATATGAATACAACTGACAATGTGCTGACAACATCCGACAGGTGGATTGAAAGAGGTGATTATTTGCGGCTGAAAAACATTCAGTTGGGTTACACATTACCTCAGAATCTATTACAGGCAACGAAGTTAATTGAACGTCTGCGTGTGTATGTGGGGGCACAAAACCTGTTTACGCTTACGGGGTACTCAGGACTTGATCCTGAAATTTCAGGCGGAAGTATTTATGCTAAAGGATATGATGACGGACACTATCCTCCGGTGAGGACAATCACTTGTGGATTACAGATTTCTTTCTAACAACAAAAAGATAACGTTATATGAAAAACTATAAATTTATATTAGGCATACTTTGCATTACCCTGTTGTTTTCCTGTGAAGATATCCTGGAACAGAAGAATCCGAATGAAATGGATACAACTAATTTTTGGAAAACAGAAGAGGATTTGTCTGCTGGTCTGAATGCCACATACCGTTCGTTGCGTTTTAACGGCGCCTATCGTCGCTGGCTGCACTTCCTTTACATCTCACGGGCGGACGAGGGTTATTGTACATCGCCCGACCCGACCCTGATTTCTTATTCTAATTTTTTGATCAATGATTATACAAAACCAGCTGTTATATTTACCTGGCTCGATTTGTATAAAGGTGTTTTCTGGGCCAATCAGGTGCTCGATAATGCGCCAAAAATTGAGATGGATGATACAAAACGAGACTATATTGTTGGTCAGGCTTTATTCATACGGGGATTGCATCTGTTTAATATTGCCGGAGTCTATGGTCGGGGTGGTATTCCGCTGACAGCAGAGGCGGAAGGAGACCCTGAAATTCATGAACAACCTGAAATCTATCGGCAGGCTCAGAAGGATTTTGATGATGCCGCAAAACTCCTGCCTGCTCAGTGGGCGAGTTCACTTGATGTGGGACGCGTTACCAAAGGCGCCGCCCTGGCCATGGATGTAAAGGTTTCGGCGCAATTGCATGAATGGCAAAGGGTAGTTGACAAAAGCGAGGATATATTTGACCTGGGAATTTACGATCTTCGGGATGATTACAAGGATAATTTTACAGATGTTTATGAAAACAATGAAGAATCGTTGTTCGAAGTACAGTTTATGTCGGGACCGGTAAATGGAGTGGGACAATTAAGTCATGAGCGCGCCAAATTCTTTGGATTACCTGCTACGGGTTGTTCGTGGGACGATGCTACGGCCGGGAATATTGTTAAAACAGATTTCTCGAAAGAACTTACGAAAGATGGAAAAGTAGACCCGCGACTGAAAAATACCTTGTTTTATTACGATCCAGTAAATCCCAACGAAATATTTTATGGTAAAACATGGACACAATGGAGCTTGAATCAGTCAAAAGTGTACTGGAAGAAATATACGCATTGGGAAACTAAAACGGCAGAAAGTCACGAAGACAATGGCATCAATCTGCGTATAGTAAGGCTGGCGGATATTTATCTCCTGTATGCAGAGGCGCTTAATGAACTGGACCGGACGGCAGAAGCTTATGTCTGGATTAATAAAGTGCGTGAACGCCCGGGTGTTAATTTGCCCAAATTAGAAAACTCGACGGTTTTCACCAATATCGGAAATGATAAAGAAAAAATGCGCCGGCAGATTATGCACGAAAGGGTGTGTGAACTTTCAGGTGAAGGTTGGCGCTGGTTGGATCTGGAACGCTGGGGTATGTTCGATACAGCAGAGAATATCTCCTATCTCAAAAGCAGGGACAGTGAGTTCGATAATTTCGAAATAGGGAAAAACAACCGTTTCCCGCTACCGTTGAGAGATATCTATTTAATTCCGGGATTAGAGCAAAATCCGGGATATAAATAAATGGTGAAATATAATCAATGAGATCAAAATATATGAAAAAAATGAAAAGAATAATTTTATCAGGCTTGTGTTTGTTGCCTGTTACGCTTATGTTGTTCGCGTGGGCATGCACAAATGGAAATGAAGATGGAGAATTAATATGGAATGATCCACCGACATCAGCGGACACAATCTATCAGAATCCCTTGTTTGAACCTGATTTGGCCGACCCCACTGTAATTCGTGCTGCCGACGGGTGGTTTTATGCCTACGGGACACAAAATGCGTGGGCCCAGGGTGTAAACCGAATCACTCCGATTGTACGTTCCAAAAATTTGGTGAAATGGGAATATGTAGCAGATGCATTTACATCAACATCCAAACCTTCGTGGCACGACGGAGGAATCTGGGCCCCACAAATTACTGGCCCGACTACGGAAAATGGTGGGTTGTATTATCTGTATTACAGTAATTCGAAATGGGGTGACTCAAATCCCGGTATCGGTGTGGCAAAATCGCCCTATCCTTATGGTCCTTTCGAAGATGTGGGGAAGGTGCTTGATACCCAGTCGAGTGGAGTGGCAAATAGCATTGACCAGTTTTTTATCACCACAGGTTCGGGACGGAATAAGAAATCATATTTTGTTTGGGGAAGTTTTCAGGGTATTTACATGCAGGAAATAAATGCAACCGACATGAAAACGCTGATTGGCTCTAAATTTCAAATTGCCGGTAGAGGGTTTGAAGGTTCATATATCTATCCGCATGGTGGCAAATTCTGGTATTTCGCATCTTCAAACAGTTGTTGCGAAGGTCCTGATACGAAGTATTATTTGTCGGTTGCCCGTGCCGACCAAATTACAGGTCCCTATAAAACCAAAAACGGTGTAGATATAAAAACCATTAACGACTTTTCAGGTGCCGGTTCCACGAAATTTCTGGAAGGTGATGGGAAAACATGGGTTGGTCCCGGACATAATGCGGAAATTATCGAAGATGACCACGGACGTACCTTTATGCTCTATCATGCCGTTTCGTTGGCCAAACCCTGGTTGATTAATGCAGGTGGTGCAACCCGTCGTCCGCTCCTGATGGACGAGGTGTTGTGGGGAGAAGATGGCTGGCCCTACATCGAGGGTGGCGTGCCAAGCAGTACGAAAAAAACAGCCCCTTATTTTGATGTAAATAATTAAAGAAAAAGTAGTTAGTAACCGGTGGAAAGTTATAAGTTTCTGCCAGCTACTAACTACTAACTACTAACTACCAATAACAATTTAATTTTATTATCCATGAAAAAAATCTTTACTTTTTTAGCATTTGTGGTGGCAACATGGTCACTTAATGCGCAGTTTGTTGATTTCAATCTTGAAATCTGGAAAGGTATTTTCGCAGCAGCGGATATCGACAACGATGGCGATTTGGATGTGATTGTCAGCGGCGATGCTCCCGGTAACAATGAGGTAGGTGCTATTCTGATCAACGATGGAACAGGTAATTTTACCCCACAGACGGGAGATCGGGTAATCACGGCCGGACGTGGTGGCAATATCCGGTTTGGTGATATTGACGGAGATGGAGATCTGGATGTTATTTTTGCCGGCTGGGGACTTTCAAATGCTGTGAAGGCTGGTATAGCTCTCAATGACGGTCAGGGTGTGTTTACGCTGGCACCTTCAGCAACATATCCTGTATTGGGTATTGATAAAATTACTTCCTGTGGTTTTGCTGATTTCGACCTCAACGGCTTGCTCGACTATTACTTCTTTGGTAACGGTAAAGGGAATTGTGTGGTTTATTATCAGCAAACAGACGGCAGCTTTGTAGCTGCATCAGAGGCAATTCAGGCGACCGTTCGTTATACCACTGATACCACTGCCATCGGCGATCCGGTTGCATATAATTTTGTTGAACCTGAAGTGTCGGTAATCGACTTTAACAAGGATGGTTATCCCGATATGTGGATTAATGCTGCTGACCTGAATTGTGTAAATGAAGGAGTACAGACACAACGCTTCTCATACTTGTTTGCAAACGACGGATTCGGGAAACTGACCCAGTTCTCGGGTGCTGTTGTACCATTCAAAAAAGCAAATGGGGATTCGCAATGGGGTGATTTCAATGGTGATGGATTCCCAGATATGTTATTGCATGGTGATGGTTATCTGAATTCCGGAGAAAACAACGATATGATGTACCGAGTCTTCAAAAATAATAGTGGCAATGCCATCGAAATGGGTTGGGAACAAAAGATCGGTCGTCAGGGTAGTATGCAAAATGGTTCGATTGTAGTAGATTGGGATAATGACGGGAAGTTGGACGTATTTGGCGGTGGCTGGAGTGGTACTGCTCAGGTTACAGAATTATATACGGGCAACAGTCCGGCTGAATTTACATTTACCAAAAGCAGTCTGAGCTTCCAGGGCGCCTCTGAACAAGGATTGTTGGTCGCAGATCTTAATGGTGACAACAAAATAGATTTGTTGCTCAATGGTTTCTGTGCTGCACCAATTAACAAACGTGCAGCAGGTTATATCCTGAATCAGTCGGCAACAGCTTCGGTTGCCCCGGGAGCACCAACTTCGTTGAATGCGGTTGTGGACCAGGGAGAAGAAGTGATGGTGACATTTACCTGGAATGCACCAGCCAGCGAAACCGGGAAATATGGTACAACATACAATCTGTCGCTGAAAAATACTACAACAGGTAAATATCTTTACAATCCAATGGCTGCAGCTGATGGAAAGCGTAAAGTTGGTGGTCAGATGGGCAATGTGTTTACGAACAGATCGTATGAACTGTATAACTTGCCTTCAGGTGATTACGAATGGACAGTTCAGGCCATTAATGGAGCTTATCGTGGTGGTGCTTTTGCAGAAACAAAAACATTTACGATTGCAGGAGGATCGTCGACGAATGAAATGGCTGATCGTAGTCTGAATATCTTCAGTCAGGATAATAAGCTGATTGTAAAAGCATCAGATAATACAACAGCCGGACAGATTCAGGTGTATGCAATCAGTGGTAACCTTGTTGCAGCCGGAGTCCTCTCTGCAAAATCAGAGTTTAATCTATCACCAGGTGTATATATTGTTAAAGTGTTGAGAGACGGATACAGAAATGTTGTGTCCAGGGTGATTGTTCAATAGCTTGTTCATAGATAATTTGCATAATGTGACAATCAAATGGCTTGCTAAATCGTTGTTTCCTGACAATAAAAAATAGTAGTGCAACGATGTGTGTTTCCGGAATCAGCATCCCCCCTCACGGAGATGCTGTTTCCGGAAACAAATATTAATGATGCGAATCAGGAGTGGAAATTTAGATTTTTCGCCTTGCCCGGGATGACAGATTTTTTTATTTCATGGTGGTTTTTCCATAAAATTTTTATCTTTGTCGAAATTATACCAAAAAACACAATCAGATGGAAACATTACATTTTGCGGAGTTAGTTCATGCTCAGGCTAAGAAATACGGTGGAAAAGTCGCGTTGAATCATCGGGAAAATCTGACGGATGAATGGAGCCGGATTACCTGGACGTCTTTCTCTGAGCAGGTTATGGCTATTTCCAAGGCTTTGTATGAGCTGGGTGTGAATGAAGGTGACAGGGTAGGGCAGTTTTCTAACAACATGGCTGAAAACCTGATTGTTGATTATGGTCTTTTCTCAAACCGCGCTATCGTGGTGCCGATGTATGCTACTTCGACTGCTCCGCAGGTAGAGTTTATCGTTAACGATTCTGAAATTGCCATCCTATTCGTGGGAGATCAGTTGCAATACGACATTGCGGTTGAGGTAAGGGAGCAGAGTCGTTTTCTGAAGAAAATTATTGTGTTCGACCGGAAAGTTGCATTGAAAGAGGATGGCTCAATGTATTTTGACGAATTGCTCAGACAGGGTAAGGCTTCGAACCGCCATTTTGAAGTTCAAAACAGGATGCAGGAAGCTGTGGATGCAGATTTGGCCTGTATTCTTTATACTTCAGGAACAACCGGGAATCCTAAAGGTGTGATGATGCCGCATTCCTGTTTGAATGAAGCGGTACGGGTGCACGCTGTCCGCATTCCGGAAATTAACGAGCATCAGACCTCTATTGCATTTCTTCCACTATCACACGTTTTTGAACGGATGTGGTGTTATCTCTGTATTGCCAGGGGAGTTGAAATCTACATCAACCTGCGTCCCATTGAAATTACGGATGCCATTAAACAGGTGCGCCCAACCATGATGTGTGCGGTGCCCCGTTTCTGGGAAAAGGTTTATGCTGCGGTGCAGGATAGCATTTCAAAGATGTCTCCATTCAAGCAAGGGATCGTTACCTGGGCGTTGGCTACAGGGAAGAAATATAATATCGATTATCTACGGTTGGGTAAGGTTCCTCCGGCAGCATTAAAACTTAAATATTTCATCGCTGATAAACTGATTTATTCGAAAGTAAAGAAAACGATTGGTATTGAACAGTCGGTGTTGTTTCCTGTGGCAGGAGCAAAATTATCCGACGAGATCAATATCTTTCTGCGTAGTATGGGCATTCCCATTGTGTATGGTTACGGGCTGACAGAAACCACGGCTTCCGTAAGTTTCTTCGATCATACTGGTTACGAGTTCGGCACCGTTGGTAAGATTATCCCTGATTTGGAGGTGAAAATCGGTGCTGATAATGAAATTATGGTGAAAGGTAAGACTGTTTTTCCCGGATATTATAAGAATCCGGAAGCCAATGAAGCTGCTTTTACTGAAGATGGCTTTTTTAAAACCGGAGATGCCGGTTACATCAGAGGTGAAAGTATCATATTGACCGATCGCATCAAGGATTTATTTAAGACATCTTACGGAAAATACATTGCTCCTCAGGAAATAGAAACCCGACTGATTCTGGATAAATGCATCGAACAGGTGGCAGTTATCGGAGATGAAAAGCCTTACGTAACTGCGATTATTGCACCCTCAATCCCTGATTTGGAGTTGTATGCGGAGAAAAACAATATCAAATATAGTGATGTTGAGGCATTGTTGTCGCATCCCGAAATATACAAATACATGGAACAGCGTATTTTACGTATGCAGGCGGGTATGGCAAATCACGAGTTGATTAAAAAGTTTGCACTCATTACAAAGCCTTTCAGCATACAGGGAGGCGAACTTACCAATACCCTCAAGCTGAAAAGAGCTGTTATATTACAGCGCTACAAGGTGCAGATTGACGAGATGTATGTTTAATAACATGTTTTTCTGAGTTGTTGTTAGGTTTGGCAATGTGGATTTGTGTTTTATAGCATATTTTATTATCTTTGTGCCGAAAATGAAGGACTTACAGTCCGGATAAAAATTACAACTTATGAAAAAAGAAGAAATCGGTAACAATGCAGGTCTGGTATGGCAGGCATTGCAAAACGGCGAAATGGAAGTAAAAGCCGTGAAAAAAGCGACTAAGCTGACTGAGAAAGACCTGAACCTGGCACTCGGTTGGTTGGCACGCGAAGGGAAAGTGAACTTCAACGAAGTTGAAAAGGAGCTATTCGTTAGCCTGGCTTAACGAAAAGAAGAAATTGAGAAAGAGAGCGGAAAAACATATTTTCCGCTCTCTTTTTGGTTGGATGTTGATATATAGTAGAGCAACAGACTAATCGGAGATGATGATTCTGTTTGCTTTTGTATAGATTTCTTTTTCTGTCGTCTTTATGCTGGCACGGTAGAAATAAATGCCGGCATTCAATTTTTGTCCACCGTTTGCTGTTAAATCCCATGTTATTCTATTTTGTCCTGAAGCCGAAATGGAGCAAACATCTCTTCCCGATAAATCGAAAATGTTGATTGTGCAACTCACAATCTCATGATCCGGGTTGATGACAAAATATGTCTGTTCCTTTGCCGGGTTGGGGTAGTTTGTTACGGTGATGTCTGATGAGGTATGACTTGCATCCGGTAGCGTAATTCCTGCGGTATTACTGATGCCACCGATCATAAACTCTTCAAAGTAACCTTGTGCCTCGTGGTCATTTGCGTCATCACGCGCATAGAAGTTAATTCTTCCGTATCCATATTCTTCATGAATATCTTTTGGTAGTTGGAGGGTGTACGAGAAATCTCCGTTTACAACAGGGATGGCTTCAGTATGCAAAATAATGGGACGGTCGTTGTACGCAAAAGCTTTTTCGTTTTGAAAATTGCTGTTTCTCAAGGTGGTGATAGTTTGTGCTTTACCGTATAAGCTAATAGATACTGTTCCGTTAAAATCAGTTATTTTGTTGGAATTTTCATCCGCAATGTAGCCATCAATCGTATTTGTTGTGTTTGCTTTTAATGTGTCGCCTCCAAAACTTCCGTTTTCATTGATTTTGCTTGTGATGATTTGATAATTATCAGCATAGTTCAGTTTTATGGCTGGGTCGCCCAAATAGACAAAAGATAATTTGTTAATCTCCTGTCCCGTCATGTTTTTGGCTTTTCTGATGGCATCGCCGACCCGTACATGTTGTCCGTTTTCTTTGGCAAATAAATGCTGAATCAGGTAATTGTTTAAGTTGAAATTTTGTGAAGCATAGGTGAGTCGTGCGGCAGAAAACACACCTATACCACCTCCGTTAGGGTTTAGGAGTACGCTTTCTCCCGCGGAAACAAACCTCGAATCAAATTTAACAAAATCTGCTGTTGCTCCTATCCAGATTGGCAAGTGTTGGTTTGTCAGGGTATTAATATCGTTATTTGTAATGATTTGCTCATTTGCCAAAAAATCTCTACCTCCCTTTCCCGTATAATTTATAAGAAACATCCCATTCTTTAAGGCATTAAGCAGACTATCTTTGACTGATGGATACCTGCCCCCGATCTCAAGACTGTCTTTTTTGAATGCATCCAGGTAGATTTTGTTGGTATGATACGATTTGTAATTATTGCTCATGTAAGATGCAAGGCTGTCGGCCATTGTCATGTGAACGTTATAGTCACCATCATCTCCCACAAAATAAAGTTCGTTTTTCCATCTTCCTTTGTTGCTGTTGTTCATGTAGTTGATGGTTTTGTTTACCACATCTGTAGCCTGCTGAACGGTTGTAACGGGGAATCTTCCTACGGCAATATCCATGGAGTGATAATGTGCTTGCAGTCCTTCAGTATCTTCCAGAAAGGTGAAATAGTCGTCTGTGGTATAGGCGAGCGTTTCAATTAATGAATTATCGGCTTGATAAGTAAGTACCAGATTGTCACCTGAATCAGCTAATATATTTCTATTGTCGAAACTCCCTTTTCCGAAGAGTAATAAATATTTAGGTGGATGGATGGTATTCCCCGAGGTGATGGCGCGGTCATAGAACATTTTCATGACCCGGCGATAAGCCGTTGCATCCGGTGTGCCCGATGAGAATTCATTGTAAACCTGTTCGGTTGTTACAACTGTAACCGTCATATTGTCCTTTTGCCGGTGTGCATGTGCCAGCGTTTCGGCCTGTGTCAGGAAGTTGGGGTGGGTGATAATAACCATGTCTGCTTGTTCAATGGCATGGATATTTTGATTGGGTATCGTTTCCATAATTTCTGGTTTTGGGAAGGCTGAGGCAACTGTAGGGTCGATTGCCAGATAATGCCTGATGTCATTTCCGGTATCTATGAAACTCATTTTCCCATCTTCGTCCCCGGTTATGATGCTGTATATGTTGTGTTGATCGGTGATGTCCCATATCTGTACGTTCGGATTGTTGTTGGTCAACAGATACTGATTGAATGTGTTTTGTCCTAAATAATCAATATTTTGAAATTGCATTACCGCTCCGCTCATAATCAGCTGGCGACGGGCGTTGACCTCCAGGTAATTCAGATATCCTTTTGAGGTTGGAGTTGGCATGGAATAGGTTAGATTAAACTCGAACAGGTCGTTCTGCGGGGTGAAATTGAAAATACCCGCGTTTCTTTTTGCCCTCTCGTAAGGATCGTAAGAGTTATGCGCGGCAACTGTTAAGGATCTATATTGGGTGCTGTTTAAGTTAAGAGTAAATGTTGATGCTGAAAGGGAAGTGGCTGCAACATCCAGATTTGCAGTCATGCTATTTTCACTTAATACCGGATTTGGAAAACTGAATATAAATTTATGGTTAGCACCGCTATTAAAGGTCTCACCATAAAATTCCTTACCGGCATTCACTAAGTTGATAAGATCTCTTTCGTGTACCAGATAATCAGTAAAATCGCTGACCGGATTGATGGTAGGGTTTGATGGTAATGTGATGGATTTCCCCTGTATCTTCTTTCCGGGTCCGGCATCAGATGTTATAAAGTAATACCCGGCATCAGCATAAATATTGCTTGTGTGCGTGAACATCGATTTGCTTTTATTGTACTGCCAGCGGGTAGTTCCCTGTGCGTAAAATAAAATATAATCACCGGTATTAAAGATGCCATCAATACCTTTTTCCATCCAAACCGGAGTTTCCGGTAAATCATCTATAATAGGGAGTGAGAAGTCTTGCTCAAGCATCGCCCCGCCATAGCCAAAAACACGAACATGTTCCGGGTTTAATCCTATCGAAGTTAAATCTTCGTAAGAGAGTTTGTAGACTCCGCTTTCAGTAACTCTGATTTTACGGAATGTGCCCTGCGATAGAACGGAGTTGGTTGTGTAGGAATGCAATGGTGCTGATTTTGTTTCCCCGATCTGACTGTCTTGTGTGGCTGTAACTTCCTGTATGCAGAGGATATATGCGACAGGGATAAGAAATGAAATGATGGCAATTTTTCTTTTCATGCTGCTTTGGCTGTTTTAAATTGTTAGGACATTTAACGACAAATCTCATCGTATATTGTTAAATTTATATACAATAATTGTTATATAATATTTCCGGTTTAGATGTTCTGTATAGATAACATTGATAATCAGCGGTGTTAAGAGAATGGGCTTGTTGTATTTTGCTTGATTAATTTCTGTTGTGGTTTTTTTGATCAAACATTTCGATAAATAAAAAAAACTTGCTATATTTGCAGCCGCTTTGACAAAGGTCAGTAAAGCGAATAGCTAATAACTAATAGCAAAGAACTATTGCAGCAAAACTACTTGTGCGACTAATGTGGCAAAATAAAATGCGAAAATAGCTCAGTTTCATTAATGCGAAAATAGCTCAGTTGCCAGAAAATAGGCACGATGGTGCTCTACCAACTGAGATAAGTTTAGCAAAAAGATTATATAATGCGAAAATAGCTCAGTTGGTAGAGCATAACCTTGCCAAGGTTAGGGTCGCGGGTTCGAGTCCCGTTTTTCGCTCAACTCTTAGGAGTCACAGGAGTCATTCCTGCCCGGATGGTGGAATGGTAGACACGAAGGACTTAAAATCCTTTGGCCTCACGGCTGTGCGGGTTCAAGTCCCGCTTCGGGTACCACGGAGTAAATCCCCTAATTGATATTCAATCAGTTAGGGGATTTTTATTGTCTAAATTCCAAACAAATTCCAAACATAATGAAAAGATTGATGGATTTTGAAAAATCCAGTCCAAATAAAAAAATATTTTGATTTTTGTAGTCATTGAACGGTTGACTGTTTCCCATAGTCCCTAAACAGTGTATATAAAGATTTTTTAGTTACATTTTTCATACATTACAACTATTCGATACTAATTGTTTCACCATCATTTATTTCAACTACCGGAGTAGTAAAAATCTTTGAATATTCGCTTCTGCTGAAAGTATGAATTGGAACAATATTTTGGGGTTTGATTGCTATCACCATTTGTTTTAATGTTTCAGTATCAGCGTGGCCGCTTGTATGAATTTTATGTATCGTAAAATTGCGACTTGTAAAATAGTCAATAAATTTTTCAGTTTCAGGTTTTTTCAAATACCCTTCCCAAATTGAATATATAAAATTCCCACCATCTATGTTGTCTATGTTTTCTATGTGTTTTTGCATGGACGGTCTTACAAACATGACAATCTTGTCCGATTGCTTGCTTATTTCTTCTTTGGTGATTTTATACTGTTTGAATTGAAGAAAAACATCCTCATTTCCTTCTTTCATTAATTTTTGACATATGTAATAAGGAAACATTACTTTCAAATTTCTAAACCCTATTGAAGGAAAAGGAATTTTGGCAAATTTTGATAATGCTTTCAGAACAGTTGCTACATATACATCCACAACTAAAATTTTATTGGTGCTTATACAAGCCCTATAAACTGAAACAATTCTATCAATATTTTGTCCAGATGTGTATATTAAATTGATTTTATTTTGTTCTTGGAAAACCTTTATAAAATCATCCTCAATTGAAGTTTCTGTCTTGAACGGTTTGCTTTCTCTTCCAATTGTGGTTCCTTCCAGCAGTAAATAATCCACATTTTGAGGAGCATTATGCAAAAACCATTTAAAAACATTTGCTTTTCTACCGTGGCTTCTGAAATCACCTGAATAAAACAGACTTTTACCATCAGCTTCAACTAAAAAAGAATACGAATCAAAAGCGGAATGATCAGCCCAAAAAGGTGTAATTGAAATGTCGCCAATTTGAAATGTTTTTTCCTTTTCAAAATAGTTAGCATTTTCAATAATTATCTTCCTGGAAGTGAATAAGCTATTGATATCAATTATTTTATGCGTCGCTTCGCCTAAATAATATTGTACATTTTTATGAATGTAGTTGCTAAACCCATAATGGTCCTGGTGTGGATGGGATATAACCACACCATCGATTAATTTGTCGGTTTCATCATAAATACCTTTTAAATCCGGCAAAACTCCGTCTTCAATTAATTCCTCAGGAGTTAAGTTTTTGAATTTGTTGAAGTCAAATTCGCTTCTATCTTTGTTGACTAAGGGCATACCGAAGTCAAGTAGTATTCGTGTGCTTGCAGTCCAGACCTCCACACACGAGCCGCCTATTTCATTTGTGCCTCTATGGATTTTGAATTTCATGAATTAAGTTTATCAATTTCTATTAATTTCAATACTTCATCTTTACTTCTAATACAATGTTTATAAAGTCCATATCCCATAAAATTTGCAATTATCATGTCAAATTTGTCCATTTTATCAACTTCCTTTTTTAACGTTGATGATTCTTTCTTGAAATTGGCAATAATATTTACAAATGAAACTTCTTCTGCGAATTTAGTTACTAGATTTTTGTTTGTTTTGTTCAAATAAGGGATTAAACCCAGTTCCCTTTTATGCTTTAAAACGTCCAACATGTCACTTTTAAATTTATTAACTTCATCTACATTTTTTTTGAATGATTCAAAGTCTTTTAAATGATCTTCTAAACCACATTTAGATTGTATAGAGGCTTCTGCATATTTTAATTCAAAAATTACAATTTTGGGAGTGTATTTTTTTTGTAGTTTACGATATGTTGGATTTGCTTCCCATTCTATTGCAACTATATCGAATTTCTTACGAAGTTCTGTTTCATATTCAACGTCAATAATAAAATAATCAGTTTGATCAGCTTTATTTGCAAAGTTATTTTCTCTTACAATATGTTGCCTAATTTCGTTTTCAAAGGAGAATCGTACACGTTCTTTTTTATCAAGTCTACTTCCACCAAAATATAAATCAATAATATTTTTAAATTGAGGAATATACTGGTCTAATTCTGCAATTGAAGGTTTATTAAAATCTTTCATTTTGGGATTGTAGCCTTTATCACCAGAGACAAACTCATAAATATTTGGCCTTTTCTCTTTAACTTCTAACAGTTTCCCACCTCGATAATAAATGATAATTTTTTTCTTACGAAACTCTAAATCAAGGGTATCATCACTTTTTACATATTCTAAAAGTTCAGATAATTCACCATGAAGTAAATCATTAATAAAATCATCGCTAATTCTTCGTGCCATAATGTATAGTTTTAAAGTTAATAATCGATTGAATTAATTAGGTTGGTATATATTTATTTACTGATCTGGAAATATACTAATACGATAAACCACTATTTCAAAGCCCCTAATTTAACACCTGTTGATAATATTTATTATATGTTTTCATTTAAATGAATATCGAAAATTAATTAATCATATTTTTTCCTATCAATCTTCATTTCTTTTAATAATGAATCCATACTGTCATAGTTGAAATCAGCGATAAGATTCCATTCACAATGAGCTGTTTCACTATCCTTCACTTCCAATAAACCCCATTTATTATCTTTATTCAAACATACATACGATTTCCCATCGTAACTATTCAACGGAACGATTTCAATAAAATCGAAGTCAAAAAGCTTTTTCTTATAATCCGCATTACCCATGCCATAAATCTCTGAAACGCCAAATAAATTCCATTTCTTAGATTTGTTGATTATAGCAACCATTGCTGCTAAACAACCATCATTACAGTAAATTAGTTTTTCCATTTGAGTTATTTGTTAAAAATGCATATTATCAATTTCATTGTATCAAACAAGGCTCCTAATCACTCTCCTCTACCCATTCAAACCACTCCCTCTGATCCACAAAAGGAATATTCATTTGACTAAAAACAGTCATTGTATGCCCGGTACCACCTTTCCCTGGATCACCCAAATCATCATAAAAAATCCCAAATGTTGCGGGCAAAATATCATCAGCACCCAGAACTTTAATTGTATCTCGAATAATATAAGCAGCTTTAATTGTGTAACGATTTTTTTCACCTGAAACATATCTATCAATTAAACTTTCCGTTTTCTTGTTATTCTTTGAATGATAAACAACTTCCGGATTGCTCAATAAATTCACATCATCTAACGAAATGGTTGAATATGATTTGTTTGTTTTCTGTCGGTGATTATTGTAGGGTGTGATCACTTGTAATCTTTTATTATCAATTTCTGCAACACCCTCAGAAAAATACTGATCAGCTCCTTCTGCATTTCCGCTTCTGAAAGTCATTTTTGATGTTTTTGATGCCAATAATTTTCCTAATAAAAATAGCTTTTCCTTGTCAGAATCTAAGACATTCCGTTTACCTTCAAGAAGAATGACTGAGTTTGAGTGGTCGTATTTTAGGATGAATTCTTGAAGGGTCATATAATTATTGAGATTAGTTATTGAAATCTATACAAACATTATATCACATCCCAAAACTCCTTGGGTAAATATACATTTTCAATTTTCTCAGTTTTAACCCTTTGAAACATCGGCGCAATCTGTTTTTCTTTAAACCCTGCAATTCCACAGCCTACTCTTGTTACAAGAAATTTTAACTGGGGATTCCTTTTTGCAAAACCAATGAAGTCATCAACAAATGGTTCAATTCTACTTTCATGAGCAAACATAGTTGGGACGGCATAGGTTTGTCCTTGCAGCCCATTTCCCTGCCCCAGGATGGCGCCAAACCTCATTGCCTGTCTTGCTGCACCTCCGGCATGATTCCCCTCGGAATTCGAGCCGAATACAAATATTTCATTGGATTGTAGTTGTGTGATAAATGCAGGAGTGATGTTTTTCATAGTGTTTATTAAAAAGTGAGTTAAGAGTGAACCCCCTTGTGATTAGATTTTTTAAAGTGTACAAATCTAAAAAATAATTAACAAAAAAGCAAATGAATATTTGAAATTTAATTGATTATTCTTTATTCAATCAAAAACATCAATTAAAATTATTATTTTATTATCTTTGCCTTTTACAAAACAAAAGTTAAATCCTCAAATGAATATCTTTTCTACATATGCAGATATTCGATAACGTTAACCATAAAGTAAAAGATGATCTTGCAACTACAATTCAAAAAGGTAGTCGTATATCAATTGCATCCGCATGTTTTTCAATTTATGCTTTCGAGGAGCTGAAAAAGCAACTACAAGACATCTCCGAACTTCGTTTTATTTTCACATCACCCACCTTTGTCAAAGAGAAACAACAAAAAGAAAAAAGGGAGTTTTACATACCTCAATTAAATCGTGAAAGAAGTTTATACGGTACTGAATTTGAGATTAAACTTCGAAATGAATTATCGCAAAAAGCGATAGCACGGGAATGTGCTGAGTGGATTAAGCAAAAGGTGAAATTTAAGTCCAACATCACCAATGAATTGATGGGTGGTTTTATCAATGTTGAAGGAAAAGAAAAACTCACATATTTCCCCGTAAATGGTTTTACAACTGTTGATTTGGGTTGCGAAAGGGGCAATAATCTCTTCAATCTTGTTTCAAAAATTGACACACCACACAGTGAAAAATACCTGCACATTTTCAATGAAATCTGGCAAGATAACCGAAAATTGACTGATGTAACTGAACAGGTAATTGATAGCATCGCTAATGTGTATAAAGAAAACTCTCCTGACTTTGTTTATTTCATAACCCTTTACAACATCTTCAATGAGTTTTTAGAAGATATTTCAGAGGATGTTTTACCCAACAGTGCCACCGGTTTTAAATCCTCTGAGATTTGGAATAAACTTTATAATTTTCAACAAGATGCCGTTCTGGCCATCATCAACAAATTAGAAAAATTCAACGGTTGCATTCTTGCTGATAGTGTTGGACTTGGAAAAACCTACACAGCCTTAGCTGTTATTAAGTATTACGAAAACAGGAATAAATCGGTATTGGTGCTTTGCCCTAAAAAATTAAATGATAACTGGGTAACTTATCGGAGTAACCTGACAAACAATCCCATTGCAAAAGACCGCTTGCGTTATGATGTGCTGTATCATACTGACTTGTCGAGGGATAATGGTATTTCTAACGGATTGCCTCTTGATCGCATCAACTGGGGAAATTATGATTTAGTGGTGATTGATGAAAGTCATAATTTCAGAAATGGTGGTCAAACTTATGGCGATGACGAAAGAAAAGAAAACCGTTATTTGAAGCTACTCAACAAAGTCATTCGAACTGGGGTAAAAACTAAGGTGCTGATGCTTTCTGCAACACCTGTAAACAACAGATTTAATGACTTACGCAATCAAATTGCTTTGGCCTATGAGGGTGAATCAGAAAAGATTGATGAGTTGCTAAACACACATAGAACTATTGATGATATTTTCCGACAGGCACAGGCAGCATTCAACAAATGGAGTAAATTTGATAGTAAAGATAGAACCACTGAAAGTCTTCTGAGTCTGCTTGACTATGATTTTTTTGAAGTACTCGATAGTATTACCATTGCCCGTTCCCGGAAACATATTGAAAAGTATTATAATACTGAGGCAATAGGCAAGTTCCCGGAACGACTCAAACCCATTTCCATCCGTCCTTCTTTAACTGAAAAGAAAGGTGCCATCAATTTTGATGAGATTTACGAATTGCTGATTCAACTTAACCTGAGTATTTATACTCCATCATTCTTTATTTTTCCAAGTAGAAGAGAAAAATATGAAATTGATCCTGATGTTTCAAGTAAAGGATTTTACATGCAAACAGGTCGTGAACGAGGCATCCAGCGGTTGATGAATATCAACTTACTTAAACGTCTGGAAAGCTCCGTACATTCTTTTAGTAAAACGGTCAATAAAATCAAGGCGCTTATTGACAATACCATTAGCATGGTTGAAAATCATAACAATGATTTAGTGGTGCTCGATGATATGGTAAGTGAAGTTGACTTGGAAATAGATGACCAAAATACTGATTTATTCGTTGGTAGAAAACTACAAGTATCGCTCTCCGATATGGATACAATATCGTGGTTGGCAGACCTGCGTGCAGATAGTGAAACGCTGATGCAATTGATGTTTTTTGTTGATGACATTACCCCGGAACATGATTTCAAACTACAAACATTATTAAGAACAATCGAACAAAAGATTGAAAATCCAATCAATGATGAGAATAAAAAGGTAATTATATTTACGGCATTTTCTGATACAGCTGAATATCTGTATGACAATGTAAGCAAGCATGTTAAGCAACAATACAACCTAAATACGGCACTAATTACCGGCTCTGTGGATGGTAGAACAACATGCCCTAAACTTAGAAATGATTTGAACACCGTGCTTACTTGTTTTTCTCCAATATCAAAGCAAAAAGACCTTTTGTTAGGCATTAATAACAAAGATGAAATTGACATCCTGATAGCCACTGATTGTATTTCTGAGGGACAGAACTTACAAGACTGTGATTTCCTGATTAATTATGATATTCATTGGAATCCTGTCAGAATAATACAACGTTTTGGACGAATAGACAGAATCGGCAGTAGAAACGATGTTATTCAATTGGTTAATTTCTGGCCTGATCTCTCATTAGATGACTATATTAACTTGAAAGGAAGGGTTGAAACCCGGATGAAAATATCGGTTATGACATCAACGGGTGATGACAATTTGATTAGTGCCGAAGAAAAAGGGGATCTGGAATATCGCAAACAACAACTTCAACGCTTGATGGATGAAGTGGTGGATATAGAAGACATGTCCAATGGAATTTCAATTATGGATCTGGGGTTGAATGAATTTCGACTGGATTTATTGGAGTATATGAAAGACAATCCTGATGTGCAGGGTGCTCCGTTTGGACTACATGCAGTTGTGTCTTCAAAAGGGAATGATACCCCCAAAGGGGTATTCTATGTGCTTAGAAACATCAGTAAATCAGTTAACATTGATAACCAGAATAGATTGCATCCCTTTTATATGGTTTACATATCGAATGAGGAAGAAATTGTTTGCAATCACATCTCACCAAAAAAAACCTTAGATTTAATGCGTTATCTTTGTAAGGGAAATTCAGAACCGATGCTTAAATTGTGTCGTGATTTCAACAAAGAAACACAGGATGGAAGAAAGATGGGTAAGTATTCTCAATTATTGGAAAGTGCAATTGCATCAATTATAAACGTGAAGGAAGAAAAAGACATTCATAGTTTTTTTACTGCTTCTGAAACAAGTTCAGTAATAAATAAAATATCAGGAATAAGTGATTTTGAATTAATTTGCTTTTTAGTTGTAAGATAATGATCAAGCTGCCTGAATCAACCTACATTGGTAAGAAAATACCCAAAGAAGAGTTTTACAAGAACCTATCTTTGAGTACAGCGGTAAAAAAAGCATTTATTGATGATGTTGAGCAGATAATCTGGCAAAATGTGCTTTCTCCGGCAACACTGAACGTAGCAAATGGACAGAAAGTAAATCAGGTGGATGTTGTTATGATCGTATTGAAAAGGAAAGAGTATTCAAAGGCAATTATTGATGTAATTGAAAAGGCAATTCCCCGACATCTGATTTTTTTATTTAAATATCAGGACAATTTTCAATTATATGTAAATTTCAAAGAAGAATACCAGAAAGGGAAGTTCAAAATTATTGATACATATTCAACTGATTGGATGAAAGAAGTTGTACTTGACTTATCAATCAAAGGATTGGATATTGATCAGGTATATGAAAATTTGGTGTTTCAAATTGCTGGAAGTAGGATTGAAAAACAGGAAGGTATTGATTTAAAACAGTCTGTACACCAGGCACAGGAAATTGAAAAAATTAAAAAGAAAATAGCAGAATTAGAAAATAAAAAATTGAATGAAAAGCAATTTAATATTCAATTGAAGATTTCGAATGAAATTAAAGAGTTGAAAAATAAATTAAAGGAACAATATGAGCCAAGACATAATTGAAAACATATTGAAATTCCTATTGACAGAGTATTTGACGATGAGTGATGGGTTAATTGCAAAGCATTTGCAGTTCGATGATTATTGTGAAACGAAAAAAAAGGTTGGAGTAATCAAAGATTTAGAACTTCATATTCATTCGAATGACCATAATCCCCCTCATTTTCATGTCAAAACAAAAGACCATAAAATTAACGCCAAGTTTACTATTGAAAATTGTGATCTAATTAGTGGAGAGATAAACGCTAAATATTTAAAAAGAATAAAAGCAATGTTTAATAGTCCCAAAGGAAAAATTGTATTCAAATTAATATGGGATAATCGACTAAAATAATAAGACAAATATATATGGACAAACTTCCCCAACAAACCCCTGATATTACCCAACAGAACATAGAACGCATTGCCGAGCTGTTTCCTTCGGCAATTACCGAAACAAAAGATGCCGAAGGCAAACTGAAAAAGGCAATCAACTTTACCACCTTGAAGCAGTTGCTATCTGCCGATGTGGTGGATGGTGATGAGTGCTACGAATTTACCTGGGTAGGCAAAAAGCAATCTATAATAGAAGGCAACCGCCCCATACGTAAAACCCTGCGCCCAGCCAAAGACGAAAGCAAAAACTGGGATAGCACCGAAAATCTGTATATAGAAGGCGATAACCTGGAAGTGCTGAAACTGCTTCAAAATTCGTATCTGAACAGCATTAAAATGATTTATATTGACCCACCTTATAATACCGGCAACGACTTTGTGTATCGGGATAATTTTGCCGTTTCCAAAGAGGATTACGAAGGTGATTTGGGTGTATATGATGAAGAAGAAAACCGCCTTTTTAAAAATACCGAATCTAATGGACGCTATCATTCAGATTGGTGCAGTATGATGTATCCAAGATTGCAATTGGGAAGAAATTTATTGTCAGATGATGGTGTAATTTTTATTTCGATAGATGATAATGAAGTGGATAGTCTGAGGAAGATTTGCGATGAAGTTTTTGGTGAAAGTAATTTCATTGCAAATTTTATAGTAATACGTTCAGAAGGAGGTGGATTGGCAAAACAAGCAGTTATTGGGCATGACTATGTTTTAGTATTCTCTAAAAATATTCAGAAATTTAAACCTCTTGGAAAGCCAAAAGATATTAGAGGTAAAATTGTGCAGAAAAATGGTGAAGATTATTGGATTGAAACAGATTGGCTTAGAAAGGAATTCGGGAAATATGGCACTTGTCCATATGAAGAAATTGAGAAATTTCTTGGAATAAATAAAAAAAATGAAATTGATGAAGGTTTGAAGAAAGGAAATTATTTACTCGTAAAAAAAGAAAATTATAATATTGTTGGTAGATTTAGAAAAGTAAGTGAAGATACTTCCAAATTTTATACAATTCTTAAACATCTAAATAAGAATGGGGTAATTGATCTTACAAATCTCGGATTGGGTAATTATTTTGATTTTCCAAAACCAGTTAGCCTACTAAAAGAATTAATTTTAGGTTCAACTATTTTAAATAAAAACGAAGGAAATTTTATACTTGATTTTAATTCAGGTTCAGCAACAACAGCACATGCGGTAATGCAATTAAATGCAGAGGATGGAGGAAACAGAAAGTTTATTATGGTTCAGTTGCCAGAAAAGACTGATGAAAAATCGGAAGCATACAAAGCGGGCTACAAAACTATCTGTGAAATAGGAAAAGAACGTATCCGCAGGGCAGGTAAGAAAATTGAAGAAAAACTACAAGCCAAGTCCAAAGATGGTGGTTTATTTTCAGAAAAGGAAGATGTAAAAACGGTTGATACAGGTTTCAGAGTGCTGAAATTAGACGACACCAATATGAAGGATGTCTATTACAGCGCAGGTGAATACAGTCAGCAAATGTTGTTGGACCTGGAAAGCAATATCAAAGAAGACCGCACCGATTTGGATTTGTTGTTTGGTGTAATGTTGGATTGGGGTGTGCCTTTGTCATTGCCACATATCACCGAAATCGTTGGTGGCAAGCAGGTGCATTTTGTAAATGATACCGATTTGGTGGCATGTTTTGAAGAAAATATCACCGAAACGGTAGTACGTGAAATAGCCAAACGCAAGCCACTACGGGTAGTTTTCCGTGATAGTTCATTTGGCAGCAGCCCCGAAAAGATTAATGTGTCGGAGATTTTTAAAACACTGTCGGGTGATACTACGATTAAGGTGATATAAAAGTATGGATACTGAATGTTTAAATATTATAGTTAGTGTAGTACTCGGGGTTATACAAATCGTATTGACCGTTGTCATATTCAATCTATCTAAAAAAATTTCTTTTAAAGCTAAATTAGATAATAGAAACCAGATTAAGCCAAAGTTAGATGAAATTATAAACAACATATATGTAAAAAAGAACCGAAAACATTCAGTGGTTTTAATCGATGTAGATGTTTATGAAAAATATTATCCTTCAAATGAAAACCCTTTTGGTAGATATTCGCATTTCAAAGCAGAAATTAAGAACACAAGATTTGATGGTGTTGAATTCTTTTGGGGCAGTGAAAAACTTTATTTCGATGAAGATAAGGAAACATTTAGTAAAAACGGAAAGAGTGGCTTAATTGAGTACGAAGCATTTAATGTTGGCATTATACCTTATGATTGGATTGTTGATGTTGATTTACAGGGAGATGAATATAATGGCACAATGATATACTGTAAGTTTAAAAATAAATCATTTTGGAAAATCAAACGTGTTGTCTTGGTGAAAATGATTCACAAGAATAATTTCAAAAACAGAAATTATTTACGTTTAGAAAAGAATCGCAATCCGTTTAAACGATGTGTTTATTGTGTTGAAAATAAATGGTTTGATGAAACAACAATGCCTTTTGAAGCCAAGTATACTGAAATAGAAATCTCTAAACGATGAAATTAAAATTCAAACACCAAAAGTTTCAGGCAGAAGCAGCCAAGTCGGTTTGCGATGTGTTTTCGGGACAGCCCTATCTGTCTGAAACAAATTATATGATTGACCAGGGGGATGGAAAAGGTCAGTTGGATTTACATGATTTTACCGGTTTCAAGAACCATAAAATTGTGCCAGAACTGACTGATAAAATCATCCTTGAAAACATAAAACTAACCCAACGCAGCCACCAGATTCCGCCTTCGGTAGGGTTGGAAGGTCGGTATAACCTGACCATTGAAATGGAAACCGGTACAGGGAAAACCTATACCTATGTGAAAACCATGTTTGAATTGAACAAACGTTATGGTTGGAGCAAGTTTATTGTGGTGGTGCCAAGTATCGCTATTCGTGAAGGGGTGTATAAATCATTTCAGATTACCCAAGAACACTTTTCGGAAGATTACGGCAAGAAGATACATTTCTTTATATACAATTCTTCTCAATTGACCGAAATTGACCGTTTTGCCAGCGATAGTCAGTTGAATGTGATGATTATCAATTCGCAGGCATTTAATGCCAAAGGTGCTGATGCCAGACGTATTTATATGAAATTGGATAGTTTTCGCAGTCGTAAACCGATTGATGTGATAGCCCAAACTAATCCAATTTTGATAATTGACGAACCCCAGTCGGTAGAAGGTGCGCAAACCAAAGAAAATCTAAAAAACTTCAATCCACTATTTACACTTCGTTATTCTGCTACACATAAGAAAGATAGTATCTTCAATTTGATATACCGGTTGGATGCGATGGAAGCATACAATAAGAAGTTGGTAAAAAAGATTGCTGTGAAAGGTATAAGCCAAACAGGTTCAACGGGCACAGAAGGTTATGTTTATTTGGAAGGTATCAATCTTTTCAAAGATAAAAACCCAACTGCGCAACTGGGATTTGAAGTAAAACAATCTTCGGGAGTGAAAACCGTTGTTCGTCAGGTATATGAGGGTGATAATCTGTATGAAAAGTCAGGCAACCTGGAAGAATACAAAGACCGATTTGTTATCACTTATATTGATGGTCGGGATAATTCACTAACCTTCCAGAATGGATTGAAAATATATGCAGGTGATGTAAAAGGGGCGGTGAATGAAGACCAACTTCGCCGGATACAAATCCGTGAAACTATTCTATCGCATATTGAAAGGGAAAGGCAGTTGTTCAGTAAAGGTATCAAGGTTTTAAGTTTATTCTTTATTGATGAGGTGGCAAAATACAAGCAATACGATGCTTCGGGTTCTGCTTGGAATGGAGTCTATGCTGATATGTTTGTGGAAGAATACAACGATGTAGTTGGCAATCTTCAACTTCAATTTGGGGAAGAAAGTTATGTGGATTATCTGAAAAAGATTGATACAGACACTACCCATGCAGGTTATTTTTCCGTTGATAAAAAGAAAAATCAGTTCGTAGATAGTAAAATTGAAAAGGCAACCAAGGAAAGTAATGACGTGGATGCATATGACCTGATTATGAAAGATAAAGAGCGTTTATTGGATTTCAAGGAACCTGTTCGTTTTATCTTTTCGCATTCAGCATTGAAAGAAGGTTGGGATAATCCCAATGTTTTCCAAATATGTACCCTAAAACAAAGCACTGCCGAAACACGCAAACGGCAGGAAGTGGGTCGTGGATTACGCCTTTGTGTCAATAACGATGGCGACCGCATGGATGTTTCTGTTTTGGGTGAAGAAGTGCATTATATCAACCAATTAACGGTTATTGCTTCCGAAAGTTATGACAAGTTTGCCAAAGGATTGCAAACCGAACTTGCCGAAGTTATTGCCGACCGACCATTGAAAGTGTCTGTTGAATTATTTGAAGACAAGGTAGTAAAAACCGTCAATAATGAAGAAGTTGTAATTGATAATGAATTGGCTACCAATATCCATTTTGACCTGATTATGCATGGCTATATCAACAAAAGTGGAGAATTGACAGACAAATACTATCAGGATAAGGATAACGAAAATCTGGTGGTTTCGGAAGAACTGACAGAATATAAAACTGCTATTGTAGGAATTTTGGATACTATCTACAATCCACAGGTAATGAAGCCGGAAAATGCCCGATCAAACAATGTGGAATTAAAGTTTAATGACGAAAAGTTCAACCGAAAAGAATTCCAGGATTTGTGGAAAAGTATCAATGCCAAAACAGCATATGTGGTAGATTTTGAAACTGACGAATTGATACAGAAATCCATAACCAAACTGGATTTACACTTACACATTTCAAAAATCTTCTACACAGTCAGTACTGGTGAGATGGAGACCATAAAGTCAAAAGAAGCATTGCAGCAGGGGGAAGGTTTCAAAGAAAAGGGGACAAAGAATGTAGTCATCAGTACATCAGCCAATGCTAATGTGAAATATGATTTAATTGGGAAATTAGTTGAGGAAACAGGATTGACAAGAAATTCAGTTGTCAAAATTCTGACTGGGATGAAAAAGGAAGTATTTGAGCAGTTCAAGTACAATCCGGAAGAATTTATTCTGAAAGCAGCCAATCTGATTAACGAAGAAAAGGCAACAGTTATCGTTCAACATATTGCCTACAATAAGTTGGAAGATAGTTTCGGCACAGAAGTATTTACAGAACCAACCATGAAAGGTAAGTTAGGTGTGAATGCAATTCCAGCCAATAAGCACCTGTACGACTATATTATTTTTGATTCACCTTCAATTGAAAAGCCATTCGCTGAAAAGTTAGATGCCAGTGAAGAAGTGTCAGTGTATGTAAAACTGCCAAAGGGATTTTATATTTCCACTCCGGTGGGTAAATACAATCCAGACTGGGCAATTGCTTTCAATAAGGGCACTGTTAAGCATGTATATTTCGTTGCCGAAACCAAAGGTTCCATGAGCACCCTTGACCTTCGGCTTATAGAAGATGCCAAAATACATTGTGCCCGTGAGCACTTTAAAACTATCAGTACTGATGGTGTGAAGTATGATGTGGTGAATAATTATCAGGAATTAATGGGATTGGTAAAATAAGTAATATGTCAGCTCAAAATACAGAAGTAGTTAAATGGCAATCTATAAGAGATTGTTGTAAGGATGGTGATTATTTGTATTCACCCAATTGGAATTCAGCTATAAAATTATTTGAAAATAGATTTAGAAATAAGTTTATCAATCCATTAAATAGATTATTTAAAGCAGACACCAAGTCAGGTGAAGGATTTACTATTGTGATGGTTCAATGTGCATTGATTGAAACTTTTGCAGCTTTCAGAGAAGGTAAGTATTTTAGATATGACAATGTTTTGAGTCCATATGAATATAAAGACAGCATTGAATTGTTTATTAAATTTCTGACTGAAATTCCAGAATTTAATGGCGTTTTTTATTTGGTAAATGCAAATGGCGTCAAAACTGCAAATACACCTTTTAATTCAAATGATTTTTATAAAAAAGTTCGTTGTGGATTAATGCATGAAACAAGAACAAAAGGCAATTGGAAAATTACATCTGGTAATAGCACAAATGATAAATCAATAGTATCTAAAAGACGAAGAAACGGAAATTGCAATATTATTTATAGAGACTTGCTACAAAGAGATTTAATAAGTTATTTTAAAAGATATATCATTGAATTAAAACAAGATACAGAAGAAGGGATTTTATTAAGACGAAATTTAGCAAGAAAATTTGACCAACTATATGATATTGAAGATAGAACTGCTGAATGGTGGAAAGTTTTAGAATAGGGTAAAATGTATGTTAAGTGATTTAGTAAATTTCATTCTTGCATTTGATGAGGTTGATTTAGAAAATGAGACACCCGAAATTCAAAGTTTCAGATTTTCATTATTGTTAATCCATAATTCTGATATCGGTTATTTATATTCAACCGCTGTTTTTCATTGGAAATATTTATGGTCAGATTTTATTCTTAATAAAACAGGATATGGACTAAATACAGATTTTATTAAAAATGAAATATTATGGTGTGCTGAAAATGAGCGATTTGATTGTATTACAAAATTTTTAATAGATGGATATTATCCCAATTTGGATGATATTACTAAAATAAATACCTATTTCATCAGAAATAATTATCATCATACCGAACCTGATTTATTTCAACAATTAAATCATATTCAATCATTAAGACGACTTGAAAGTATTGTAAATAATATGCGAAATAGAACATGAATGAACTATTAACGGAAAAACAAGAGTGGGAAAAATTAAGAAATATAATTGACCGTAAAACTACAAATAAATATGTCCCAGACAATAACTGGTTAGAAGTCATAAATCTTTTTAAAGAAGGATTTGACAATAGATATTTCAATCCCTTAAAACGGATTTTAAAAAAACTGATAAAAAAGGAGAGGGTTATTTAATCTTAACGATGCAATGTGTGCTAATAGAAGCATTTTCCGCTTATACTGTAATTAGCAAATTAAAAATCACCAGTTTTTCGCAAATGATTTTCACCAGTTTATCGCAATTGTAATTCACCAGCTAATACAAGAATTACAACGTATAGTATGAAAATTTTCAATTTCTTGATTTGATCCCTTTAATTAAATTAAATTCAATTGATTAAATAATAATATCGCTACACATATAGACACAATCAATAAGTATAGATAATATATATGACCGTGCGTTACATATAGTTTATATTAATATTTCAAATTTAAAATTGGATGGAAAGAAGAACTCAATTGAGTATAATGATAAAAAAATGCCCTCTACCGATTATGATATAGAAGGCAAGTTTTGTCAACAGAGTGAAGAAAAGCTATTGGTTGGGAAATGCAAGTCTTTTAATTTTGGTCATGGTGTTTAAGTGTACATTTGCCAATTTCCCTGCCTCACAAAGTTTATAACCTTTCTTTAAATATTCCAAAGCTTTTTTATTTTTAGGTTTGTCGAGAAACTTGTGTACATCCTCCTTAGTTCCTGTTTTACGTCCTAAATAAACATTACGTTTAAGTTTAGCAAGCCTAATTCCTTGAATTTGATTTTCTTTAATACGTATTCTCTCTATTTCACCAACGGTGCCAAGAATTGAAATGACAAGTTTGGAAATTGGATTTTCCTTACCATCTTCATCAATAGTTTTCAATCCCTGACTGATAAATGTAATTGAGATATTTCTTTGACTACAAAAATGTATTGTGTTAAGTATGTCTCTAAGGTCACGTCCTAATCTGTCAATAGTCCAGACAAAGAGA